>NZ_JBBGAZ010000002.1:0-373939 GCF_037478305.1 Cognatishimia coralii
GGTGCGCGCAACTTCACTGACATGTTCAATGCTCTGTCCGAGATTTGCGATCTCTACTCGCCACAAGAGTGCTGGAACTACTTTACGGCTGCCGGATATGTCTCAAATTAAAGGTCGGACGCTTTAGGCGGAAACACACTGTCTCTTTTCAGACCGGCGGAACTCGGGGGAAATCGGGCAGATGTGTTGCAATTCAACACTTTGTTACGCGGGTTTTCGCCAATTTTGTTTCCATATGAGGGACAGGTTTGGTAGATTAGTTCCAAACAAAAAACACATAGCGAGGGGCCGATGAGCAGATTCTTTCGCGCACTGATCATTTTGATGGTTGTCGCCTCTTGCGGCAGTCGTGGTGACAATACGGCACCGCGTAATTTGGATAATGCCTGTTCCATCATTAACGAGCGGCCGCATTATGCGCGTGCTTTCCGCAATGCAGAGCGCCGCTGGGGCGTGCCCGCGCATGTGCAGATGGCGACGATCTACCAAGAGAGCAAGTTCAAATCCCGCGCCCGCACGCCGTATCGCTATGTGCTGGGTGTTTTGCCGATGGGCCGCGCGAGTTCCGCTTACGGCTATGCGCAGGCCGTCGATGGCACTTGGGATGAATACCGCCGCTCTGCAGGTCGCTGGGGCGCGAAACGGGATGATATCGGCGACGCCACGGATTTCATGGGCTGGTACATGAGCAAGTCCAAATCTGGCCTTGGTATTCCACTGAATGACGCGCGCAACCAGTACCTCGCCTACCACGAGGGCCGCACAGGCTATAAACGCGGCACCTGGCGCAACAAAGACTGGCTGGTACGCATCGCCGGAGAAGTCGCCTCGCGCGCAAATATGTACGAGCGTCAGCTGGCCACCTGCCGTCGCTATCGCCGCGCTTAACGATTTTCCTCAGGCACCAGCTCGTCGATCATTTTCGAGATGTTGAACATCTGATTGTCGATTTCAACGTCCTCGTTGAAATCATCAAGCGCGACCATCGTGTTCCCACCATGCGCGTCAAATGTCACCCATCCCTTGAGGGTCGTGGGGTTTGAGGTAAACCGCAGCTGGATCGAGCCATGTTCCGGACGCTTTGGATCCATGGCCTCCACGTAAGTGTGGTTGCCATCAAACCCATGGCCGACGACCATTTTCTGATCCGTCAGATCCACATTGCGTTCCAGCAACAGCCACAGTGGTGTGCGCCGCACCGGATAACGTTCTGGCGGCTGGTTGGACTTTTTGTCAAAGATCGCAAGACTGCCACCAAAGGCCATCATCAGGCCTGCGTCCGGTTCATCATACTCCAGCCGAATACGGCCAGGTCGTTTCAGCCACAAAAGCCCAGTCGAAATCGAGTTATCCCAGTTCACCTGCGTAAAACTGGTTTCCACCGATCCCAGATCATTCAGATAGGCCGAGAGTTCCTCTAGCGAGAGCTCACGTTGCTCGCCGTCTTGAGCGAGAGTTGCAAGCGGAAGCGCCGCGAGGAGCGAGGCTGCGATAAGTAGGCTGCGTCGTTTCATATCTCTAACCTATGCAAGAAAGGCGCGAGGAACACCCCGCGCCTTTTCAGGTTTCTGTGACTGCGGCAGGAAACCGCCGTCTTAATGCTGTTCCGGCACGAGGATCTCGCGCTTGCCCACATGGTTGGCCGAGGACACCACGCCTTCGTCTTCCATCTGCTCGACCAGTCGCGCGGCCTTGTTGTAGCCGATCGCCAGTTTGCGCTGGATATAAGACGTCGAGCATTTGCGATCCTTGATCACAATGGCCACCGCCTGATCGTAAAGCGCGTCTTCACCGTTGGTGTTGCCACCAAGGCCTAGCACCGCATCGATATTGTCAGCTTTCTCTTCCGCAGGCCCATCGACCACGCCCCCGACATATTCCGGCTCACCGAAGGACTTGAGGTGGTTCACAATCTCTTCGACCTCTTCGTCGCTGACGAACGGACCATGGCAACGGGTGATCTTTGCACCACCCGCCATGTAGAGCATGTCGCCCATGCCCAAAAGTTGCTCGGCGCCCATCTCGCCCAGGATCGTGCGGCTGTCGACTTTCGACGTGACCTGGAAGGAAATCCGCGTCGGGAAGTTGGCTTTGATCGTCCCCGTAATCACGTCCACCGACGGACGCTGGGTCGCCATGATGATGTGAATACCCGAGGCTCGCGCCATCTGTGCCAGACGCTGAATGCAGGCTTCGATCTCTTTGCCCGCGACCATCATCAGGTCGGCCATCTCGTCCACGACAACCACGATATAAGGCATCTTCACCGGCTGGATCGACTCGGTTTCAAAGATCGGCTCGCCGGTCTCATCGTCAAAGCCCGTCTGAACCGTGCGCTCGAACATCTCGCCGCGTTTCAAGGCATCCTCGACCCGGCTGTTATAGCCGTCGATATTGCGCACGCCCATCTTGGACATCTTGCGATAGCGATCTTCCATCTCGCCCACGGTCCACTTCAGCGCCACAACCGCCTTTTTCGGGTCGGTCACAACGGGGGACAGAAGATGCGGGATGCCGTCATAAACCGAGAGTTCCAGCATCTTTGGATCGATCATGATCATCCGGCATTCTTCCGGTGTCAGCTTGTAAAGCAGCGACAGGATCATCGTGTTGATCGCCACAGACTTACCAGAGCCGGTCGTACCCGCGATCAGCAGGTGAGGCATCTTAGCGAGGTTGGCCACAACCGGATCGCCGCCGATGTCCTTACCCAAGGCCAGAGGCAGCTTGCGATTGCCTGCTTCATACTCGCGGCTGGATAGGATCTCGCGGAACGCCACCATCTCGCGTTTGTCGTTTGGCAGTTCGATCCCGATCACAGATCGTCCTGGCACGGTAGACACACGCGCTGACAAGGCAGCCATAGAACGCGCGATGTCATCGGCCAACCCGATCACACGGCTCGCTTTCAAACCCGGCGCGGGTTCGAGTTCATACATGGTCACAACCGGACCCGGACGCACCGAGACGATCTCACCCTTGACGCCATAGTCGTCCAGAACGGTTTCCAGCATACGCGCGTTTTCCTCGAGCGCTTCGTCGCTGAGGTGGTGACGCTCGATTGTGTCAGGGCTGGTCAACAGGGACAAAGGCGGCAGCTCGTAGGCCTGCGCGTTGTCTTCAAACGCCAGTTGCGGCTGGGCTTCGGCCTTGGCACGCGCCGAAGGTTTCGTAGCCTTGCGGGTGTGTTGCACGACCTTCTTTGGTTCGCTAACCGGAACCTGCGGCGCTGTACGTTGCACAGGGATATGCGGCACGGCGGGTTCGATCTCTTCAACCAGCGGCTCCTCTTCAACCGGTGCCATTGGGATGTCCAACGTTGGCTCTGGCGGAACCATCGCTTTCGCAGTCAGCGGAGGCTCTGCACGGAAGCCAGCCTCAGCCGCTGGCGTCATAACGACTTGCTCTTGCTGTGGCGCAGGCGCTGCGGCCTGACGGGCCATATCCAGATCCTGCGCATAGACCGGCTGGCGATTGCGCAGGCGGGATTTCACCACATCCGCGATCTTTTCTTTGATGCGATCTTCACCCGGCAGGGCCTCGACATGTGCCACCGGAGTGGCCTCGACGAGCTCAGGTTCTGGCATCTCCTCAGGCATTGGTTCGGGCCGTTTCACAAGGCCAGGCACGCGCGCCAATAGGCTCGGACGTTCTTCTTCGATATAAGGCTCTTCGTCTTCATAGACGACCTCATCACCGACGGCCTCAGCCCATCCGTTCTGCTGCATCGCAGCCGCATGTGCTTCGCGTCGATCCTGACGGCGCGCCTGCACCGCGTGCGCCGCCGCGACCGCACCATGCGCGCCACGACCCAAGGCGGTCATCAATGTCGCATAGCTCATAATGACGCCAACGATCAGGAACTTCGTGCCCCAGCGCAGTTCAGGACCCGTCACGCCCATGACGAACAACAAGAGGAACAGGGCTGCAATGCCAAAGATCACGGACATGAGTTTCAGACCAATCGCAGCGCTCATCGGTAGGAAATTCAGAACGGCACCCAGAATGGTATCGCCAAAGAGGCCTCCCAGTCCAAAGGCATGGGTCCACCCCGCGCCCGGCACGAGAGTCGCCGCATAAACAGAGGCCACAGCAATCGCGATGGGTGCGAAAATCACACGGCTGAGTGCCTGATCTTCACCGATATGAAAGGCAAAGCGCATGCCCCAGGCTATTGCGATCAGCGCAATCCCCCAGCTGCCGCCGCCAATGATCATAAAGAGAGGTGCCGCCAGCGATGCGCCAAAACGGCCCAAGAGGTTCTGAACCGGCGCGTCCGTCGCGCTCATCCAGTTGGGGTCATCCGGCGTGTAGGACCCGATCATCCCCGCCGCCAAAAGCCCAACAACAACCAGAGCGATCCCGATCAGCTCTTTGCCGCGCCGTTCAATCGCCGCCTGCATATCGCTGTCAAACAGTGGATCCCGACCTCGTGCCTGATACGCCATCTTTACCCTCAATCTTCTTTATAAAGACAGTCCCGCAGCGTTCTCAGCGCGGCTTCGACGTCTTTTATTGGGGCCACCAAAGCGACCCTTATATAGGTTTTGCCGGGGTTCTCCCCGTTCACGTCCCGGCTCAGATACGCGCCCGGAAGCACGCGGATGCCGGTCTCTTTCCACAGCTTTAGGGCCGCGGCTTCGCCGTCTTCGACGGGCAACCAGAGGAAAAATCCTGCCTGAGGGCTTAGATAGCCTGGCAGCCCCTGGAAAATTTGATCTGCGATGTCGAATTTCTCCGCGTACAGACGGCGGTTTTCTTCGACATGGGCTTCGTCTGCCCAGACCTTCTCTGCGACGCGCTGCAACGGCAGGGGCAGAGGCGCACCCGAATAGGCGCGCAGTTGTTTGATACGTTTGATGCTCTCGGGGCCACCGGCCACAAAGCCCGACCGCAGACCCGGCAGGTTGCTGCGTTTGGACAGCGAGTGGAAAATCAGAACCCGTTCGGGGTCTGCGCCCATGTCTTTGGCGACCTCAAGCGCGCCTTTAGGTGGCGTGTCGCGATAAATCTCGGAATAGCATTCATCCGCAAAGATCTGGAAATCATGCTTTTCGGCCAGAGCGATCAGATCGCTCAGATAGGCTTCGCTCGCGACCGCACCCTGCGGGTTGGAGGGCGAACAAATGTAAGCAATCGCTGTGCGGTCGAGCACCTCGGCGGGCAGGCTCGCATAATCCGGCAGAAACCCGTTTTCAGCAGGCGCTGGCACAAATTCGATATCCGCACCAACAGAGATCCCTGCGATCATATAGACCTGATAAAACGGGTTCGGCGTCAGAATGACGGGCTTCGCGCCATTCTTGGTTTCAGGACACAGCGCCATCGCCGCGTTGTACAACCCTTCACGCGTGCCGTTCAGCACCATGATTTGACTGTTCGGATCAACCTTCACGGAAAACCGACGATCAATCCAATCGGCAATCGAGGTCAAAAGCTCGGGCGAGCCGTCATTGGGCGGGTATTTGTTGAAGCCAGCCATGTTCTCGGCCAGCACGTCTTTGATCCAATCAGGGAAGGCGTGTTTGGGTTCGCCGATTGTCATATGGACAATGGGACCCCCAGGTTCATGGGAATCCAATAGGGCGCGCAGACGCGGGAACGCATAAGCCGGAAGGTTCGAAAACCGCTCGGGAAACATATTCAAACTGCCTCGTTTTCGGGATCATTTTCGCCCCGTTGCAGTCAATCTACCGAATTTTGCCTCTCAGGTCCAGAAAAACAACGCGACTCCAAACGGTTGTGGCATGCGCGCCAACCGCGCCAAAGCTGACCCGCGAGGGAGCGGCTGGGACGTGGCTTTGTCCATTTTTCGGTGCAAAGGGCATCTGTGCAGGCTGCCTTGCGAAACAGAGGCCTAAAAGCTGCCCCATGGGGGTGGGTCAGCTTTGGCGCGGCGGCCTGTCGGCCTTGAGACCGCGCTGATTATTTTGCCGCGGTAAGTGCCTGTTCTGCGGCGGCGGTCACCCTCAGCAAACGCTCTTCCTCAAACGGAGCTCCAAGGAACATGATCCCGCAGCTTGGAACGCCTGTCGGCAATGTCACTCCACAGAGCCCCATAAGGTTTCCAATCCGCGTATTTCGCAGCGCCATCAGGTTTTCCTGCACGTAGTAATCTTTGTCGGTCTCAAGCCGATGCACCTCGGGTGGCAGGATCGGAGACGTCGGACAGATCACCGCATCAAATCCGGCCGTGCGACTGTGCCAGACCTCGCGGATGGCGTTCAACTCATCCCATGCGCTCACATAATCAGCGCCCGAAAACTGCCCACCGGCACGGAACCGGTCGCGAATTTCCGCGAACATAGCATCCGGATTGGCCTCGATTGCGTCCCGCCAAAGCCCATACGCCTCTGTGGTAAACAAGACGCCCGACAACGCCATAGCGCGTTCGAGTTCAGGCACTTCGATATGCACCACGCTCGCCCCTGCATCCCGCAGGACATCTACGGCATATTCAAACCCGCGCGCCGGGCCATCGCGCAAGTCCTCCATGCCAACCGTGTCGATGATCGCAAACCGCCGCCCTTTCAGGCTGGCATTGCGCAGGTCCGCCGGAACGCCACCTTCAAGCATGGCCAAAGCCAGAGCTGCGTCTTCGACCGTGCGGCAAAGAGGACCGATCGTGTCGAATTTTTTGCACAGCGGCACAGTGCCAGTGTCATCCAACCGCCCCCAAGTCGTCTTGAGCCCCACCAGATCATTCCAAGCCGACGGAATCCGCACCGACCCTCCGGTGTCAGACCCAATCGCCATAGGCGCGAGGTCAAAGGCCACAGAAGCCGCCGCACCTGACGACGACCCCCCGGGCACGGCGTTTTTGTTATTGATACAAGGCGGAGTCGCGGTGATGGGATTGTACCCAAGTCCCGAAAACGCCAGCTCGGACATATGCGTCTTGCCCAGACACACAAGGCCCAGAGACGTCGCCGTCTGCAACACCTTGGCGTCCACGGTCGGCACGCGATCTTTCAACAAAGCCGATCCGGACTCGGTCGCAACGCCCTCGGTATCAAACAGATCTTTCCAACTGACAGGCACCCCATCCAGCGGCGACAGCCGTTCCCCTGCCCGCGCCCGCTCCGCAGCTGCTTCGGCCTCGGCCATCGCGCGATCATAGGTCACGCGCGCATAGATCCGATCCTTGTGGTCACTGCTGTCAATCGCCCCCAAAAACGCCTGCGCCAGCGCCACCGGATCAATCGCCCCGTCGCCAATTTCACGCCCCAACTGCGCAGCACTCATCTTGAGCCACTCAAACATGCCCATCCCCTCGGAAATTTTCTGAACGGTAGCGGCCCAAAGGCGCATGGACAATCCCGAAGTGAGACGCATATTGAGAAGCAATGACGCATGATTTCGATATCCTCATCGCTGGTGGAGGCCTAAACGGCCCTGCCCTCGCCCTCGGCCTTGCCCAAGCTGGGTTTTCTGTGGCCATCGTGGATGCACGGCCCCAAACGGCGCGTGCTTCGGATAATTTCGACGGGCGTGGCTATGCGCTGGCTTTGGCCTCAAAACGCCTGCTGAATGCCATCGGTGTTTGGGACAGCGTCGCGGCGGATACACAGCCCATGCTTGATATCAAAGTCAGCGACGGGCGCGCAGGCGAAGGCCCCTCGCCATTCTTTCTGCATTTTGATCACAATGAAATCGAAGAAGGCCCTATGGGCTTTATGTGCGAAGACCGCTTCCTCTATCGCGCCTTTCAGACGGCTTTGGCGAAGGCAGACGGGATCACTCAGATCAACGAAGATTCGGTCTTTGATCAAGAGACTACGGCAGTCGGCGTTCAGGTCACATTGGCCTCTGGCAAAACACTTTCGGCGAAATTGCTTGTTGGATGTGATGGCAAACAAAGTAGTGTTGCCATGCGCGCGGGCATAAAACGCACCGGATGGGCCTATGGCCAAACAGCTCTGGTCTGCGCGATCCAGCACGAACTGCCCCACAACGGCGTCGCACATCAATTCTTTATGCCGCCCGGCCCTCTGGCGATCCTGCCTTTGCCTGGCAACCGCAGCTCGATCGTCTGGTCGGAAACCGCTGAAAACGCAGCCGCCATCCATGCGCTCAGCGACGAGGATTACCTCGCGGTCCTGCGGCCTCGTTTTGGCGATTTCCTCGGAGAAATTTCCCTTGCGGGCGCGCGGTTCACCTATCCGCTGGGCTTGAGTGTGGCCAATGATTTCGTCGCCCCCCGCGTGGCCTTGGTCGGAGACGCGGCCCACGGGTTACACCCCATCGCAGGTCAGGGCCTCAACGCAGGTCTGCGCGATGTCGCGGCTTTGGTCGAGGTCCTAAGCGACGCCAAGTCCCGAGGCGAGGACTTTGCGGCGATTGACGTTTTGGAGCGTTATCAACAGTGGCGACGGTTCGACACATCGACCCTTGTGGCCGCGACCGACCTCACGAACAAGCTGTTTTCAAACGACAATCCATTGCTGCGCATGGGTCGTGATATCGGAATGGGGGTCGTGAACGCAATCCCCGGCCTACGTCGCACTTTCATTCGCGAAGCTGCAGGCCTCACCGGAGACCTGCCACGTCTGATGCGTTAATCGTCCAACTCGCGCGCTTCGCCGACCAACATAATCGGAATGCCATTGCGGATCGGAAAGGCCAGACCCGCTTTGCGCGACACCAATTCCTGCGCCTCGGCATCATATTCCAAGGTGCTTTGCGTGCGCGGGCAGATCAAAGCCTCTAGCATATGCGGGTCAAAAGACGGCGTGTCGCTCATTGAATCAAATCCTCTTGCGTGCCGCCTCGTAGCGCAAATTCCATGAGCGTCACAAGCGTTTCCCGTCGCGTCCCCAGAGACGGCGCCTCCAGCAGAGCCTGCTTATCCTCTGGCTGGAAATCAAGCATCATCGACAGGGAATTGATCAGAAGCTCATCATCGGCTTCTTCGAGCGTTTCCCAATCGGTCGACAATTCCCGACTGTCAAAGAACCGCTTCAACAACTGCAAGAACCCCGGGCGCTCAAAGGCCGGATCTTTCTCTGAGCTGCCAAGGTCGCGCGCAAAATCTTCCCAGCGCACCTGACAACGCCGATACGGCTGAAAGCCGGACAACTCTTGTTCCACCCGAAACCGCGAAATCCCCGTCAGAGTGATCATATAGCGCCCGTCTTCGGTTTCGGAAAACTGGGTGATCCGGCCGGCGCAGCCAATCTGATGCAATGCGTCCTCGCCGCCATGCCCATGCACCGCAGGCTGGATCATCGCAATCATCCGTTCGCGCGTTTTCAGCGCATCGTCCAACATTGCCAGATACCGCGGCTCAAAGATGTGCAACGGCAGCCGCGCGCGCGGCAAGAGCAACGCGCCCGGCAAGGGAAAGATCGGTACGATTTCGGGAAGGTCCGCAGCTTTGAACATGCTCAAAAGTTTAGCGCGGTTTCCAGATTAGGCAAATATCATAGAGCTCAGCTTGCGGCGCCCATTCAGAACCACCGGATCATTGGGCTGAAGCGCATCAAAAATCGTGAATAGCTGCGTTTTCGCCGCGCCATCATTCCACTCACGATCCAAACGGAAGAGGTCCAACAGCGTGTTCACGGCAGCCTCTGCATCACCTGCTGCATGCTGCGCCTGCGCCAGATCCAAACGCGCCTGATAGTTCTCTGGCTCGGCCTCAACCAACGCCATCAACTCAGCTACTGGTCCCGCATTTTCAGCCTGCCGTGCCAGTTCAATCTGCGCAAAAACCGCTTCGATCTCCTGAGCATCCGCGATCTCGGCCGGTGCGCCATTCAGCACGGCTTCGGCCTGATCCACTTCGCCCAACGCCAAATGCGACCGCGCCAGGCCGCCAAAGGCCGCCGCATTATTGGGATCCTCGCCCAAAATCGCCGCAAAGGTCTGCGCTGCGTCCGTCGCCTCACCAGCCTCGAGCATCTCCTCAGCGGCTGCCAAGGCGTCACCCAGCCCACCATCTGCAGACCCACCAGATTGCTCAACAACCCGAGCCACAAAAGCGTCGATCTCAGACGGTGGCACGGCCCCCTGAAACCCATCAATCGGCTGACCTTGATAGAACGCATAGACCGTCGGGATAGACTGCACCCGCATCTGACCCGCGATCATCTGGTTCTCGTCCACATTGACCTTCGCCATGGTGACCGCGCCCTTGGCTTTGGTCACTGCCGCCTCAAGCGCTGGTCCCAACGTCTTGCACGGCCCACACCAAGGCGCCCAGAAGTCCACAATCACCGGAGCCTGCATCGAGGCCTCGACCACGTCCTGCATAAACGTCGCCTCAGAGACGTCTTTGATCAGATCCCCTGCCGGGGCGTCGCTACCTTGTCCAAGCTCGAGCATTGTCTGGCTCCATAATCATAAGTTACGGCCTATATGGCGATTTTGCGCATGCATGCCAAGGGATACAGTCCCTTTTTCTCTTGCCCAAAATATCCCGGGGGAGCCCCGAAATCGGGGTGGGGGCAGAGCC
Organism: Cognatishimia coralii; assembly: GCF_037478305.1. Lineage (NCBI taxonomy): Bacteria > Pseudomonadati > Pseudomonadota > Alphaproteobacteria > Rhodobacterales > Paracoccaceae > Cognatishimia > Cognatishimia coralii. Next base: position 10,457 of record NZ_JBBGAZ010000002.1, read on the forward strand.
CCCTAATCAGATATCAAATGTCGCAAAAACCGGCGCGTGATCACTCGGCTTCTCCCATCCGCGCGCATCCCGCAAGACACGGCTGGAATGGCCCGCATTGGAAATATCCGGCGTGGCCCAAACGTGATCCAAACGCCGCCCCTTATCGGCCGCATCCCAATCCTTGGCACGGTAGCTCCACCAGCTATATAGCCGCCCCTCCGGGATATCCTGACGCGTGATATCAACCCAACCGCCCGCGTCTTGCGTTTCCGCCAGATGCTCGACCTCAATCGGGGTATGGCTAACCACCTTCAACAGCTTCTTGTGATCCCAAACGTCATCCTCACGCGGCGCGATATTCAAGTCGCCAACAAGGATGGATTTCTCAGGCTTTTCCGCGTGAAACCAGTCCCGCATGTCGGTCAGATAGTCGAGCTTCTGCCCAAACTTCTCGTTTTTCTCGCGGTTCGGCTCGTCTCCGCCCGCGGGAACATAGAAATTCTGAACGGTCACGCCATTCTCAAGCTTACCCGCCACATGGCGCGCGTGGCCCAGATTTGCGAAATCCTTGTCGCCTGCGTCCACCATCGGGATTTTCGACAGGATCGCCACGCCGTTATAGCCCTTCTGCCCTCGTGCAACCATATGGGTATAGCCAAGCGCCGCGAAGCCTTCGGTCGGAATCTTCTCAACCGGGCTTTTGCATTCCTGCAAACACAGAACATCCGGCGCCTCTTCTTCCAAGAGCTTCAGGACAATCGGTTCCCGAAGGCGCACAGAGTTGATGTTCCAGGAGGCAAGGGTAAAGGACATAGGCAAATCTCACGGTTTGTGTTGATCGCACTCTAGCCAGCAGAGCCCTAAGTGGCCACGCGAAATCACACCCCTGCTGACAGTTTCAGGGCACAAAAAAAGGTCCGGATCAAATCCGGACCTAGTCCAACAGGGAGGTGCATATCTTAACCCGGATATGCGCGGTATCACCAAAAGGTTGTATTTACTGTGTCACAAGAGTGCGAAAACTGTCAATTCGAGCATGCTTATGGATGCTTAAATTTTCGCAAATGCGGCGTTCCCGCCCTATGCAACCAGTCGATACCCCCCGGATTCGGTCACCAGAAGCCGCGCATTTGACGGATCCGGCTCGATCTTTTGACGCAACCGATAGATGTGTGTTTCCAACGTGTGGGTGGTGACACCAGCGTTATATCCCCAGACTTCATGCAATAGGATATCACGGGCGACCACGCCGTCGGTGCTGCGATAGAGGAACTTCAGAATGTTGGTTTCTTTCTCAGTCAAACGGATCTTGCGATCCTCTTCGGTCACCAAAATCTTCATCGCAGGCTTGAACGTATATGGCCCAAGCGTGAACACGGCGTCTTCGCTCTGCTCGTGTTGCCGCAGTTGCGCGCGGATCCGCGCCAGCAGCACTGGGAATTTAAACGGTTTGCTCACATAGTCGTTCGCCCCCGCATCCAGACCCAAAATCGTATCTGCATCGGTATCGTGACCGGTCAACATCAGGATCGGGCTTTTGACGCCTTGCTTGCGCATCAGGCGACACAATTCGCGGCCATCCGTATCAGGCAAACCCACATCAAGAATAATCAGATCAAAAAGACCCTCTTTGATTCGCCCCATGGCCTCAGAGCCATTGCCAGCTTCAAAGACATCGAAGTCCTCGGTCATCACCAATTGTTCCGACAGGGCCTCACGCAGGTCCTCGTCATCGTCTACCAGTAGAATTTTCTTGAGCTGAGCCATCGGGTCCTCCTCATTCGGTTTCCAAAGACTTGAGACCGGAAGACAATTTTCTCAAGGTATGCTGCAAAAACTTCACGTGGACGTGTAAATCGCGCGGGAATTGTTTCACAATACGTCAAAAGAACAGTACATCTGCGGCCCTAAACTACCGAAAGTATTTCAATGAGTTTCGCGCCAAACATCCTTGAACTCATCGCCCGCGCCCGTTCTGACCTGCGCATGGGCGTGCCTGTAATCATGACCGGAGAGGGCCAGGCGCTCTTGGTGGCCTCGGCCGAAACCATGTCTGAAGAGCGTCTGACGGATTTTCGCGGATTGGCGCCAGACCTTGTTTTGGTCATTACAGCACGGCGTGCCGAAACACTGAAAGCACGGGTCTATGACAAAGACATCGCCCGTATCCGCATGCCCGCAGACGCAACCACGCGATGGGTGCATTGTGTGGCAGATCCCTCGGATGACTTGATGATGCCCATGAAAGGCCCTCTGGCGGTCGAGCGGGATGGCAATGTCGCGCTGCATCAAACTGCCATTTCCTTGGCTAAGTCAGCTCAGCTTTTGCCTGCCGTTGTGGTGTTGTCTCTGCGTGACGCAGGGAACTTCGCGCTTGAACATGGCCTGACAATCGTTCCCGCGTCCCTCGCAGCGGCCAATATGGCAGCGGCGCATCAGATGGATTCCGTGATTCACGCAGGCCTTCCCATGCGCGCTGCAGAATCGGGACGGTTGCACATCTACCGCCCGGATGACGGTGGTGAAGAACACTATGCGATTGAGATCGGCAAACCCTCCCGCGACAAACCAGTCTTGGCACGGCTGCACTCAGCCTGTTTCACTGGCGACGTTCTGGGATCGCTGAAATGCGACTGTGGCCCTCAGTTGAACGCGGCTTTGATGCAAATGGGACGCGTTGGCGAAGGTGTGCTCTTGTACCTCAACCAAGAAGGCCGCGGCATCGGCTTGGCCAATAAAATGCGCGCTTACAGCCTGCAGGACCAAGGCTTTGACACGGTTGAAGCCAACCACCGTCTTGGGTTTGAAGACGACGAACGGGACTTCCGCATTGGCGCTAGCATATTGAAAAAGATGGGTTTTTCATCCGTGAAACTCTTGACGAACAACCCACGCAAGATCGCGATGATGGAAAACGAAGGCATCAAAGTGACCGAACGCGTCGAGCTCAAGGTCGGTGAGAATCGCTTCAATTCCGCCTATCTCGCGACCAAGGCCGCGAAGTCCGGGCATCTCTTGTGAGCGACATGCGCCTGATGCCTCAGGGGCTCTGGTTCTTAGGCCGGCGGTTTCCCTGCGCGATTGGTAAGGGCGGCATTCGAGTTCAAAAACGTGAGGAAGACGGGGCCACGCCCGCGGGGAGGCATCGCATTGTCGGCATGATGTATCGCGCTGATCGTCTGGCCCAACCTCAGCCCTGGGCCGCGAAAATTGGCCCGCAGGATTTATGGTCAGATGCGTCTGACGACCCTGCCTACAACCAACTGGTTCGCAAACCCTATGCGTTTAGCCACGAGGTAATGCGTCGCGCAGACCCTCTCTACGACATTGTTTTTATTACAGATTACAACCATCCAAATTCGCGCCCAGGGCACGGATCCGCGATCTTCCTGCACCAATGGCGTAGACCGCGGTTTCCGACAGAAGGCTGCATTGCGCTGCGACGTGATCACCTTAAATGGATCGCAGAGAGAGTACCGCAGGGTGCTTTACTGGAGATCTCGCAAAGTTTGGCGTCAGACGCCTAGCCGTAATCCCGAGCCCCAAATATCGCAGAACCCACCCGCACATGGGTCGCCCCAAAGCTCACGGCCTTTTCAAAATCGCCGCTCATGCCCATCGACAGGCCTTTTAAACCATTGCGCTCAGCAATCTTGGCGAGAAGTGCGAAATGCAGGCTAGGCTCTTCGTCGACAGGTGGAATACACATCAAGCCTTTTATAGGTAGATCCAAGTCGCGGCAGTCTTTGACAAACCCATCGGCTTCCTTCGGCAAAATGCCTGCTTTCTGAGGCTCCTCCCCAGTATTCACCTGAACGAACAGGTCAGGGCATGCACCCAATTCCTGCGCCAAACGGGCCAGAGTGTTCGCGAGTTTTGGGCGATCAAGTGAATGAATCACTTCAAACAACCCCACCGCTTGCCGCGCCTTGTTTGTTTGAAGCGGGCCCAGCAGATGAACGGAAGTTCCCGCAAAGGTTTCTCGGAATGCGGGCCATTTTCCCGCGGCTTCCTGCACCTTGTTTTCGCCGAAAACCCGGTGTCCTTGCTCCAGAACCGCTTGAACACGCTCATTCGGCTGAACTTTGGACACGGCGATTAGCTCAGTGCTCCCCGGCGCACGCCCCGCCTCAGCTTCAGCTTTCGCAATGCGCTCTTGAATTTCAACGAGTGACATGTGGGCCCCTTGGCAAGTTTCGCTGCACCGAACACCAATTTGCGACAAAAGAAAAGGGCGGCTCGAGTGAGCCGCCCTAAAATTGGGTCTTCTTGTTCTAAGAATTAGAACTTGAAGGAGATACCCAGATCTGCGCGCTGGTCGCCGCTAACTTCGCCGAAGCCGCCAGCCAGAGTTGCGCCGCCCAGGTCGTATGCAACACCGATGCCGTATGCGTCTGCTTTAGTACCAGCAGTGTCACGCTCTGCGTAAGCTGCAGTTACAGTCAGATCGCCGGTGGTGTAGGATGCGTCGATGCCCCAGCCGTCTGCGGAAGCGTTGGCGACTGCTGCGGTTGGATCGGTGTCGTAGAAGGAATCTGCGTAAGTTGCGTTCACAGAGAATGCGCCTGCAGAGTAGCCTAGAGTGACAGTCGCAGTGTTGTCGAATGTACGGTCTGCGTAGCCAACGGATACGGAGAACGCGTCAACGGAACCGGACAGGGAGATCGCGTACTCGTCGTTAGAGGAGTCTGCGGATACTGCAACAGCGATGTCACCGAAGGAGTAGTCGAAGCGAACGTCGTCGGAACCGGTTTCACGCAGTACGTCAACGATGTCGTCAACACCCAGACCGTCGAATCCTACGTCTGCGATGCCGCCTACGTCGTTTGCTTCGCCAATGTTGCCAACAGTCAGAGTCAGACCCTCGTAGGAGATGAATACTTCTGGATCAGAAGCACCACCGCCAGTGACGTGAGCGGAGTTATTGGAATCTGCGTCCAGATCAACGGAAGCACCGAAAGAGATGCCGCCGTCGGTCTCGCCAGAGCCTTTAACGTCGAAATCGATTTCGTTTTTGACGATCGTGTTGCCTGCGGCTTCAGAGTAGTACAGACCCATGTTTGCGGAACCAGAGATGGTAACTTCCGCAGCTGCAACACCAGCGGTCAGGACCAGCGCGGTGGAAGCAAAGAGAACTTTTTTCATAGTTTTTCCCTCGGATTGAAATTTAGATCCCCAACCGCGTTTGCCGGTGGGTATGACGCTGTTTGGCTTTTTTGCCTGAGTCTATCAATGGTTCAGTTTTAATATTCTAAAGTATAGTAAAAAGTGTGTGAAAGATGTCGCATAGGGGTATTTGAGATATGCTTTCGATTATTTCTTAATATCCCTTTCACTTTGGCTGAAAACCAAAAAAAGACCGAGCTTTTGCTCGATCTTTCAGTCTTTTCTATGGAAAAGAAAAAGGGCGGCTCCGAGGAACCGCCCTAATATGGATTCTTCAGCTTCTAATATTAGAAGGAGAAGGAAACACCCAGGTCTGCAACGGAGACGCCTTTTGCATCACCGAAGCCGCCTGCCAGTGTTGCGCCGCCCAGGTCATAAGCGAAGCCAATGCCGAAAGCGTCTTGATCGCCTGCGCCGTTGTTGTCTGCATAAACCGCAGTCACAGTCAGGTCACCGGAGGTGTAAGAAATGTCGATGCCTTGGCCAGTGTTGGTGCCGTTATTGACATAGAACAGGTTCGCGGAGACCGCGCCAGCGGAGTAACCGATGGTTGCAGTGGTCGTGTCGTTCGCGCCATTTTCTGCGTAACCGAGTGCATAGGAGAATGCATCGATTGAACCATTCACACCCAGTGCCCAAGTGTTTGTGCCGCTTGTGGAGTCCATAGACATCGCAACATTGACGTCTCCGAAGGAGTACGCAACGTGTACGTTGCGAGCAGCAAAGGCACCGATTTCTGCAGAATTATCAATACCGATTTCGTCGAAGCCAACGTCTTTCAGACCGCCTTGAGCGCCCGCGCTACCTACTGCGCCAACGGTCAGAGTCAGACCTTCGTACGAGATGAAGACTTCTGGGTCATTTGCGCCAGTGCCAACATCTGCGCCGGCGACTGTGTTTGATTGGGAAGCGTCCAGATCTACGGATGCACCGAAGCTGATGCCGGAATCTGTGGAACCGCTACCTTTGACGTCGAAGTCGATTTCATTGGTGACAGAGGTTACACCACCAATGGACTTAACACCCATGTTTGCGGAACCAGAGATGGTTACGTCTGCGGCTGCAACACCTGCGGTCATGACCAGCGCGGTGGAAGCAAAGAGAACTTTTTTCATTTTGTTTTCCCTCGGATTTTCTAAATTTCAAACCCTGGCCGGACCGTCCAAGCAGGGCACGAAGCCTGCATCGCTGCTTTCAGAGGGCGTTTTCAAGCGCGGCAGATCGGCCCCATTTACACCCGCATTTTTTGGTGCATCATTGTCACACTTTTTCTGCTAACTTATTCTATTGATTATGTTTTTTACTATTCTAAAGTATATGTGAGTATCTAAAGTATAGATTCCATTCGGGGTCGCACACGCGCCACAGCTGGGCGGTGACTCGGGGAAAAACCTTGCTCTGTTTACACCGCTTATATAGGACGGAGTGCAGATGGTTTTTTCGTAAGGACAGGACTGTGAACAGCGTCGCAAGATTTTCGATTTCGGTCATTGCCCTGTCGGCTATGACAGCCTGTGGCGGCTTTCGCCAAAATTCCCAATCCGCAGACGACTATGGTCAGGGTGAAGGTGGCAACACGACATTTGCCGCAACACCTGTTCAAGAACGGGAAACAACGATCTGGGAGATCTTTGCGCCTTCGAACGAAGAAGTTGAGCTTAAGGTCAACAAATACATCTGGACGGCCTCGCTTGAGACACTTGATTTCTTACCAATTGAATCCGTTGACCCGTTTTCCGGTGTAATCACGACGGGTTACGGCACACCTCCGGGGGGCGGCCAGGCTTATCGCGCGACGATTTTTGTGCGTGACCCGGCGCTGGATGCACGCTCTTTGCATGTCGCAATGCAACGCAGAAACGGACGCGCTGTGCCTGATTCAACCGTACGCGCGGTTGAGGACGCGATTCTTGCGCGGGCACGTCAGCTGCGTATTCGCGACGGACGCTTCTAAAGCGCAGTCTCGCTCTCAGGTTTTGAAGTCCCAAGGCTCAGCCGATCCGGCTGGGCTTTTTTTGAGGCTGTCGATCCAATGCAGTTGTTTCGGCAAAGCGATCGTTGTCAGGTCATAATTTGCGACGACATGTGATCGCGCGTGGCGCCCCAGTTCCGATCGCAATTGAGGATCCTCCAGAACCGTGCGGATTTCCTTAGCCAGGGCCTTTGTGTCAAAGAAGTCGACCAATCGGCCTGTTTCGCCATGTGCGATCACTTCGCGCACCGGCGCTGTGTCACTTGCCACAATGGCGGCCCCGCAGGACATGGCTTCGAGCAAAGACCAGCTGAGCACGAAGGGATAGGTCAAATAGACATGTGCTGAGGACACCTGCAGCAATGAAAGAAAGCGATCGTAGGGGAGTTTGCCTAAAAACTGCACCCGCGCCCAATCTGCGTCGGGGATCTGAGGGCGCACTTCTTCGGTAAAAATCGCCTTCCACGTTCGACCATCAGGCGCCGCCGGCCCGTAGGACCTTTCTTCTCCGCCGACAATCAGCACATGCGCGTCAGGCGACTCGCGTAGAATCTGAGGCAAGGCCCGCATGAAGACATGAAACCCCCGATAGGGTTCCAGATTGCGGTTCACAAAGGTGATGACCTGATCTTTTCTGGTCACTTGACCTCCGTCTGGCAATTCGAAGACCACGTCCGGGTTCGGCTTTGCCACCTCAGTATCGATGCCATCGTGAATCACTGAAATCCGGTCGCGGAACGCCTTGGGAAAGCTTGAGGCCTGAAAGTCCGTGGGACAGATGCCCATATCGCCGAGCGGTAGGTGCAGGTGATTGTTCACATTCTTCATGCGAATCCTCTGCGCGGCCATAGCGTCATCCGCGCGCGCAAATTCCGGATCAAATCCGGAATCCGCCGCATTCGCCTGATAGAAAAGCTCATAGTAAAGCCCGATGCGTGCCTCAGGCCAGATATCACGCAGAAACAACGATTCCCCCCAGCCAGGGTGCGCGACGATCACATCTGGCGTGAAACCCGAGGCCTTGAGCTGCATCGCAGCCATCATACAGGCTTCGCCACGATGGAGTTTGGTATTCAGATCCACCAACCAAGGATGCACCCCATCCCCCGGTTTGCGGGTGATTTGATAGGGCAGGATCCGCACGCCCTTCCAATCCATTGGCTTTTTCACACGCAGAGTCAGGGCAACACAATTGTCCCCACGGGCGGCCAAGGCGGGGGCGAGATTCTTAAACTGGCCGGGAAAATTCTGATGGATGAATAGAATGTTCATAAAAATTCCTGCTCGGCCTACGCGCTTTATCGCTTTTCTCCCTTATAGAATCGTGAACCTCGCCCCCAAAGCCCCAATTTTCACGCAAAGCGCTGGACCATGGCATCCGCCTCGCCTATCACCTTCGCGACCACGACTTACGGCCCAAAGGGCCAGACGAGATGAAAGGGAATTTCGGCATGACGCGCTACACCCCCGCCGAGATCGAAGCAAAATGGCAAGCGGCTTGGGAGAAAGCCTCGGTCTTTAAGGCTGAACGCGATCCTGCGAAGCCAAAATACTATGTGCTCGAGATGTTCCCTTATCCGTCGGGCAAGCTGCATATGGGCCATGTGCGCAACTACACGATGGGCGATGTGATCGCGCGTTATAAGATGAGCACGGGCCACAACGTCCTGCATCCCATGGGCTTTGACGCTTTTGGCATGCCTGCGGAAAACGCGGCAATGGCCTCGGGTGGTCACCCCAAGGATTGGACCTATTCCAATATCGACACGATGGTCGATCAGATGAAGCCTTTGGGGCTCTCCTTGGATTGGTCGCGCATGTTTGCCACCTGTGACGTGGAGTATTACGGCCAGCAGCAGGCACTGTTCCTGGATATGCTGGAAAAAGGCCTGGTCTATCGCAAGAACGCGGTCGTGAACTGGGATCCGGTCGATATGACCGTTCTCGCCAATGAGCAGGTGGAAAATGGGCGCGGCTGGCGCTCTGGCGCTCTGGTCGAACGGCGCGAGTTGACGCAATGGTTCTTTAAGATCTCGGACATGTCCGAAGAGTTGCTGTCTTCGCTGGACGACCTCGACAATTGGCCTGCCAAAGTGCGTCTGATGCAGGAGAACTGGATCGGCAAGTCGCGCGGGTTGCAATTCACATTCAAGTATTCCGATAGTGAAGATGCCTCGGTTTTAAAGCTGACAAATTTCACTGACAGAAACACTGACGGAATCGAAGTCTACACAACCCGCCCTGACACGCTGATGGGCGCGTCCTTTGTGGGCATCTCTCCTGATCACCCAATTGCCAAACAGCTTGAGGCCGAACGCGCCGATGTCGCCGAATTTGTTGCCGAATGCCGCAAAGGCGGCACCACCGAAGAGGCCATCGAGACCGGAGAAAAACTGGGCTTTGACACCGGCATCAAGGTGAAACACCCGCTCAATCCCGATTGGGAGCTGCCGGTCTGGATCGCGAACTTCATTCTGATGGACTACGGCACGGGCGCGATCTTTGCCTGTCCGGCGCATGACCAACGCGACCTCGATTTCTGCCGCAAATACGACCTGCCCGTCATCGACACCTTCTTTGCTTTGGACAATGACACTCCGGTCGCAAACGAAGCCTTTGTGCCGCCGAAAACTGAAAAGGTGCGCTGGGTGAACCATTTCGCAGGCCTCACAGAGGCCACCGGCGAAGAGGCGATCAACACCACCGTTGATTTCGCAGAACAACAAGGCTGGGGCAAAGGCGTCACAAAATACCGCCTGCGCGACTGGGGTCTCTCCCGCCAACGCTATTGGGGCTGCCCGATCCCTGTGGTCCACTGCCCGACCTGCGGCGTCGTGCCTGAAAAGAAAGAGAACCTGCCCGTCGAGCTGCCCTATGACGAAGACGGCAAAGCCATCGATTTCTCGGTCCCAGGCAACCCTCTGGACCGCCACCCAAGCTGGCGCAATTGCTCTTGCCCGAAATGTGGCGGCGACGCGCAGCGCGAAACCGATACGATGGACACTTTTGTGGATTCATCCTGGTACTTCGCGCGCTTCACCGCACCGCGCGCGACCACGCCAACCGAGCAAGCGGATGCCGACTATTGGATGAACGTCGACCAATATATCGGCGGCATCGAGCACGCGATCCTGCATCTGCTCTATTCCCGCTTCTTTGCCCGCGCAATGAACATCACCGGTCACCTGCCCGAAAAATCCAAAGAGCCCTTTGACGCGCTCTTCACCCAAGGCATGGTGACTCACGCGATATACAAGCGCGAAGGCAGCAATGGCCGTCCGGTCTACTACTATCCAGAACAGGTCGAGTTGCGTGACGGCAAAGCCTTCCTCAAAGAGGACGGCTGTGAGGTCGACATCGTGCCCTCCGCCAAGATGTCAAAATCCAAAAACAACGTAGTCGACCCGCTGGCAATCATCTCGGCCTATGGCGCAGACACCGCTCGCTGGTTCGTACTGTCTGATTCGCCTCCGGAACGTGATGTGGAGTGGACAGCTTCCGGCGCTGAGGCCGCTTATAAACACCTCACCCGTGTCCACCGTATTGCAGCCGAAGCTGCGGCAAGCGAAGAACAAGCGAACGCGAATGATGAGCAGCTCCTACGAGAGATGCACAAAGCCATCCGCGATGTGACGCTTGGCGTAGAAAGCTTTGGCTTCAACGCCTCAATCGCGAAACTTTACGGCTTCACCAACACCCTCGCGAAATCCAAAGCGGGCGCAGACGCCAAAAAAGAAGCCGCCAAGACCCTGGCCCAACTGATGGCCCCCATGACACCACACTTAGCAGAGGACATGTGGCAGCTCTTGGGCGGAGACGGCCTCGTCATCCACGCCCCATGGCCTGTTGCCGACGAAGCCATGCTGGTCGAAGCAAACGTCACGCTTCCGATCCAGATCAACGGCAAACGCCGCGCGGAAATCTCGGTTCCTAAGGATATGCCGAAGGAAGAGGTTGAAAAAATCGCGCTGGCGCAGGAAGCTGTTGCCAAGGCGCTGGACGGGGCCCAGCCCAAGAAATTGATCGTCGTCCCCGGACGGATTGTGAATGTGGTTATCTAAACTCTCTCGCCGCTTCGTTTTGATCGGCGCAGCCGCAAGCCTCACCGCATGCGGCTTTACCCCAGCCTATGGCCCGGACAGCGCCGCTAATCGCGTTCTTAGCCAGATCGCGGTGGACGAGATCAAAACCAGCGATGGGTTCCATCTGGTCCGCCAGTTGGAACACCGCTTGGGTCGTTCGGCCGCACCGAAATTCGGCCTCTCCGTGGCGCTCACCACCCGCGAAGAAGGTGTCGCTGTTACATCCGACAACCAAACCACACGCGTCGAAATCTTTGGGGACGCCACCTTCGCCCTGCGCCAGCTCAGCGACAACGCTGTCCTGCTCTCAGGCAAGACCCGCAGCTTCACCGGCTATTCCACCACCGGCGTCACAACTTCAGAGCTCGCCTCTGAACGGGACGCGCGTGAACGCCTGATGGTGATCCTTGCCGACCAAATCGCCACACAACTGATTGCACGCGCTGGCGAGCTGCCGGAATGAAGCTCAGCCCCCGCGAGGCGCGCGGCTATTTCACCAAACCCGATCCCAGCCGCACGGGCATCCTGATCTATGGCCCCGACGCCATGCGCGTCGCCCTCAAACGCCAGGACCTCATTGCAGCCCTCATTGGCCCCCAAGGCGAAGAGGAAATGCGCCTCACCCGCATCCCAGCGGGTGATCTGCGCAAAGACCCAGCGATTCTGATCGACGCGATCAAATCCATCTCTTTTTTCCCCGGTCCCCGCGTAGCCTTCGTCGAAGACGCCACCGATACCGCAGCCCCGGCCATCCTCGCAGCGCTTGAGGATTGGTCCACAGGCGACGCCCAGATCGTAGTCACCGCAGGCCAGCTCAAAGCCAGCTCCAAGATCCGCAAGGCTTTTGAGAACCACAACAACGCCTATGCAACGGCGATCTACAACGACCCGCCCAGCCGTGAGGACATTGAGGCCGACCTCGCCAAAGCCGGCCTCACCCAGATTGATCGCGAAGCGATGACCGACCTCACCAATCTGGCCAAAGCGCTGGATCCCGGCGACTTCCGCCAAACGCTCGAGAAACTCGCGCTCTACAAACACGGCGATGCCACAGCCGCCACCTCAGATGACGTCGCCGCCTGCGCGCCCACCTCGACTGAGGCCGCGCTCGACGACATGCTCAATATCGTCGCCGAAGGTCGTGCTCAGGAAATCGGCCCCGTCATGGCGAAACTCAAAGCCCAGGGCACCCAGCCCGTCGGCCTCTGCATCGGTGCCACACGCCACTTCCGCGCGCTCTATGCGGCCGCGTCTGACCCCGGCGGCGCGTCCCAAGGCATATCTCGCATGCGCCCGCCGATCTTTGGCCCGCGCCGAGACCGCATGGTCCGCCAAGCCCAAGGCTGGGGCGCGCCAAAACTAGAACAAGCGCTCACGATCCTAACAGACACCGACCTGCAATTGCGTTCCGCCAACCAAAGCGCCCCGGCAATGCCGCTGGTCGAACGCGCGCTCCTGCGTCTCGCGATGCTCAGCCGTCGCTAAAACGTTTCGCGAAACTATTCTTGTTGGAGGCGTTTCGCAGCCGATAGCCCAGCCCAGCGTCCTGTCGCTAAACATCCGGTCAAGAGATACCCGCCCGTCGGGGCCTCCCAATCCAGCATTTCTCCGGCGGCAAAAACACCCGGGCGGTCCCTGACCATCAGAGCATCGTCGAGAGCATCAAACTGCAACCCACCCGCCGTCGAGATGGCCTGATCTATCGGCTTTGGGCCTTTCATCCCCACAGGCAAACTCTTGACCAAGGTTGCCAAGTCATCCGGCAACGGGCGACCAAACTCCATCAAAAGCGCCTGCTTCACCGCATCCAACTTGAGCGTTTTGCGGAGATAGTTGCTCAAACTGGCCTTGCCTCGCGGTTTGGCTAAACGTGCACGTACGCCGTCTGGCGAAAGATCCGGCACCAGATCCAGCGTCAGCTCAGCGCCCTCTCGCAGCGCCTTAGACACAGCATAGATCCCGCCACCCTCAATACCGCTTTCCGAAATCACAAACTCTCCACGCACACGCTGATCCCCGGCCAGCAAAGCCACAGACTTCACCGGCGCGCCAAAGTGCTTGGCCATATGCTGGGACCAGTCGATCTCAAATCCCATGTTCGCCGGTTGAAACGGGGCGACGGGCAGCCCCGCGAACCCAGCCCACGCCCCATCAGACCCCAACCGCGCCCAGCTCGCGCCGCCGCAGGCCAAGACAACCACTTCGGGGTGAAACGTAACCTCGCCCTGTGGTGCCTCAAACACATAGCCGTCTTGCGGACCCACCCAGCGATGTCGTGTTCTGATTTCGACACCTTGCGTCGCCAGCCGTGCAAGCCAATTGCGCAGCAGGGGCGAGGCCTTCATTACCTTGGGAAACACCCGCCCACTGGAGCCCGTAAACATCTCTTGCCCCAGAGCCTCGGCCCAAGCAATCGCGTCCTGCGGCCCAAAGGCTTCAAGCATCGGACGCAGTTGCGGAGCCGCCTCGGAAAAATTCGCAAGAAAGGGCGCGAAGGGCTCGTCCTTAGTCAGATTGAGCCCAGACTTCCCCGCCATCAAAAACTTGCGCGCGACCGAAGGCTTGGCCTCGGCCACCACCACAGGGTGGCCTGCTGCAGAGATCATATCCGCCGCCATCAGCCCCGCAGGCCCGCCTCCGATGATCAGAGCGCCTTTCATGCGTCAGACGGAAGGCTGCCTTTGATCTCCACGACGCGATGCGGATAGGGGATCTCGATGTCGTTGTCTTTCAGCGCGTTCCAGATCGCAAAGAGCACTTTCGGCGTGAACTTGTTTTTACCGTCATCGATCCCGTTGACCCAGAACTCCACCGCGAAATCGATGCCGCTGTCGCCGAAACCGCGCAGCTCACAATCAGGACCGTCGGGGTCATCCAATACGAAATCCAACTTCGCCACCGCGGCCTCAATAATATCCGGCACTTTGTTGATATCGGTGTCGTAACTCACCGAGAACGGCGCTTCATAACGGTTGGCAGAGCCGCTGTCTGAGAAATTCACAACCCGCGTTGTGATGAAATCCTCATTCGGGACAACAATCCAGCGTCCGTCAAAGGTCTCGAGAATAGCCGCCCGCGCGGTCATTTTGACAATGGTCCCGGCCTCACCGCCGTCGAGCTCGACGTAGTCACCGACGGTCGCCTGCCCCTCGAGCAAAAGGATCACGCCCGAAATAAAGTTGCTGGCGATCTTTTGCAGACCAAAGCCGAGGCCCACGCCAATGGCACCACCAAGAACGGCCAAAGAGGTCAGCGAAATGCCCATGATGTTCATCAACAAGAGGAAGGCCACGCCGAAAATCGCGATCTCGCTGGCTTTGGTGGCCAGTTCGCGCATGGCGGGGCGCATGTCTTCTTGCTTTTGGATCATTGCCGTGGATTGGGCGTTGGACCAGCGGCCAAGCCAGAAGATCACGCCACCGATGATTAGGAAGCGTACAAGGAACAACAGCGAAAAGCTGAGGTTGCCCAAAGGCACGATTGTCGCGTCCAGTTGCGCGGTGACAAAGCCCATCAGGCCCAGCGCATAGAGCGCCGCGATCGGGATCAGGAAATATTTACCGATCGTCTTGAACAGGGGGTCCTGCACAACCTCTTTGACCAAAATCCGCACCGCGATGAACAGAATAACCCGGTTGCCAAAGGCAATAACCGCGCCGGACCCAAAGATGCTGCGGGTGATATTTTCGCCAACGTCCGTGAAGGCATAGGCCAGAAGCGGGAAGAGCAGCGGAACGAACTGAGCTAGGAACCGGCGCGCTTTGGCGAAAATGCTGTCGTTGTCTTCCGCGGGTGTCAGCCATCGAGTCAGCGGATCGCGCAGTTTACGACTGACCCAAAGCGCGGCGAGGAAGGCCACGACCAACAGCGCGAATTGTGACCAGGCCGCGGGGCTTAGCAACCATTCCTGCGCCAGATCCCAGCCCTGAGCGAGATAGGACAATGCAGTCTGGATGATCTCTGGTTGGTTTTCCATAGCGCGGGCCCTCATCACTCGGTTCTTCGGTTTTTCTTGCCCTCTCGCGCGCCAAAGCTCAAGACAAAGAGATGGATGACCCGATTTGCCCCCTTTGTGACCGCCCGATCCCGCCTCAGGCCCAGCAAAGCCTGCACCATTTGGTTCCCAAGCTGAAAGGTGGGAAAGGCGGACCCGTGGTCCTGCTGCATCAGATTTGCCACAACGAGATCCACGCGACGCTGAAAGAAGCAGAATTGGCGCGGGACTTCCACACGATAGAGGCGCTCAGGGCCCACCCGAGGCTTGTTAAATTCATCGCATGGGTTTCGAAACGCCCACCCGATTTCCACTCAAAAACACCGGGGAAACGGCGCAACCGCCGCTAGCTGCAAAGGGCTTTGATGTCTGTCGCTAAAGCCGGATCCGCGCTTAAAACATGTTCGGCAAGGTCGCGTGCTGTTGGCAGCAAAACTTCCGCCTCCACGATCCTATCGACCAATCCGAAGTCATAGGCCTCTTGCGCCGTGATCTTCTGCCCACCCATCAGCACCAGTTTTGTGCGCGCTGGGCCGATCAGAGCCGCCATGCGTTTTGGATCAGACGGCTGGGGCAAGAACCCTAGTTTCATCACCGGATAGAAGAACTTTGCATGAGGCACAGCAATCCGCATGTCACAAGCCAAGGCCATCCCCATAGCGCCGCCAGCAAGCGTGCCGTTCAACGCCGCGATTGTCAGGCATGGCAGGTCCGCAATGGCTCCGGAAAGCCGCTCCCAAACGCCATCCGTCGCGAGACCAGCGCGGGCTTCGTCCAGATCCGCCCCGGCTGAAAACACCTTACCTACACCGGTGATCACCAAGGCCCGCGCGTCCTGCGCGGCAAGCGCGATCTCGGTCAGTTCTTCGAGCATGGCTTTCGTCAGGCTATTGGCCTTGTCCGGACGATTGATCGCGACGGTCCAAAAGCCCGCGTCGCCCTTCGATAGATCTATCACGCCAGACCCACCTTAGCGCGAATGTCGTCGTCGCGCAGCGAGACTTCTGCACCAAGAAAGGAGTCCGCCTCAGAACCGCACATCCACAACAGCGTTTTTGCTGGCCAATCCGGAGGAATGTGATCCTCCCAGTCCAACTGACTGACGGGATTGATCCCACTGGCCTTGATATCCCGCTGCATCTGCGTTGCTACTGTGCCCGGAGACAGGCTGATCGCACGAATACCTTTGTCGCGCGCTTCCTTGTCCACCATCCGGGTCAGCATCAAAGCCCCAGCCTTGGACGAACAGTAATGCGACCAGGCCTCGACCGGGCCGTGCGCCGCGCCCGAGCCAATCGTCAAGATCGTCCCACCGCCCTGCTCCAACATGACAGGCATCGCGGCACGCATGCCATGGAAGACGCCCTTCAGATTGACGTCAATGACCTGCCCCCAGGCCTCGGGATCAGCTTCGGACAAGTGCGAAATCGGCTCAATGGCACCGGCATTGTTGATTAGGACGTCAATGCTGCCGAAGGTCGAGACGCAGGCCTTCACGGCAGTCTCCACCTCCCAATAGCGGCTGACGTCGCAGGGAATCGCCAAGGCCTGTTCGCCCAGTTCAGCCGTCAAATCCGCAATCGCGGCCTCGTTGCGCGCGACCAAAGCCACATTCGCGCCGGCTTCGGCAAAGACACGCGCAGCGCTTTCGCCTATTCCTCGGCTAGCGCCTGTAATCAATACGGTTTTTCCCTGCATATCCATGATTTCACCCCTCCTGAACTGCGGCTGGTCGCAGGATAAGCAGCTTGCGTAACAGGGTCCACCCTTGACCCGCTCCCGCCCACATCCGACATTGGGGTTAACGAGTTACTGGAGGGGACGTGTTTTGACCCAATCTTATGTTTCACGCGGCGCGATTGCCGTACTTGCGGCTGCCATCGCGACGCCTAGTTTTGCCGACATTACACCGGACGATGTTTGGGGCAGCTGGCAGAGCTATCTGTCCGGCTTTGATCTGGACATTAAGGCCACTGAAGAACGCTCTGGCGATGATATCTTCATCACGGACCTCACGGTGTCGTTCGAAATCCCCGAAGAAGACGGCACGATCACGCTCATCTTCCCTGACATGGATTTTGTCAGCCGAGGCGACGGCACTGTCGAACTCAAGTATGGCGCGGACATGCAATTCACCGCTTTGCTTGAAGGCGACGGCGGGCCGGACACCAAAGCCAGCATCGATGTGGCACACACGGGTCTGTCGACGATTGCCTCAGGTGATCCAGATGACATCACCTATACATATTCCGCAGCCTCCCTGACCTATTCTGTTGGTGAAGTCCTCGTTGAGGGAGAACCGCTGGAAGCCATCGGTGCCCAGATCGAAGGCGATGTCACCGTGACGGGCATGACCGGTCTGGTGAATATCGCAACGCAGGGCCTGACATCGATTGAGCAAGACGTGCGCTATAACAACGTCTCTTATGACATCCGCTTTGTTGCGCCTGAGGACGAGGGCAGCTTTGTCACCGCGGCAACAATCGAAGATTTGCGCATGCAGTCTGCTTTCTCGATTTCGGAAAACATCGACGTCGAAGATCCTGCATCGATCTTTAACGACGAGCTGAATATCGCGATTGAGATGACCCAAGGGGCATCGGAAACCAGCATGTCGGGCAATGACGGAAATGGTCCGTTCTCATCTCAATCCTCCTCCTCTTCTGGTTCCTTCGGATTGTTGTTCAACAGTGACGTGTTCGAAGCCTCAATGAGCAGCTTTGATGCAAGCTTCAACGTCTTTGGCGAAGAAATTCCGCTGCCGATTTCCGCAGAGATCGGTGAGGCCTCTCTGGCGTTCTCCTTGCCATTGGCCGAGAGTGCCGAGCCGCAAGCGTTCTTTATGGATTTCGCTTTTGTTGATCTGATGGTCCCGGATCTGTTGTGGAACATCTTTGATCCGGGCGCGGCCTTGGATCGTGGTCCGGCCACGGTCAGCCTTGGGCTAGAAGGCACCACCAAACTTATGATGGGTGCGTTTAATCCGGAATTCTTTGAAAACGACGACGTTCCGGGGACATTGGAATCCCTGACCCTGACAGATCTGGAGGTGTCCTTTGCGGGGGCAGAACTGACCGGTGCGGGCGATTTCACTTTTGACAATTCCGATATGGACAGCTTTGACGGCTTCCCACGTCCCGAAGGGGCTGCGGACTTCCGCCTGCTGGGCGGCAATCAGCTTTTGGACAGCCTGATCTCTATGGGCCTTGTCTCTGAAGGCGACGCCATGGGCGCGCGCATGATGATGGGTCTGTTCACCGTGGCGGGTCCGGGTGAGGATGAATTGAACTCACGTCTTGAAGTAAACGGCGAGGGCCATGTTCTGGCGAATGGTCAGCGTCTGCGCTGATTTTCGTGAAAAATCAGGTGGGCCGCCCCGTGTGAGGGCGGCCTTTTTCGTGGCCCCAAGGTGCCTGCCCCTTGAGTCATGTGGCCCCGAGGTCTAACTCAAGAGCAACAGGCGCGGAGAGGCATTATGAGCGAGACACTTCAACAGCTGAGCGAGACGCTACTGGATCTGGCAAAAGCGGCCGGAGCGGATGCCGCGGACGCGATGGCTGTTCGTGGCACGTCCCTGTCAATCGACGTCCGCGGCGGTGCGCTTGAAAACGCGGAACGCTCAGAGGCAACCGATCTTGGCCTGCGCGTCATGATTGGTCAGAAGCAAGCAAATATCTCGACCTCGGACGTGCGCGAAGAAACCCTGCGCACCATGGCTGAACGTGCTGTCGCGATGGCGGCCGAGGCGCCTGACGATCCCTATATCGGACTGGCGGATCCATCAGAGATCGCAACGGATTGGGATATCGACGCGCTAGAGCTCTGCGATCCGACCGGAGAGCCTGACCCGGCGGCGCTTCAGCAAGACGCGGCGGACGCCGAGGCGGCGGCCTTGGCCTATGACGGTATTTCACAGGTGCAATCGGTCTCGGCGGGCTATGGCCGCACCGACGTCCATTTGGCGGCCAGCAACGGGTTTTCCGGCGGCTATGCCCGCAGCGACCGCGCAGTATCCTGCGTGGCCATCGCTGGCACGGGCGCCGAGATGGAACGCGACTACGACTATGACTCGCGCATCTTTCAATCCGACCTAGCTGACCCGCGCAGCATCGGCGCAAGCGCTGCCGAACGCGCCCTGTCGCGCCGCAACCCGAAACGCCCACCGACGGGTGCCTATCCGGTCATTTTTGATGAACGGGTTTCTGGCTCGCTCATTCGCCATTTGATGAGCGCGATCAACGGAGCCGCCATTGCGCGGGGCAGTTCCTGGCTGTTGAATGATCTCGGAGCCGAGGTCCTACCAACACACCTGTCGCTGATCGAAGATCCGCATCGTGCGCGCACTGCGCGTTCTCGTCCCTTTGACGCCGAAGGCCTGCCGACGCGCCAACGCACCATTGTCGACAACGGTGTGCTCACTGGCTGGACTCTGGATCTGGCAAACGCGCGCAAAATGGGCATGCAAAGCACCGCGAGCGCGGCACGCGGCGTGTCGGGACCACCGTCTCCGACATCGTGGAACCTGGCCCTGACCCAAGGCGCGCAAAGCCGGGAAGAAATGATTAAGGAGATGGGCACGGGGCTTCTTGTGACCTCGATGATTGGCTCCACGATCAATCCGAACACAGGTGATTATTCACGTGGGGCGACAGGTTTCTGGGTTGAGAACGGAGAGATCGTCAATCCCGTCAACGAATGCACCATTGCAGGCAACCTCAAAGACATGCTGAAAACTCTGACGCCCGCCAATGACGCGCGGCGTCATCTGTCCAGCGTTGTCCCCAGCCTGCGTGTCGAAGGCCTGACCCTTGCCGGAAACTGATCTCGACCTTCTGATCGCCGCTGCCAAGGAATCCGGCCGCATTGCGACGGGCTTTCATGGCTCGTCCTATGAGACATGGGACAAAGAGGACGGCGCAGGGCCGGTGACGGCTGCCGATCTGGCGGTGAACCGGATGCTTGAGGTCGAGTTGCGCGAGGCGCGGCCTGACTATGGCTGGCTGTCCGAGGAATCCGCGCCCAAAGCGGATCGCCAAAAGGCCGAGCGGATCTTTATAATCGACCCGATTGATGGCACGCGCAGCTTTATCGAAGGCTCTGACACCTGGGCCCATTCGCTGGCCATCGCCGAGCACGGCCAGATCACCGCAGGCGTGGTCTATTTGCCAAAACGCGGTCTGATGTATGCGGCAGCCAAGGGCAAAGGCGCTTTCCTAAACGGTACTCCGATCACGCCAAGCACGCGCGACACCCTGACCGGCGCGAATATTCTGGCGACACGGCCCAGCTTTGAACCCCGCCATTGGACCCGCGTGCCTGATGTGACACGCAACCATCGCCCCTCGCTTGCCTATCGGCTCGCTTTGGTGGCTCAGGGCCGGTTTGACGCGATGCTAACGCTGCGGGCCACGTGGGAATGGGACATCGCAGCGGGTGTTTTGATCCTTGAAGAAGCGGGCGCTTTGACCAGCGACAAACACGGAGAGCCCCTCCGGTTCAACAATCCAGACCCACGTCTGCCCGGCATGATCGGAGCGAACGCGTCCTTGCATGCGCAAATCCGCGACGCTCTGGCGACCTGAACTTGTGGGACGCCGCATGACGGCATAGTCTTTGGCAAAACTTCTCTGGGCAGTCTCCTCACATGGCCAAACCGCTTTCCTTGACGACCTATCTGGCGCTGGCCCGCCGAGAGAGGAAAATCCCGCTGGACCTGTCCCAAAAGCGGCCCGCAGGGTATTTGATTTGGCTGCATTGCAACGATGTGTCTCGCGCAACCGCGCTGGTGGATCTGGGGCAACGCCTGGCCGCGCAAATTGAAGCGCAGTTGCTATTGACGATCCCACACGGAGCTGACTGCCCCGGCGGACTAGAAGAGATTGCGATCTGCACATCCGCGCCGTCCGAACATCCAAGCGATATTCAGGCGTTTCTGAACCATTGGGCCCCGGATTGTGCCATCTGGATGGGTCATGAACTGCGGGCCGGGCTTATTCAGGCGACCCATGACACGGGCGCTCCGATGTTTTTGATTGATGGCGATGACCCAATCCTGACGCTGCGGGCCTCGCGTTGGCTTCCCTCCCCAACCCGCGCTGTTTTGCAGATGTTCAACCATATTTTCGCCCGCGAGGACGCGGCGGCCAAACGCATTTCGCGGCTGGTGCGCGGGGTGACTCCTGTGACGGTCACAGGCACTTTGATCGAAGAAAATCCCGTGCTTCCCTGCAACGCGGACGATCTGGAGGCCCTTAGTGAGACCCTCATTGCCCGCCCCTGCTGGCTTGCGGCACGGGTGCAACCAGACGAACTGCCCCTGATCCTTGATGCACAACGCAGCATCAGCCGCCTGTCTCCGCGCATGCTGATGATCCTTGTGCCGGATCACGCAAAGGATGCGCAAGGCTTTCTGACGCAAGCCAAAGACATGGGCTTGCATGTGGCCCAATGGGACGACGGAGAGTTTCCCAGCGAAAAGACCGACATCCTTTTGGCCGAAAACCCCAAAGAATTGGGACTCTTCTATCGCATCGCCCCGATCACCTTTGTCGGGTCATCCCTGAAGCCAGGCCACGGCGGGAGAGACCCATTTGATGCGGCGGCATTGGGCTCGGCTGTGCTCTATGGGCCGAGCGTACATAATCACCTCAATGCCTACACGCGGCTTGCAAATGCACATGCTGCGAAAGTCGTACAAAATGCCCCGGCGCTCGTGCGCGCCCTTGAAGAGTTGATGGCACCCGATAAGGTCGCAATGATGGTGCATGCTGGATGGGATACAGTGTCGCAAGGCGCGGGGGTGATCAATCAGATCGTCTCTGATATCAGCACGGCAATCGAACAGGCGGAGAGCCAAACATGAGGCCGCCAGCATTCTGGAACCTAGAGCCCGGGCGCTTTAACCTGGGTCGCGTCGCCTTCAGCCCGCTTGGATGGCTCTATGGCAGCGTGACGGCACGGCGTGTAGCGCAGCCTGCGACATATACCGCAGAAGTTCCTGTTCTGTGCATTGGCAACCTGAATGCAGGCGGAACGGGCAAAACGCCCACAGCGATCGCTCTTATTCAATACCTGCAGTCCAAGGGGCTGACCCCGCATGTCATTTCACGCGGTTATGGCGGTTCAGCCAAAGACCTGACGCGGGTAGATGAACGAAAACATTCCGCGCGCGAAGTCGGGGATGAACCCATGCTGCTTGCCGCATTCGCACCGACGTGGGTCTGCGCGGATCGCACCAAGGCCGCGCGGGCGGCGCAAGAAGCAGGCGCCGACCTGATCCTGATGGACGACGGGTTTCAGAATCCCAGCCTACATAAGGATGCCAGCATCATCGTCGCAGATGCCCAGCGCGGGTTTGGCAACGGCTCTTGCATCCCGGCTGGCCCTTTGCGCGAACCTGTCGGTGCGGGTCTTGCGCGAGGCGACCTGCTTTTGACAATCGGAAACGCCGCTGCGCAAACGCGATTTGATACGTTTTGGGGTGGAGTGGTGAAATTGTCCCATGCCCGCGCGGAACTTGTGCCTTTGCAGACCGGAATGGACTGGACCGCGACGCCGTTCTTGGCCTTTGCAGGCATTGGGTATCCCGAGAAGTTCTTCGCAACGCTACGCGCGCAAGGGGCAACGGTTCTTGAAACCCACGCTTTGGACGACCACCAACCTCTGACAACCGCGCTTTTGCAACGGATGGAAGCAGATGCTGCGCGGCTGGGGGCTCAATTGGTGACAACCGAAAAAGACGCGGTACGCCTGCCCACCGCGTACAGGCGCAAGGTCCTGACCCTTCCGGTTCGGCTAGAGGTCAAAGACTGGAAAGAGATCGACGCCCTGCTGAACAGGCTCCTTAAATGAAAACGCCCGGGACTGGCCCGGGCGCATGACTTTGAATTGCTCAGATGCTTACAGCATACCGTCCAGCAATTCTTTCATCTCGGCATAGCTCATGTTGCCGTATTTCGTGCCATTGATCACGAAAGACGGTGTCGAGTTGATATCATCCCGCGCCGCGTTGGTCTGGAACCACTCGACCAAAGTCTGCGCGCTTTCTTCGTTCTGCAGGCAGGCGTTCAGTTCGTCGTCGTTCAGACCTGCGATGCGACCGATCTTGCGCAACTCATCCGCAATTGCGACCGGTTCACCGGCGCGGGTCCACTCTGCCTGGGTTTTGAACATGAGATCCGTGATGCCAAAGAAGCGTTCCTGACCACCACACCGCGCAATCATGGACGCCCAAAGACCAAAGCGATCAAAATAAACCTCGCGGAAAACAAATTTCACTTTGCCCGTGTCGATATAATCCGCCTTCAGCTGCGGATAGGTGTTCTGGTGGAAAGACCCACAATGTGGGCAGGTGTAAGACGCATATTCGATCATCGTGATCGGCGCATTTGCATCGCCGAGCACCATGTCAGGAATGGCCGATGCTGCCGCGTCGGCGTTTTCAGGCTCGGAAGGGGTTTCGATCTGCGTGACCTCCACCTCAGTCACATTGCCCTGCATCAGGAAATACGCCCCAGCGGCGATAATCGCGGCGACAACAATCGCCAGAGGAATCATACGGTTCATTCAGATCTACCTTTGAATTTTTCTTTGGATAGGACGTTACCCGCCAGACGTTCAAGCGCCTTTCGCAGGTCTTGATCCCCAACAGGTGCGGCCATGGCCTGAGCCTCTTTTGCGGCCTCGGGATCGATGGTTTTTTCAGCAGGTTTTGGGGCGGCGGCAAACTGCGCCTGCCCTTCAGCAAAGCCTATAGGCGCGGTTTGCGTGATATGCAGCTTCGTGATGGCATTATAGCCGTATGCCGCATTCACCTTCTCGCGCAGTTTTTCCTTTTGCATTTCCAGCATCGGGGCCTGCGCGCCGGTGGTCAGCACGGTCAGAGTGGCTCCGAACCCTTGGCGGCCGTATTTGACATCCACGGGCTTACAGATCGCAGCCATATCCTGCCCGACGATCTCGGCCCAATGGGTCAACACACGAGTCACGGCAAACCCACGCGTCTCGCCCGCCTTGCGGATCCGGTCCCGCAAAAGCGATGAGGTACGTTGAAAGCCTTTTCGAGACCGCCTCTGCATGAGACCCCTTGCATGTTTCTTGCTGGCGCTATCTTAGTGCCACGGGCCAGATAGGCCAGCGCCAGCAGCATACTGAGGGAATAACAGTTGCGTGACCAGCCAAAAGCCGCGGACCTCTTGGAATGGTACGACCGGCACGCCCGCAAAATGCCTTGGCGCGTGGGGCCTGCGGAGCGTCAGTCGGGCATCATGCCAGATCCTTACCGAATCTGGATGTCTGAGATAATGCTGCAGCAGACCACCGTTGCCGCGGTCAAAGACTATTTCCTGCGCTTCACAGAGCGCTGGCCCACAGTCACAGACCTTGCCAACGCCCGCGACGAAGACGTGATGGGCGAATGGGCCGGTCTTGGATACTACGCCCGCGCCAGAAACCTGCTGAAATGCGCGCGCGTTGTGGCGCATGAACTGGATGGGGTTTTTCCTGACACAGAGACAGGCTTACGCGACCTCCCCGGCATCGGCCCCTATACCGCCGCCGCTGTCGCCTCGATTGCTTTTGATCGCAAGGCCACAGTCGTAGACGGCAACGTCGAGCGCGTCATGGCGCGGATCTACGATCACCACACGCCGTTGCCCGCCGCCAAACCTGCGCTGACAGAATTCGCCGACGCTCTGACGCCAGATCAGCGCCCCGGAGATTATGCCCAAGCCGTCATGGACCTTGGCGCGACCATCTGCACACCAAAGAACCCCGCTTGCGGAATTTGCCCGTGGCGCAGCGCCTGCCGCGCCCGCATCCAAGGCACAGCGTCTGAGCTGCCCAAAAAGACACCTAAGAAACCCAAACCGATCCGCCTAGGAACCGTCTATATCGCCCGCCGTGTCGACGGAGCCTACCTATTGGAACGCCGCCCAGACCAAGGACTGTTAGGCGGCATGCTCGGCTGGCCCGGATCTGACTGGGCCGAAACCGCAGTGCCAGATCACCAACTCCCTATCCGCGCGGAATGGAAAGAGCTTCCGACCGAAGCCCGCCATACTTTCACACATTTCCACCTACGCCTGACCGTCAAAACCGCGCTGGTTCCGATGGATCGCAAACCCAAACAGGGCGATTTTATCGAGCTGGCCGATTTCCGCCCCTCAGACCTCCCAACCGTGTTCCGCAAAGCCTTTTACCTAACGAAAGACCTCTGAAACGTTGCCACGGGGCACGGGCCTCGCCATAGTTGCCCCAACCCGCATCAACGAGAGATCACCCCCATGATCCCCAAGGCGCAGCTGAGCAAACTCCAAAGCGCACTCCCTTTCTGGTCGTCACTTATTCTGGTGCCCTTGGCGTGGATGGGCGCGATCAAAGGCGGCTGGTGGCTGATCGCTGTGCCTGTGGCCACGTGGTATCTCTTTGCGCTCTTGGATGCTTTCACCGGGCTTTATCTGGAAAACGCGGACCCGCAGACCGAAGACAGCACGATCTTTTGGTACCGCCTGATCACAATCCTCTGGCCCTTTCTACAGGCCGGAACGCTCTTTGGGCTTCTGGCATACGTGGGTTCAACGGATCATCTAGGCACATGGGAACTCATCGGCCTCTTCTTTGGCGTTGGCGTTCTGACCGGGACCGTTGGGATCAACTATTCCCATGAACTCATGCACCAAAAGCCCGCATGGGAGCGCTGGCTCGGCGATATTCTCCTCGCGATGGTGCTCTATTCGCATTTCCGCTCTGAGCACCTTTTGGTGCATCACCGCTACGTCGCCACCCCGCGCGATCCGGTGACAGCGCGCTACAACCAAGGCTTCCACCGCGTCTTTCCCCGCGTGATCTGGACCACGCTTCGCTCTGCATGGGGTGCTGAAAAAGCCATGCTCGAACGCAAGAAAAGGCCCGTTTGGACATTCGGGAACCCCTTCTGGCGCTATTTCATCCTGCAAGCCCTCGCCCTAGCGCTCGCCTTCTGGCTCGCAGGCTGGCTCGGAGTCGCCTTGTTCCTCTGGCAGGCCTGGATCGCGATCTGGCAATTGGAGCTCGTGAACTACATCGAACACTATGGCCTCACGCGCGAACACCTAGGCGATGGCAAATACGAACACGTCAAACCCCGCCATAGCTGGAACGCAGCGCATAAGGCCTCGAACTGGCTGCTGATCAACCTGCAGCGCCACTCGGACCACCACTACAAACCCGACCGCCGCTTCCCGCTTTTGCAAAACTACACCGAGGACGAAGCACCCCAACTGCCCTATGGCTATCCGATCATGACAATGGTCGCGATGATGCCACCCATCTGGCGGCGCGTGATGAACCCGCGCGTTCGGGCTTGGCGCAAACAGTTCTACCCCGAGATTGAAGACTGGACCGCCTACAACAAAGCGCAAACGCCCATGCCGAGATAGACGATGTCGCAATCGAAACTATCCCATGTCGCATTGGCCCAACCGAGTGACATTGCTGCCTTGGAGCCACTGTTTCAAGCTCTCTACGCGCATGAAACGCCAAACGCCGCGGCACCAGATGACGCCACATGTGCGCGGCACATCAAGCGTTTGCTTGATGAAGAGACGCCTCATGACCTCATCATTGCCTGGGGAACTGACGGGCGCTCGCTCGGTCTCGTCGCCGTCGCACGCGTCACTTCGATTAGCGACCCACGCCCGGATAACTGGACGCAAATCGATCTAAAAGAGCTTTTCGTCCTCCCAGAGGCGCGTGGTCAGAACATCGGGCGGGCTCTGATGGAGTGGGTTCAAGCCTATGCCAACCGAACAGGTGCCTGCCGCATAGATTGGCACGTGAAATCCGACAACGCAGACGGCATCCGCTTCTATGAAAGATTTGGGGCCAAGGTCGTCCATGGTCGGCTCAGCATGCGCAAAATGCTCTAGGCTTCCATCTCTTTTCATCTTGATCAAAATACTCTGGGGTGAGACCCGTCCAGCAAAAGCTCGAGGAGCTTTTGAGGGTCGAACGGGCGGAGCCCAGGCCGCAGGCCAAGGGGGCAAAGCCCCGACCCGCATAAAAAAGCCCCGCCAAAAGGCGGGGCGAAGTCGTCCGTGCCGCAGGCCTGATGGCCTTTGGACACTGGCGGTACATTCTTTTCCGATGTGTACCCACCGGATCTTGAGTGGGCTGGACTACATCTCAGCCCGGATCTGTTGACGTAGGTTGTCGATGGGCACCTTCTTGCCCTCGGACTTATAGGCCCAATAGGTCCAGCCATTGCAGCTCGGCGCGCCTTCAAAGGCCGCACCCACCTGGTGGATCGAGCCCTTGTTGTCCTTGCTGCCAACCAGCGTCCCATCGGCGCGCACTTTGGCAGTGTGACGCCCGTTCAGGGAATATAGCTCTTCGCCCGGACGCAGCATGCCGCGTTCAACCAGTTGGCCAAATGGCACGCGCGGTTGTGCACGTTTGCTTTGGCTGACTTCCAGCGCTTCATTGTCGAGCTTGCGCACATTCTTGATGCGCTTGGTGGCGACCTTGCGATAGGTCTCTTCGCGCTCGATGCCGATGAAATTCCGGCCGAGCATCTTAGCAACCGCGCCGGTCGTGCCTGTGCCAAAGAACGGATCCAGCACCACGTCGCCGGGATTGGTCGTGCCAATCAGCACTCGGTGCAGCAGGCTCTCAGGTTTTTGCGTCGGATGCGCCTTGTCGCCGTTTTCGTCTTTCAAACGCTCGTGGCCCGTGCAAATCGGCAGCACCCAGTCAGAACGCATCTGCACGCCTTCGTTCAGCGCTTTCAGAGCTTCGTAGTTGAAGGTCGGCTTCGCGCTTTCGGATTTCGATGCCCAGATCAGCGTCTCATGCGCGTTGGTCAGACGTTTGCCACGGAAGTTCGGCATCGGGTTGGACTTGCGCCAAACCACGTCGTTCAAGATCCAAAAGCCCTGGTTCTGCAGCTCAGCGCCCATGCGGAAGACGTTGTGGTAGGAACCGATCACCCAGATCGCGCCATTTGGCTTGAGTATCCGGCGGGCAGCAGACAGCCAGTCGCGGGTAAACCGATCATAGACCGCAAAGCTGTCAAACTGGTCCCAGTGATCATCTACCGCATCCACTTTGGAATTGTCCGGACGGTGCAATTCACCCTTCAACTGCAAATTATAGGGCGGGTCTGCGAAGATCAGATCAACAGAGTTTTCAGGTAGACTGTTCATCACTTCGATGCAGTCGCCAGATTGGATCGTGTTCAACACAGCATCCAACGAGGGCGCAGGAGCGCCCTTTTTCACGGGTTTATTCGTCATGTCTTGCCTCAATATAACCGGCGCTTTTGCGCTCTTTGGTTATCCACAGGATGAGTCATGACGAGTCCCGCGTCAATTTCTTTTTTGAATCAGCGGGTTAGGTTTTTTGCTTGCCACTATATGTTGTGTACAGGCTTAAAAGAACGCCTATGATGTGGGGTTATCCCCAGGCTGACGAGCGCAGATTTGTGCTCTTTGGTGGGATATCCCATGTTTCTTTCCCAGCCATATCCGGGGAACTGTTGCGCCAAAGACTCCATCAATCGGTCGCGCCTTATTTTCGCCACAATTGAAGCCGCTGAAATTGAAACACTTTTTGTGTCGCCTTTGACCACGCCCTCGGCCCGAATATTCAGCCCGCGCGGGATCATTTTGCCATCCACCAGCACATAATCAGGCCGCCCTGACAGGTTCTGAGCCGCACGCACCATCGCCAGATGACTGGCCCTTAGGATGTTGATCTCGTCAATTTCTGCGACCGAGGCCTCGCCAAACCCCACATCTGCGACCTCGAGGATTTGATCATAAAGCGCCTCGCGGCGTTTTTTGCCGAGTTTCTTTGAATCGTTCAGTCCCTCGGGAATACGATCAGGGTGCAGGATCACGGCGGCAGCCATGACCGGCCCGGCCAAAGGCCCGCGCCCGACCTCGTCCACACCCGCCACGACAGTTGCGCCGCGCAGGATGGCCAGTTCTTCGAGATGGTAGTCCGGTAAACTCATGGTCCTCTTGAAAGCCAATCCATCCCCCAAGCGCAACAAAAAACCGGCGCCGAGGGGCGCCGGTTTTCATCGGGGGCATTGCTATTGGGGATGCAAGGGACCGCCCCCGAGTGCTCGATATCTTATTTGCTGCTGACGATGTAGTAGCCTTCGTTGCGCAGGCAGGGGATGGAGTAGCCGCGCTTGGTGCCTTTGGTGGTGGCCAGACGCACTTTGCAGTGACGTGGCAGGCTGTCAGCATAGCGGTAGTGTTTCTGCAGACATTTCTGACCAAAGACCTTTACCTTGCCGTCGTATGTGTTGTGGCGACGTACACAGGCAGCGGTCAGCGCATAGCGGCGTGGTTTATGCACGCGTGGTGGCTTTGGGTTGGTCGGGGTCACTGCAACGGGCTGACGATGGCGGTTGTTGTCGGAAATCGCTTTGCCGATGATCACCAGCGCGGTTGCGCCAACCAGGAATTTCGCGAGATCGTCATTTGCCTTTGCAGGCGCTGCAGAGAAAGAGAGGGAGGTTGCAGCGATGGCGGCGATCATGATGGAAGAGATAAACTTACGGGACATAAGGGTTTCCTTTCGAGGGTCTTGTTGCGTGTCGTGTTCAAACTGAGTGGCCGCGTTCAGCAGAAGGTTGCGACCTGATGAGCCGACACTGGCCCGACCCCCGAAAGTCAGGCAATAACACCACAATGATATCGGATAACACGCGTGAATCGCGGCGTTGATATTGAATAACCAAGCTACTTCACCCAATGTCTTAGCCATGAAAACCACAGCTCTCATATGTCTGACGGCCGCCACACTGGCCTTGTCCTCCCCCGCCCATGCGGCGTGTTTTGCCGACTATAAAGCCAAGCAGGACAACCCGCTGAAGCTCCATTATGGGGTGGCCGAAGTGCGCGGCGACTGCACGAAAGCGAATGCTACTCAAGAATTGAGGCTTCGTTTGACACAGGGCGGTTGGGTTTTGCTTAATGTTCTGTCAGTCTTTGACTCATCCGGACTTCAGGAGAGACAAAGCGATGCAGGACAGTTCTATCTCCGCTATTGAATCGCGCCAGATCGGCGGGCGCGTCGTCACCTTTGGGATTATCGCGATTGTGGTGATTCTTGCGGGGGCCGGCGCGGTTTTGCTTTTGACGCTGCCGGACGCCAACGCGTTTAACATGCGGGTCGAACGGCTGTTTGTCGAAAACGATGATCTGACCAAACAGGCGGAGCTAAAGCTGCTGGAGATCCTCGCGCAATCCGGCACAGCCTTTGCCGCGATTCTGTCCAGCTATCGTATGGTGATCTTTGTCCTGCTGATTTTTGCCACAGGCATGATGATCGCAGCACTTGTGTTCCTTGTGATGTTGATTGCCATGAACCGGCGCATGGCTCAGATCGAGAAGTCCGGCATTCAGGTGAATTCTTTGCTGATCAGCCGCGACGAAAAGAAGGTCTATTTGAACAATATGGGCTTCAAACTGACAGACGCTGCACTGGAAACCCTTTCGATTCTGGCCGAGGCGCGGATGGATGACGATGTGCTGTCTGGCATCGAACTCGAGGCGATCATATCAGGCAAACCCCAGGCCGATTGCGAAGAAGCGGCAGGGGCTACACGCATCAAACGTCTGCGCGACGCTTTGGGCAATCAGATGGTCAGC
Organism: Cognatishimia coralii; assembly: GCF_037478305.1. Lineage (NCBI taxonomy): Bacteria > Pseudomonadati > Pseudomonadota > Alphaproteobacteria > Rhodobacterales > Paracoccaceae > Cognatishimia > Cognatishimia coralii. The sequence goes on from NZ_JBBGAZ010000002.1 coordinate 41,297, forward strand.
GAGCTTTTGGTCAAAAACATCGCGCGGCGCGGCTATATGCTGGGCATCGATAAATCGGTGATCAAGGTTCTCTAAATCAATATGATTGCTCAACGCGCCAACCTGATCGGCAGCATCTGGATGATCGCGGCCATGGCTCTCTTTGCCATTGAGGATGCTTTGCTGAAAGCGGCGGCCTCCACCCTGCCCGTCAGCCAGGTCCTCGTCCTGTTCGGAGCCGGCGGCGCGTTCATCTTCGCAGCCCTGGCCCGTCGGCAAGGTACGCCTCTCGTCCCCAAAGAGGTCACCTCGCGACCGATGCTGATCCGCGCAGTCTTTGAGGTGTTTGGGCGGTTGTTCTATACGCTTGCTTTCGTGCTCACGCCTTTGTCGTCGACCACAGTGATCCTGCAAGCCACACCGCTCGTCGTCGTCGGCGCAGCGGCGACGCTCTTTGGCGAGACCGTCGGCTGGCGTCGTTGGGGTGCGATCTTTCTGGGACTTGCTGGTGTCATCATCATCATCCAACCCGGCAGCGAGAGTTTTACGCCGCTTTCCATCCTCGCGGTCCTCGGTATGCTCGGCTTTGCGGGCCGAGACCTCGCCAGCCGCGCAGCCCCTGCCTCGCTCAGCACCAATATCCTCGGGCTCTACGGTTTCTTTGCCTTGATCGCCGCCGGTACCCTATTTGCCGTCTATGAGAACACACCATTTGTCGAAGTCGGATTAGAAACCGGCCTGCTCATGGCCGCCGCCTGCGGCGTCGGCGTCATCGCTTATACAGCTCTGATGCGTGCCATGCGGACCGGTGAGGTTTCGGCTGTGACGCCGTTTCGGTATTCGCGACTGTTGTTTGGTCTCGCCCTCGGCATCTTCGTCTTTGGCGAAAGCCTGACCGCGCCAATGATCTGGGGGTCGCTGATGATCGTCGCCTCAGGCCTGTTCATTTTGTGGCGCGGGCAGAAGACTTAAAGCTCATTCTCTTGCCGAAATATCCTGGGGGAATTGGGCGCTAGCCCAAGGGGGCAAAGCCCCTACTCGTCGCCAACCTTACCGCGCAGGGCTTTCACCTCTCCGCGTACCTTTTTGGCCTTCAGCCGCCGTTGTTGCGACCCATAGGTCGGCTTAGTCTTGATCCGACGTTTCGGCGCAACCAGCGCCTTTTCGATCAAAGCCGCCAACCTCTCGCGCACGATCTCGCGATTGCGCACCTGCGAGCGGGTTTCGTCACATTGCAGGATCAACGCGCCGTCCTTGGTCCAGCGCCGCCCCGCCAAGCGCTTCAACCGCGCCTTCACCTGCGGCGGCAAGTTCGGAGACCGCGCAGCCTCAAACCGCAACTCAACAGCCGAGGAGACTTTGTTCACATTCTGACCACCCGGCCCCGAGGCCCGAATGAACTGTTCGGTGATTTCCCAGTCCTCAATTGTGATATCGTCTGTGACGCGCAACATGACGCTATTTTGGGGCCTTTCGCAAAAGATGGAAACCGGCAAACGAAAAGGGCTTCTCCCCGCGTGGAAAAGCCCTTCGAGATGTAGGGAGGTGCGCCGGTTAGGCAGCGACCAATCCGACTATTGTTCAGCCAAGGGCTGCCTTAGCTGCACTCCTTCCGGACTGTTCCGACACCGTTCTCCATAGCTTCTCTAGACAATGGGCACCTCCTTTCAGATTGTTTCGCGTATCTTCAGCGTGCCACAGAAATCTTAGATGTCAAAACAAAATAATGTGGCGTTACGGATTTTTCACACAGGATAAAGGGTGTTAACCAAAAGTTACGCTTTCTTGGGCAAAGTGCTGCGCAAAGCGTAAATGGCTTAGTTGGACTGCAACACACCCACACATTGGTTTGGCAAATCTGCCAGGACCAATTCCTTGCGCGGCTTTGGTTTTGACGCATTCGGATCCGGTGGCGGCGGGTTCAAAATATCCGCGACCCAATCGCGCGCATCCTGACAACCATCGCCTCTTGGCGGGTCATCCTGTTCAACGCAACCGGGCGAGCCTTCCGGGCAATTCAGCCGCACATGGAAATGATAGTGATGCCCCCACCACGGGCGCACCTTGTGCAGCCAGGTCTTGTCGCCGTTTTCGTCATCGCACATTCGCACCTTGGCTCCCGGAAATACAAAGATCCGCGCCGTGCGAGGATCTTGTGCGGCGGCTTTGATGATCTCGTGGTGCGCGCGGCTCCAGCCTTCGTTGACATAGGCGCCTGCTGCGCGACGCATTGAGAACGACGAAATACTCTCGCGCGATTTGGCAGGCAGCTGCAAATTCACCGCTGGCCGCATCCAGATATCAACATCCAGCCCCATCTGATGACTGCGATGCCCTGAGAGCATAGGCCCTCCACGCGGCTGGCTCATATCGCCCACATAAAGCCCGTTCCAACCCGGCTGCCGTGCGGCCACGCGCGACAGATCCTGTACGTAGTCCACCAGAACCGGATGCCCCCAGTTTCGATTGCGCGACAGACGCATGGCCTGCCATGTGGGTCCGGTTTCCGCCAATTCCACACCACCCGCAAGGCACCCTTTGGCATAGCTGCCAAAGGCCTCGGGCGCTTGGGCTGACCCGACCGGTTTTTTACCAAAGATATGTTTCGCGAGCTTGTCGCGCCACTCAAGCGGCACGGTGTAGGCGCGCGCGGCGGGCTCCGCCACGCTGTCACTCTCGTTACCCGATCCGCATCCAACCAATGCGGCACATAAAACTAGGCCTTTGAGGAGCCGTCCCATTCTGCTCGATCCCCATCCGGTTTCACCCAGCGTAGCAGGATCAGAGCAATAATGAAGAGAACAATCACAGGCGATAGGCCAAGACGTGCCGAGGAGGTCATGTAGGTGACCATGCCGATCAAGGCCGGCGCAAGGAAAGCCGTCGCTTTGCCAGAGAGCGCATAAAGACCAAAGGCTTCGGTCGGGCGCTCGGGATTGGCGTGTCGCACCATCATCGTGCGCGAGGCCCCTTGGACTGCGCCGCCAGAGGCTCCGATGATGGCGCCAAGGACCATGAGGGTCAGATCAGGCAGGCCAGACCCTTCGGCCAGAGGGATCCCGTAGAAGCTTTCACGCGACATGCCGACAATGACGACGCAGACGATGATCAGCATCCAGATATTGAACAGGATCACCGGTTTTGGGCCAAAGCGCTTGTCACAAAGACCACCGATATAGGTGAACACTGCCGCCGAGATTGCTGCCAGGATACCAAAGACGCCAAGCAGGGTGATCGACCAATCCAAGACCAGTACCGCATAGACTCCACCGAACCCGTAAAGCGCGTTCAGCGCATCGCGATAGAACATTGAAGACGCGAGGTAGGACGCAAGGCTTGGGCGCTTCGCGACGTTTTTCACCGACTGCATCAACCCACTCAGAGCCGCGCCGATCCCAGCCGAGGATTTCGCAGCTGGCGCCTCTTTCACCCAGGCAAAGAAGGGGATCATAAAGACCACATACCAGATCGCAGTGAACGGTCCGACGGCGCGCGTACCCTCGCGTTCAGATGCGTCCAAGCCCAATACAGGATCCAATCCAATCAAGGTTTTGCCATTGTCACCTTCAGCAAACAGCAGCAGCATAATCAACAACGCAACAACGCCGCCCGCATAGCCCAACGCAAAGCCGCTTCCAGAGACCTTACCGACCTCTTCATCGGGTCCCAGAGACGTCAGCATCGAGTTGATAAAGACCAGCGCATATTCCGCCGCCATCATGCCAATGCCAAAGGCCACCAGCGTGATCATCATGTTGGAGCCATCCGGCAGCATCCACCAAAGGGCGTAGGTCGACACTACATAAAAGACCGAGAAGATATACATCCAACGGATGCGGGACCCCGACTGGTCCGCAATCGCGCCCAAAACAGGCGCCGTGACCGCAATCGCCAAGCCGACATAGGCCAGCATCGCCGACCAGACCGCCTGCGCTTGGGCGTCGGCCAAAGTCTCTTCCATACCGCCGGACATATAAAATTCCGTGGCAACCGCCGCGAAATAGGGGCCGAAGATAAAGGTCAACAACAGCGTGTAGAACGGCTGAGATGCCCAGTCGAACATCATCCAGCCCCAGACGCGGCGTTTTAAGCTAATTTCTGTCATACCCAGTCCCCCTGTTGCAGGGACTGTCTCGAAAAAACGTTGCTAGCGCAACCGTTTCCTAGGCTGCCGCGAGGTTATCGCCTTTAGGCGTATCGCTCATCGGGGGCCAGGGGCGCATGTCTTCGGCCTTAGACCATTGCTGGATCCATTCCGGCAATGCGGGTTGCTCAATTCCGCGATCCAAGGCCGCGACAAGTTTGCCCGGAGGCACAAGACCCTGGCGGCTGGTCATGGCCGCACGCAGCACCGCGTGAAAGGCGCATTCGCCGTCGCTTTTGTAGGCGGCTTGCTCATAGTAGAAGAACTTGTCGTCCCATCCGGCGATCCGCGTGCGCAGCTCTAGGCGGTGAAACATCTGCACCCGACGGCGATAGCGCACGGTGCTGCCGGCAACGGCCATGCCCCATTTGTTGGCTTTCATCGTCTCCATCACGTCCATCCGCGCGGTCCAGCCAATGCGGCCAAGGTCGAAAAACGTGAGCGCTCGACCGTTGTTCAACTCGTTCCAGGGGTCCAAATCCCAAGGCCAGCAGATCGTATGAGACACATGGGTGTCCTGCCACCGGATCTTGGGCTGACGGCTGGCTGAACGGAAATGGGTAACGAGACGAATCCACGGGTACATTGGAAAACTCCTTTCCGCCCATGTGGGCGTGAATGACCCTAGGGTCAACGCATCTTGCGCATTGACGTTGCGGAGCCTAAGTGTGTGAGACGACAAAGAAGGAAGTTTGACAAATGATGGCGATCTACGGGCCTCTGCGGCTTATTCTGGATGTGGTGTTCTTTATTATGATCGTCCACATCATCATGAGCTGGCTGATCAACTTCAATGTCCTGAATCTGGGCCAACAGTTCGTGGCGCAGCTTTGGTATGGCCTGAACCGTCTGCTCGAGCCGATCTATACGCCGATCCGCAATTTCCTGCCCAATACCAACCCGCTGGATCTGGCGCCGCTGGTGGCGTTCATCATCGTGATCTCTCTGCGGGACTATATTCTGCCGGCGATCTTACTTTAGCGGGCTGATTTTGGGCGCAGAGCCCTTGCCGCGTTAACCACGATGTGATTCATTTCCTGTAAGAGCAGATCAACGCCACTTACAGGACACCCCATGCCCGCCGACACGCTGTTGCGCGATATCTTTGGATTTGACGGGTTTCGCCCCGGCCAAGAAGAGATCGTGGACGCCGTTGTGTCTGGGCAAAACGTGTTGGCGATTATGCCAACCGGTGGCGGCAAATCCCTGTGTTATCAACTACCTGCGCTGGTGCGCGACGGGATCACCGTTGTCATTTCCCCCCTGATCGCCCTGATGCGTGACCAAGTCCGCGCCCTGCGCGAAGCGGGGGTTGAAGCAGGCGCTCTGACCTCTGGCAATACCGATGAGGAAACCGAAGAGGTCTGGCAGGCGATTGAAGACGGTCGCCTTAAACTCCTTTACATCGCGCCCGAACGCCTCGCTTCTGGCGCTGCTTTGGGCATGCTACGTCGCATTGGCGTGTCTCTGATTGCCGTGGATGAGGCCCATTGCGTCAGCCAATGGGGCCATGACTTCCGCCCGGATTACCTCCGCATCGGAGAACTGCGCCGCACGCTCAACGTGCCGATTGCGGCCTTCACCGCCACAGCAGACGCCGAGACCCGCGAGGAAATCATCAACCGGCTGTTTGACGGACAGGCCCCCGCCACCTTCCTGCACGGTTTTGACCGCCCCAATATCCACCTGGCTTTCGCCGCCAAAGACTCCCCCCGCAAACAAATCCTAGACTTCGCCGGCGCGCGTCTGGGCCAATCGGGCATCGTCTATTGCGGCACGCGGGCGAAGACGGAAAGCCTCGCAAAGGGCTTGCGGGACGCGGGCCATAACGCGCTGCATTATCACGGCGGTATGGATCCCGAAGATCGGCGTTTTGTCGAAACCCGTTTCCAGCGCGAGGATGGGCTGATTGTGGTCGCCACCGTCGCCTTTGGCATGGGGATCGACAAACCCGATATCCGTTGGGTCGCCCACGCCGATCTGCCGAAATCCATCGAGTCCTATTATCAGGAAATCGGCCGTGCGGGCCGCGACGGAGCGCCTGCGGAAACGCTCACCCTCTTTGGCCCCGAAGACATCCGCCTCCGCCGCTCGCAAATCGACGAAGGCCTTGCCCCGCCCGAACGTCGCGCTGCGGATCATGCACGACTGAATGCTCTGCTGGGATTGGCCGAGGCTTTGGAATGCCGCCGCACCAAGCTGCTTGGATATTTCGGCGAGACCGAAGTGAAATGCGGCAAATGTGACCTCTGTGATCAGCCCGCCGAGGTCTTTGACGGCACCGAGGCCGTGCGCAAAGCGCTCTCGGCGATCCTAAGGACCGGCGAATGGTTCGGCACCGGGCATTTGATCGATATCCTCTTGGGAAATGACACCGAACGGATGCGCCAAAAGGGCCATGACGCGCTGCCGACCTTTGGCGTGGGCCGCGAATATGACAAACGCCAATGGCAGGCCGTGTTCCGCCAAATGATGGGCCACGATCTTATCCGACCTGATCCCGAACGCCATGGCGCTTTGCGGATGACCGATGACGCCCTGCCGATCCTAAAGGGCGAAGCGTCGATTAATCTACGGCGCGACACGATCCGCAAGGCCTCCAAAGGCCCGCGCGTCAAAGCCTTGGTCAGCGAGGAGGACGCGCCGCTCCTCTCTGCCCTCAAAGCCAAACGCCGCGCCTTGGCCGAGGCCGCCAAAGTCCCCGCCTATATCATCTTCAACGACCGCACCCTGATCGAAATGGCCGAAAAACGGCCTCTGAACCTTGATCAAATGGCGGGGATCGGTGGCGTGGGCGCGAAGAAACTCGAGAAATACGGAGATGATTTTCTTACAGTCATCACGGGAGAAGCCGAGGCGCTCCACCCAAGCCGCCGCAAACTCGCGGGTCGGGCGGAAGGGTCTTTGTATGACCGATTGCTCGAGGTCCAAGCCGACCTCACCCGAGGCCCTGACGGCATCGACAAGCCGCTGAGTTGTTCGGCATCGCTCTTGGCCAAGGTCGCCCAAACCAAGCCTCAGGACGAAAACGCGATCAAACGCATCCTAGGCGACAAAAAAGCCGACCGTTTTGGCGCGGCTTTTCTGGACGTCCTGCAGGCGGCGGACTAAATCAGAGAGAACGCTCAGAAAGGTCTGCCCATGCTTGTTGTCACCTCCCCCGCGAAACGTTTGGATTGGGATCCGGTGGATGTGGATCTGACGCAGCCAGTTTTGCAGGACGAGGCGGTGAAGCTGGTGAAGACCGCGCGCAATCTGACCTTGGGCAACCTGCAGAAACTGATGGATCTGAGCCCCGATCTGGCGCGGCTCAATCGCGATCGTTTCAAAACCTTTGAGGCAGAGCCAGCGCAAGATCTAACACGTCCCGCCGTCTATGCCTTTGCTGGTGATACCTACATTGGGCTTGAGGCAAAGACGCTTGATGAGGACGAGATCAAATGGGCGCAGGATCACTTGCGGATCCTGTCAGGTCTCTACGGGCTATTGCGCCCACTGGATGCGATCCAACCTTACCGTTTGGAAATGGGCAGCCGCTTGTCCACACGTCGCGGCAAGAACCTTTATGAATTCTGGCGCGACACGATTTCCAAGAAGCTGAACGCGCAAGCTGAAGCGGTCGAAACAGACACGCTCGTGAACTGCGCAAGCCAGGAATATTTCGGTGCGGTTGATCCCAAGGCGCTGAAGCTGCGCGCCATCACGCCTGTGTTTATGGAGTTGAAGGCGGGTAAACCAAAGATCGTCAGCTTCTTTGCCAAAAAGGCACGCGGGTCCATGGCGCGGTTTATGATCCAGAACCGACTGACGGACGCCGAGGCGATCAAGGATTTCGACCTTGGCGGCTATAAGTTTGAGCCCGACATGTCCGAAGGCGACAAATGGGTCTTTTTGCGCGATTACCCCGAAACCTAGTCGTCATATTTGCCTGAGTTGATCGACTCACCCACCCGTGCGACCTTCTTTCGGGTAGTGCGGAGGGGAATATGCGGTTTTTGGTTCGGATTTTAGCGATTTTGTCGCTGGTGACAGCGGCGCATGCGCAGGAACAATTGATCCCAGAACGATGGGTCGTCGTCAGCCCGGATACCGACTTCTATGGCGCTGATCTGACGCCGATGTTTGACACATCCTATGAGGCCTGCATCAACGCCTGCCTCGCAGATACCGCCTGCGCGGCCTTCACCTATAACAATTCCAAAAACGCCTGCTTTCCTAAAACCGGCGTGGATCAACGCGACGCTTTTGAAGGCGCGACTTCTGCCGAAGTCTTCGCCTCTCGGGCCAATGTCCGCGCCGCCGCCAAGACCCGCCGCGCAGAGCTGAACTTTCTAGGCGATGGTGATCTCTTTGCCGCCTATGACCTCGCCACCCGCATCGGCCGCTTGCATGCCTCTGGTCCGTGGACCGTAGATGAAATGATCGACGCCATGGCCGACAGGCGCAGCCGTGGTCAGTTTGACAGCGCAATGCGGTGGGCGGGCGGCGCGGTGGCCAAAACGGACTCCGCCGATCTTTGGCTGCAATACGCGCAGCTCAACCTGTCGATCCGCGAGAACGGCCAGTTGCAAAACAAGCATCGAAACCGTGCGTTTTCCGCGATGATCAATGCGTATCTGCGCGGCACATCGCCCGCGTTCCGCGCCTCGGTCCTAGGCGACATGGCGCAGATCCTGCCTGATTTGGGACGCGGAAGAGACTCCATCGATGCCCTGCGTCTGGCACAGGCGACCCAACCACGCTTGGACTTTGAGACAGCCCTAAACGACGCCATTGCGAAGTACGGCTTCCGGATCACAGATTCATCTGTCGACAGCGATGCCGCCAGCCCGCGTATTTGTGCGCAATTCAGCGAGCCGCTGCGGAAATCCGGTGTGGACTATGGCCCCTTTGTGAAACGCTTGGATCAACGGCTGGCTGTGGTGGCCGAGGGCAACCAACTTTGTGTCTCTGGGCTGACTCACGGCGAGCGCTACACCCTGACCTTCCGCGAAGGCCTGCCCGCAGAAAGCGGCGAAACCCTCGTGCGCGACATCTCGCTGAACCTCTATGTCCGAGACCGCACGCCTGCGCTGCGTTTCCCGGGCCGCGCCTATGTGCTGCCCCGCACACCCGATGCTGGCATCCCAATCGAAACGGTCAATCTGAACCAAGTAGAACTCACGCTGCGCCAAGTTTCGGATCGCAACCTACTACGCGCCATTCAGGACAGTTATTTCGGCCAGCCTCTGAGTGTCTGGCAAGAACGCACCTTTGATCGCGAAATCGCCGAGACAGTCTGGACCGGAACGGGCCAAGTCGAAAACACGCTGAACCAAGATATGCTCACGCGGCTTCCGGTGGGGGATATCATCAATGATTTGGTTCCCGGCATCTATGCGCTGACCGCGGCCATTGCGGGCGATGACCCTTATGAGGAAACCGACGCCACCCAATGGTTCGTTCTGTCCGACCTCGGCGTCACCACCATGAGCGGCGCAGATGGGCTGCACGTTGTGGTCCAAAGCCTCACTGATGTGCAAGCCCTTGCGGACACCAAGGTCACGCTCTTGTCGCGCGCCAATCGCGTGCTGGCCGAAAGCATGACCGACGGCGCGGGCTACGCGCGGTTTGATGCAGGGCTGACGCGTGGAACCGGCGGCGCTGCACCTGCGCTGCTTCTGCTAGAGAACGGCGAAGACATGGCGTTCCTATCCCTCACCGATCCTGCCTTTGATCTGTCCGACCGAGGGGTCGAGGGTCGCCCACCAGCGCCGCCATTGGATCTGTTTGTCGCGACCGACCGTGGCGCCTATCGCGCGGGCGAAACCATCTATGCGACCGCTTTGCTGCGAGGCGATCAGGCCGAAGCCATCGAAGGCCTACCCATAACGGCAATTGTCAAACGCCCCGATGGCGTCGAATACACGCGCATTGTGTCAACGCAAGACCAGGCCGGTGGGCGTGTGTTTGAAATCCCTGTCGCAAGCTCTGCCCCACGCGGCAGCTATGCCATGAGTTTCTATTCTGACACCAAAGCCCCTGCCCTCGCCGTGCATTCTGTTTTGGTTGAGGATTTCATCCCCGAACGCATCGACTTTGAGCTGACGCTGCCTGACGGCCCATTGCGCCTTGGGGATCGCCCTCCGCTGACCATCGACGCGCGCTATCTGTTTGGCGCGCCGGGTGCGGATCTGCCTGTGGACGGCCAAGTCACATTGCGCGCGCAAAACGAATTGGCGGGCTATCCGGGCTATCAGTTTGGCCGATACGACGACCGCTTTAACCCCAGAACCAACGGTTTCGGCCCAGAGCGAACCGATGCAACTGGGCAAGTCACTTTGGAATTACCCCTGCCCAACGTCGACGCCGCCCAGCCTTTGGTCGCAGATCTGACGGTCTGGATGTCCGAGGGCTCTGGCCGTCCGGTGGAACGCCGCATCTCGGCTGAGGTGATCCCGGACCGCGACATGATCGGGATCAAACCGCTGTTTGACGACATCGTCGCGGAAAACGGCGAGGCTCGGTTCGAAGTCATCGCGCTGGAGTCAGGGTTAAATAGGGTCGAAAAGCCGGTTTCTTGGACACTCAACCGCGTCCATACGCGCTATCAGTGGTACCAGCTTTACGGCAATTGGAATTGGGAGCCAGTCACCCGCCGCGAACGTATTGCAGGCGGAGACGCCGTGCTGGGGGCAGACCCTCTGCGCATCGCGGCACCGGTGGAGTGGGGTCAGTACGAGCTGGTGGTGGAAAGCACCGAAGGGGCTTATGTCGCAAGCGCTGTTGAGTTCTATGCCGGCTGGTATGCCCCCGCCGACGTGAGTGAAACGCCCGATACGCTCGAGCTGTCGCTGGACAAAGACATGTATCGCCCCGGAGACACCGCGCGCCTGCGCATTGTGCCGCGTGCAGCGGGCACGGCCTTGGTGTCGGTGGTCTCAAACCGTTTGATTGCGATGCAAACGGTCGAGGTCGGCGAAGGTGCGACTTTGGTCGACATTCCGGTGACCGATGATTGGGGCGCAGGCGCCTATGTGACGGCATCCTTGGTGCGCCCTATGGACGTTGACAACGGATTGAACCCGTCGCGCGCTTTGGGGCTGAGCTATGCCAAAGTTGATCCGGGTTCGAAACTTTTGGGCGTGACCCTAGAGGCGCCAGACAAGATGGAACCAAACGCTCCTTTAACGGTCGGCATCGATGTTAAGGGCATCACCGCAAGTGAAACCGCCTATGTGACCCTTGCCGCGGTTGATGTGGGAATCCTCAATCTCACCGGATTTCAAAGCCCAGATCCTGAAGGGCACTATTTTGGTCAACGCCGTCTGGGCATGGAAATCCGCGATATCTATGGCCGTTTGATCAATGGCATGAACGGCGCGATGGGGGCCGTGCGATCCGGCGGCGATGCGATGGCGCAAGCGGGGCTGCAGTCTCCGCCACCGACCGAAGAGCTTGTGGCGTTTTTCTCGGGACCAATCACGGTTGGCGCGGATGGCCGCGCGGACGTGTCGTTTGACATGCCCGATTTCAACGGCACCGTGAAACTGATGGCCGTGGCCTGGAGCGCCACCGCTGTCGGCCAAGCAGATCGGGACGTATTGGTGCGCAATCCCATCGTGCTCAGCGCCAGCTTGCCGCGTTTCCTTGCACCCGGTGACACCAGCCGCTTGCTATTGGACATCACCCATGCCGAAGGTCCAGCGGGGCGCGTTGGCTTGAATGTCTTTGCCACAGGCGGCGTTCAGCTAGACCTTAGAACAACGCCGCGCGGCGTGGATTTGGCAGAGTCAGAGACGCAAAAGCTGGTTATCCCGCTTTCGGTGGACAGTGTTGGAGATCACCTGATTTCCATCGCCCTGACAACGCCCGGCGGCAAGCTTTTGACCAAAGACCTAACGCTACCGGTGCGTCAGAACGATCCTGAAGTCAGCACGACCCAGCGCCTCACGCTTGCCGCAGGTGACACGCTGAGCTTTGACCAGGGACTCTTCGCAGACCTCCGCCCGGGGACGGCGTCTTCGATCATCTCAGCAGGCCCGCTCGCGCGATTTGATGCGCCCGGCCTCTTGGCAGCTCTGGATCGCTACCCCTATGGCTGCACGGAACAGATCACCTCAGGCGCATTGCCGCTGTTGTATTTTGATGATCTGTCCGCCGCCCTCGGATTTGGCGACCGGGACCGCATTCAGGAACGTGTCGATCAGGCTATCGCGCAGATCCTGACCCGTCAGTCCTCAAATGGAGCCTTCGGGCTTTGGCGCCCGGGCACCGGGGACCTGTGGCTTGACGCCTATGTCAGCGACTTCCTCAGCCAAGCGCGGGCGCAGGGTTATGACGTGCCTCAGCTCGCCTTCAGGCAAGCCATGGACAACCTCAGAAACCGCGTAAATTTCGCGCCGGACTTTGACAGCGACGGCGGCCCTATTGCCTATGCCCTGATGGTCTTGACCCGCGAAGGCGCGGCAGCTATCGGTGATCTGCGCTATTATGCCGACGTGAAAGCCGAGGCCTTTGATACGCCTCTGGCCGCAGCTCAGCTTGGCGCAGCCTTGGCGTTTTACGGGGATCAGCTGCGCAGTGACCGCATGTTCGCAGCGGCGGCCCGCCAGATCGCGTCACGTACGACGGATGAGACGAGCCAGTTGTGGCGTGCTGACTACGGTAGCAACTTGCGCGATGCGGCGGGTCTGTTAACCCTCGCCGTTGGCGCAGGCAGCGAAGTCGTGAACCGCAATGCTCTGGCGCAGCGTATTTCCAGCACGTCGCGCGCCATGTCCACGCAAGAAAGCGCATGGGCGTTGATGGCGGCGCATGCTTTGGTTCAGGATCCGGCGACGTCTGGATTGCTCGTCAACGGAGCGCCCATAGATGGGCCCTTCCTGCGCACTGTCGCGGGGAATTGGTTCGATCCAATCGACATCACCAACACCAGCGGGCGGCCCACCGACGTGACCGTCACCACCGTCGGCGTGCCGACCTTCGATGTTCCAGCGGGCGGCTATGGCTATGCGATCACGCGCGATTATTTCACGATGGAAGGTGCTCCGATTGATCCAAGTCTGGTGCGGGTGGGCGACCGCTTTGTCACCGTCCTGCGCGTGAAGCCTTTTGAAAAGGGAGGCGCGCGGCTGATGGTTAATGATCCTCTGCCCGCAGGGTTTGAGATCGACAACCCGAACCTCTTGCGCAGTGGAGACCTTCGCGAGCTGTCTTGGCTGGAACTCAATGGGGCCACCCATACGGAATTCCGCAGCGACCGGTTCTTGGCCGCCGTCGATTGGCGCTCTGATCAGGCGTTCCAACTGGCCTATGTGGTGCGCGCGGTGTCGCCCGGTGATTTCCACCATCCCGCGGCCAGCGTCGAAGACATGTATAACCCGCGCTACCGCGCCCGCACGGCGACGGGTCGTCTATTGGTTGCCCAGTGAAGCTGAGGCTTCTCCTTGCAATATTGCTCTGCGTCCTTGCGGGCGCGGGGGTGCGGGATGGCTTTGATCGCTGGATCGAGGCCACGGACATCCCGCGTCTGGCTGTCGATACCTCGATTGAAATCCGTGATCGCAACGGCGTGTTGATGAGAGCTTTTCCGGTGGAACAGGGTCTGTTTCGCTTGGGCGCGCGTGTCGATCAGGTCGACCCTCAGTTTCTGGAGATGTTGATCGCCTATGAAGACAAACGTTTCTATTCCCACGCCGGTGTCGACCTTTTGGCGGGCGTGCGTGCGGTTTGGCAGGCGGTCTGGCACCGAGAGGTTGTGTCGGGCGGATCAACGCTCACCATGCAGGCGGCACGTCTGCTGGAAAACTCGGGCACGGGTGATCTGAAAGGGAAACTGCGCCAGATGCGTTTGGCTTGGGCCTTAGAGCGGCAGCTTGAAAAGGACGAGATCCTGTCGCTCTATCTGACAAACGCGCCCTATGGTGGAAATATCGAAGGGATTCGAGCGGCGACTTTGACGTGGTTTGGCAAGGAACCCCGTCGGCTCACACCCGCAGAATCCGCCTTCCTGATCGCCCTGCCGCAAGCCCCGGAACGGCGCAGGCCGGATCGTTTTCCGGAAAACGCCAGTGCCGCGCGGGAACATGTTTTGGACAGGATGATCGCGCGTGGTGTTTTGACCGCCGAAGCCTCGACACCAGAGCCAATGCCGACGCAGCGACGCGCCCTGCCCATGCTGGCGCCTCACCTCGCGGATCGCGTGATAGCGGCCGAGGATTGGGGCGACGGTCAACGCCTGACCTTGGATGCAACGCTGCAAGACGCTGTACGCGAGTTGGCCGCAAAGGCTCTGCATGGACGCGACCCCAGCATGTCGATTGCGATCCTCGTGGCGGATCATCAGACCGGAGAGGTCCTCGCGTCGCTTGGATCCGCAGATTACACCGCCGCGCAGAATGACGGGTTTGTCGACATGACCGAGGCGGTGCGCTCTCCGGGCTCGACGCTGAAGCCGCTGGTCTATGGAATGGGCTTTGATCAGGGTCTGATTCACCCGAAAACGCTGATAGATGATCGCCCGGTGGCCTTTGGCACCTATGCGCCGCAGAACTTTGATGGACGGTTTCGCGGGCAGATATCCGTCGAAGACGCCCTGAAACAATCGCTGAACATCCCCGTCGTCCTGCTGACCGAAGACATCGGCCCCGCGCGACTGCTTGCAAAAATGAACGCAGCGGGGGTCCGAGCGCGTTTACCTTCGGGTCAGGCCGGTTTGGCCATGGCGCTTGGCGGTGTGGGTGTGACGCTTCATGATCTGGTCGGACTTTACGCAAGTCTCGCCAACGAAGGGCGGCGCGTGGATTTGCATCACGCCACCCAAGACACTCAAGAAAACGCGCAGGTGATCAGCCGGTCCGCCGCATGGCACGTCAGCCATATTCTTTCCAACATCCCGGTGCCCGCCGGGGCTGCGAGAGGAAAGCTCGCCTATAAAACCGGCACCAGCTATGGGCATCGGGACGCCTGGGCCATCGGCTATGACGCGCGCCATGTTGTCGGAGTCTGGATGGGGCGTCCGGACGGCACTCCCGTCCCTGGTGCTTTCGGAGGAGATCTTGCCGCGCCGGTCCTGTTTGACGTTTTCGGCCTGATCAAACCCGAGATCGAGGCCTTTCCTCCGCCTCCGCCAGAGACACTTTTGCTAAGTCACGCAGCCTTGCCAAAGCCTCTGAAAGTCTTTCGCGGACGGCGGGCCGCGTTCGAAAACACCGGTGGGCTAGAGCTGACCTTTCCCCCAAATGGCGCGCGGCTTACGGCCGCTGAAGAGGGCGTCACCCTGAAGATCCGACAAGGGGTGCCACCGTTTTCGGTGCTGGCCAATGACCGCCTTGTCCTGTCAGGCCAATACGCGCGCGAGCTACATGTGCCAGACCTTGGCGCGGGTGCCTCAACCCTGTCGGTGCTTGACTCTCAAGGTCAGTCCGACCGCGTAGAGATCTGGGTCGGCGGGGCGCAACTCCATTGACAGAACCCGCTTTGACGTGCAGGTCAGACAGATGAACACCGATACGGAAATTCTCGATCTTTTGCCCGCGCGGCTCAAGGATGCGCGGCGGGCGCAGGGGCTGTCTTTGGATGCTGTGGCGAAGCTTTCGGGCGTGTCACGCTCGATGGTGAGCCAGATTGAACGCGGCGAAAGCAGCCCGACAATTGCAACACTCTGGAACCTGACCCGCGCGTTACAGGTGGATTTCGCGGGCCTTTTGGATCGGCAAGAGTTGACCGACCGGGTCGAGGTTCTACGCGCTGCCAATGTGCCCACCATCGAGAACCGCGGCGAGGGTTGTAATATCCGCATCCTCAGCGCGCCCGAAGATGCTGGTAAACACGAGCTTTATGACTTGGTGTTTTCCAGCGGTGGCAAGTTGGTCAGTGGCCCGCATGGGCGTGGCACGCGCGAGCATCTGACGGTGATAGAAGGTCGTGTTCGGGTGAGTTCTGGCTCCGCCACCGAAGAGGTCGCGGCAGGCGACACCGCGCGCTATCAGGCTGACGTCGATCACACCATCGAAGCCATTGGCGTCGCCCGCGCGCTTCTGGTCGTTCAAACCACCTAAACCAAACAATTTTATTCGTTTCAGGCCCTCATTGACGTGAGCAGGCCCCGAAATGTCGTGCGCGCTTTGGAGTTTTCCTTTTGGCGGCCACAGGCTGAGTGCGTCCGCGATCTCGGATTTTTCTTGGCAAAATCCTGTATTTTGGATATTTCTCCATTATGGCAGATTTTCTTGCCGCGATTCCGCTATTGGAGAGATCAAATGACGACCGACTTCCTGACTCATGTGTCTGCCACTCTGGACCAGATCGAAGCTGATGGGCTGATGAAGATGGAACGCATGATCACTTCGCCACAGGGCGGAGAAATCTCGGTCGGCGGGCGCTCGGTGATCAACCTGTGTGCCAACAATTATCTGGGGCTGGCGGATCATCCGGATCTGATCAAAGCCGCACGGGATGCCATGGACCCTAAGGGGTTCGGCATGGCATCGGTGCGCTTTATCTGCGGGACGCAGGATATTCACCGCGCGTTGGAGCAGCGCCTCGCAGGGTTTCTGAACAAAGACGATGCAATCCTTTTTGCCGCCTGTTTTGATGCGAATGGCGGTTTGTTCGAGCCGCTTTTGGGGCCAGAGGACGCGATTGTTTCGGACAGTCTGAACCATGCCTCGATCATCGACGGCATCCGCCTGTGTAAGGCCCAGCGCTATCGCTATGCCAATAACGATATGGCGGATCTTGAGGCCAAGTTGAAAGAGGCACGGGCCGCGGGTGCGCGTCATATTATGGTCGCCACGGATGGCGTGTTCTCGATGGACGGCTACCTCGCGAACTTGCCCGAAATCACGCGGATCGCGAAAGTGTACGAAGCGGTTGTGATGGTGGATGATTGCCACGCTACGGGGTTCATGGGGCCGAAAGGGGCTGGGACGCCCGATCACTTCGGCGTCGACGTGGATATCCTGACCGGCACCTTGGGCAAAGCTCTGGGTGGTGCGATTGGCGGCTATATCGCCGGGCCTCAGCCGGTGATTGACCTCTTGCGCCAACGCGCGCGGCCTTATTTGTTTTCCAACTCTTTGCCCCCGTCCATCGTGGCAGCAGGCCTTGAAGCGATCCGTTTGGTCGAAGACGGTGCAGACCTGCGTGCGCAATTGTTCAGAAACGCCGACTACTGGCGCGAGGGTCTGACGGAGCTTGGCTTTACCCTGCTGCCCGGCGCGCATCCGATCATTCCGGTGATGTTGGGCGACGCCCCTCTCGCCCAAGAAATGGCGCGTCGGTTGTTTGACGAAGGCGTCTATGTATCTGGGTTCTTTTTCCCCGTAGTGCCGCATGGCAAGGCTCGGATCCGCACGCAAATGAACGCACGCCTCACGCGAGCGGAACTGGATCGCGCTCTGGGAGCCTTCGGCAAAGTCGGCCGGGATTTGGGGGTGATCTCATGACGCTCCCCAACACAATGAAAGCACTTGAGAAGTCGCATCCCGAAGCGGGCCTCTGGATGGTGCAAGCTCCTGTGCCGGAAATCGGTCCGGATGAGGTGCTGATCAAGGTCAGGAAAACTGGGATCTGTGGTACGGACATTCATATCTGGAATTGGGACGACTGGGCGTCTGCCACCGTACCAACACCCATGATCACCGGGCATGAGTTCGCGGGCGAGATCGTAGAGATCGGGCGCGATGTGACGGGCCTCTCGATTGGTCAGCGGTGCTCGGGCGAAGGTCATCTGATTGGCACAGACAGTCGACAGAGCCGCGCGGGCAAGTTCCATCTCGACCCCGGCACGCGTGGGATCGGTGTGAATGAACAGGGGGCTTTTGCCCAATATCTGCGCCTGCCCGCCTTCAACGTCGTACCTCTGCCTGCAAGCATCCCAGACGAGATCGGCGCGATCCTCGACCCGCTTGGCAACGCCGTCCACACCGCTCTCAGTTTCGATCTGTTGGGCGAAGACGTTCTGATCACTGGCGCCGGACCCATCGGCATCATGGCCGCTGCCGTCGCGCGTCACGCAGGTGCGCGTAATGTTGTGATCACCGACATCAACCCAGATCGTCTGAAACTGGCCGAACATGTGGTACCGACAGTGCGCGCTGTCGACGTGCGCAACGAAGCGCTTGAGGACGTGATCCACGAGCTCGGCATGAAAGAGGGCTTTGACGTGGGCCTTGAGATGTCCGGCAATCAGGTTGCTCTGGATCAGATGGTCGAGAGCCTCGTGATGGGCGGCAAGATCGCTTTGCTCGGCATCCCGCCCGGCAAGTCTCCGGTAGATTGGAGCCGCATCGTGTTCAAAGCCATCACCATCAAAGGCGTCTATGGCCGCGAGATGTTTGAAACCTGGTACAAGATGATCGCCATGCTGGAGAACGGCTTGGATGTGAGCCGCGTGATCACCCATGAGTTTGCGGTTGATCAGTTCAGGGACGGCTTTGAGGCGATGCTTTCGGGACGTTCAGGTAAGGTCGTCCTGAACTGGGCTTAGAAACGCAAACAGCGGCGAGGGATCCCGCCGCTGTTTTGCTTTTGTGCGTTCAATCAATACTGAAAAGACTTGAACAGAGTGGAGTCACCCATTCCGTTGATCAAACGAACAACGCTTGGAGTTTCCGCTTTCTGCGCGGCAATGAACTTCTGGAATGCGCCAGCTGGTTCATAGGCCTGACGTGTATGTGCTTTCTGCATCTTGTCACCTTTGGTTAGCATATATCACGCCCCCACAAGCCGAGGTTTGCCCAAAGCAGCGGCGGAAAGTTGCGCCGAATGTGACGGATTTATGAAACGAGGTTAAAGCTGGGTTAACGTTTTTTGAGGCTCAAGCGCTTGGCGGCCTGTTTCGGTCAGCACCCAAACCTGCCCGTCTTCAAACACGCCGGGATAGAGCGGCCGCCCAAAACCTGTGCCTCCGTCAAGGTTCACACGATTGCCTGCGTGTTCTGGGAAGTTCACGGCGGTATGCCCATGGATGATCAATTTGCCATGGTTACGGGTGTCGTTCAGGAATTCACCGCGGATCCACGTGAGATCAAGCTCGACCTGATCGGTAAAAGCGACGCCCGGACGGATACCCGCATGCGCAAAGAAATGGGTCTCTGTTTCATAAGAGCAAGGCAGAGCGGCCATGAACGCCTTATGCGCCTCAGGAATCGCGGTGCGCGCTTCTTCGACGATTTCAGATATCAACTTGCCGTCGACTTCGACCCCATAACTTTTCAACGTGGCCGCACCGCCCAAAGGTTTGTCAAACCAATGCAGATCGGGACGCAGGAGACTCTCGGCGCGACCATGTTGGAGGAAATCGATCAGATAGCCGTCGTGATTGCCTTTAAGACAGATCCAATTGCGGCCCTCCGCAAGGCCCAGTGACAAGAGATCGATCACGACGCGACTATCGGGCCCCCGGTCGATATAATCCCCAAGAAAAACGATCTGCGCATCGGGGCCGCCATCGTCTTCGATCCGCGCAAGTGCGGTCTCCAGCTGAGCAAAGTGGCCGTGGATATCGCCGATGGCATAGATGGGGGGCATAGGGGTCTCCAATTAAAAACGCCGCCCCAAAGGGGGCGACGTCGGTCTCATAGATGAGTTTTTTGACGATTAAGCGACGTCAAATTGAAGCGGTTTGATCTGGGTAAAGAGATCAGTTTCCGCGAGTGCTGCGCGAGCTTCGGCTGGAACGGCTTCGTCCACATAAAGCAGCGCAATCGCTTCGCCGCCAACATCCGCACGGCCCAGAGTAAAGTTCGCGATGTTCACGCCATTTGCGCCCATGGTCTGACCCAGAGCACCAATGATGCCCGGCTCGTCGCGGTTGGTGGTGTAGAGCATATGCGCGCCGATCTCGGCGTCGATATTGATGCCTTTGATCTGAATAAAGCGTGGCTTGCCATCGCTGAATACGGTTCCCGCAACAGAGCGCTCGCGCTTCTCGGTCACCACGGTGACTTTGATATAGCCTTGAAAGGTGCCGGACTTGTCCTGATTAGTGGTCGAGATCTTGATGCCGCGTTCTTTGGCGACAACAGGGGCCGAGACCATGTTCACGTCAGGGTTGGCTTTCTTCATGATGCCCGCAACGACGGCGCAGTTCAGCGCGGCGAGGTTCATTTCAGCCGCCACACCATCATAAAGGATGTTGATCGCCTGGATCGGCTCGTCGGTCATTTGACCCGCAAAGGACCCAAGGTGATCCGCCAGTTTGATCCATGGGCCCATGACCTTGGCTTCTTCGGCCGTCACGGATGGCATGTTCAGCGCGTTTTCTACGGCGCCTGTGAGCAGATAGTTGGACATCTGCTCGGCCACTTGCAGCGCCACGTTTTCCTGCGCTTCGGTGGTTGCCGCGCCCAGGTGCGGGGTGCAGACCACGTTTGGCAGGTTGAACAGCGCGTTCTCTTTCGCAGGCTCTTCGGCGAAAACGTCAAAGGCTGCGCCCGCGACATGGCCAGATTTCAAGAGCTCGGCCAGCGCCTCTTCGTCCACCAGACCGCCACGCGCACAGTTGATGATACGCACGCCTTTCTTGGTTTTAGCGAGGTTTTCTTTGGACAGGATATTGCGCGTGCCGTCGGTCAGAGGCACGTGCAGCGTGATGAAGTCAGCGCGGGTCAGCAGGTCTTCGAGTTCTACCTTCTCAACACCCATCTTGTCGGCCTTTTCCTCAGAGAGGAACGGGTCAAAGGCGATGACTTTCATCTTGAGGCCACGGGCACGGTCACAAACGATACCACCGATGTTGCCTGCGCCGATGACGCCAAGGGTTTTGTTGGTCAGCTCGACCCCCATGAATTTGGACTTTTCCCATTTGCCCGCATGGGTGGATTCAGAAGCCTCTGGGATCTGGCGTGCGACTGCGAACATCATCGCGATGGCGTGCTCGGCGGTTGTGATCATGTTGCCAAACGGCGTGTTCATCACGATCACGCCTTTCTTAGATGCGGCTTCTTTGTCCACGTTGTCGGTGCCGATACCAGCGCGACCCACGACTTTCAGGTTGGTCGCAGCTTCTAGGATGGTCGGCGTGACTTTGGTCGCAGAGCGGATCGCAAGGCCGTCATATTGGCCGATCACTTCCGCCAGTTTCTCTTTGTCTTTGCCAAGGTCAGGCATGAAGTCCACGTCGATGCCACGATCGCGGAAGATCTGAACAGCGGTTTCGCTGAGTTTGTCGGAAACAAGTACTTTAGGCGCCATGGGTTTGGTCCTCTTGATTGATTTTCGGGAGGGGGCGGAAACTTTGAAAGTTTCCGCTATCGATTTCTTTCAGAGAAATCGCGACCCCGTTCGTTATTGAGCGTTGATTTCGGCCTCAAAGGCCCATGCGAGCCAAGGCAACATGGCCTCGATATCTGCGGTCTCAACCGTGCCACCACACCAGATCCGAAGACCTGCTGGCGCGTCACGATAAGCGCCGATGTCCAGCGCGATGTTTTCCGCCTCAAGACGTTTCGCAACCGCTTTTGCAAAAGCTGCACCGTCTTGGATGCGATCATCGGTGAACTTCAGGCACACAGAGGTGTTGGACTGCGTTGCCGCGTCTTCGGCCAAGTTCGCGATCCAATCATTGGCGTCACAGAAATCAAACACGGCTTTGGCGTTCGCATCTGCCCGCGCGATCAGACCCTGCAGGCCGCCCACAGAGCGCGCCCAGTCCAGCGCAAAGAGGTAATCCTCAACCGCCAGCATCGACGGCGTGTTGATGGTCGCGCCGGTAAAGATGCCCTCGATCAGCTTGCCACCTTTGGTCATGCGGAAGATTTTCGGCAGAGGCCATGCGGGGGTGTAGGTCTCTAGACGTTCCACCGCGCGTGGGGACAGAACAATCACACCATGGGCCGCTTCGCCACCTAGCACCTTCTGCCAAGAAAAGGTGGTCACATCCAGCTTGTCCCATGGCAGGTCCATCGCGAAAGCCGCGGAAGTCGCGTCACAGATGGTGATGCCCTCGCGGTCATCCGCGATCCAGTCGCCGTTCGGAACCCGAACACCAGCAGTCGTGCCGTTCCAGGTGAAGACAACGTCATTGGCGAAATCAACCGATGCCAGATCCACGATCTGACCGTAGTCTGCTGTCTTGACCTCGGCGTCTATCTTGAGCTGCTTGACCACATCCGTGACCCAGCCTGCACCAAAGCTTTCCCAGGCCAGCATCTCGACCTTGCGCGCGCCCAGCATGGACCACAAAGCCATCTCAACCGCGCCAGTATCAGACGCAGGCACGATGCCGATTTTGTAATCGGCCGGAATACCAAGGATCTCGCGGGTGCCTTCGATGGCATCTTTCAGCTTGGTCTTTCCAACGGCAGCCCGGTGGCTGCGGCCCAAAGCTGCATCCGCGAGTTTGTTCAATTCAAAGGTGGGGGGTTTGGCACAGGGGCCAGAAGAAAAACGCGGGTTCGCCGGCCGCGTTGCCGGTTGTTCAATAGCCATTACTGCTACCCTTCCAGATAAGCGCCTCTCGTTGGGGAGAGGTGTCCCACCGCCGGAGCTAAAGCGCGGGGGCCCGACTCGCAACCGCAATTCGGGGACAAAAACGGCACATCAAACAGAAAGACCGACAGAAATGTCGCCTATCGGAAACTTTACCTCACTGGGCGGCGATAAAGGCCGCCTGCAAATCCTTTACCGCTGCCTCTGTAGCTGAGCCCGATGTCGACCACAGAACGTCACCATTTTGCGAGACAATCAAAACTCGAATTTCGTCCCGACCGGCAAAGCCCAGAGGGCGATTTACGACAGACGCGTTCTCGTAAATCGTGATCGTACGTGCTCGCAACGCCGGGTCCACGATGCCGGATCTCATTCCGTTGTCGATGAATGATTTCATAAACTTGGCATTCGCTCCAACCACAGGCAGCTCGACAAATTCAGCGCCGCGATTGGGATCAAGGCCCAGGGCGTTGATCCATGTGTTTACCGCCGGTTGTTGATTGCGCTTATAGGCAATGAAGACGATCGTTGGGTCTCCGGGAAGACCTTTCGGCAGCACATGCATGTCGCCATTCAAGTCCTCAAATGACAGAGTCGGAAAAACAGCATTGGCTTGCGCAGGCATTGCCCAAAACAGCGCAATCACTAGCGCGGCGCGAAAAATTCCGATCATTCTAACCTCCATTGCATGTGTTCAGGATACGAAACGGGTCCTCGACTGGATCACCGCTGCTGGTAAATCGACAATTGCTGGGCTATGGGCAAAGTGTTCCCGCCATCACGAGGCCCAATATGTTCATCGCGACCCTACTGACCGACCCTGCAAACCCTTGTCTAGACCGCGCTACGGTCGAGAACCTGCGCAACGCTTGGGGAGGTGGAGAAGCACAGTGGCTGGCAACTGGCGAGGCCGCGGAATTCTCGCTTTCCGAAAAACCGGACAATCTCTGGTCGGTCTGGGAAGACCTGCAAGCCCTCAAAATCGATCTGATTGTACAACCCGCCGAAAACCGCCGCAAAAAGATGCTGCTGGCGGATATGGACAGCACCATGATCCAGCAGGAATGCATCGACGAGCTGGCAGATGTCGCTGGCGTCGGCGATCATGTCAAAGCCATCACCGCGCGCGCCATGAATGGCGAACTCGATTTCGAAGGCGCGCTGATCGAACGGGTAGGTTTGCTCAAAGACCTCGATGAAAGCGTCATCCAAATTGTCATCGACACGCGCATCACCTTTATGCCCGGCGGTCAAACTCTCTTGGCGACCATGAAGGCCAATGGCGGCTACGCAGCACTGGTGTCCGGAGGCTTCACTGCCTTTACCGCCTACGTCGCCGCCTCGCACGGTTTTGACGAGAACCGCGCCAACACCTTGCTGGTTGAAAACGGCAAACTCACCGGAGACGTCGGTCGGCCGATCCTGGGTCGCGAAGCCAAAGTCGAAGCACTGAACGAAATCACAGCGCGCCTCAGCCTCACCCCTGATGATGTCATGGCAGTCGGAGACGGCGCGAACGACCTTGGCATGCTCGGCCTTGCCGGCGCAGGCGTTGCTCTGCACGCGAAACCTTCGGTCGCCGCGGAATGCGACATCCGCATCAACCACGGAGACCTCACCGCCCTGCTCTACCTGCAAGGCTACGCAAAGTCTGAGTTCGCCTAAATGTTTGAGGTCTCAACCGAGATCCTCCTCCTTCTGCTTGGCGCAGCCTTTGCCGCCGGATTTGTCGATGCAATTGCGGGCGGTGGCGGGCTGATCACCGTGCCGGTACTTCTGTTAAGCGGGGCAAATCCCGTTACGGCCCTTGCGACAAACAAAATCCAAGGCTTGTTTGGCGCAGGCACCGCCGCGCTGACATATGCTAAGGGGGGCCATGTCGACCTGAAGGCACAGATCCTGCCCGCCACGATCGCCTTTGCCGCCTCCGTTGCTGGCGCCTTACTGATCTCTGTCTTGCCGACGGATTTCATCCGGCTGCTCCTGCCGATCCTTTTAATTGCCGTCGCCCTCTATTTTGGCCTGTCCAAAGGATTAAATGACCAAGACCGCGCCCGGCGCATGTCTCCTATGGTCCTTATGGCCACCATGGTCCCGCTCGTCGGCTTTTACGACGGCCTTCTCGGACCTGGTGCCGGCAGTTTTTACATGCTCGCCTTTGTGGGTCTTGCTGGCTACGGCGTCCTCAAGGCTACCGCCCATACGAAACTCTTGAACTTTGCCTCAAACGTCGGGGGCATGCTCGCCTTTGCCTTCGTAGCATCTCCTTGGTGGATAACAGGGATCGCGATGGGCCTAGCGCAAATCCTTGGCGCGCGTCTTGGGGCGTCCTTGGCCCAGAAAGTCGGATCACGCCTGATCAAGCCGCTCCTCATCACGACATCCCTCGCGCTGGCGCTGAAACTGCTCTGGGACATGCTCTGAACGGCATTCATCTTGCCTTAAGTACTCAAATCCCACATCCGCGCCCGATTTTAGACGCCAGTGTTACGCGACTCAGTCTAGTCTGACCGCATGATTTTTGACCTACCTGACCACGCCACGCTCTACGAAGCGCTTTGCAACCGAGACACCTCCTACGAAGGCCGCGCCTGGGTGGGCGTTACTTCGACGGGGATTTTCTGTCGTCTCGACTGCCCAGCCCGCAATCCAAAACCCGAGAACTGCCAGTTCTATGGAAGCATCGGCGAGTGCATCGACGCAGGTTTTCGGGCCTGCAAAAGATGCAAACCCATGGCGCCTTATGCCGAGGGAGATCCGGTCATCGCCAAATTGCTTTCAGAACTTGAAGCGCGTCCCTCTTATCGGTTCAGCGAAGACGATGTGGCCAAGCTCGGGATCGACCCCTCAACCGCACGGCGCGCTTTTAAACGCCAGTTCGGGATGACCTTTCTGGAAATGGCCCGCCAACGCCGCCTGCGCGAAGGCTTTACGACGCTGGCCAAAGGCGGCCCTGTGATCGAAGCGCAATTGGACGCGGGATTTGACAGTCCAAGCGCCTTTCGAACTGCTTTCGCCAAACTCATGGGCCAAAGCCCGCAAAGTTTTGCCAAAGATGCTCTCTTAAGGGCCGATTGGATCGACACGCCTTTGGGGCCCATGGTGGCGGTCTGTGACAAGAGCTCATTGCATTTGCTGGAGTTTATCGACCGCAAAGCCCTGCCGGGGTCACTGAAGAAACTCAAAGCCTATGCCAAGGGATCGCTTGGGATCGGGACATTTCCCATTCACGAGACCCTGCGCGCGCAGCTCGGGGCGTTCTTCGCGGGCGGCTCATCCCTTTTTGACATCCCGCTCACCCTGCATGGGTCCGAGTTCACCCAATTGGTCTGGCGCAGATTGCTCAACATTGGTGCTGGACAGACCGAGACCTATGGGGCACTTGCGAAAGACCTTGGTCGACCCAGCGCCACCCGCGCCGTCGCCCGTGCCAATGGGGCCAATCAGATCGCGCTGATCATTCCCTGCCACAGGGTCATCGGCGCAGATGGGAGCCTCACGGGTTATGGCGGCGGTCTCTGGCGTAAACAGCGGTTGATCGAGCTGGAACGGGACTATCAAAAGGACAGCGCCGCATGACACAGGCCGAAAAAGCAACCCAATTTGCCCAGATGCATCAGCCGGGCAATCCGCTTGTGCTCTATAATATCTGGGACGCGGGCAGTGCGAAGGCGTTGGTTGACGCGGGCGCGCCAGCCATTGCCACAGGCAGTTGGTCAGTTGCGGATGCGCAGGGTTTTGTGGATGGCGAAAAGCTCCCCCTCGAAATCGCCATGATGAACATCAGCCGGATCTGCAAGACCGTCGATGTGCCGGTGACGCTGGATTTCGAGGGCTGCTACGCCGTTGGGCCTACGGGTGTTGCCCGCAATGTCACGCAGGCCATGAAGATGGGCGCGGTGGGTATTAACTTTGAAGATCAGATGATCGGCGGCAAGGGTCTGCATTCCGAGGCCGATCAGGTCAAACGCATCCAGGCGGCCCGCGAAGCTGCGACAGAATTCGGCGTTGATCTCTTTATCAACGCCCGCACCGACTTGTTCCTCAAGGAAGCCAACCGCGACTGGCATGCAGGCCTCATGCCACAAGCGCTGGAACGGCTGGCCGCCTATACAGATGCGGGCGCAAGCGGGTATTTCATCCCAGCGCTCGTGGATCCCGAGCTGATTGGCCGTATCTGTGAGGCCGCAACCATCCCCGTCAATGTGCTGATGATGCCCGGCTGCCCCTCTGTCCAAGAGCTGGCGGATTTGGGCGTTGCGCGTATAAGCCATGGCCCGTGGCCTTATCGCCGGATGCTCGAAGAACTGGTCGTTCGCTTCAAAGAAGACACCAGCGCGTAGCGCGTAGCTTTTGCCCATGGAAATTGCCACTGTGCCCCCCTAAATAAGGGGCACACAGCAAGGACGCGGCCAATGAAAATCGCATTCACCATGACCGAAGGCAAAGGGGACCTGGATCAGGTTCTGCACGCTTTTGCGACAGCCCAAGAGGCCAAAGGCACCAAGGTATGCGGTGTCGTGCAGGTGAACACAGATCGCGAAGACTGTGCCATGTGTGACATGGACGTCATGGTGATGCCCCAGGGGCCCACCATTCGCATCTCCCAGAATCTGGGCAAAGACTCGCGCGGATGTCGCTTGGACGTCGATGCTTTGGAAAAGGCCGTGGTCGAGGTCGAAGCGCAGATTTCCGAGGATGCGGACCTTTTGGTCATCAACAAATTCGGCAAACACGAGGCAGGAGGACGCGGGTTCCGCAATGTGATCGGTCAAGCGATCGAGCTGGGCGTGCCTGTGGTTTGCGGCGTGAACGGCATGAACCGTCAGGCCTTTGAAGAGTTCTGTGGCGGCGAGGCTCAGTTTATTGAGGCTGACCCACAGGCGCTCGAGGCGTGGTTCACCGCCTAGGCGACGCGGAACCGTCCCAAAATATTGCTCACCAAAAACAAACCCGCAGCCACGCAAACAATGCTGGGGCCAGCAGGCGTGTCATAAAGATAACTCGCGCGAAGGCCCAGCACGGCTGACAGGGCTCCGATAACACCCGCTATCAATGCCATGCTTTCTGGATTGCGCGCCAAGGGGCGTGCGGCAGCGGCTGGGATGATAAGCATAGCCACGATCAACAAGACTCCGACGACTTTGATCGCGACCGCCACGACAATGGCAAGGCTGATTGTAAGGACGAGTTCTTCGCGCTTTGGGTTAATGCCGCTCGCGCTGGCCAGACCCGTATTGAGCGTTGCGGTCAAAAGGGCCGACCATCGCCAGAACATGATCGCAATGACCAAGGCAACACCAAGCCAGATCACGGCCAAGTCAGTCTGCCCAACAGCCAGAATGTCCCCAAAGAGGTAAGCCATAAGGTCGAGCCTAACTCCGCTCAGAAAAGACACTGCCACCAGTCCCGAAGCCAGTGCAGCGTGCGCAACGACTCCCAACAGCGTGTCCATGGAATACCCACGGCCAGAAAGCGACGTGACCGTAAGGGCCATCACCAATGCGACGGCGAGAGCCCCAACAATGACCGACAAATTCAAAGCCAATGCGAGCGCGATGCCAAGGATGGTCGCCTGGCTTGTCGCGTCTCCGAAATAAGCCATTCTGCGCCACACAATAAAGCATCCCAAGGGCGCTGCACCAATCGCTACGCCGATGCCTGCCAGAGTCGCCCGCACGAGGAAATCATCAAACATGGGCGTGATCCTCGGCGTGGTCGTGATCACGGTCATGTTGGTGGTGATCATGATCGTGGTCATGGCGATAAAGCGCCAAGGCCCCTTGCGTGCCAGACCCAAACAATGCCCGATATTCCGGTGCCGAGGCCACCACGTCAGGAGACCCGTGGCAGCACACGTGCCCATTCAAACAAATCACGCGGTCTGATGCGCTCATCACAACATGCAATTCGTGCGAGACCATCAGGACGGCGGTGCCTGACTCTTGCCGGATGTCTTCGATCAGCCGATAAAACGCCGCCGAACCAGGTTGGTCTAGGCCGGTTGTCGGCTCATCCAAAATCAAAAGATCGGGCTTTTCGAGCAACGCGCGCGCCAAAAGAGTGCGCTGGAACTGCCCGCCCGACAGAGTGAACATCTGTTTGTCCAGAAGGTTCTCGGCCGCAACCCGCGCCATAGCTGCTTCGATCTCGGCTTTAGGTTTCCGATTGGGCAGCGATAGGAACCGCCGGACAGTAATGGGCAATGTCGGGTCGATATGCAGGCTTTGCGGCACATAGCCAATGCGCAACCCCGGCGCGCGTGTCAGAGAGCCCTCTGTGGGCTCAATCGCGCCAATGATCGCGCGCATCAGCGTCGACTTGCCCGATCCGTTCGGGCCGACAACAGTCACGATCTCGCCTTTGGAAATGGAAAAGTCGACCCGACGCAGGGCGGTGGTACCGCCCATCTGGATGGTCATCCCATCGGTCATCACAAGTGTCATGAAGGGTCCTGACAGGTCGGGCACAGGCCCTCGGCCTCGACCACAACGGCCTCAACCTCAAACCCCAGATCCTGCGCGGCGCTCGAAATCTCAGAGCTTGGGCTGCCGTCCATTTCGACGACTTTGGTGCAGCTCCGGCAAATCATGAAGGCCGGATCGTGGTCAGAGCCGGGATGGTCGCAAGCCACAAAGGCATTCAGCTTTTCGATCTTATGCACGAAACCATGGGTGCCAAGGAAATCCAACGCGCGATAGACCACGGGCGGCTGACTGCCCATACCTTCTTTGGCGAGGATTTCGAGGATGTCATACGCCCCCATCGCCTTGTGCTCGGACAATAGAATTTCAAACACGCGCTGGCGCACCGGCGTGAATTTCAGCCCATTCTTTTCGCAATAAGAAAGCGCCGCCTCCATACCATCAGAGACGCAACGGGCATGATCATGTGCTTGAAAACCGGGACTAGTCATAGGGACTCCGACTGAATCTAAGGCTTGATATACTATAACAATTTAGATAGGCAACCCCTCAACGTTATACCATAACATGAGAAACCTATGAAGATTCGTGCATTTTCCGCTCTGATGCTCACAACAACGGCCGCCTATGCTGACGTGCCAAATGTTGTTACCGATATCCCCGCAGTTCATTCTCTTGTTTCGCAAGTGATGGGTGATCTGGGATCCCCTAAGCTACTGATGAAACAGGGCAGTTCCCCTCATGGCTATTCCATGCGTCCTTCCGAGGCCCGCGCGCTGCAAGAAGCTGACATGGTGGTTTGGATTGGTGAAGATCTGACACCTTGGCTTGAGTCTTCGATTGAAAATCTTGCACCAGAGGCTGAGTCGCTTGAGCTGCTTCATGCGCATGGCACAGAGGTTCTGAACTTCCGCGAAACGCCGATTTTCGCTGGAGACGAGCACGACGAGCACCATGAAGATCACGACGATCATGATGAGCACAAAGGCGAGCATCATGACGATCACGATGATCACGAAGAGCATGCCGATGAGGGACATGGCCACGATGATCACAAAGATGAACATCACGACGACCATGATGACCATGACGATCACAAGGACGAGCATGGGCATGATGATCACGACGAAGAGGGTCATGACGAGCACGCCGAAGAAGGTCATCACGACGAGCACGGCCATGACCACGACGGCGCAGACCCTCATGCGTGGCTGAACCCGCACAACGCGGCCACTTGGGTTGGCGAGATCGCGGAACACCTGTCGGAACTAGATCCAGAAAACGCGGCCACCTACGAAGCAAACGCAGCTGCAGCTGCCGAAGAACTTGAAGCGCTGGAAGGCGCTCTGGCAGCGCAACTTGCGCCATACAGCGGCGCGAAGTTCATCGTTTTCCACGACGCCTATCAGTATTTCGAAGAGGCCACTGGTCTGAAAGCAACAGGCGCGCTGCAGGTGTCGGACGCAACGCCTCCAAGCGCTGCGCGTTTGACCGAGATCCAAGCCGAGATCCAAGAACACAACATCACTTGCGTTTTCTCAGAGCCTCAGTTCAGCGATGCGCTGGTGAAATCTGTGACCAACGGTCAAGTTTCTGCGACCGTAATCGATCCGCTGGGTGTTGGACTTGATCTGGGTGCGGGCCTTTACACCGAGCTGTTGCAAAATATCGCGGACTCGATCGAAGGCTGCATCAAATAAGAGTGCGTCAGGCGGCCTCCTCTCCCACATCGGGAGGCCACCCAACAAAAAAGGGTCGCCCGAAGGCGACCCTTTCTTTTTGTCTTTCCGACAGGCTTAGGTCCAGTGAACCTGAGCTGGGCGGAATTCGAAGGTGATGTGGTGGCCAGCGCCTTCCAGACCTTCTTTCGCGTGGTTGTAGAGCGAACGCCAGTATGGCTGGATGGTGACGCCTTCCTCGCGGATGATCTCTTCACCTTTCGCCATCAGAGCACGACGCGCTTCCACGTCAGCAGTTGCCAGAGCTTCTGCCAGGATGCCGTCAAACTCGGCATTGGACCAGCCGAACTCGTTCCATGCTTCGCCAGAGCGATAGGCCAGACCCCAGATCTGAACACCGAGAGGACGGTGGTTCCAGTTGGTGGAGGAGAATGGATACTTCGCCCAGTCGTTCCAGAAAGTGGAACCAGGCAGAACGGTCCGCTTGACCTTGATGCCCGCGTCGCGCAGCTGAGCCGCAACAGCGTCGGTGGTGTTTTTACGCCATGCATCGTCGATGGAGAGCAGTTCGTGCTCGTAGTCGCCCATGCCCGCTTCTTTCATCAGAGCAAGCGCGCCCGCTGGGTCGTGCTTTGGTGCGCCGATGTCAGCAAATTCTGGGTGCGCTGGACCAACGTGGTGGTTTTGCGCTGGAATACCGCGGCTGCCGTAACCCAGTTCTAGAAGAACGTTGTTGTCGACTGCCATCGCCAGAGCCTGACGTACACGCTTGTCCGCGTAAGGCTGCTTGCCATCAACTTCTGCAAGCTGGTTTGGACGGATAACGATTGTCGCCATGGTGACAACTTCGTTCGTGTTCCAGCCGTCCAGAGACGAGATCAGATCGATGAAGTCGCCATCAACAGAGTAGTTAACGTCGTATTCATCTGCTTCTGCTGCTGCAACCCAAGCTGCTGGGTCGGTGCCGTAGTCGACATACTCGAAACGATCGATCCATGCGCCGTTGCCAGCGTTCCACCAGGTGTGGTTCTCGTTGCGCACCAGAACCGCCTTCACGCCAACTTCCAGAGACTCTGGCAGGTAAGGGCCAGTGCCGATTGGGTTGGTCAGCATGTCCGCGTCGTTGTGGCTGCTGTGAACGATCGCCGCTGGATAGTCTGCCATACCCGGGATGATCGAGATGTCAGAGTTTGGCAGGTTCAGCTGAACAGTGTGGCTGTCTACAACAACGATTGCACCGTCGATGGCTTTGCCAGTGTCAGCGTCGATCAGAGACGCCATACGGCCCGCCATGGAGTTACCTTCAACGGACTTGTCACACCAGCCAGTGATGTTGCGCGCTACGTCTTCTGCGGTGAAGTCGTCGCCGTTGTTCCACTTAACGCCTTTACGTACGTTCAGAGTGTAGGTCTTCGCGTCAGAAGACACTTCCCAGCTTTCCAGCAGGGTTGGGGTGAAGGTACCGTCGTTCTCATAGGACACGAGATACTCGAGCCAACCACGAGAGAAGTTCGCGATCTGGGACCAGTCATAAGTGCGTGGGTCTTTCAGCGCGCGCACTTCAGTCTGAAGGCGAACGGTGCCGCCCATTTTCGCGTGGCCAGCCGCTTGGGCAGGAGCCGCCATGCCAAGCATGGAGTATGCGGTCGCCGCGGTCGCGCCGAATGCAGAAGCAATTGCGAGGAACTCGCGACGAGATACTTCGTCGTTACCCACTTTCTTGGCAGAATCGACAATCTCTTTTGGCAGAGGCTTGCCGGTACGTGTCAGAAATTCCATTTATAGTCTCCCTGTGTGCGGGGCGTTTTTGCCCCTATGGTTCTAGTTTTGACCAAAAACCGCCTTGCGGCGATTCAAGTTCTTTTGATCACTAAGAGGTCGCCTTTTGACCTCTAATGATCACGACCGGACCCGAAACACGTTGGTTTCAACCGGCCAAATTCGTAGGTCACCGCAGTGGGCGAAGCCCACAGCTAAAACGCCCTACTCGCTGTCCAAAGACCTGAGCGTTGCGTTCATTTTTCAGTCGATTTCCCCCCACAGACGCCGACTTGTGATGACGTGCGCCTTCACCTTCACGCGCAACCGCATGAATTGCAACACTAAAATGAGTCAGCGCAAACACGGAAAGGGAGAGTCGACAGACAGACTTTAAGTTAGCCGCCAGAGTCAGCACAGGATCAAAGAGGTCCGTTGACCAATTTGAACGCGTGGCTTGTTGGTGCGGCGCGGCGTTAAAGTCCATATGAAAATGTCCACCGGAGACCGGCGTTTCCTCTGGTCGAAAAACGACATTTTGATTTCATTTACCGCCAAGGACGCCTGCAAAAGCAAAAATACCGGGAAAATTTTGGCACGTGACCTACGAAAAGTGATGTTTTTCGAGAATCTCTAGGGCGTGGAAATCGGTCTCATATGGCTTTTTGCGTCAAGGCTGTTAGACTCTGAAAAAAGCAAATCAGAGCAGCAGAAATTGCGAATTCTATGTGTCACAACGGTACGGGACGAAGGACCCTACCTGCTTGAATGGATCGCCCATCACAGGGCGGCCGGGGTCACCGATTTCCTTATCTACGCCAATGATTGCAGCGACGGGACCATCGAGCTTTTGAAGGCTCTGCAACAGGCCGGCATTGTGCGCCTAGTTGAGCACAAACTCGAGAAGGGGAACTCGATCCAATGGCAAGCCCTCAAGGCTGCCTGGGCGCATCCTTTGACCAGCAAGGCCGATTGGGTTCTGGTCAGCGACGTCGACGAGTTCCTGAACATCAAAACAGGCAACCGCACCATACCCGCCCTGATCAACGCGATTTCACCAGAGGCCGATGGGATTGTGATGCAATGGCGCTTGTTTGGGCACAATGGCCATGTGGGAATACGAGATCGCTTGGTGACCGAGGCCTATACACGCGCCATCCCGGAAACTGCGACGTATCCCATCTCGGCCAGTCTGTGTAAGACCCTGTTTAAGCCGAATGGCCCCTTTCGAACCTATGGCGTGCATCGCCCACAGCAGAAACCTCTGGCGAAAGCCCGCCGCCCGATTTTTGTGGACGGGTCCGGCACGTTCATCGATCAGGACTTTGCGATGGACGAAAAACGGATTTCGTTTTTCGGTCACGAACCCGCGCGCAACTTGGTTGAGGTCAATCACTATGCGGTCAAATCCGTCGCTGCCTTCCTTTTGAAACGCGAGCGCGGTTTGCCCAACAGAAAGAAGCCGATCGACCTAGCATATTGGGTAGATCGCAACTTCAACACGGTCGAAGAAACATCGATCTCGGCGATGTCGGGCGCTACGAAGAAAGTTCTCGAAGAGCTCTTGTTCATGCCCGGTGTCAAAAAGCTGCATGATGATTGTGTGAAATGCCATCAAGAACGGTTCAGTCAGCTTGTGCTTCAACCAGAGACGCACAGTCTTATGACCAAATTGATCACAGCAGGTAGCAGCGAGGTGCCTCCGCCTCGCCTGCAACGGCGATTGGTGGACTGGTACCATCTGGCTCAGCGCACCCAAAAGGTCTCTGTCGAGAGCACCTGACCTATGGCAGACGTCCCCTCAACCCTTCGGTTTGAACACCACGCGATCACGCATCAGCGGATCGGGGACGAGGTGATCCTGGACGCCGTGGAAACGGAAGAAGAGGCGCTGGTCTATGGAGTTGGCAGCCTGACGCCAGCGCGTCTTAGTGCCGTGCAACCCGAAGTCAGAGCCATTGGTGCGCATCAGATCCTCAGCTTTGCCGCGTCCGAGGCCCGACCAGACGTCACCCTTTCGCACCATCAGCGTGACCTGTTCGAAAACCTGCATGCTGTGCTGGCCTTTCGCAACGGGCAGTCGGTCGAGGTAACTCTCGATTGGTTGCGATGGAATTTGGATCGTCATGGTCTAAACGCAGCCTTAATTGTAGATCGTACTGACCCAAGCGACGGAGGCGATTTTGCCCAGGCTTTGCGATCAGCCGCGAGCGCCCTACCCGGCCTTAAGGCGCTCGCCGTCATACAGTTTGATATTCCCCTCGGAAATCCAGACTTACCCGCGGAATCCCACCCCTTCTGCGCGCCAGATGCTCCGGGCAAGGATCGCATGGTGGTTCCAGACCCAGATCCGTGGCGCTCCCCGCTTGGGCAGTTGAACGTCGTCGAACATCTCCGTTGGCGGTTTTTGAATGACGCCAAGTCGGTTACTCTGCTGGACCCAAGCGATCTGCTTGAACCCACCGAAGACGACACGCTTATTGACCTGTTAGACCGTACCACAGGCGGCACGCTCCTTCTAAGTGGCACCCCGGCTTACCCCTGGCGTGTGCGCAACGGGCGCGAGGCGCAGTTCTCGGATCATATCTGCACGCAGTTTGACAGCAGCCAGAAAATCACACGTTGGAGCCTGATCCCTTCCAAAACCCCCAAAACACGCCTTTGGCGTCCGTTCTTCATGCCGGGCGCGGCTTTGGGCACGACCGCGCCCTTGCCCTTCTATCGGTATATGGCGCTAAGGCACGATGCGGGATCGATCTCAAAGATCGTGCCCAAGACGTCGCTAGTGGAAGCCCCTGATCTTATGCTGCGCGCAACAACGTATTGGGGCGGAAAGCCCGTGCCAATCCCGGCACAGCACGCGAAACCCACGGCCAAGATCCCGAACTCCGTCGCCATCGTGACCTGTATGAAAAACGAAGGTCCATTTATCCTGGAATGGCTGGCCTATCATCGGGTCATCGGGGTCGAAAACTTCCTCGTTTACACAAACGACTGCACCGACGGCACTGATACCTTCCTTGATCTGTTGCAAGCCAAGGGCTTGGTCCAACATCGCGACAATCCCTTTCGCGAGAGCGGCCTCAAGCCGCAACACGCAGCGCTTCATGCGGCCGACGATGAGCCCATGATGCAAAGGTCGGACTGGCTGGTCTGTATGGATGTGGACGAGTTTATCAATGTGAAAGTGGGTGACGGCCGCTTGTCAGACCTCTTCGCCGCTGTGCCCGACGCCAATATGATCGCGATGACATGGCGGCTGTTTGGCAACTCGGATCAACATGCATTTCGTGACGCCCCGCTGATTGGCGATTTCACCCGATGTGCAGCCGAGATGACCCGCAAACCCCATCAGGCCTGGGGGTTCAAAACGCTCTATCGCAACCTTGGGATCTTTAAAAAGCTGGGCGTGCACCGACCCAAGGGGCTGAAACCCCAGCTTTGGGAGCAGATCAATTGGGTCAACGGGTCTGGCAAACCCATGCCGAAATCCAACTTCCGCAACGCCTGGAGATCGACCAAAGCCACAGTCGGCTATGATCTGGTCAGCTTGAACCACTATGCCGTACGCTCGGCCGAGAGTTTTCTGGTGAAACGAGATCGAGGCCGTGTGAACCACGTCGACCGCGATCAGGGCCTCGCCTATTGGTTTCGCATGAACCACAACATAGTCGAGGACACCTCGATCACGCGCATGTTGCCAGCGCTACAGGCAGAGATGAACAGGCTTTTGGCCGACCCTGAAATCGCCAAGATGCACAGCGCCTGCGTTGACGCACACCGCGCCAAAATCGACGAACTCAAGGCAACCCCCAACTACGCCGCATTCTACGAAACTCTGACCAGCGAGCGCATGCAGCGCTTGTCGCGCAAGCTTCAGCACTTTGGGGCAAATGTGTTTCTGGCGGGTCCTGACGTGGTGCCAGACGACATCGCTTTTAACGACCACCCAGATGGGTTCTTTTTTACGGTCGAGAAACAAGCGACCCAACATTGAGGCAATTCCCCTTGGACACGCGCGCAGATTACTGTTTCCATAGAAGAAACAAACGGAGAGCAGATGGCTGACCTGCCAAAAATCGCGAGCCTTTGGATCGGAGGGGATCTGTCGTGGCTGGAACAACTGTGCCTGAAGTCCTTTGCGGACGCCGGTCATCAGATCACGCTCTACAGCTATGCGCCGATCAGCAATCTGCCAGAGGGGGTTTTGGCAGGGGACGCAAACGAGATCTATCCCGGCGAACCGATGCTGCGCCACGCGATCACCGGCAGCCCCGCGATCCACGCCGATCTATGGCGGCTGAATATGCTGCAAAAGACGGATCAAATCTGGGTGGATTGTGATGTCTATTGCCGTCGCCCGTTTGATTTTGACGGCCATCATGTCTTTGGATGGGAAAAGCCGGGGCTCGTGTGCAACGCGGTGCTGGGCCTGCCGAAAGACAGCAAAACGCTTTCGGGCCTTTTAAAGTTCTTTGAGGATCCCTACGCCATAGGCCCTTGGCTGAAACCGCATCAGATCGAGGAGTTGGAGTACGAACAGAACGCGGGCCGCCCTGTTCACATGACCGAACAGGAATGGGGCTTTACAGGCCCCGGCGCGGTGTCCTGGTTTTTGAAGGACACGGGCGAAATTGAACATGCGCAGGACAAGGACGTCTTCTTCCCTGTTTCGTTCAAAGACCGAAACCACCTCATCCTGAGCCGTTTCAACATAGAAGACGAAATAACCGAGAACACTCGGGCCATTCACCTATGGGCGCGGCGGCTCAAGCCAAGACTGCGGGTCAATGAAGACAACAAACCCCGGCGCGGCAGTTTTCTGGATCAGATGCTGAAACATCACGGGATCGACCACAAAGAGGCGCCAATTCCGGCCAAAGTCTCGAAATTCTCGGGCGGTTCGGACGATCCGCGGTTCCGAGCGATGATCGCAATCGAAGCCCTGCGCGGCGATGAATCCATCGCGCAGCTTGCGAAAAACAACAATGTCGAACCCTCAGACGTGCGCGCTTGGCGCACGTTCCTTGTCCAAAAAGCTGTGAAGCTCTTTCAATGACGGAAACCCTGTCTCCACGCAAAGCCCGCGCCGATTGGCGGCAGAACCTCGCGAAAATGGGCGAGGAAAAAGGGTTCTTTCGCGCCTTGGGGCATGAACATAGCGCGCTCTTTGTCGAGGGCGGTGACACGCTGATCGTGACGTTTGAAAACCTCGACCACGTCTATGAACGCACCGAAGATCGCCTGCCTTGGGGCTATGGGTTTGTGACCAAACGTGGCTGGTCCATGCTGGGCCTGATGGCGCATGACTGGACATGGTATCGCGACGAGGCGGTCTATGATTTCTTTGACGAGCTGCGGGACACCGGTTTCTTTAACCGCTTTAAGAAAGTGGTGTTCTATGGGGCCTCAATGGGGGCCTATGCGGCGGCAGCCTTCAGCGCGGCGGCCCCAGGTGCGACAGTCATTTTGATCTCGCCTCAGGCCACGCTGGACCGCGAGAAGGCGAGCTGGGAGTACCGCTATCTGAAAGCGTGGCGGCGCAATTTCAAAGATCGCTACGGCTATGCGCCGGATTATGTGACGGCCGCCGAGAACGCCTATGTGTTCTATGACCCGCGCATGCCGCAGGATGCGATGCACGCGACGCTGTTTGACAGTCCGAACATCACGAAATTTCCATGCCGCTTCCTAGGGCACCGCATGGCTTCGCTCTGGGTGCAGATGGGCGTTCTGACCCCGATCATAGAGGGCTGCGTTGCGGGAACCCTGACCCGACCCGAGTTCTATAAAATGATGCGCGCGCGTCATCAGTCGACGCGCTATCAACGCGAATTGCTGGATGCCGTTCTGGAAAAGAACCGCCCGCGTCTGACGGTGCGGTTGTGTGAATATATCTTGTCCAAACGCGGAGGTCCGAAATTCCGCACAGCCCTGAAAGAGGCGCAAAAACAGCTGCCATCGCCCAAACGCATTCGCGTGGTAAAGGGCATGAATTTTGACGCCTTTGACGCGCAGGATCATCTGAATATCATCCTACAGCGCAGTGAAATCTTGCATGACGTCAAATCGGCTGGTCGCAAGGTCAAGGCTTGGACAGAGGGCGATGCGACCGCATTAGAAGAGGTTGTGCGGGAAAAAAACACCCAACTTCCTGCGCGTGCCTATGGGCAGATCAACGACGAATTCGCCGAGTTGCTGAAATCCCTGAACGGCTTTCACCCAGACCGGTTGGCAGACATTGGGTGTGGGTACGGTTTCTTTAGTTTTGCGGCGGCAAAGCATTTTGACTGCGACGTCGAATTGATCGACGTCGAAACGTCCGAAAACCGCCATTTCGGGTTTGAAGAGGTCGGTGCGGCCTATTCAAACCTGCAAAAGGCCGCACGGTTCCTAAATGACAACGGGATCGCGCAGCAAAAAATCCGAACGACCAATCCAATGAAGGCTGACTTAAACGCCATCCAGCCAGTCGACATGATCGTCAGCCTTTTGGCGTGCGGCTTCCATTTCCCCATTGATAGCTACATGCCGTTTTTCGAGGAAAAACTCGTGGATGGCGGGCGTTTGATCCTGGATCTGCGGAACAGCCAAGCGTCTAACCAGATCATACAGCTGTCCGCGCTTGGAACGGTCGAAATCCTGTCCAAACAGAACAACCGTCAGCGGATCATGCTGACGCGCCGCGTTTAACGGCGCTTCAGCGTATCTCCGAAGGCGATTTTTGGGGTGAGTTCCACGACACTTTCGATGTCTTCGCCAGCCACGCGTGCCGCGATGATCTGCGCCGCGTGTCGCCCGGATTCCCGACGGCAGGCATCCATACTCGCCAGCTTGCGCGGCAGGCCTTGCAGCAATTCAACCCCGTTAAAGCCCGCCAGCCCGATCTGACCGGGGATATCGATGCCTTGCTCGAGCAGATACAGCATCCCGCCCGCGCCAATCATATCGTTGGAAAAATACAGGAAATCGAGCTCTGGCGTGCGCTCCAGCATCGCTTGAGTCATCTCGCGGCCTTTCAGCAGGGCAGAACCGCCAGAGTAAAACTCTTGATCCATGATCTCGACGCCGCTTTTGGCGAGCGCTTCGGTAAAGCCCTCAAACCGTTTCCGCGCGCGGTGATCTAGCGGCATCTTGGTGCCCAGAAAGCCGATGTTCGTATAGCCCGCCTTCAAGATCGCCTTGGCCATCTCGCGCCCGGCGCGGCGGTGCGAAATGCCGACCATGGCATCCACTGGCTTGCCGTCCACGTCCATGATCTCGACCACTGGAATGCCCGCATTGCGCAACATCGCCTTGGCCGCATCGGTATGCTCCAGCCCTGCAATGATGACCCCGGATGGCCGCCACGAGAGCATCTCATACAGAACTTTCTCTTCTTTTTCAGGGAGATAGTCCGTCACACCCACAACCGGTTGCAGGTCTGTAGTTTCCAGAACTTCGCTGATGCCGCCAAGGACTTCAGGGAACACCATGTTTGACAAAGACGGAATAATCACCGCCACAAGGTTCACGCGCTGACTGGCCAGAGCGCCCGCGATCTTGTTGGGCACATAGCCCAGTTCCTTCGCGGCTTTCAGCACCCGTTCGCGCGTCGCCGCCGAGACATCGCCTCGGTTGCGCAATACGCGGCTCACTGTCATTTCAGAAACACCCGACGCCTCAGATACGTCTCGTAGGGTCAAAGAGCGGTTTTCATCATTCGCCACGGGGCACCACCTTGTAGTTTTGCCTCATGTTAGCGGTCACCGTGCCCAGCGCAAGCGCTCTTGGCACAAAAATAACGGGGCGTATGGTCGCTAGATCAGGAAATCCGAGCCGTCCATGTCCGAAAGCGAGGTATCTGTCAGCCAGATCTCGCCCAATCCTGTGTTGATGAGCACATCCGCACCTTGCTGAGACATCTCAAGGTTCGCGACCCTTTTGATGCCTCCTTCGCCGAGATACCTCAGATCAATCACGTCCTCTCCTTGCGTGAAATCCGTGATCCGGTCGCTGCCGTGGTAGCGTTTGAACATAAAGCGATCCTCGCCTGCATCACCTTGATAGATGTCATTGCCCGTGCCGCCATCCAGCCGATCCTCTCCGGCCCCGCCGTAAAGCTGATCCGCCCCCGCTCCGCCTTTCAGCTTATCATTGCCATCGCCGCCATAGAGCGTGTCATTGCCGATCTTCCCCTTCAGCTTGTCATCCAAGTCCCCTCCATCCAGGGAATCGTCTCCGATGCCGCCTTTCAGCGTATCGACCCCGTCATTGCCGAAAAGCGTGTCATTGCCATCATTGCCCTTTAGCAAATCCGCGCCCGCGCCGCCGTAAATCAGATCCGTGCCCGCACTGCCACGCAACTCGTCGTGGCCCGCCCCGCCCGAGATCTCATCCGCGCCAGTGCCGCCGACCACAAAGTCATCGCCATCCGCGCCCCAGATCTGGTCGTCCTCGTCACCGCCCAGAATACGGTCATCGCCCTGTTCCCCATAGAGCCGGTCTGCACCTGCCCCGCCACTCAGCAGATCATCGGAGAAACCCCCGAAAAGCGTGTCGGCCCCAAGCCCGCCGTCCAGACTGTCCAGGCCATCTCCGCCCAAGATCCGGTCGTCTCCGTCTTGACCGTTGATCGTGTCATCGCCCGACTGCCCTTGAATGTCGTCGGCTGCCGCCGTGCCCGACAAAACATCCGCTTCGCCACTGCCATAGAGCACGCCGTCCGGCGTCACATCCCCCAGATCCACGCGATCCACAGAGTGAAACCCGTCCCAAAACACATCCTCACGCTCTAGCCTTTGCCCATCGGCCGAAGACAACCTCAGGACCGTATCCTGATACGTCAGAATTGCGCCGCTCGAGGTGCTCGAAAACCCCAGCTGCCCGCTGTTGCGCAGGCCAGAAAACATCGTCAGATCCAGGCGATCTTCGCCGCTGGTGAAATCGGAGATCCTGACGTCTCCGTCCACTTGATGCACAACGAAAGTGTCGCGGCCTGCACCGCCGGTCAGCGCGTCGCCTGCGCTTTGGCTGACCAGCATGTCATCGCCCGCGCCACCGGAAATTTCGGTGGCCGCCGCGCGCCCAACCAAAAGATCTCCGGCACCAGACTCCGCGACGGCGCTCGACGTTGCAGTTTCGCTGACGCCGATGTCATCCAACGGGACGGTGAACTGAGCAACGCCGCCGGTCACCTGCGAGCTGGCAAAGATATGCAAAGCCCCAGCCTCGGCGGCGACTTCGAGGGCCGCGATATTGTCCAGACCAAACCCCGTTTCGTGTACGAGTGTGGTCTGATGCACAAGCCGCCCCTCAGGCAGCAGGCGAAAGATGCTGACGCCATCATCTTGGCCCGCCGCCACGATGAACTGATGGTCTCCGATCGCGATTTCTTTGACCGCAGAGACGCCTTGGAAACGGGTGTGCGAGGTATCCGTGATCTGATCAAAGAACCTAAGATCGCCCCCTTCCGACACCGACAACAGGGACAAGGAATTGCTGCCCGCAGAGGCCATGACGGCCCATGTGCCTCCATGGGCTTCAAAACTGACAAGCTCGGTTGGTGTGGAGGTGGACAAGCCGTCTGCTTGCCCAAAGCTATCCCCCACCCTGAGCGCTCCAGAGATAGGATCCACCACATAGGTTTCGATCTGTCCCGGATTTCCTTCGGCCACCACCAGCACCGTTGAGTCAGAAAAGCGCGCGGCTTCCACAAGGGCAGAGCGAGTGTGCGACGGGGTCAAAGCCCCTGAAATCGACACAGCCGGCGCGCCATCGCTTTCAAAGCGCCATCCTGCCAATCTGCCCTCGGATGTGATCGCATAAAGCGCAGATCCACCGTCTGACAGCCCCACATGCGCCACACTGCGTAAGCCTGCGCCGCCGTCGCTCGGCAAGTCCGTCACTTCCAAAGTCGAGATCGTACCGTCCGCAGCAACCCGATAGCGCTGCATATCGCTGCCCAATGTGCCGCCAAGCACGAAGCCATCCGCATCCACAGTCACCTCTGTCTCGCGGCCTGTCAGAAGGGTTGCGTCCTGATGCATCCGGTTGTCTTCAAACACCAACCCACTGCTGTTGATTTCAAAACTCGCAAGCCCCCCATTGACCCCGTTCACCGCCACCAAATAGCTGCCGCCCGCCGTTTCCACGACGGTCAAATCGCGGATATCAATGTCGTACGGGCTGTCCCCGCTGGTGGTGAGACCCTGAAACTCTGGCCGCATCGCGCGTTATCCTCTTCTGTGAGGATAAAAGCCTCGCGCGGGCGGTGGGTGCTATGTCAGGCATGGCTAGGGCGAAATTTGGACGCGTAGCTAAAATTCTAACGAGCTGGCGACGCTAAAGGAGAGGATGTGAAAACCGCAGGTTTCCTCCCGAGGGCCTTCGCGGCAAGAAATTCCTTTGCAACTTTTCGGGCCTCGGCAATGGCGACATCCATATCCAGATATCGATATGTGCCAAGCCGACCCAGAAAACTCACGCTTTTCAGAGCCTTTGCACGCGCAACATACTGCCGGAGCAAAGACTCATCTGACACAGGTCTCAACGGGTAGAACGGAATATCCCCAGGCGCGGCGTCGCTCGCAAATTCTTTTGAATAGATGGTGTGCTTGTGACTTTCCCACGGCGCAAAATGTTTGTGTTCTGCGATGCGCGTGTACGGCACATCGGCGTCGCCATAGTTCATAACCGCACACCCCTGAAAATCGCCCTGCGCCCTGTGGTGTTCAAATCTTAGAGTGCGATATGGCAGTGCTCCCTGATCGCACCCAAAAAACGCATC
Organism: Cognatishimia coralii; assembly: GCF_037478305.1. Classification (NCBI taxonomy): domain Bacteria; kingdom Pseudomonadati; phylum Pseudomonadota; class Alphaproteobacteria; order Rhodobacterales; family Paracoccaceae; genus Cognatishimia; species Cognatishimia coralii. The sequence goes on from NZ_JBBGAZ010000002.1 coordinate 84,467, forward strand.
TATCGCGCCGGTGTAAAAAACATGCTCATAGCCTGCCACGTCGCTGTTTTCGAAACGGGTGTTTAGCTCGTAGGATATGTCGTCATGATCCAGCATCGCCGCCACCATGGCTGTATACCCATTGCGCGGCATGGCCTGAATTTCGTGACTAAAGTAGCGATCGTCATAGCAAAACCTGACTGGCAGTCGCGTGAACACAGACGCGGGCACAGTCTTGGGATCACGTCCCCATTGTTTCGCCGTGTAATGTTTGAAAAAGGCCTCATATAGATCTGGCCCTAAAATCCTAAGTGCTCGGCTCTCAAATGATGTTGCCGGCTCGGTACCTACATGGCGGCGCCCGGCCAAAGCCTTACGGGCGGCTTCTGGCCCCCAGGTTTCGTGAAAGAACTGATTGAGCGTGTGCAGATTGATCGGCAACCCATAGATGCGCCCCTGAACCGTCGTTTTGACACGGTGCTCAAACCGCTCAAACTCCGCAAACCTTTGCACAAATGCCCAGACATCCTGATTGTTCGTGTGGAAGATATGGGGGCCATATTTGTGTAGAAGGATGCCCGTTTGATCATCCCGCTCGGTGTGACAATTCCCAGCAACATGGCTCCTTTGATCTATCACATCCACCGGTTGCCCAGCCTCGGCAAGGCAGCGCGCCAAGGTCGCACCAGACAGCCCCGCGCCAACGACCAAAACGCGGCGGATCATGGGCTGGAGTCCAAACGATAGCCGTAGCGTTTTGCAAAGGGGAAGCATATCTCGGTCGCCAAGGCCCGCACTTGCGCGGCCTCTGGGTCCTTCCACGCGGTCGCCTCTGCAATCCGAACAGATGTCGCCCGCGCTTTAAGCACCGCTTCGTTGGCAGGGGCAAACAGATGCTGATCCTGCCAGGAAATACGTGCCACGCTCGGGCTTTCGAAGGTCGAAGCATCCGGGGCCACACCGGCCCAAGTGTGGATCATAGCTACGCTGGACACCGCATCGCGTACAAAGTCCTCGTATCGCAGCGGCAGGAACTTTGCGCGCGCGCGCGCTCCCATTTGCTCTATTCGTTTTTGCCGTCCAACCCAGTTGTGACATCGCTTCCTCAACAGGTCGGAACTGCCCAGAACCTTCGACCAGCTGACCGCGACCGCGCGAGGGTCTCGGATCAAATTCAGGCAATAAAGATTCACCTCCGGTGCAGCTTGCAAGGCACGACACAGGTCAACGGATTTTGAGCTGTCCACGCAAACCGTAGCGCCTGTATTTGCGAAGGCCGAGAGATAGGCATTGACGATTGTTTTTTGAGGCAAAAGACCCAAACGGCGGGACTCTTTAGGCTGTTGATCAAGAACGGGGCCCCAGATGGTGCAAGAAGCCAAACCCTCGCCACAGCTACAAATCGCATTGTTTGACCGCGCGAGGAACACATCCCTGATCTGTCCAAAATTCGCGATCTGGGGGTGTTGGGACAAGAGCAAAGACAACAAAGTCGAACCGGATCGCCCGGATCCCGCAATATATATGACTTTGGGCGCTGTCGACATTTTCAGGCCTTGCTATCTAAAACTCTTAGAAAATTTATAATTTGTTGTTGGTTTCCAAATACTAAAGATCCCGCAAATAGGAGGCGGGATGTCGGAACACCAATCCATTGGCGTTGGCGGGGCAGCAAGATTGAGCGCTCTGCTGGGGAAGTCCTTCGAAAGACACGCCAGGCGGCCCGCTTTATCGGCTGGCGACGTTTGCTTAAGCTACGCGGACCTTTGGCAACATGCCGCATCGATTGCACAGACGCTGCAAGGCTCGGTCAAACCCGTCGCATTGATCGGAACGCGCAGTTGGCAAGACTATGCCGCCGTGCTCGCTATTTTCCTGTCGGGCCGCACTTATGTGCCGCTCAATGCCAATGAGTCTCTCTCCAATTTGGAGTCGTTCCTGCGCTTGTCGGGCACCTCGACTGTTTTATGCAGTCGTGAAATACCGCTATTCGCATCTTTGCAGAGGGCTGGTTTCAACGCCGTCTTGCTAGAACAAACCAGTACGCCAACGACCGTGCCGCCGCCCGCAACCAGCCCCTACGCCTACATCGTGGCAACCTCAGGCAGCAGCGGACCGCCCAAGGCTGTCCCGATCTCCCACAGGAACCTCCTAGCCTACCTCAATGCCGCAACAAACGCGCTGGACATCAGCCCAGCGGATCGTGTCTCTCAGATTTTTGACCTGTGCTTCGACCTGTCACTGCACGATGTCTTGGTTTCCTGGCTCTGCGGCGCGCATCTTTGCGTTGCTCAACAGCAAGACGGGATGGACCTTAAGAGCTTTGCCACACGACATCGGCTGACGGTTTGGTTTTCCACACCCTCTCACGCGCGAAAGGCCCTTTTGCGCAGCGAGACCACGGGTCCCCTCGATCATTTGCGCTTATCCATGTTTTGCGGCGAGCCGCTCACTTGGGGCCTTGCCGCGAAATGGGCGCAGCAGGCCAATGGCCAATTGGAAAACTGGTACGGCCCCTCCGAGGCCACAATCGCCTGTACACGTTATGTTTTGCAACCATCGCCAAACAAAACCAGCGGCATGGTTCCGATTGGCACAAGCTTTGGCAGCCTACGCCATGCCATAAGCAATACCGGAGAACTCTATCTCGGCGGGCCGCAAGTATTTGACGGCTACCTTGGCCTGCGCAGGCGCGGCCGCACTCTTTTTGCTACAGGTGACATAGTTTCACGCGATCCGTCTGGGCTTCTGCGGTTCAAACGCCGCAAGGGGACGCAGATAAAGCTGAATGGTCGGTTCGTTGATCCGCGTGACATCGAAGCACAAATCGCGAGTGCCAGCGGATTGGAGGTTGCGGTTTTGCCTTGGCCGCATGGGTCCTTAGTGCCAGAGAGCTTGGTTGCAGCAGTCGCCCAAGACGGTCCACTTTCTGGGGGGAAAGTGGATCTGCTGCGCAAAGCAGTTCCACAGGAATCGAGTCTGCGCGTTGTGCCAGTCTCGGAGTTGCCTCTGACAGCAGCGGGGAAACGCGACGATCGCGCATTGGCGCAACTCGTAAACCAAGCGTTGCAACGCCAAACCCGCAGACCCGTCAAACGCATTGACCGTCTCATCGCCTTGGCTCAAGAAGCGAACCCTTCGTTGGCAGCAACCGACCTTGATAGCGCTCGGAATTTGATGGAGGCCGGGTTGGATTCGCTGGCGTTCACCAGTTTCGTAGCTCGGCTCGAGGCAGCTTTTAAAATCAACCTTTCGCAATCAGATGTCGCGCAGCTTTCGCAGATGACCCTGCGCCAGATCCTTCTGTTCCTTCGTAAGCTTATGGCAAAAGACCGCGTAGACGCAGTTGAGCCGCCTCCAACATTGAACTTCGGGCAAAGGCGCCCCCCCCATTATCGCGCCTTGCGTGCAGTGGATTTTCTCGAAAAATTTCCTGCGTTTCTGGAACAAGCAGGGCCACGATTGCTTCCCTTCATCGGATCGTCAGGGTTTATGCGCGCACTGGATTGCGACACGATTGACCAAACCCTTAACGAGGCAGGCATTGACGTCAGATCCGCCAATATCGGTATGGCCATGCTCAGTAATGCTGGCATCTGCGAATTTTGCGCACATGTCGCGTCGCTTGCGCGGCAGCTTGGCATAGGCTTACCACTCGCCGTACTCGAGATGGAACTCCTCCAACTTTCAGTGCTACCCCCAGCCGGAGATATCGAAGTCCTAAGCGCTTTTAAGGCGGGTCACTATCAGGGTTTCGCGTCAAAGCGCAGCGATCCTGACACAGGTTGGGACACCAGCCTTAGCGGCAGCTTGCGCGAACACCAGGGACCCTGGCGGCCACGCGACGCGCCTGCGGTCTGGGAAAGCAAGCGCCATGCGGAAATTCGAGACATCTATTCAGGCAACGTTCCTTTGGATCCGAACGCCGTGAAAATCTGGTTTGAGGCAATCAAGCATCTGCTTTCCGTAAGCCCGCACGTCGCTGTCGTTCTGCATCCTTTGGATGGGTATACTTCAGGGTTACTCGAGGGACGTGGGCATCTCGCGACTTTGACAGAACGCTTAAAGAAAACGCCAAATGTTGTCGTGATCCGGGACGATCAATTCTCACTGAAAACAAGGCAGTTTCGCAATTTCTCACATCTCAACGCGCGCGCTGGCCGGCAGAGCTTTTCGACGCAACTGGCCCAACACCTTGCCTCCTTGTTAGAACAAGGACGATCTTAGAGTTTTGATCGCTCTGCGTTGATAGGCACATGGTTCACGCGACCAATCCTTCAATACAGATGTCACCATCTCATCAAACCACGAGATATCGGATGCTTCCAGTTCATACCTCGAAGCAGAAACTGGGCTGGTGAGCGAGCGCTCGAGCGCCTCTTTCAAAAAGGTATCTTCAAAGAACAGTTGGTCCATTTTTCGTGCATCCTGAAAATACCGTCGCTGAAACGACAAGGAGTCCATCCTCGACAGCATCACCTTTGCGCCCTCTGCGGCGATCCGGCTTTTCCGAAGGTGCAAACAGATCAAACGATTTATCGCAGAGGGTATCGGCATTGAAATGCCAACTGCCTTTGCGAGTTTTGGGACGCGTTGCATAAGCTCGATTTGGGGCTGCGTCATCGAGACATTGGGCCGCAAAGTAAAGCCGGGAGGCGGCGTGTTTGGGAGTGCCGTGCGAAAGAAATCCTCCACGATATCGCAGTTTGGTGAGTAGGGTCTTAGCGTGAAATCATCGCCAAAACAGTCCTGCCACGCCTTGAATCGCGGCGCGTAGTCCAATCGATGCGTCTGCCGAATTTTCGCGGCGTAGTCGCCTATTGTCCCAACATTTTGCCCGAATTTCACCCGTTCCGAATACATCGCCGTCAGTTTGGACAGATGCGGCCGGCAATAGGCGATGACAGAAACGGGCAACAATCTTGAAGGACCATACTCCTTTAGCGCGTGGACCAAGGATTCCGGCCGCACCGATTGAAAGAGTTCCGCTGACAGAACTGCAATTGACGCGTCCATTTTTTCAATTTGTCGCCAAAGCTCCTCAAATCTGGGTCGCGCCAAGTGCTTAAAGCGGGGATGAGACAAGGCGCGCGCCAGATGATTGTGATTCAGCGACGTTCCTGGATAGGCCCACACAAAATTGGGGGGATGATAGCGTAGGACGGTTTGCAGGGCGGTCGAGCCCGCTTTGCTGTCGCCAATGTGAACAACGATCCTATCAACCACGCCCTAGCCTTCTGCGCGCAAACCAAACAGAAGCGACCGGATGTCCGCGGGCGTTTCCTCGGTCAAGTCATCGCAAAGCCTGTCCAGCCCGGTCGCGCGTGCCTCGGTTTCCGGGATCGGTCGTTGCTTGGCACTGTTTCTGTCAGGTGAAAAAAAACCGTCCTGACGACGCAGTTTGCCCAGAGCTCGATCAATGTCTGAAAATCGCCAGATGATTTCCTTACGCTGAATAGGCCCAAACATCTCAATGTCTTTGGCCGGTGGCAATCCAAGTGTCGGGGTTTTTGCCACGAGAATTTTTCTTAACCGACGTGCACTTGTGGCCGGCAACGCAACAACACCACGCCTTAGAATCTCGTGTAGCGCCGGGTGCAACGACACGTTCATGCGCCCTGTGCCCGCAGCCGCACCGGACGGCAGACCAGAATGTGTCAGAAAGTCTTGGGTGCTGCCTCCGGACCTTAAAACTTCGTCATAGGACCTTAGAACAAGTTGCGCGTCGGGGAAGGCTTCCTGCCAACCATGCAAAACTTTGCGGTAGTCGAAGTGGATTGTATCAAAATACTCAACAGCACCACCGGACTGAAGAGACTGCAGTTTGTGCCCAAACTTAAGCCGCTGACCATGCCAAGCGACGAGGTAGTCGTCAATTTGGCGAAAGGCTGCGTAAAGCGTCACATTCCGAGCAGGAAACAGATGTGCAAGATCTGCGGCGAAACCGGGAGCCTCTGCGCCAAAGTTCGCAAAAACCTCGGAAACCAGAACAACAGTATGAGGCCGGATCTTCGCCATTTGTTGACCAACCGCATGCCGCATCTGTGCAAGATCTGGCAGGTTCCTGTGAAACTCTGGCACCCTGCGGGCACCTGCCTCTGCAAGCATTGCAAAAGCTAAAGCGTTGTGAGGCTCTCGCACGTTCAATGGCAATTGGGGCGGCGGAACATCCCATAGGTTTTGCGCCACAAGATGCGCAGCTCCTTCGAAGTCAACGTAGGGATACAGGATCCCCTGTTCCGCATAAGACAACATATTGCGCGCGAAATAGTCCTGCAGGCTGGTTGATCCAACTTTGTGATGACCCAAAAAGATGATCAGATGTTCAAGTGCCTCTGGAGCCCGAGATTTGGTCGGGCGGTTGGACTGAAAAACCGGGGTCTCCGGCGATTTGCGGCGAGAGAAAAAACTCATGCGGGCACCTCTTCTCCGGCGAAAGTTCGCCTCCAAAATGTTGATGAGGTGAGGTCAGAATAGCTGCTTTGATATCGCTGCCTGAGGCCACGGTATTTGATCAGTAACCGCAGCGCCAAAACGATGAAAGCTAAGCCAATCGAGGCCGCCTGCAGTTTACTATGCTTCAGGTGGTAGGCCAGTGGTTGGGTGTCGTGCAGTACCGTCACAGTACTTGCGCCCCAGGTCAGATCGAGGTTCCGGCGGTCTCGCGCATTGACCGTAGCGTGCCGACCAAAGAGCCGAAATCCCGGTATCCAAAGCCCATTCCCCAGTAAAACCCAAAACGCCCCTAGCCGCGATCTGTGTCGGCGCGTGGGCTGTGACGGCACATAGGGACGCCATGCCTCGGCGTGCCCAATCTGATCTATCTGAGACAAGCTCGCCTGCATGTTGGCATTTCGCGCGAAGAACTCCGGCCCCCTAATCACGTCCTTCAACCCCAGCAACACCGCCCGCGCCGAACCGTAGTGCATACGCAAGACTGTCTGACCCAGAAAAAACACCACGATCTTAAGAACAGACAGAACGGAGATCTGCAGATGTGCGTGACTGAGATGGTGAACCAGATGACTGCGAATGTCGAAGTACCAAGATCGGGGGCTCTCCTTTGCGGTAAACCCCTCTTGATAGGCAGCAACCCCATTGAGGCGATGAATTTTGAAAGGGTTTGACAGACTAAAACTCACATCGTCGCCCCTGAGGAAAAAAGGATAGGGCAAGTGGCGCACCGCCTCTGTAGGAAAGGCAAAGAACCACCATCCGGCATAGAGGTTGCATGCCAAAGGCCCAGAAACCGTTCCTTCCATCTCAACCGCTTGATCAAGCGATGTAAGGTCCGTTCCGCCGTGATGGGGATGGCAGAATTGATAGAACGTCGCGCCATTTTCCCAGATCACACTTCGGTTTTTCGAGGCAATCATGGCACCGCAAATTGCTGTATTGGGCGCCGCGGCGTACCCAAGATATGCGAGACTGCGAAACAGACTTTCCCGATGCAGATCAGCGTCATCATCCATAAAAACACAGTGGCTTACCCGCGCCTCTTGGGCGGCCATAAGACCTTTGGCAAAACCGCCAGACCCACCGTAATTTTTGCTGGCGATCACGGTTACGCCATCCTGCTTCAGACCGGCCACGCTGCCGCCGTTGTCGACAACCGCAACACGCAGAGCATGAGGAGATTGAGCACGCCACGCCACCAGCTTCGCGACCAACCTTGCAATCTGATCCTCTCGTTCAAAGGTCGGAATGACAATCATTGCGTCCACCTCAGTCTGGGGCGCTTGATCGGTTTTCCATTCCAAATCACGCAATATGCCATCGCAACTGAGGCATTTGATCGAGACGGTTAACACCCCTTTGAGCTTTCCCAAGTTGAGCAAGTCACTCAGGGGCAAGGTGTCCACCCGCTCGATATCGAGGCTTTCTTGAAACAGCGTCTCTTTTGATCGACCGCGCTGACTATTGTGAATGGTCACTTCAAATCGACCATGCCCAGTCAGGCACAGGAAAACCTCGCCGATCAAACTCTTTTTCCACCGGTCGAGGTTGAATAGGTTGAACCAAGTCTCAAATCTAAGTTCTCCACCCTGTTGAAAAGAGAACTCTTGTTGCGACAAAGAAAAAGCCACAGCGCCGCACCTTCGAAAGAAGACTTCTTCTGAGGGCGCCAGCCCAGGTTCTGGTAGCGCCAATCCCTGTAAGCGAAACAGCTGAGTTTTGGAGTGTCGTGGCGTGGGCAAAGGAAAACAGACTCCTGTCAGCACCGGCAAAACCGGGCGTGTTTTTCCAAGACCCTTGTCTGATTTAACGGCGACCTCTTACGGAAAGGTGAATCAAAGAGAAAATTGCAAATGCCAGCCCACCCATCATAGCCGCCAGTGCCGCCGTACTTGCAGGCTTTGGAAACTCTGACGTTTCGGCGACAGTTGGCTTTAGATAGATCGCGAGGTAGCGGGATTTTTTCGCGGCATCAGCCTGAGCTTGAGACAGCGCGGAAAGTGCAGAGGTGTACCGCAGTTGTGCAAACTCCAGATCCGTGTACAAGGCCTCGTAGGTGCTGACAAGTTCCGGAAAACTTTTGCCATCCTCAGGCGTTTCTCCTGAAAAACTCAACCGTTCAGCGGCAAGACGCTGGCGAATGACGTTTACCCGATCCTGCAACTTGCGGAACCGCGGGTCCTGCGCATCTGTCGTCTGAGCCATTTCGTCCAAATCGATCAAAGCTCCAGCCAACTGGTGCTGCAAAGACGTCAGGACGCCCATGCGACTTTCGATCTCGATCGCAGGGTCGACGATCCCGTTCGCCACACGAAAGATTTGCACCTGATCTATTGCGGCACGCCAAGTCTGATTGGCCTTATCCAAAGCCTCTTGCGCGAAACCAACCGCATCCGCAAAGGCCGCTGTATTGATGTCGTTCACCTTGGCGCCGCAGGCTTTTAGCACCTCATCAAGAACCGCTGCCGCCCAAACAGGATCTGTCGCGCGCAAGCGCATTTCGATCAAACCGGTAGATCGATCATAGGCCACCTCCAGCACCCGCATCCAGAATCGATGCATTTGCTCCAATGAGGCAGCGAGCTGTAATTGTAGTACCGGATCTGAGGCCCAATCTGCGCTGAAGTGCGACCGAAGATTCAGTTTCCTGTCCAGATGCGCGACCAATTCTTGGCTGTGCAAATAGGAAAATAGGATGTCATTCTCACTCGCCTGCGTTCCCATTCCAAAGCCGAACCCGCCCGTGAGAAGTTCTGCGCCATTAGGAACATCTGCAGCACGGGTGGTGAAACCCGCATAAGAGAAATACTGCGGAACGGCGGCAACGCTTAGATAGGTATAAACCGCAAGCGGCATGAGCAGCGTCAAAATCCCAGCGAGCGCAGGCATCCAAAGAGAGCGGCCAGCCTGCATGCGTTGACCTTTGTCCCGCCGCGTGATTTTGCCCAGCCGACGGCGCAACAAAAGCACTTCTTCTTGCACCGAAAGAGGCGCGTCATAGACATCGGTTCTGCCGACTTCGCGCAGGGGTGGAAAGGCTTCATCCCGTTCGAATGAACTCTCGGAAAGCTGCGTAGAAAGATCTTTTCGAGGCTGCATCGCGGCGACTGGATCCCGTTCGGCTTTAATTTACTCAAAGCCATTAGGCTTGCGGCGTCCTAAGAATCTCTGAAGGTTAAAATTTGAAACGCTCTAATGGTTTTTTGACCGTCGTCCAACGGCTGATGATGCGCGAACTCAGATCGACCTACGCGCGGGTGCCAGGCGGCATTCTCTGGGCCTATCTTGAACCGATTTTCACGGTGGTTTTGCTAAGCTTCGGGTTTGCGCTGATCCTGCGCAGCCCTCCTTTGGGGCAAAGTTTCGCTCTGTTTTTCGCGAGCGGCTATGGGGTGTTCCTTCTGTTTCAAACCACCGCAGCGACGTTTGGTAACGCGTTTCTGCATCTAAAACGAAAGGGGCGACGTCATTGGCCCGAGGCGATCTTGGCGCGCTTAGCGATTGGCACCACTCTGGCCATGAGCGTCGCTCTTAGTCTTGGGGGTGGGGTTGTTTGGTACACGGGCGTTCCGGGGCTTGTAGATCTGTGGGGGATCGTCGAAGCCCTAGCGCTAGCGCTTGGCGCGGGAATTGCATTGGGGTTCATGAACTGCGCGCTCTTTGCGATCCTGCCAGTCTGGCGGCCGCTTTGGGCGGTGACGTCAAGATTGCTGTTCTTGGTCTCGGGCGTGCTTTTCTTGCCGAGAGACCTACCATCCACAGTGCAGTGGATATTGGAATGGAACCCTTTGATCCATATCCTCAGCCTGCTGCGCGAGAGCCTGTACCATGGGTATGCACCTCTGTATCAAAGCTCATTTTTCGTGGCGCTCAGTTGTCTGGTCTGTTCAACAAGTGGCCTAGCTTTAACAATACTTTGCCACCCTGTGCCCCGCGCAGCGCGGCGAAGGATGTCTGCGTGAGAGCGGGAGAAATCATTTGCACACGCATCTTTAAGCGCCCACCACAATAGCTCCAAATACCGATGTGGCCTGCGATAGAAGACACTGCGCAGCGCCCAAAGCATAGCAAGGCCAAGCGTTATGGGCGTTTTTAAGCGTCCTGCAACACAACGCGCAAAATAAAGACCATTTCGATGCGCATAGTAGCTTTTCCAGAGCGGGTCATAAACGCGTCGACTTGCATTGAAGGTCTTGCATTCATGGTCAAACCGGATCGAGGGATCAAAGTGGATTTCGATACTTGAACGCGTCAGTCGCTCACAAAAATCCAGATCATCACAATAGATAAAGAAACGCCTGTCCGGGGGAGCGACACGCTGCAACGCCTCGGCAGACACAAAAAAGCCAACGAAAGTTGCGAAATCCACCGGAAGGCTGTTTGAGCTTTCAAATTGGCGGTCCGAAACATAGTAAGCGGACTTGCCTCGCAGCAAGGTCGTGACGAAACGCCAAAGGGATCTAAAAGGGTTCCAAAACGGCCTGTTGATCACGCTCACCCTGCCAGATGGATCATAAACTGCCGCGCAAAAAGCGCGGTTGCGGGGGCGCGCGGAAGTATGAAACGCCTGCAAGGCGTTTTTGGTCGGATAGGCGTCGTCATCCATCAGCAATACCCAATCCGCATTAAAGCGCTCCACGGCTTTTGAGAGGCCTTCAGCAAACCCGCCAGCACCGCCGACATTCTGCGGGAGACGCAGGACAGATAGCCGGCTGTCCTCAAGGCTCGAAAGCCAAGCCTCCGTTCCATCGGAACTGGCATTATCTACAACCACGATCCCGGAAAGTTGGTGTTCAGGCGCGGCAAGCAAGCAGCGAACACTATGCTGCAACTGTGCACAGCGATTGAAGGTCACGACAACAGCAACCACGCGCCCTTCTGAACAGGGCGTCTCATCTACGCTAATTCGAGCCGTATTTTGCATCGCAAAAAACGCTACGGCTCAACCGTTAATCAAGACTTAGGATCGGCCTGGCGGCAAGGAGAAAACCGCAAAGACAGGCAAGACATACCGCCATCCACTTTAGCTGCCTCGGTATTGCCGATCAGCCGAATGTCATAGCCTTCCTTGGTCAACATCTCCGTGGTCTTTGGGAACCCGTCGGGCATAACGACGATTTCGTTGAACCGAATAGAATTGGCGCAAGCCTCTTCGCCGTCGGCGACATGCAACAACCGATATCCATCAAAACAGCCAGAATCCGACAGACGTTTGGTCGACAAAATGGTCTCTTCGTCCAAAAGCGAGCAATCGGTTTTGAAGTGCAGAACACTTTCGGGCGTCTGCAACTCACGAACCTTGTATCCCCACTGCGATACGATTTTGTCCAATGCAGCGACGCCGGCGTGGTCCGTCCGCGAGGACAGCCCTACGAGAATCTCGCTTTCCGTCACCAGAATATCGCCGCCTTCAATAAAGCCACCCGGCTCCAGCTCATGAATGTCGCCATAGATATCAGCTAGGGTTCCCGCGATCTCCGCAGCCTCACCCAAACGGGATGGCGCACCCGGGCGCATCTGGATCACACCCTCTTGCAAACAAAGTGCTGCGTCCTCGACAAAGACAGAATCCGGATAGGCCTCGAGCGGCTCGAGCACCGTCACCTCAGCCCCAGTAGAGCGAAGCACGTCTACATAGGCTGCATGATGCTCTAGAAACTTTTGGTGATCCGGCGTGCCAGAGTCTTCAAACCGCAAACCTCGGATAATTGACGCAGCGGGCTTGCGAGACACCGCGTGCGAGAATGTGTAGGATTTTGAGCTCATTTTTTCCTAGTTTCCAGATTTCAGGGAGCTTCTATGGGGCAAATGATGCGGCACACTTTTAAGAGCGTTGCCGTTTATAGCCTTCTGTATATAGTTAAGTGCATGGACGCCAGCCGCACTAGCGCGAAACCAATGGATTCGCACGAAGGCAGCAAGCTAAGTTAATATTGCTGTACTCATGAATACCGTTTCAAAAAATTTTCAAAAAAGAAAGAGTGACGCGCGTCGTCAGTCTTTGATCGATGCGACCCTCAAAGTCATCGCAACCGACGGGGTGGCCGCTGCGACGGTGCGCACGATCGCGCGCGAAGCGAATGTCACGCAGGGCCTTATTCGGTACTACTTTCAATCGAAAGACGAACTGATTGTAGCCGCATATGAGGCGCATATGAGCGACATGCTCGCGTCGGCCGGAAGCGCGATGACGGGTGCTGGAACCGCAAAATGCCGGTTGATCAGGTATATTGAGGCGACGCTGAAGGCTCCGGTCACAACAAGGCAGAAAGTCGGCACATGGGCTGGGTTTTTCCAGATCCTTCTACATGACGACGACATGATCCGGCAGCACACCAAATCCTACCATGAGCTGCGTTTGCAAACCAAAACACTGATCGCCGATGTCTATGCCGAGGAAGGCATCTCCAAATCAGATTCGGAACTGCGCCGCCTTAGTATTGCGGGAAGCGCTTTGTTGGACGGGCTTTGGATCGAAGGCGGCGCGATTGGCGAAACCTTCCACCCCGGCGAATTGTTTCGCGTTGGTCTCGAGAGCTTTGGCGCGTTGATCAATGTTGATCTGAAGGGGTTTCGTGACGCCAAACAGGGCTGCGCGGAAACATAAAGGTTCATTGCTCGGCAATACCTCTGCTAAAGTCGTGATCAACTTTCGACATAGAGTGTCGCAAAAGCGCAAGCATACCGGTTTCCGGCCGTCATTCTTGTCGCGTGAAGCACTCAGCAAAACGCAGTGGGGAGACGCATGCGATATAATGCTCTGCGCATCTTTAAAGAGGCGCTGACCGGTCACAAAGGGTGGACCCCCGCGTGGCGCGATGCCGAGCCGCAGAAAAACTATGATTTCATCGTCGTCGGTGGCGGCGGGCATGGTTTGGCGACCGCCTATTATCTGGCCAAAGTCTACAAGAAATCCCGCATTGCCTTGCTGGAACGCAAGTGGATCGGCGGCGGCAATGTGGGCCGGAACACGACGATTGTGCGCTCCAACTACATGATGCATGGAAACCAGCCGTTTTATGAGCTTTCCCTAAAGCTGTGGGAAAACCTTGAGCAGGATCTGAACTTCAACGCGATGATGTCCCAGCGCGGGATCATCAACCTGTTTCACAACGACGCCCAGCGCGATGCGGCGATCCGGCGGGGGAATTCGATCCTGTTGCACGGGTCTGACGCAGTCATCTTGGATAAGGCGGGCGTCAAAGAGCTTTATCCCTTCTTGAACACAGAAAGCGCGCGTTTCCCGATCATGGGCGGCCTGCTGCAACCCCGCGCGGGCACGGCACGGCACGATGCTGTGGCTTGGGGTTACGCGCGTGGGGCCGATCAACACGGCGTCGACATCATCCAGAACTGCGAAGTGACCGGCTTCAAGATCGAGAACGGCGAGGTCAAAGGCGTCGAGACCACGCGCGGCGACATCATGGCCCCCAAGATCGGCGTTGCCGTGGCGGGGCGTTCTAGTGAGGTCATGGCGAAAGCAGGGCTGCGCCTGCCGATTGAAAGCCATGTCTTGCAGGCTTTCGTCACCGAAGGCCTGAAACCGATCCTGCCTGGCGTTATCACTTATGGCGCGGGTCACTTCTATATCAGCCAGTCAGACAAAGGCGGTTTGGTATTTGGCGGCAACCTGGATTACTATAATTCCTACGCTTGGCGCGGGAACCTTCCGACCGTCGAAGAGGTCGTGGAAGAGGGCATCTCGATCTTCCCCAATATCGCCCGCGCGCGGGTTCTGAGGTCTTGGGGCGGCATCATGGATATGTCGATGGATGGCTCGCCCTTCATTGACCAAACCCCGATCAAAGGCCTCTATTTCAACGGCGGCTGGTGCTATGGCGGCTTCAAGGCGACGCCGGCCTCAGGCTATTGCTTTGCCCATCTGATGGCGACGGACACACCGCATAAGGTCGCGACCGCTCTGCGGCTGGATCGCTATAAAACCGGTCACATGATCGACGAACTCGGCGCCGGTGCGCAGCCGAACTTGCACTAGGAGGCGACGCGATGTTGATCCCCCACCCGCTTCTTGGCCCCCGCGACGCCGGAGAGTTCACCTACCTCGGCGACGCCACCCTCTTGGACCGCCCCGACTGGCAGTCCGAAACCGCGCCGCAAGAGTTCTATGACTATGTCTACACCCGCGAAAACCCGCCTGGTGTGCATCGCGAGCTCTGGTACCACGAATATGGCGACCGCAGCTGGATCGTCGTGACCCGCAATGTCTCAACCCACGAAATCCTTGGTGCGGAACTTGCGCAGGACGTGGCGAAGAACAAGGGGACCGTGTGATGAGTGGCTATCGTTTAAGCGGCGGTCTGGTGGACCATGGCACCGCCCTTGGGTTCAAGTTTGACGGCACATCCTACAACGGGTTGCAGGGCGACACACTGGCCTCAGCATTGCTCGCCAATGGCGTCCAGCTCATGGGCCGCTCGTTCAAATATCACCGCCCACGCGGCGTGGTAACTTCTGGATCCGAGGAACCCAACGCCCTCGTCGAACTCCGCGAAGGCGCGCGACAGGAACCCAACACGCGCGCGACCACCATCGAGCTTTACGATGGCCTCGTCGCGAATTCTCAAAACCGCTTCCCAAGCCTCAAGCGCGACTTTCTGGCGATTAACGATCTCTTCTCGGATTTCCTGAGCGCGGGGTTTTACTACAAGACCTTCATGTGGCCGAAAGCCTTCTGGGAGAAGCTCTACGAACCGGCGATCCGCCGCGCCGCAGGTCTGGGCAGCGTTCCGCAGGAAAATGACCCTGACGCCTATGACAAAGGCTTCCTGCATTGCGATGTTTTGGTGATTGGCTCAGGCCCAGCCGGACTGATGGCGGCGCTGACGGCTGGCCGCGCAGGCGCGCGCGTGATCCTTGCCGAAGAAGACAATATGCTCGGCGGTCGCCTCTTGGCCGAAACCATGTCAATTGCCGATCAATCCGGCAGCGACTGGGCCGCAGCCACGCAGGCGGAACTTGCGTCTTTGCCAAACGTGCGGATCATGCCGCGCACCACGGTGTTTGGCGCTTATGATCACGGCATATATGGCGCGCTAGAACGCAACGCAGACCACCTGATCACCCCCGGCGCAGGCAAGCCGCGCCAGACCATGTGGCGCATCTACTCCAAACGTGCGATTGTGGCCGCAGGTGCGATCGAGCGCCACATCGGTTTCGCCAACAACGACCGCCCCGGCATTATGATGGCAAACGCCGTGCGCGCTTACGCCAACCGCTGGGCTACCGCTACCGCAAAATCTGTTCTGGTCTTCACCAACAACGACGACGGCTACAAAACCGCGCGCGATCTTATGGCGAAGGGCGTCAACGTACCGGCGGTGGTCGACACCCGCGACGAAGGTCCAGAGATCGAATGCACAGAGGTCCATCGCGGCGCGGTCATCCTCGACACCAAGGGTCGTCACGGCGTGACAGAGGCCATCGTTCAAACCGCCAAGGGGTACACAACCAATATCCTGTGTGGCTCGATCGCAGTCTCTGGCGGCTATTCCCCGAACCTCGGCATGACCTGTCACCAACGCGGCCGCCCCGAGTGGCGCGAAGACATCGCAGCCTTTGTCCCAGCGGGCGATCTGCCCCCCGGCCAAATCGTCGCCGGAGCCGCGCGCGGTGTCTATGACATGGGCAATGTCATGGCCGACGGGGTGTCTCAGGCAAAGCAGGCGCTGAATGATCTGGGCATCACATCCAAGGTCATGACCCTGCCCGAAGTCGAAGGCGAAGCGACCGGCATCTCTGCCTATTGGTACGTCCCCAGTAAGAAACGCGCTTGGGTCGACTTCCAGAACGATGTGACCGTCAAAGATGTGAAACTTGCCCACCAAGAGGGCTATGTTAGCGTTGAGCACCTCAAACGCTACACCACCTTGGGTATGGCAACGGACCAAGGCAAAACCGCCAATGTTCTGGGCCTTGCGGTGATGGCCGAGAAAACCGGCAAGACTATTCCCGAGACCGGCACCACTATCTATCGCCCACCTTACGTGCCCGTTGCCATGGGCGCGCTTGCGGGTCGTTCGACCTTGGAAAACTTCCGCCCCAAACGCCTCACGCCCAGCCATAAATGGGCAGAAGAACAGGGCGCGGTGTTCCAAGAAGTCGGCCTTTGGATGCGGGCGATGTGGTTCCCTCAAAAGGGCGAAACCTCGTGGCGTGAATCTGTCGACCGCGAAGTCATCGCCACCCGCACCAACGTCGGCATCTGCGACGTGACGACGCTTGGCAAAATCGACGTGCAGGGCAAAGACGCAGGCGAATTCCTGTCCAAGCTCTATGTGAACGGTTTCGCGAAACTGCCGATTGGCAAAGTGCGCTACGGCCTCATGATGCGCGAAGACGGGATGCTTTATGACGACGGCACTGCAGCACGCTTTGCCGAGGATCATTACGTCGTGACGACCACGACCGCCAATGCGGTTCTGGTCTATCGCAACATGGATTTCGCGCGCCAATGTCTGTTCCCCGACATGGACGTTCAGATCATCTCGACTACCGACGCCTGGGCGCAATTCGCGGTCGCGGGACCAAAATCGCGCGAGCTGCTCACACGCATCGTCGACAAAGATCACGACATCAGCAACGAGGCTTTCCCCTTCATGGGCTGCGCCGAAATCACCGTCTGTGGTGGCCTCAAAGCACGTCTTTTCCGGATCTCTTTCTCGGGCGAGCTGGCCTATGAGATCGCAGTCCCCACCCGCTATGGCGACGCGCTTGTGCGCCGCATGATGGAGGTTGGCGCGGATCTGGGTGTGACGCCTTATGGTCTTGAGGCGCTCAACGTCATGCGGATCGAAAAAGGTCACGTCACAGGGGCCGAGATCGACGGCCGTATGACTGCGCTCAATATGGGGCTGGACCGGATGGTCTCGCGCAAGAAAGACTGCATTGGCTTCCACAACAGCCAACGCGAAGCGCAGCTGGATCCGAACGGGCCACGGCTTGTCGGCCTGCGGTCGCTCAACGGCCAAGGCATCCATGCAGGTTCGCATTTGATGAACGCGACCGGAGAGGTCTCGGCCTGGGTGGATCAGGGGCACGTGACCTCTGTGTGCTATTCACCGATGCTCAAGGAATACATCGGCCTAGGCTATGTGAATGGCGGGGATCAGCGCATGGGCGAGAAGCTCCGTGCCGTGAACCCGATCAAGAATTACGAAACCCCTGTCGAGATCGTCTCGGCGCATTTCTTTGATCCAGAAGGAGGGCGTCTGCGTGACTGATCTTACTCCTCTTACCCCGCTGGGTGGGGCCTCGCCCCGCGTTGACACTTTGGGCTCGGTGACAATCACGGAGGTCACGGATCGCGCGCTGGCCTCTGTCGCGACGCGCAAGGGCATGGACGCGAACCAAGGGTTTGAAGCGCTTGGTTTTGCTGGTGCGCCGGCGGTTTGCACCATGGCCGAGGCCAGCGGATCCCGCGCTTGGTGGATGGGCCCTGACCAATACATGGTCGATGCGGCTTTCGATCAATCCGGGACTTGGGCGGCGAAAGTCAAAGACGCCATGGGCGACACGGCGTCGGTCACCGATCAGTCAGAGGGCTTCTGCCGCTTTGATCTGACAGGCGATGGCTGCGTCGACCTACTGCAACGCCTCTGCGGATTGGACAGCGAAACCATGCAGCCGGGCAGCGCCCAGCGCACGCAATTGCATCACATGGGCTGCGTTGTCATTCGCTCTGAGGCGGGATGGTCCGTCCTCGGCGCGCATTCCTCAGCGGGATCCCTGCACCACGCGCTATTGGAAGTCGCGGTCGGGCTTCAATAAGGCAGCCCGACGTAGTTTTCGGCCATGGCCTTCTGCGCAGAGCGATTGCTACGCAGGAATTCCAGTTCTGCGATCTGCATCTTGTGATCAAAGGCCGTCTGATCCGGATATTGATGCATCAGGGACGAGAACCACCAGCTGAACCGCTCAGCCTTCCAGACGCGCGCGAGGGCTTTGGCGGAATAGCCTTCGATGCCATCTGACGTGCCGGATTTATAGAAGTCAGTCAGCGCGTGATACAGGTAGTAGACGTCTGAGGCCGCCGTATTCAGCCCCTTGGCTCCGGTGGGCGGCACGATATGCGCGGCGTCTCCGCAAAGGAAAAGCCGACCGTATTGCATCGGTTCGCAGACAAAGGACCTCAGCGGCGCGATGGATTTTTCGATCGATGGGCCAGTGACAAGTTTGGTCGCCACATCTGACGGAATACGGCGCTTCAACTCCTCCCAGAAGGCGTCATCGCTCCAATGATTTGGATCATCACTGATCGGGCATTGGATGTAGTACCGGCTTAGGTTCTCGTTCCGCATCGAACAGAGCGCGAAACCGCGGTCCGAATTGGCATAGATCAACTCATGGTTCACTGGAGGCGTTTCCGACAGCACCCCGAGCCAGCCAAAAGGGTAAACCTTCTCATACTCCTTGCGTACCGTGTCCGGGATGGTTTTGCGCGACACCCCATGAAACCCGTCACAGCCCGCGATATAGTCGCAGTCGATCCGGCGCTCTTGCCCATCCTGCGTAAAGGTCACAAAGGGCGTGTCCGATTTCGCATCGTGGATCACAACATCTTCGACATTGTATTCGATCTGCCCACCTGCCTTCTCGCGCGCCTCATAGAGGTCGCGGGTGACCTCGGTTTGCCCATATACCATGACCGGCGTGCCGGTGAGGTCAGCGAAATCGATGCGGAAAATCTCGTCCCCATATGAGATCTCGGTTCCATCATGTGGAAATCCCTCGGCCTTCATGCGATCCGCGCAGCCGGCCTCTTCCATCATTTGCACGAGACCCTGTTCCAGCACCCCCGCGCGGATGCGGCCAAGGACGTAGTTTTTGGTCTTTCGCTCCAACACGATGCTGTCGATGCCCTGCGTATACAGAAGCTGGGACAGCAACAGCCCAGACGGACCTCCGCCAATGATCGCGACCTGGGTTTTCATAGGCTCCTCCACACAGAAACGAATCCTCGTTCACCATTTATGTATCCATTCTTAGGATTTTTTCTAGTTTTTTCGACTCGATTCTGATATTTACGTGCTCATTGGATACATTATGAGAAATCCTGCAAATGCCTCAAACCCTTGTGACCGCTGATGAAAACTCCACATCCGACCAGAAAGTCGTCACGATCCTGCGGCAGCGGATCATGGATGGTTCGCTGAAAGCGGATACAAAAATCAGCGAAGTGCTTGTGTCAGAAATGCTGGACGTCTCACGCACGCCTGCCCGCATGGCGTTGCAGGCTTTGGAATCCGAAGGGTTGATCCGTAAGCGTGAGGGGCGTGGCTATACGGTCTTGTCCTTTGACTCACACGAGTTGGCGCAGGCCTATGAGGTGCGTGGCGTACTCGAAGGTCTGGCCGCGGGCACTTTGGCCCGTGAAGGCATTGATGAAGCCCTCGCAACAGACCTCCGTCAGATCATTGAGGACATCGACACCGTGCTGGCGAGCGATCAGGACCCCGCCCAGCGCGTAACCGGATTTCAATCGCTGAACCGCGACTTTCATCAGGCCATCATGGCGGCCGCCGACAACCGCTTTATTGGCCATGCCTATCAACGGCTGGCGCATCTGCCTTTGGTCAGCCTCGGCTCTGTCGTTTTCAATGCCAACAAAGCCGAAGAAGAGATTACGCGCCTCAAGTTTGCCAATATGCAGCATCGTTTGATCCTCGACGCGATCCTCAGACGCGATGCGATGCGGGCGGAAAGCCTGATGCGAGAGCATGCAAATCAGATCCCGATTTACACGGATCTTTTGGTTTAAATCCGCCCCTTAGAGTGATCCGTCAAAGACTTTCCCGCGTAACAGTCCCAAACCACGGCGAGGGACGCAGGTGCGATTTGGTTCGGTTTTCAGTCAGAGTGCCCCTAAAGCAGCCTCTGTAGCGGCTTGTCTTCTGACAGGTGGCATGAGCGTTGCGGATGACATCGCGCCTCTGCCTCTGACCCAGATTGAGGATGCCCAGATCTCGGCACAGGACACGGTGACATGGCTGGGCTTTCGCGTGTTTGACATCGCGGTCTTTACCCCAAACGGTGCGCGCTATGATCCGACTGAACCCGCCGCAATAGAGCTGAAATACGCGCGCCGGTTCTCCAAGAAGAGCCTGACCACCGCGACGATGGAAGAATTTGACCGCCTTGAGGGAACGCAAACGGATCACCCTCAGATCGCGCGTAAGCTGCAATCCTGCTTTGCCGACGTCGGCCCCGGAGACAGATTCCTCGCGATTGGTTCCGCAAGAGACCGCGTGGCGCTTTATCGAAACAACCGGCAGACCTGCCGCCTGACCCATCCAAATATTCGCGCACGGTTTCTGGATATCTGGTTGTCGCTGGACAGCCGTTTTCCCGCCGTATCCCGCCGACTGCGAGGCCTATGATGCGCGCTCCGGCGATTGGGCTCTTTGCGATGGGGCTGGCCGCGGCTGGCCTGCCTTTGTACATTCATCTGCCGCGCTATGCCGAAGTCGACCTTGGGCTGAGCCTTGCAACCGTCGGCGCCATCTTGCTGGGCCTCCGCATCTTGGACTTTGTGCAGGATCCGGTTTTGGGATGGATGGTAGACCGCTACCCAAACCGAAAGCGCAGCTTTGTCGCGCTGGCCGTCACCGGCCTCGCCCTCGGGTTTCTGTGCCTGTTTTCTGTCGCGCCACCCATCGCGCCCATCCCTTGGTTGATCCTGGTGCTGGCTCTGGTTTTCACCAGCTTCAGCCTGGCTTCGATCCTGTTTTACGGCCAAACCCGCGCGCTCAGTGACGGCGATGCACCTCAGGCGATGATCTCTGTCGCCAAATGGCGCGAAGGGGGGAGCCTGCTTGGCATCATCCTTGCCGCATCCTTGCCGATCTGTCTCGGGTATGTGGGATTTGGCATCGCCCTCATGGGTCTTATTTTTGTCGCGGGACTGTTCAGTAGACCTCTTTGGACGACCTCTGTTCAGGTTGAGGAAAAGCTGAACTTCAAAGCGCTGATTGCGTCTGGCGGAGGCAACCTCTTGCTGTTGACCTGCGTCAATACTTTGCCTGTTGCGATCACCTCGACGCTCTTCGTTTTCTTTGTCGAAGACCGCCTCATGCTGCCTGACGCCGCAGGCCCCTTTCTGATCGTCTTTTTCCTCGCAGCCGCCCTGTCCATCCCGGTCTGGACCAAAGCCGCAGCCCGCATCGGCCCGCGCCTGACCTTGGTCGCCGCCATGAGCCTCGCCATCGCGAGTTTCGGATGGGCGGCAACTTTGACGGGCGGAGAAGCCACCGCCTTTGCCATCATCTGCATCGGGTCAGGCTTTGCCGCAGGGGCGGATATGTTGATATTGCCGGCCCTGTTTTCATCAGTCCTGGCGCGCGCCGATTTGCAGGCGGGGCAGGCCTTTGGGTTCTGGTCCTTTGCCAATAAAATAACGCTGGCACTGGCCGCAGGAGTGGTGCTGCCCATTCTGGATCGGCAAGGATTTCAATCCGCCACCGAAAACTCTGCCGAAGCGCTCGCCAGCCTCACGCTGCTCTATGCTCTGATCCCCTGCGGGTTAAAGATCCTTGCGATTTTGATCACCCTCACCCTGCCAAAAAAGACCTTCCAATCATGACCAAGCTTGCAAAAACCTATTGGATTATCGGTGCCTCAGAAGGGTTGGGCCGCAGTCTGGCGAAAAAGCTGTCGGCTGAGGGCTGCGCATTGGTTTTGTCGGCGCGCTCGGAAAGTCGCTTGCGGGATATCGACGTTGAGGATGCCCAGATCCTGCCGATGGACCTCACCGATCAAGCCTCGGTCGACGCAGCGCTTTCGAAGCTGCCGGACATTGACGGAGTGATTTATTGCGCGGGAGCATATGATCCTATGACGGCGCAAAACTGGGACCGCGACAAGGGTCTCTTTATGATGGATGTAAACGTGCTTGGCGCAATGCGTGTGTTACCCGATATCGTGTCCCGCTTTGTGACCAAAGATGCAGGCCACATCGTCCTGATCGGCTCGCTTGCCGCCTACCACGGCCTACCCGGAGCTGTCGGCTACAGCACCAGCAAAGCCGCGCTGATGCATTTGGCCGAGAACCTTTACCTTGATCTGAAATCCACGAATGTGAGGGTGCAAGTCACCAATCCGGGCTTTATCGAGACCCGCCTCACGCAGAAAAACAGCTTTCAGATGACGCAGCTAATGACGCCCAACGTGGCCGCCGATAATGTAATCCGCAACATGAAACGCCGCAAATTCCGCACAGCCTTTCCTTATCCCTTCGCGGGCGTCTTTCGCCTACTACGCCTATTTCCGGATAGCTGGGTTAGAAGGTTCTTTTAACCCAATTGCGCCACCGCGTTTGCCGCCTGCGAAATCGCATGTGAGGTCATCTCCATGTCCGCATCCGTGAGCGCCAAGGACGGATATGTCTTGCCCGGAGACTTAAAGATCCCATGCGCGCGCAATGTATCATTCCATGCTTTTCCTGCCCCAGCATCGCCCGCAAGCACATCTCGATACGTGCGTGGCTTGGCGTCTGTAAACACGATCTCAAACAAGGTGGGATCGCCGACGATACGGTATCCGATGCCCACCGGATCCAGCGCTTTGCGGATCATATCCTGGACCTGATGACCAAACCCGCGCAGCTTCTCGTACTGGCCCTCGCGTCGCAGGATCTCGAGGCTCTTGATCCCCGCGATCGCCGCCACCGGATTGCCTGAGAGCGTGCCAAGCTGCATGAGCCAACCATCTGCACCGACCACCGCCTTATCAAAATGCGCCATGATGTCCGCGCGCCCAACAATGGCTGCCAGCGGAAAGCCCCCACCGATCACCTTGCCCAAGGTGCAGAGATCCGGCGTCACGCCATAGAGTTCCTGCGCGCCGCCATAGGCGAAACGAAAACCTGTCACCACCTCGTCAAAGATCAGGACGATGCCGTATTTGTCGGCCTCCTCTCGCAAGAGCTGCAGGAAACCCGGTTCCGGCGGAATGATCCTTTGAAGAGGCTCAACGATGATACCGGCCACCTGCCCCTCATACTCCGCTAAAAGAGAGCGAATGTAGTCGGGATCATTAAACGGTGCGATCAGCATTTCATCTGCGACGCTTTGGGGAATGCCCGCACTGTCAGGGATCGCTTGCGGGAAATTCACCTGCTTCACGGGGGCAAGGCTCATCTGCGCCTCGGCGCTCATCCCGTGATAGCCGCCTTCGAATTTCACGATCTTGTCGCGTCCGGTGAAGGCCCGCGCGAGGCGCATAGCGTACATATCCGCCTCTCCGCCCGAGGACACATAGCGCAGCTGCTCGCCACAGGGCATCGCGTTTACGATATCCTCAGCCAGTTCCACGCCCAGCGCATTGTTGGCGAAAAACGTCTGACCCTTGGGCAGCTGCTCTAATACAGCTTCGAGCACCTCCGGGTGGCCGTGGCCCAAGAGCATCGGACCAGAGCCGATCAGATAGTCGACATATTCATTCCCATCCTCATCCCAAACGCGGGACCCTCGGCCTTCACGGATGAACATGGAGGGATCGAAATTGCCAAAGCCCCCAGCGGGCAAAACGGCTTTGGCCCGGGCGGCCCATTCGGCTTGGGTGGTCATGCGCTGCATGGGTTACTCCAATGTAAGATCCGCGGCGCCCAGGGCTTGGGCGTCGACAGTGATACCAAGGCCCGCACCCTCGGGCGGGGCAATACGGCCGTTTGCGCGTTCAGGCGCGGTGGGGGCCAGACGCGGCGAGACATAGGACGACAGATCACAGGTATTCAGCACCCGCGCCGGATCGGTCGACGCCGCCAAATGCAAGAGCGCCGCCGTGGTGATATCGCTGCCCCATGTGTCCTCGACACACATCTTTGCGCCGAGATAGAGACATATATCCCGCGCCCGCCGTGTCGCCGAAAGCCCGCCATATTTTGACAGTTTCAACGCTACCGCATCCATACAGCCGCGCTCATGCGCCTCTAACATCGACGGGATGTCATGCGCGTTCTCGTCCAGTTTCATCGGCAGGCCCGTAGCGTCGCGTACCCGCGCGCAATCGGCAATCGTGGCGCAGGGTTGCTCGAGCATGATGTCCAGATGCGCCACAGCACGGCCGACCCGGGTCGCGTCCAAGGACGTCGCGCCGCAGTTCCAATCGCCATAGACCAGCGGCCCCGGCCCGACGGCCTCGCGCACTTTGGTCAGGCGCTCAACGTCGGTGGTCCAATCCCCTGATGCGCCAAGTTTGACCTGAAACTGGGTGATGCCGGTCGCCTGCGCCTCAAGCGCGATCTTCACCATGTCATCAGGTGCGATACAGGTGATCGAATGATACAGCGGCGTGTCCGCCGCCCGTCGCCCGCCCATCAGCGCATAAAGCGGCAGGCCCGCGACCTGCCCCGTCAGATCCCACAACGCGATATCGAGCGCTGATTTCGCATAGCGGTGGTCCTGCAAAAACGCATCGGCCTTGGCGATCAGCGCTTCAGGCCCGATGGGATCGGCGCCGATCAACACAGGCGCAAGCTCTTGGAGTGCGGGCGCCACGCCACGCGCATAGGCAGGCAGGTAATGCGGGATCGGGCAGACTTCGCCCCAGCCCACAAGCCCCGTATCCGTCTCAACCGCAAGCACGACGCTCTCGACCGTGTCGCAGGTTTTGCCCTCAGCCATGTAATAGGCCTCATGGCTGGTCAGCGGCACATGCCAGAGACTAATCCGCCTGATTTTATGTCCCGAGCCGCTCATGCCGCATCCGTCCTTGGCAGTTTGCTGGCGGGATCATAGGCCGGTTCACCCAGCACTTTGGCCGCGCGCGGGCTGCCATGGATGATCACGGTCAGGTCGGTTCCAGGCGTGGCGGCCTCGGGTTTGATATAGGCAAAGGCCAGGATCTTGCCCACGGTTGGCCCAAAGACCACCGAGGCCGTGGACCCGACGACCCGGTCCCCGAGCATCACCGCTTCGCCGCCGTGGCCATCGGTTTCACCGTCTTCGTCAATCGCGAGATAGGCGCAGACCCAAGGCATGTCGCCTGCCTCGGCCTGTGCGGCGCTTACGCGGGTGGCCTCGACCCCCAGATAGTCCTTATCGAGCTTGGCAAACCGCATAACGTCAGCTTCTGGCAGGGTCACTTCATTGGTCAATTCACCCGCGCCTTTGAACCCTTTCTCCATCCGCAAGGCATTCATCGCAAAGCTGCCATAGTCCTTGATGCCATGCGCCTCACCAGCGGCCCAGAGCGCGTCATAGACCTGAAGCGCACCCTCGCGGGGGATGTGGAATTCCCAACCAAGTTCGCCTGCATAAGACATGCGGAAGGCCCAGAGGGTGACGCCAGCCACGGTGATTTCACGCGCCTTAAGCCAAGGGAAACCGGCATTGCTCAGATCCGCATCAGTGCAGGCCGCCAGCACATCGCGCGCTTTGGGGCCGTTCAACGTCAGCGCTGCCCAATCGTTTGACCTCAGGATGATCTGGGCATCCTCACCGTCTTGATGGGTGCGCAGATGATCCATCAAACGCTGTTCGAAGAAGGCCGCACAAACGAGATAGAATCGACCCTCTTCCAGCTTAACAACGGTGGTTTCAAGCTCGATCCGGCCGCGTTTGTTGAGCATATGGGTGAGTGTAATGCTCCCCGGTTTCTGCGGCAGTTTGTTGGCGACCAAACGGTCAAGCAAAGCCTCTGCCCCGGGACCTGCGACCTCGACCTTGGTAAAGGCCGAGATATCCATGATCCCAACCGCCTCACGCACGGCCATGCATTCATCGGCGATGATGTCGTGCAGAGGGGATCGTTTGAAGGAATAGATATCCTCGGCTGGCGTGCCCTCTGACGCGAACCAGCGGGGGCGTTCGTGGCCAAAGACCTCCTCAAAAACTGCACCCTTTTCCTTGAGGCGATCATACATCGGCGACGGTTTCACCGGACGCCCCGCGAGACGATTGAAGTGCGGGAAAGGGATTTCGTGACGTAGGCAGTAATCCTCTTTGGCTTTGATCACCTGCCATTCCTTGGTGGCGTATTCGCCAAAGCGGCGCGGATCATAGTCGCGCATGGAAATATCCGCCGCCCCATGCACCATCCAGCGCGCCAGCTCGCGCGTCAGACCCGGACCCCAGCCGATGCCGATTTGCGTGCCACAGCAGCACCAGTAGTTCTCGACACCCGGTGCTGGACCGATCAGAGGGTTGCCGTCCGGAGGATGCGAAATCGCGCCATGAACGTCTCGGCTGATGCCAAGCTCGGCAAAGATCGGCATGCGATTGAGGCTCTCTTCGAGGTATGGCATCACGCGATCATAGTCTGCGTCAAACAGCCAGTTCTCGTACTCCCATGGGCAGTGATCATGCCAAACCGAGTTCGGATTTTCCTTCTCGTAAATCCCGATCAGGCCCTTCTTCTGCTCCATCCGAATATAGCCCGAGACCTTGCGGTCGTCGCGAATGACCGGCAGCTCGGTTTCTAGATCCTGAAACTCTGGCACCTCTTCGGTGACAAAGTAGTGGTGGGTCATCGAAGTCATCGGCAATTGCAGCCCCGACCACTCGCCCATCTGCCGCGCATAGGTGCCGCCCGCGTTCACCACATGCTCACAACGGATAGTGCCTTGATTGGTCTCGACGACCCATTCGTGGCCCTGCTTGGTGATGTTGGTCGCCTGACAGCGACGGATGATCTTGACCCCTTTGGCCCGCGCGCCTGCCGCCATCGCCATGGTGACATTGGTCGGATCAACGTGCCCATCGTCCGGCGTATGGAGCGCACCGAGTACGCCGTCGAGGTTATAGAAAGGATGCAGCTCGGCAATCCGATCCGTGCCGACAAGCTCGATATTGAAGCCCAAAGAGCGGCCAACAGCTAGCGTGTGTTTCAGCCAATCCATCTCGTCTTCGGTATAGGCCAGACGGAAAGACCCACAACCATGCCAGGTCACCGCTTGGCCCGTTTCAGTCTCTAATCCACCGGAATAGAGCCCGATATTGTAGTCCACGCATTTGCCCAGCGAGAAACTAGAGGTCGAATGGGTGATCTGCCCAGCCGCATGCCAGGTCGACCCAGACGTCAGTTCTGCCTTTTCCAGCAGGACGGTGTCTGCCCCCCACCCTTCATGCGCCAAGTGATAGGCAAGGCCCACGCCCATGACGCCCCCACCGACGATAACCACCCGCGCGTGGCTGGGTACTTTTGCGCTCTCGGACATTTGCAAGATTCCTCTGTAGAGAGTCGTGTTTTCTCTCGACAGGCTAAGCAAACATTTATACCATCGTCAATCATGAATGGCACAAATGTATCTTTATCTATTCTCGACCGTCTCTCTGATGACTGGGACGAGCTGACGCCAGAGGCGCAAAAGGCAGCGCGCTATGTGCTGGAGAACCCACAGGATGTGGGCGTGTCCACCGTGCGCGAAATCGCTGAAGCGGCGCAGGTGAAGCCCAACACATTCGTGCGCATGGCGCGGCAGATGGGCTATGACGGATACGAGGATTTCCGCGCGCCGTTTCGTGATGCCATTAGACGTGGCGGGATGAGTTTCCCCGACCGTGCACGCTGGCTGCAGGACATTCGCAAGTCGGGCGGGCTTGGCGGGCTTTACGCCGACATGATGGAAGCCACGCTCAGGAATATCGAAGAGAGCTTTGCGACGATCTCGGCAGAACAGCTTCAAACCGCCGCCGAAGCGATCTGGAACAGCAAGCAGGTCTTCACCCTGGGCGTCGGCGTCAACAACGCCATCGCGCGCAATTTCACCTATCTGGCCTCGACCGGCATGAGCGATTTCCACGCGATCCCGCGTCCCGGCTCGACCGCCGTTGATGACTTGGCATGGGCGAGCGACACCGATGTTCTGATCGCCATCACCTGCCGCCCTTATCGCAGCGAAGTGGTTGAGGCCGTCGAGATCGCAAAATCCCAAGGTATGACCATCGTCGCAATCTCTGACAGCCCAGCGAGTCCAATCATCCGAGCCGCAGATCACGGCTTCGTCGTCGGCGCGGAAAGTCCGCAGTTCTTTCCCTCGACCGTCGCCATTGTAGCCTTTCTCGAGACGCTGCTTAGCTTTGTTATCTCGGTCGCCTCTGACGAAATCGTCGACAGGGTCGACCGCTTTCACGCCCGCCGCCATGCGTTGGGGCTTTATGTGGAGGAGCCAACGTGAGTGAACCCTTAAAATCGCTGGAGGCGCGGTATTACACGGACCCTAAGGTCTATGAGATGGAGATGGACGGGCTCTTTGCCCGCACATGGCAATTCGCGGGCCATGCGAGTCAGCTTGAGAAGGCAGGCGATTATTTTGCCTTTGAAATGGCGGGCGAGAGCCTGTTTTGCATCAAGGGTCGCGATGATGTGATCCGCACGTTTTACAACGTCTGCCAACACCGCGCGCATCAGTTGGTCAGCGGCACAGGCACGACGCGGGTGGTGGTCTGCCCCTATCATGCCTGGACCTATGAACTGACCGGAGGCCTGCGCGCGGGGCCGAATATCAACTCGGTCGAAGGCTTTGATAAATCCAAGATCTGCCTCACCGAGGTGCGCACCGAGCTGTTTCTGGGGTTCATTTTTGTGAACCTCGACCCAGACGCCAAACCGATGGAAGATTGGTTCCCGAATGCCCGCGCAGAACTTGAAAGCTGGGTGCCGCATTTTGCGGACCTCAAGCCCGTGGAATGGGTCGAGATACCGGAAAACTGCAACTGGAAGGTCTCGGTTGAGAATTATTCCGAGTGCTATCACTGCTCGCTGAACCATCCGACCTTTGCAACCGGCGTTGTGAAGCCCGAAACCTATGACATCCAGCCTCAAGGCTATTGCCTGCGCCACACGACGGAATGTCAGGCGCTGGATCAGATGACTTATCCCATCGACCGCAGCCGCAAGCATGCCGAAGAATACTCAAGCTGGTTCCTCTGGCCGATGTTCAGCTTTCAGGTCTATCCGGGCAATGTGCTCAACACTTACCATTGGCGCGCGATTGACGCGGATCACGTAGTGGTCTGGCGCGGGTGGTATGCCGCCGAAGGGTTTGATCCTCAGATCATTCACGACCTCGCCAAACAGGATAGGGAGACCACCGTTGAGGAGGACATTCACCTCGTGGAATCCGTGCATCGCGGCCTGAAATCTCGCGGTTATGTGCCAGGGCCCTTGGTGGTGGATCCGACCTGCGGCGTGAACTCTGAACATTCCATCATGCATCTTCAGCGCTGGATGCGCGAAGCGGTCGATGGGCCGACACAATAAAGGACTGACCAATGAGCGTATTTGACGAAGATCTCTTTCTTAAAGGCCTGGAACAACGCAAAGCCACGTTGGGTGCCGAGTATGTTCAGAAAAGCCTCGACGCAGCCGACGACCTTACCCGCCCCTTTCAAGAAGCCATGACGGCGTGGTGTTGGGGATTTGGCTGGGGAGACGATGTGATCGACGCCAAAACCCGATCCATGATGAATCTCTCGATGATCGGCGCCCTAGGCAAGATGCACGAATGGGAGTTGCATTGCCGCGGCGCGATCAACAATGGCGTCACGCCCGAAGAGATCCGTGCCATCATCCATGTGATCGCGATCTATTGCGGCGTCCCTCAGGCTTTGGAGTGCTTCCGTGCCGCGCGGAACGTTCTGGACCAAGCAAAAGATTAATTTTTCTACACGAAACCCATAAACTCGTGATAAACTTTGGTTGTGGATAATCCCCACCAAGTTCAAGCATCTCAAAATGATGCGTTCGAGTACGGGCAGTAGTGTGCAATGCCGACATATACAGTGGAAGCGTTCCGTTGGACCGGGACGTATTACAACTCTCAGTACAACACGTCCTATCAGGCGACGTTTTCTGATAATGATGGCGCCTACCAAGGTGGCGGCGACTCTGACGAACAGGTTCAGATCGACGGCGGGTCGTTCAACTCGACAGCCAGTCAGCCTTATAAGATCGCGGTCTCTTTCACGGATACCAACGGCAATTCGCACGTCGAAGATTTCAACTTTTTCTACACCAGTGACGGCGGGTGGTATTTCGTACCCGAACCGGACTCTGAATTCACGGTTGGCGCAACACTTGGCTCTTATCAAAGCCATACCGTTGGGTGGGACTATAGCGATGTGGTTTGTTTTGTGTCGGGCACGATGATTGAGACACCCGACGGCGCAAGACCCGTTGAAAGCTTGCGCGCCGGAGATTTGGTCACCTGCGCCGAAGGGCAAACAAAGCCCCTTGCTTATGTCCTGAAACGCGCATTCTCGGAGCGTCAGCTCGAACGCAACGAAAAACTACGTCCGGTTCGGATCACTGCGGGTGCCATTGGGCTGGGTGTTCCGAAACGCGACCTTCTTGTCTCACGTCAGCACCGCATGTTGGTAAAATCCAAGATCTCGAAAAACAAGTTCGGACAGGAAGATGCGCTTGTGGCTGCGATCAAATTGACGATCTTGCCTGGCATCTTTTTGGAACCCAACATTCAGGACACGACCTATTATCACCTCGGGTTTGAAGATCACGAGATCGTCTTTGCAGAAGGTGCGCCCGCTGAGAGCCTTTTGCACGGTGATGACGCGGACCTCATCACAAGTCCTGAGGCTCAGGCCGAGCTGGAATGGCTTTTGCCCTTTTCAAACGGCACGCCGACGACTCCAAAACCTAAGACCAACATCCCGTCGCCTTCGCTGCAGAAAACCATCGTGCAAGCGCATCTGCGCAAAGGGCGCAATCTGCGGAAGTAGTGCCTAAAGCGCGTCGAGGTCGAAGTCCGGCAGGCGGCCGAAAGCCTCGCGCAAGGCGCCGCCCCAGCCCTCGGAAATCTCCAGATAGTAGGGATCATTGACCTCAATCCGGAAGGTGTGGTCACACTGGAAGGCATCCTTTGCGTAAACGCGCACATCCAGAGGCAAATCCACGCTGAGGTTGGCCTTGATGGTTGAATCAAATGACACCAAGAGCAGTTTGATCGCCTCATCAAAGGACATCTCTGGATCATAGGCGCGCACTAGGATTGGACGCCCGTATTTGGTTTCTCCGATCTGGAAAAACGGCGTGTCCTCGCTGGCCTCGATGAAATTGCCTTCGGGATAGATCATGAAAAGACGGTGCTTGCCGCCTTTAATCTGCCCCCCCACAAGGATCGTCGCATTGAACCCGCTGTCAGCCTGTTGGCCTTCGTCCGCATGATCCGAGATCACTTCTTTCAGGGTGTCGCCCACCAAAGTTGCGACCTGAAACATGCTCTCGCATTTCAAAATCGAGGGGCTGCGATGCTCGACCGCCTTGCTGCGTTCCTCCAAGAGGCTGATCACAGCCTGCGTCGTCGCCAGATTGCCGGCGGTCATCACCGTAATCGAGCGTTCGCCTGGTTCATCCCAGGCAAACATCTTGCGAAAGGTCGAGATATTGTCGACGCCCGCGTTGGTGCGCGTGTCAGACATAAAGACCAGGCCTTTGTTCAGCATCAGCCCGACGCAGTAGGTCATAGTGCCCTCAATTTAAGTTCTTGCACAGCGTTTAGGCTATTGCTGCACTTGCAGCGCAACATCAAGCCTTTCTTGGCCTTCGCCCTGACGAATACCCAGAATTGGGGCCGCGTCGCGATAGTCTCGACCAACGGCGACGGTGATGTATCGGGAGTCCGGCGAAATGCCATTAGAGACGTCAAATCCGACCCATCCCAGACCGTTTACATGGATTTCGCACCACGCATGGGTCGCGTCCTGATCCACACGGTCATCCATCAAGAGATAGCCCGACACATAACGCGCCGGAAAGCCCAGCGCCCGTGCAACCGAAATCATGATATGCGCGTGGTCCTGACACACGCCTTTGCCTTCCGACATCGCGTCTTCGGCCGTAAAGGCGCTGTCGGTTGCGCCGATGCTGTAGGACACGGTCTTTAAAATCTCGGCAGAAAGCGCATGGAGCAGAGGGATATCATCCAGCTCCTTACGCTGCTTCTGCATGTCACTGATCAGCGCGCGAAGAGCGGGGCCGGGTTTCGTCGTCGGCGTTTGCTGCTCATAAAGCCAGAGTGGCGCATACCCGCGATGTTTGCCCGAAGCACCGGCCAAATCCTCGACCTCGATCACGCCTTCGCAAAGGAACTCGACCGTGGTGGCGCCGGTATCGACTTTCACCAGTTCCGTGCGGTTCTGGAATTGATCGTCAAAGCCGCATTGCACGACCCCTCCGGTGACCTTGGTGCTCCACTCCAAAACCTTCTGCCCCGGCCCATCCTTGGGCGTCAGGCGCAGGCGTTGCAACGCGTAGTGCACCGGCACGTCGTAAGAATAGGTTGTTACATGGCGCACGGTCAGGCGGCGGGTCTTATCCATAGAACCTAAAGTCCTCTTCGATATGCGCTGCGAGCTTGGCGTTGTCGGCGATGAAGCTGCTGAGGAACTCGTGCAGACCCTCTTCGAAAATCGTATCGACCGAATGCGCGTTGATCCGGTGGCACAAGGCATCGGCCTGAACGTGACTTTCCTCGCGGGCTTCGTATTCCATTTCTAGATGTTTCAAATTCTCTCCGATCCTCTTGGCGCAGAAGGCCAGAGATCGCGGCATGCGTCCATCCAGGATCAGAAAGTTTGAAATCGTAGCCGGCGTGCTTTCGCCGCCATGGAGCCAGCGAAAACTCCGCTCCGCCGAGACAGACCGCAAAATGACCTCCCATTGCGCGTTGTCGATGGAGGACCCGACGAAAGCAGCCGAGGGCAACAACACGTAGTATTTCACGTCCAGAATCCGCGCCGTGTTGTCTGCGCGTTCGATAAACGTCCCAAGCCGCGAGAAGGCGAAGATATCATTGCGCAGCATCGTGCCGTGCAGAGCCCCCCGCACGACCGAGGTTCTGAACCGGATCTGGGTCAGAATGTCATGCATCGCTCTTTCGGTGACAGGCCGCGAGAGCAGATCCTTAAGCACCATCCAACATTCATTGGTGGCTTCCCAGACCTCGGAACTCAGCGCCGTGCGCACCAGACGCCCATTGTTGCGCGCTGCCGTGATCGCCGTCATGACCGAAGACGGGTTGTCCTTGTCCCGCAGCATGAAATTGATCACCTGCCCGGCATCGTAGCTGTCGTATTTCTCGAGATAGGCCGCGTTCATGCCAGCGGTCGAGATGATGGATTGCCACTCATTAGACGCCCCATCCGCGCGGGTCAGGGCGATGTGCCAGCCCGCCTCAAGCAGCCGAGCAGTATTTTCAGCGCGTTCAAGGTAGCGGAACATCCAAAACAGACCGCCAGCGGTTTTGCCTAGCATCATGTCTTAGTCCCCCAATACCCAAGTGTCCTTGGTGCCGCCCCCTTGCGAGGAATTGACCACCAGAGAACCTTTCTTCAACGCCACGCGGGTCAGACCTCCGGGCGTGATATCGACGCGATTGGGCGACACGAGAACAAAGGGACGCAGGTCCACATGGCGCGGCGCAAGCCCCGCCTTGGTCAGGATCGGTACCGTCGACAATGACAGTGTCGGCTGAGCAATGTAATTCGCAGGCCGCGCGCGGAGTTTGCGTTCAAAAGCCGCGATTTCCTTTTTGGAGGCTGCGGGTCCCACGAGCATGCCATAGCCGCCCGACCCATGCACTTCTTTGACCACCAAATCGGCGAGGTTATCCAAGACGTATTTCAGGCTGTCTTCCTCGGAACAACGCCAGGTCGGCACGTTCTTTAGGATCGCCTGCTCGCCGGTATAGAACTCGACGATATCGGGCATGTAGGAATAGAGCGCTTTGTCGTCAGCAATCCCCGTACCCGGCGCATTCGCGATGGTGATGTTGCCCGCGCGGTAAACATCCATGATCCCCGGCACACCGAGCATGCTGTCTGGATTGAAGGTCAGCGGATCCAGATAGTCATCATCCACACGGCGATAGAGCACATCAATCGGCTGATAGCCCCGCGTCGTGCGCATCGAGACAAAGCCGTCCTCGACCCTCAGGTCCGTGGACTCGACCAGCTCGACCCCCATCTGATCCGCAAGGAACGCGTGTTCGAAATAGGCCGAGTTATGGATCCCCGGTGTCAGCACCGCCACAACGGGTTTGGCATTTGGCGAATTGTCGGGGCAACTGTCAGCCAGAGAACGGCGCAAAAGCTGTGGGTAAGCAGAGACCGGACGCACCTTGAGCTGGGTGAAAAGCTCTGGGAACATCTGCAACATGGTCTCGCGGTTCTCGAGCATATAGCTCACGCCGGACGGAGTGCGGGCGTTGTCCTCAAGCACGTAGAACTCGTTTTCACCCGTGCGCACAAGGTCAGTTCCGACGATATGGGTATAGACGCCTCCGGGTGGCTTCATCCCGACCATCTCAGACAGAAACGCCTCGTTGCCTGCGATAATCTCCTTGGGGATACGCCCAGCGCGCAGGATTTCCTGACGATGGTAGATGTCATGCAGAAAGGCGTTGATCGCACGGACACGCTGTTCGATCCCGCGCTCGAGCGTGCGCCATTCTTTGGCGGAAATCACACGTGGGACGATGTCAAAGGGGATCAGACGCTCGTCAGCCTCGTCCTGACCATAGACGTTGAACGTAATGCCAATCCGGCGAAAGAAACTCTCGGCTTCTGCGGATTTTCGCCTCAGCGTTTTGAGGTCTTCGTTCTTAAACCAATTGAAGTAGGCTTCATAAGGTTGCCGAGGCAACCCGGCCTCTCGCAACATTTCGTCGAAATACTGATTACTATCGGTCATAAAATTACGTTCGCACAAAGAAACCTGAGCGCAAGTAGATAATTTTAGAGGCTGAAATAGGTCCGTGTTTTAGGGGGTTACGTGTGGAAGTGCTGAATATTTAGGCGAATCCACAGGGTGTCTGATCGGGTGATTTAACCGTCAAAAGTCCAACGATAGCTTGGTGGGGTTGGCCCCTTGTTGCGCCCGCCCTGCTGGGTCTGCTCCCAAGCATGCGCGAGGATTCCCACCGAGCGGGACAAACAAAACAAGCCGCGTGCCAGAGGCGGTGCGAAGCCGAGTTCCGCATAGATCACCGCTGTTGCGCCGTCGATGTTCATCGGAATGGGTTTGCCTGCGCGCTTCAACAACTCGTGTTCCACTTGGATCGCAATTTCAGCGAAATTCCCGTCACAAACACCCGCCTCTACGCTGTCCTGCACCAGCTCCAAAAGCCGAGGCGCACGCGGGTCGGTCGGGGTGTGGAACCTGTGCCCAAAACCCGGGACGATCTTACCGCGTGCGGCGCACCAGTCATCCAAGGCGTCAGACAAAGGCGCGCCGGCACTCGCCAGGAAATGATAGAGTTCAACCGCCTGCTCCCCGGCCCCGCCATGCACATCGCCCAACATATTCACGGCACTCGCCATGGCGTTATTCAGCGGCAGACCACAGGTGACAGCCATGCGCGCAGCGGCAATCGACGGCGCTTGGGGGCCGTGATCCACCGCCGACACCAAAGCCGCCTCAAAAAGCTTTGCTTGCCCCGCAGACGGACGATCGCCGCGCACCATAAGCCAGATCATCTCGGGGAAACTGACCTTCCCGATCAGTTCCTCAATCGGATGGCCGCGCAGCTCGATGCGCCCGGGCTCCATGTCGATGATAGACGTGCGCCACCAGTCTGCAACGTCGCTCATAAGATACCCTCCGCCGTTAACGCGTCTATCTCGGCCGCCGAAAGACCAAGCTCTGCCCAGATCTCTGCGTTATGCGCTCCAAGTTCTGGTGGCGCGTCTTTTGGTGATGGCCGCTCACCATCCATAACCACGGGGCTCGCCGTCACTTGGATCGTGTCGCCGCCTTGAGACAAAGATGCGATCATGCCTCTATCCACCAATTGCGGATCATCCAGAACCTGCGGAACCGTCATCACAGGACCGGTCGGCACGCCGAGCTTGTTGAGCTCTGCCACCCACTTCTCCGATGGACGCGTCACCAGAACTGTCTCAATCTCTGCCCGCAATGCGTGCCGATTGCGTTTGCGATCCTCTCGGGTTTTATAGTCCGGATGGGTCAGCAAATCCGTCTTTCCGATATGGCGGGCCAAAGCCTCCCATTGCTCATCCCGATTGGCGGCGATGTTGATCGGCTGGTCCTTGGTCGCGAATGTGCCCGACGGTGCTGACGTGGTGTTTTCATTGCCATGGGCGGCGGGCCTCACGCCGCCGATCAGATAATTGGACACCACCCAGCCCATCGAAGAGATCACCGAGTCCGTCATGGAAACATCCAGAAACGCACCCCTCGGACGCGCGTTGAGGGCTGCACAAATGGACATCGCGGCCGCCATGCCTCCGTTGGTGTCAGCCAGTGGATAACCCACACGATACGGAGCCGTATCGGGCGCGCCGGTGATCGACATCACGCCTGACACGCCCTGTACGATCTGGTCATAAGCGGGATCGTTCTGACGCGGGCCGGTCTGCCCAAACCCTGAAATGGCACAATAGATCAGGTGCGGGTTCACGTTTTTGAGCACCTCATAGTCCAATCCAAGCCGCGCCATCACACCGGGACGGAAATTCTCAACCAGCACATCTGCGGTTTTCACGAGCTCTTTCAAAAGATCCTTGCCCCGTGCGGATTTCATATCCAAGGTGACCGACCTTTTCCCCGCGTTCTGCGCGAGGAAGCTAATGCCCATGCCTGCTGAATTGCGCTCTGGATCGGCCCCAAGCACACGGGCCAGATCCCCAGACCCGGGGCGTTCGACCTTGATGACATCGGCCCCCATCATTGTCAGTTGATAGCAACAATAGGGGCCGGCCAAGACGTTGGTCAGGTCTAAAACCCGAACACCGTTCAGAGGTTTAGTCGCCATCAGCAATCCCAGCCGCCCGCGCTTTGGCGCGCCGTGCGCGATAGCTTGGGAAGACCACCAGCAAGACCGAGATCACCAAGAGGCCCAGCGTCATCGGACGATCCCAGACAAAGCTCGCGCCATCATAGAGGTTCATCGAGCGCGCGAAGTTGTCTTCGAGCATGGTGCACAGAATGAAGCCAATCAGCAGCGGTGCCAGCGGGTAATCCGCGAACTTGAAGATCGTCGCGCAGATGCCGAAGGCCACAAGGATCAACAGCTCGGTCGCGTTGTTCTGCCCGATATAGGCCCCCATCAGGGTGAAGAAGAGGATAAACGGGATCAGGAAGTTCCGCGGCACGGCCAGGATCTTGGCGATGTAAGGGATCAGCGGCAGGTTCAGGATCAAGAGAACCACATTGCCGATATACATCGAGATGATAACGGACCAGAAGATCTGAGGATCATCCACCATCAGGCGCGGCCCCGGTGTGACGTTCAGAGCAATCAAAGCACCCAGCAAAATCGCAGTTGTCCCCGAGCCCGGAATGCCGAGCGTCAGCAAGGGCACAAACGAGCCTGTGCAAGCCGCGTTGTTTGCCGTTTCCGGCGCGGCGAGACCTTTGACAGAGCCGTCGCCGAACTCTTTCTGTTCCTCCGCAGGCGCGATATTGCGTTCCACCGCGTAGCCTAGGAAGGACGCAATCGTAGCCCCAGCCCCGGGCAAAACGCCGATGAAGAACCCTTGGATCGACTGACGGCCAATCACCGGCGTGATCTTTTTCGCCTCGTCGCGCGTGATGCGCAGGTCTTTGATCTCTCCGCTGCTGCCTTGCTCGGATCGCGAAGGTTTCAGTACAAGATAAAGCGCCTCGGGCAAAGCAAACATCGCCATAGCCAAGGTGATAAAGCCAAAGCCTGATTGCAGATCCATCAGCCCCATGGTGAAACGCGGCGCGTTGAACTGCGCGGTCTCACCCACTGTGGCCATGATCAGACCCAGCACCGTCATCAACAGCGCTTTGGACACCTGCCCCGTGCCCGCAAAGGCTGCGATGGCTGAAAGGCCGACGATCATCAGGGCAAAATACTCTGCCGAATGGAACAAGAGCGCGACGGTTGAGAGCATCGGGGCAAAGACCATCAAGAGGATTGCGCCAATGGTACCACCCGCGAAAGACGCAATCGCCGCAATCGTTAGCGCCTTGCCCGCCTTGCCTTTGCGCGCCAAGGGATAGCCGTCAAAACTGGTCGCAACGGTCCCCGCAACGCCTGGTGCGTTTAGCAGGATAGACGAGGTCGAGCCGCCAAAGATCGCTCCGTAATAGACACCGGCCAAGAGGATCAGAGCGGTCGAGGGGTCTCCGATTGTGATCGCCACAGGGATCATGATCGCGATGATCGACATGGGGCCAAGACCCGGCAGCATGCCGATGAATGTCCCGATCAGACAGCCGCCGATCACCATCAGAATGTTTTGCATCGACAGGGCCGTCGACAGGCCTAAGAGAATTCCTTCAAGCATCGATCAAGTCCCCAAAAAGAACGGCAGAGGACGCAGGAAAATGCCGAGCACTTCCTGAACCAGATACCAAATGCCAATGGTTGCAATCGAGGCCACGACGATCATCGTGATCCAGCGGCGCTCGCCCAACAGAACCGATCCTCCGATCAGGAACCCGCTGGTTGCCAGCAAAAATCCGGCCGGACGCAGCAGAAGCGCATAGGCCACCATCAGCGCCAGAAGCGCGATAGCCTGCCCCAAGTTATATTCATGCAATCTGCGATAATCGATGTCGCCGATCTTCTCCTCGCCCTTTTCAATCCCGCTCAGGACGATGAGGCACAGGACAATCCCCGCAATTGACAAAACCTTTGGAAAAGAGGACGGCCAAACCGCCAGCCGCTTCATAATCGGCGGCAAAGTCGCATCCATCGTAAACCAAGCCGTATAGCCGTAGACCATACAAATCCCTAACAAAACAAGCGCAACCCAACGATCAAGTGCCATGTTTCCCCCCTTATAGGTCGATAGGCCGAGCCTCAGCCCGGCCTATCCTGCGGCGCGCAATCACGCGCCAATCACGTCAGACTTACAGGAAGCCCAGCTTCTTCATGAGATCGCCGATCACCTGTTCCTGGTTCTCAAGGAAGGCTTGGAAATCTGCGCCAGAGTTGTGGATGTTGACCCAGCCATTGCGCGCACGCACGGCTTCCCACTCGGGCGTGTCATACATCTTGCTCAGCGCGTCCTGATACATCGCCAGCTTGTCTGCAGGCAGACCCGGAGCCGCGAAGAAGCCGCGCCAGTTGACGAAGGATGTATCGATGCCCTGCTCTTTCATGGTCATCGCGCTGTCCATCGCAGCAACACGCTCATCCGAGGTCACGCCAATGATTTTGACTTCGCCAGCCTGTGCCAGAGCCACCGCTTCAGAGAAACCGGTAGAGAGCGCTTTGATCTCGCCAGACAGCAACGCCGCCATGGCTTTACCGCCTGCGTCATAAGGAATGTATTTCACGTTCAGCGCGTCTTTGCCCGCAGCTTCCATCACCATGGCTGCAACCAAATGGTCCATGCCGCCCGGAACAGAGCCGCCGCCGATCGCGGTGCCCGCTGGGTCCGCATCATAGGCCGCAACCAGATCCGCCATGTTGTTCATGGAGCTGTTTGCATCCACAACAATCGCCGCATAGTCGCCGATGGTGCCAGCCACCAAAGTCAGATCGCGGAAGTTATGCGGGAACACGCCAGTCAGCGAGCGGATCACGATTGGGGTGGAGTTCACCATCAATGTACCGTGCTGGCTGTCTGCGTTTTCGATCATATAGCCGATGGCTTTACCACCACCGCCACCAGACATGTTCTCATAAGACGCAGAGCCTACGATCCCCGCGCCAGTCAGCGCTTCACCGGTGCCACGCGCCGTGCCGTCCCAGCCGCCACCTGCGCCGCCAGGGA
Organism: Cognatishimia coralii; assembly: GCF_037478305.1. Classification (NCBI taxonomy): domain Bacteria; kingdom Pseudomonadati; phylum Pseudomonadota; class Alphaproteobacteria; order Rhodobacterales; family Paracoccaceae; genus Cognatishimia; species Cognatishimia coralii. The sequence continues at coordinate 124,591 of NZ_JBBGAZ010000002.1, forward strand.
TCAGAAAGTGGATGCTGTCCACGACCTGATGGCCACCAGCAGATGCCGGGCCCGCAATACCAAGAGCCGCAACAGCGGCGATAAAGGCGCGACGGCCAAATCCAAAGTTACTCATAATTTCCTCCCATTTGACATTTGCGACATCCGCCGCCCATGTTCGCGAAAGGTGTAAGGTCAAACTGACACAAGCCTGACAAGGCGTCAGAATGAGAAGAGTTCGGGTATGCGGTTCCTGTTGATTGAGGACAATGAGGCCTTGGCAAAGGCGGTGCTGGATCGTCTGGGCATGGACGGCCATGTGGTCGATCACGCGGGCGATCTAGAGACCGCGATGGAGTTCACCGCGACCACCGATTACGATCTGATTTTATTGGATATTATGCTGCCAGACGGCGATGGTCGCAGTTTTCTAACGCATCATCGTGCGGGCAAATCCTTGACGCCGGTGATCGTTTTGACGGCGCGTTCCGAGGTCTCGGATCGCGTCGGGATGCTCGATCTGGGCGCGGATGATTACATGGTCAAACCCATCGATTTTTCTGAGCTCGAAGCGCGCGTTCGGGCGGTTCTCAGACGGCGTGGGGGCGAGGCGCGCAATGTCATTGCGATGGGGAATCTGGAATTTGATTCTCTGGCCGGCACCCTGAAAATCGCGGGCAAAGAGACGCAACTCAGGACGCGAGAACTGCGCCTGTTTGAGATTTTCATCAACGCGCCTAACCAGATTTTCTCGAAATCCAAACTGGTTGATCGGCTGTTTTCTTATGACGAAGAGGCCTCCGAGAACGCCATCGAAGTCTATGTCGGCCGCCTTCGCAGACACCTCACAGGATCGCAGGTGATGATCACCACCGTGCGCGGCCTCGGCTATAAGCTGGAAACTGAATGAAACGGCCTAACATCAAAGGTTCGATACGCCAGCGTCTGGTTGCAATGCTCTTGCTGAGCGCTGGCGCAATTGGGGTGCTTTTGTATCTGGTCGTGCAATCCGTCGCCTCGCAAATCGCGCAGGAAAGCCAGGACAATATCCTCGCGGCCTCGGCGATTTCCATTTTGGACAGTGCGCGGGTGCAGCAAGGCGAGATCTCTATCGACCTGCCTTATTCTGCCCTGTCCATGTTGGACAGCGTGACCGACGAGCGCGCGTTCTATGCGATCCGGCTGAATGATGATTTCCTGTCGGGCTATGAAAAACTTCCACGTTCCAAGGATTTCGCGGGTGGCGACACGACTTTTCAATCGGCCAGCTATCTGGGACAGGACATCCGCATCGCCTCGACCCGGCGCAGCTATTCCATCGAAGGCGAGCAGGCCTTCTTGGAGGTCTCGGTGGCGCAAACTCTGACTGGCCTTAACCAGACTCTCGCGCGGGTATCGCAGATCGCTTTAGCGGTGGGCGTTGGGTTCTTTCTTTTCTCCGCCGTTGTTGCATTGCTGATCGCGCTCAGCACCATCCGCCCGCTGCACCGACTCACGGAATCCGTGTCCCGACGCGGCCCGGCCGATTTGCGCCCTGTCGCAGCCCCTGTCCCGACCGAGATGGCGCCGCTGGTGCTGTCCCTGAATTCGCTGATGGGCCGGCTGCAAAAATCCCTGTCCCAATCCGAGCATTTCATCGCCGAAGCTGCCCACCGGGTGCGCACCCCCTTGGCCATCGTGCGCACGCAGGCCGAAATCACCCTGCGCCGGGTTGAGAAAGAAGAGAACCGCAAATCCGTCCGCGAAATGATCCGCGCGATTGACGAAAGCTCGCGGACGGCGGGGCAGCTTTTGGATCATGCGATGGTGACGTTCAGAACCGACAATCTAGCGGATGAAACGGTCGATCTGAGCGAGCTGGTGACCGACGTGGTTGAGCGCCTCAGCCCATTGTCCGACCTGAAGGATATCGAAATCGCCATACTGAAACTGGAACCCGTCGCGATCAAAGGCGATGCAATCCTGCTGCAAAGCGCGCTTCACAACATTCTGGACAATGCGATCAAATATTCCAGTGGCCAAACCCAAGTCGCGCTGTCCTTGACGAAAAAAGACGGGTTTGCCGACATTGTCATCTCGGATTCAGGTCCCGGTTTTCAGGACGGCGACACTGAGGCGCTGTTGAAACGCTACGCGCGGGGCCAGAACGCCGAGGGGGTCGTCGGCTCTGGGCTTGGTCTTACGATCGTAGACGAGGTCATGCGCGCGCATGGCGGGTCTATCACACTGTCTAACAACGCAGGAGGCGGAGCATGCGTCACCTTATCCTTTCCCTTGGGCTGACCCTGTGGGCCAGTACCGGCACGGCCTTTGATGTCGAGGACCAGGCGGTCTTTGGCGACCCTGAAGCGTCCAGCACTCTGCGCATCCTTTCGACGGCGGACATCAGCTTTTTTACGCCAATGATCCTGTCCTATCTTGAGGCCAATCCAAACGTCGCCGTGGATTATACCGTGGCCAGTTCCACCGATGTCATGGCGGCTTTGTACGAAGAGCAGCACTCCTTTGACCTCGCGATCTCGAGCGCGATGGACCTGCAGACAAAACTCGCCAATGACGGGCTTGCGCGGGTGCATTCCACCAACCAGACCGCGCGGCTTCCGGACTGGGCCGTCTGGAATGATATGGTCTTTGCCTTCACCCAAGAACCCGCGGCTTTCGTGATTTCCAATAAGGCATTCGAAGGGTTGGACCTGCCAGAAGACCGGCAAGATCTGATCACCACCCTGCGCCAAAACCCCGAGATCTTTGAAAGCCGTGTCGGCACCTATGACATCCGCCAATCCGGCGCGGGATATCTGTTTGCGACCCAAGACGCGCGCGCCTCGGATACCTATTGGCGTCTGACCGAGGTGATGGGGGCGCTGGATCCCAAGCTCTATTGCTGCACCTCAAATATGATCGACGCCGTGGTCAGCGGAGAGCTGGCCATCGCTTATAACGTCCTTGCCAGCTATGCGGAAAAGCGCGCGGATTCCGATGCTTTCACGATCATCCTTCCGTCGGATTTTTCCATCGTGATGCTGCGCACCATGTTGATCCCGACCACCTCGGCGAACCCCGATCTGGCCGGGACCTTTCTGGATTTCGTTTTGGGACAGACCTTTCCCAAAGGCACATCACCGCTGCTGCAATCTGAAATGCTGGCAGAGGCGAACGAGAACTCCCTTCACCGGATCGCTTTGGGACCGGGCCTTTTGGTCTATCTCGACCAGTTCAAGAACAAGAGTTTCATCCGCGAATGGGAAAGCGCGATCCTGCAGGAATAGGTTAAGCCGCGATCTGATCCGCCTGCGCAGGGCGCATAGTGGCGACCAGCTCGGCCACCTTCACGCCGAACTTCCGCATTTGCGAGCGGTTCAGGATCGTGCCGTTGTCCACCAGATACATCCAGTCCACAACGCTTAGGACATGGCCGCCAGCATCTTCGGGCAAACGGATTTTATATTTCATCTGAAACGCACAGCCCTCGGCGCGCCCATAGCCTTGGCCCACCAGATCATCGGCATCCGCGACAATGCTGCCATCGTTGCTTTCCGTCAGACGCCACTCGCGGTCCTGCCGCAAGCCGCTTGCATAGACAAAGTTCTCTTGCAAACGGCCCGTCGCGCCGGACCAACTCCCGTGCATATCGGCCACGAAGCGAGACACGACCTTGCCGGTTGGACCATAGATCATCCCTTCCGAGATCAGCGGTCCGTTCAGATGTGTGCGAATGTCAAACACTGGCGTGGTGCCAATGTAATCCGTGATGGACTGGGATTTGAAACCAGGCAGTCTAAGCATGCTCAATCTCCACTTGCACGACGTCCGTTTGGCCAACGGCAAAGGACGCGGCGCAGATTTCTAGGTAAAACATCCAGTTGCGAATGAACGCATCGTTGTGCCCCAAACCGATGATGCGGTCGGTTTGTGCACGCAGCCTTTGGGCCCATTGCCTGCAGGTCTCTGCATAGCTTTGGCCAAAGGCGAAGTTGTCAGTGACCTTTAACCCAGCCTGGCGCGCCTGATCCGAGATCACGGCATCTGACAGCAACATGCCACCAGGAAAGGTGTATTGGCGAATAAAGTCGCTGCCACTGCGATAGAGGTCAAAATAGTGGTCCGGCACCGTGATGGCCTGAACAACGGCTTTGCCGGATTCAGAGAGGCTGCGCTTGAGCGTCGCGAAATAGCTGGGCCAATAGCGCTCGCCCACGGCCTCAATCATCTCGATGGAGACGATGTTGTCGAACGTGCCTTGCGTCTCACGATAGTCCTGCAGATTGATTTGCGCCCGCCCATCCAGACGTGCATCTGCAAACCCATGTTGGCTGGGCGAAATGGTCAGACCCGTGACAAAGCGGCCCTGATCGGCGGCGCGTTCGGCAAAGCCTCCCCAGCCGCAGCCGATTTCCAGCACGCTCTCACCAGAGCCGAGTTTGGACAATACGCGGTCGTATTTTTTCTTCTGCCCGGTTTCCAGATCGTTATCGCCTCCGTCAAAAATGGCTGACGAATAGGTCATGCTGGGATCGAGCCAAAGCTGATAGAACTCGTTGCCGACGTCATAGTGGGCTTTGATATTGCGCGCTGCGCCAATGCGGGAATTTGCACGCAGAATGCGGTCCACGATCAGGAACTTGATGCGGTTGAAGGACGTCGGATAGGCAAAGTTGCGAAACAACTCCATGTTCTTGATCGCAACAGACACCAACGTCTCGATGGACGGCGTGTCCCACAGACCTGCGATATAGGTCTCGCCCATGCCCACGTCGCCGCGCGCGGCAAGCGAGGTCACCACGGACCAGTCGTGAATATGCATTTCTGCTTCGGGCCCACTGTCCCCGAAGTTGAAAAACGCACCCTCGGGCGTCTTCAGGCGCAGCCGGCCGTATTCCAGTTTCTCACAGGTCGCTAAGAACTCTTTCTGAATCGCCGCTTTCAAAATTGGCATTACGAGATCTCCTCTTGGGGCGGCGCAGGGCGCGGTCGGTAGGTTTCGCCTTGGAGCTTAAGCTTCAAAGCCTGCCAATAGATAAGCACAATTGTGCGCAAAGCCCCAAATGGACGCTTGAACAGCATGCCAAGAATTGTACGCGACCGCAGAGGCGCACGATGTCCTGCGAGGTTTGCAAAGAACCCGGCCCCGTCCTCAGACAAGTTGATTTTGATCGAGAGCTTTTCGGTCAAGATATTGAAATTGAAGAGATACTCTCCGGACACCTCTTGAAACGGCGAGACATGCATTTGTTTCTTGGCCGACAAGGTGGCGTCTGGCGAGATCACCGAACCCTCTGGCACACAAAGATAGTTGTGCCGGTCTCCGAACGTGTTGTTGACCTCTGCAATCGCGCCGACAAGCGCGCCATTGCGCATCGCAAGCCAGAAACTCACTGGGTTGAACCCCACCCACAAGAACCGCGGTTGCGTGAGCAAAAGGATCTGCTCAGACCGCACGCCATGGTCGTTAAATACCTGTTCGGCCCAAGCAAGGCCGCTGCCGGACCCTCGTTGACCGCCGTGGTCGCGATCCCATACGGACAGCAGATTGAACCGGTTGCGCGAGAACAACGCTGGCCCCGTCGTCGCCTTCGGATCGATCATCACGAAGTCCACGTTGTAGCTGAACGTGCGCGCGCCAGATCCTTTGCGCCGATGCACCGTACGGGCCGCGATATGTTCGGGCCAATGACTCATGCGGCCATCGCCATTTTTTGCGAGGTCATCGCCCGCGCCACACGCATGGCGCTGGCGAAACCGTCCTCGTGGAAGCCATGCCGCAGATAGGCACCCGCAAACCATGTGTTGTGCATGCCCTGCATGTCAGCAATGGCGCGCTGAGCTTTCAGGGCAGCACCATCAAACACCGGATGTCTGAACATTTTTTGATCATAGATCAGTTCTTCGCGGACGGGAGTCGCTGGGTTAAGGGACACAAACATCGGATCGTCTTCGCGGATGTTCTGTAGCTTGTTCATCCAATAGGTCACGCCGATCTCGGCACGTTCATCGACCAGATCGGCCTTATACACCCAGGACGACCAGCACGCCCGCCGCTTGGGCATCTGAGCTTCGTCACGATGCAGGATCATGTGGTTGTCCTGATAGCGCAGGTTCCCCAAGGCCGCGCGCTCATCCATGCTCGCATCTGTCAGCAACCGAAGCGCATCGTCGCTGTGGCAGGCCATGACCACCTGATCGAAGCTTTCCGCTTCCGATCCCTTGGACGAGACAATCACACTGCCCTGAACACGGCGCACGGCCTCAACCGGGCTGCCTTCACGAATATCGACGCCCCGCGCGACGAGGTTTGCGCGCAGGCGGGTCACATAGGATGTCGAGCCGCCCGAGACTGTCCACCATTGATGCTGACCCTTGTGGCTGAGCAAAGCGTGGTTGCGGAAGAACTGCACCAAGGATTTCGCGGGAAATGCATCGATCTCGGTTGCAGGCGTAGACCAGATCGCACCGCAAATCGGCATCAGGTAATACCGGCGGAACCACTCGCCCAAATTCATCTCACGGATCAGATCGCCAATGGTAACGTCATCCGTTTTCGCCAAGGCTTCGGCCTGCGCGTTGAACCTAAAGATGTCGCGCACCATGCGGTAATAGGACGGGCGGGCCAGATTTTGCTTCTGAGCCGTCAATGCGTTCAGGCTGCGCAGACCATATTCGATGCGACCACCGTCAATCGTGGCGCCAAAGCTCATGTCTGATTTTTCGACCGGAACATCCAGATCCTGAAACATGCGTGTCAGATGCGGGTAGTTTACATAGTTGAACACGATGAAGCCTGTATCGACAGGCTGATCCCCGTTGCGCCCCGCAACAACCGTGCGCGCATGACCGCCGAGCGACGTCTCGCCCTCATACAGAGTGACGTGAAACTGATCGGCCAATTCATATGCCGCAGCCATGCCCGAGATCCCGCCCCCGACAATAGCGATACGTTGGCGAAGTGATGAAGGAAGGTCAAAAGACATGTAAGCTCCGGTTCTGCTTTCGGAATTTACGTGCGCCGCCGTAGGCTGGATCACATTTGGCCAGAGATTTTAAAGTTTTTTGATCCGAGACTTCACCCATTGCGTAATCTCGATATGCTGACCTTGGACCAAATAAAGACCAAAGACCTTGAGGGCGCCCAGATTGCGCCTGCGGGCGTCGTGTCTTCGAAGGACAAAAGGGCAGTCGTGGCGAAAGGCTACTCGGATCAAACTGGCTGGATGATTGCCGTGCGCGATGCGCGCGACAAGGCAGCCTTTGGTCTGTTGTTCGATTATTATGCGCCGCGACTGAAGGGCTTTGTAATGCGATCCGGCACGGGCAACGCTCAGGCCGAAGAGATCGTGCAGGACGTCATGCTGACGGTCTGGCGCAAGGCGCATCTTTTTGATCCGCAACGGGCTCAAGTCAGCAGTTGGATCTATCAAGTGGCACGCAACCGGCAGATCGACATTATCCGCCGCGAAAGCCGCCCGGTCCCCGAAGAATTGAAACCGCCGGACTCCACGGATGAAGACGCAAGTCAGATCATCGCGTTGGATCAAGAAGCGCAACAGCTGCGCCAGGCTCTGGCGCGCCTCAAACCTGGCCAACGGGAAATGGTCGAGAAAGCCTATCTGGGCGATCTGACCCACGCAGAAATCAAGGCAGAGACTGGTCTGCCATTAGGAACAATCAAATCGCGCATCCGACTGGGGCTGGAGAAGCTGCGACATGAACTCAAGGACTTGAGAAGCCCATGACCTCATTCTCTCAGGACATCACACATCACATTTCCGAACCGCTGCTGGCCGCCTATGCCGCCGGTTCGCTGGACTGGCATTATTCGCTGGTCGTCGCGGCACATGTGTCCATGTGCGACGAATGCCGCGCGCGTCTTAATGCGCATGAAGCAGCTGGTGGGGCCGTTATGGAGTGCTCTATGGAGCAGGACATTTCCGCGGATTGTAAATCTGACGTTATGTCGATGCTTGATAGCCCGGCAAAACCAGACGCACCTGTTTATTCGAAATCGGGCGTGTTTCCGGCCCCTGTAATGGCAGCGCTGAAAGGCAAACCGCCGAAATGGAAGGCCGTTGGATTTGGAGTGCGTCAATCGATTCTGCATTCCGACGCATCTGGATCGGTGCGCCTGCTGTATATCCCTGCGGGCGAGGCTGTGCCCGAGCACGGACACCGCGGCATCGAACTGACGCTGGTTCTGCAGGGATCGTTTAGCGATGAAACAGGCCGCTTTGGCGTCGGTGACGTCGAGATCGCCGGAGACGATCTGGATCATGCTCCTATCGCGGACAAAGGCGAGGCCTGTATTTGTCTGGCAGCCACTGGGGCGCCATTACGGTTCCATTCACTAATACCGCGGATTTTCCAACCGATTTTCCGGATTTAAGTTGAGGAGAGGGGGCGTTGCCCCCTCGGCCTGATCGGCCTCACCCCCAGAGTATTTTGTGCAAGATGAATGCGCTGTTTACAGCAGCGCACCCATTGCTTTGCCGGTGTCAACCATGCGGTTGGAGAAGCCCCATTCGTTGTCATACCAGCTGACAACACGCACGAGACCTTCGGATGTGACGCTGGTTTGTGGTGCCGCAAATGTGGACGAATGGGCGTCGTGGTTGAAGTCCATGGACACGAGCGGGCGATCTTCATAGGCCAGCACGCCTTTCAATTCGCCCTCGCTTGCAGCTTTGACGGCGGCATTGATGGCGTCGACGGTCGCGGGTTTTTCTGGAACGAAGGACAGATCGACCAAAGAGACATTCGCGGTTGGAACGCGGATCGCGGAGCCTTCGAGGCGGCCTTTCAGATGCGGCAACACCTCAGAGATCGCACGGGCGGCACCCGTGGAGGTCGGGATCATGCTCATCGCCGCCGCACGGGCGCGATAGAGATCTTTGTGAGCCGCGTCATGGGTTGGCTGGTCGCCGGTATAGGCGTGGATCGTTGTCATATAGCCGGTTTTGATGCCGAAGTTATCGTCCATCACCTTGGCCAAAGGCGCGAGGCAGTTCGTCGTGCAGGACGCGTTGGACACAATCACATCATCCGCTGTCAGGTCGCCATGGTTCACCCCGTAGACTACGGTGCGGTCGGCATCTTTGCCGGGGGCCGAGATCAACACGCGTTTAGAGCCATTCTTCAGGTGCAGCGCCGCTTTGTCGCGCGCGGTGAAGATCCCGGTGCATTCATAGGCAATGTCAACGCCATCCCAAGGCAGCTCTTCAGGGTTGCGGATCGCGGTCAGTTTGATCGACTGATTGCCCACTTTGATCACGTCGCCCTCGACAGTGACCTCTGCATTCAGGCGACCATGCACCGAGTCAAACCGCAGCAGATGCGCCAAAGTCTCTGCCGGAGCCAGATCGTTGATGGCCACAACATTCACGTCGCTCACATCATTTTCAATGATTGCTCTTAGTACATTTCGGCCAATCCGACCAAAGCCATTGATGGCGATATTCAGGGTCATCGTATCTTCTCCGGTTCTGTCGCAGCGCTCCAAACTTTGGTGAATATGCGCGGCGGCCCGTGTTAGCGGTAACAAATTTGCGCAACCGCTACCGCTAACAATAGGGAAAATCAAGTGGGATCGCGGTCAAATCCGCTTGTGCAAGGGGGGACCGCGTCAAAAAGCGCGCATTTGGTCGCATCTCAGAGATTGATCCTTGAAAGGGCTTCCTCTAAAAGCAGCCTCAAATGAGTCCCCTGCGCGCAAACCATGCCCTAGGGACTCGTGAGTGACACTGGACCACGCGGCGCAGGCTTTGGCCAAAAGCTGCAAACCCCTTCTGAGACAGGTGAAAGGCTAAAATTCAATGACCGACACATCGAAGCCAGACGTATTGTATACAATTGTAGACGAAGCGCCGGAGCTGGCGTCTGCATCCCTTCTTCCCATCATCCGTTCCTTTGCTTCTGCAGCAGGTTTGAACGTTGGCACCAAGGATATTTCCCTGGCGGGCCGTATCATTTCCACCTTCCCAGAAAGCCTGCCCGCAGACCTGCAGCAGTCTGACGATCTGGCGGAACTGGGCACTCTGGTGAAAACGCCAGAAGCCAATGTGATCAAATTGCCAAACATCTCGGCATCGGTCCCACAGTTGGTGGGTGCGATCACCGAGCTGCAGGAAAAAGGTTACACCCTGCCGGATTACCCGGAAGACCCTCAGTCAGACGAAGAAAAAGCGATCCGCGCGAAATATGACGCGATCAAAGGCTCCGCGGTGAACCCGGTTCTGCGCGAAGGCAACTCTGACCGCCGCGCGGCCAAGGCCGTGAAGAACTATGCCCAGAACAACCCACATTCTATGGGCGCTTGGGTTGCGGAAAGCAAAACCAAAGTGTCTTCCATGCCGGGCAATGATTTCTACGCCAATGAGGTTTCTGCGACCATCACCGCGGCGCAAGCCGGTGACGCGAAAATCGAATTCGTCGGCAAAGACGGCAACACAACCGTTCTGAAAGACGGCTGGCCGCTGGATGAGGGCACGATTGCAGATGCGACGTTCATGTCCGCGAAGGCTCTGGCGACCTTCCTTGCGGGTTCCATCGAGGACACCAAAGCCGACGGCACTATGTTCTCTTTCCACATGAAAGCCACCATGATGAAGGTCTCTGACCCGATCATCTTTGGTCACGCGGTCAAAGCATGGCTCGGCCCTGTATGGGACGCGCATGGTGAGGCGATTGCCGCGGCGGGCGGTTCCCCGAACTCTGGTCTGGGCGACGTTCTGGCGGCGATTGAAACCATGGACAATGCAGACGCGATCAAAGCAGAGATCGCGGCGCTGGATCGTCCGTCTATGTATATGGTGGATTCTGACAAAGGCATCACCAACCTGCATGTCCCATCTGATGTGATCATCGACGCCTCTATGCCGGCCGTGATCCGTGCAGGCGGCAAAGGCTGGGATGAAGCAGGCAACAAGGGCGACACCAACTGTGTGATCCCGGATCGCTGCTACTCGACCGTTTATGATGAAACCATCAACTTCTTTAAAGCCAATGGCGCGCTGGATGTGACCAAAGCGGGCGCGGTGGCGAACGTCGGTCTGATGGCGCAGAAGGCCGAGGAGTACGGCTCTCACCCAACCACATTCGAAGCGCCTGCCGATGGCACCATCCGCATCGTATTGGCCAATGGCGAGACTCTGCATAGCCACGACGTAGAGGCGGGTGACATCTGGCGCTCTTGCACCGTTAAGAAAGCACCGATTGAGAACTGGATCCAACTGGCGATGGACCGTCAGCGTCTGACAGGCTCTGAGGCGATCTTCTGGCTGGACGCGAACCGCGCCCATGACGCGCAGTTGATCGAATATGTTCAGCCTGCGCTGGAAGCCGCCGGTGTAGCCGACAAATTCCTGACCATGGCGCCGCGCGAAGCGACCCGTCAGTCACTGGAAACCATCACCGCAGGTAAAGACAGCATCGCCATCACCGGCAACGTGCTGCGTGACTATCTGACCGACCTCTTCCCAATTCTGGAACTGGGCACCTCGGCCAAGATGCTGTCCATCGTCAAGCTGATGAACGGTGGCGGTCTGTTTGAAACCGGCGCGGGTGGCTCGGCTCCGAAACACGTGCAGCAGTTGGTTGAAGAAAACCACCTGCGTTGGGACTCCATGGGCGAGTTCTGTGCTCTGGGTGAAAGCCTGAACTTCATCGCAGATGCGCAAGGCAACGCGAAAGCGGGTGTTCTGGGCGCGGCTGCGGAAATCGCGACGCAGGGTATTCTGGACAACAACAAATCCCCATCCCGCAAGGTGGGCGAGCCAGACAACCGCGACAGCCACTACTGGTTTGCACGCTACTGGGCAGAGGCTCTGGCGGCGCAGACAGGTGATGCCGATATGGCAGCGCATTTCGCACCAATCGCGGAAAAGCTTGCGGCGAATGAAGACGCGATTGTGTCTGAACTGGCAGCCGCTCAAGGCAAGCCAGCGGATCTGGGCGGCTACTATAAAACCGATCCAGTAAAGACAGCAGCGGTGATGCGTCCAAGCGCGACTCTGAACGCGATCATCGACTAAATCGACCGCAGAACAAGCGAAACGCGCTGTCCTAACAGGCGGCGCGTTTTTTATTGGTGGAGATAGAATAGAGAAAGGCGCCCGGGGGACAACGGACGCCTTTCTAGTGCCAGCGTGGGGTTGGCACAGGGGAAATTGTTAGTTGCCAGCGACGAGCCGCAGATCTTTGCGCATGGTTTCCTTGAGGATCGCCTGATAGGCCGCGCGTTCTTCGCTTTGGTTCATAACGGGCTCAGAGACACCGCGCGCCTTCAAAGCACGAGTCGACATATGCAGGATCTGACAATAGGTCTCGGCCCGCTTTTCCGCGCGATGCACGGCGTTTTGCAAAGAGCGCAAGGCGCCAGCGCGGGTGAACGACAGCAGTGACACTGGCTCCCCCGCGCTGACTTGCACCGCCAGATCCGAGAAGCGACTCGTGACGCTTTCCTTCAGTTTGCAGTTCATCTTCCGCTCTAAACCAAACTGCGAGAAGGCGTTCTTGGCGGATGTGGCGCACACAAAGATCCCGTTGCCGCGATAGGTCACAAGATCGGCGTCTTCTCCGTAAAGGGTGGTGAGTTGGGTGGCGACTTCGCCCAGCATGCGGCGGAACCCAGCACCGGACATGCTGTCAAAAAGCTTTTCGACATTGAGCAGCTTGATCGCAAAGACGCTGGTGGTCAGCATTTTCATGCGCGACATCTGCAAGAGATAGTTCTCAAAGCTGACATAACCGGTCACGCGTTCAACGCCGCTTATTTCGACGGGTTCGGATAAGCTGTGCTCAAAGCTGCGTGCGAGGTCTTTGCGCAGAGACAGCAGCTCTGTTTCGCTTTCTTCGATGCGCACAGCTTCGGCGATCAGGCGTTCTGCATTGCTTAAGCGGCTGAACAGCTCGAGAAATTCGAAGGGTTTAGTGATGTAATCCGTCGCACCGGCCTGAAACGCGCGGTCGACGAATTTCTTCTCGGACATCGCGGTCAACATCAGCACAGGTGTGCGTTCATAGCCTTTGGTGGCGCGCAGTTCTGAACAGAGCTCAATGCCGTCCATACCCGGCATCTGAATATCAAGCATAAAGCAGTCAAACGGCTGCTCTGCGTCACGCACCATCTCCAAGGCCTCTGCCCCGGAGCTTGCCAGCTGGACCGAATGTTTGCTTTCCGTCGAGATAGCTGTCTTTAGCAGCTCACGGATATCTTCTTGGTCATCAACAGCAAGTATACGCATTGCCTACATCCTCGTCATTCAACCTAAAAGGGAATGTCGTGCGTGAATTCTTTCACTGACGCCAAGAGCAGAAAGCGCCATATCCCTGAAAAACCGTTTTATTGACGCAGTTTGACGGAAAAGTGGCGAAACGTGGCTAAACTGGGGCAAATAGCCCCCAGTTGAGCAACACTGTGGTGCCAAAAGTGAAACAAAGGTAAATAAATGGCAGATAATCCTTAAATTGCCATGAAGGATTAAACTGGCTTTAAACAACCTCAGGTACTCTATTCATGTGAGGCAGACCACATAACAAAAAAACTGGATAAACCTTTATGAGCATAACTGCATACAAGCGGACCATCACCGAAACTGAAAATCCGCGGCAGATCGAACGGCGTGTGTTCTCGAATGTCACAGCCGAAATGGAATTGCGCTCGCAAGAGTTCGACGGGGCAGAGAAGGCCGTAGACAAACTCAAGATCCTCTCTGAGGGATTGCGCGATACGCTCTCTTATAATCAACGCATTTGGCAAACGATCCGCAGCGATCTGATCAACCCCGGCAACGCATTGGCACCAGACCTGCGTGCGGGCTTGATTTCACTGTCGCTTTGGGTTGAGAATCACACCAACGAAGTCCTGAAAGGACAGAAAACGGTGAAACCGTTGCTGGACGTGAACCGCAGCATCATTCGCGGACTCGAAGGCAACCCGATGCACGTCATGGAGTGACCCTTGGCCCTACGTCTTACGCTAAAACCGAATGAGAAGATTGTTATCAACGGCTGCGTGATCCGCAATGCGGACCGCAGACAAATGCTGACGATCGAAAATCATGCGGACATCGTGCGGGGCGTAGACCTTTTGGACGAGGGTGAGGCCGGATCTCCGGTCAAGAACGTTTACTTCTTTATTCAGACCGCTTTGCTTACGCCCGCAGTTCGGGACGAGCTGATCCCGGTCATTCACAAGGATCTGGCCAAGCTGGTTCCTGTGTTCCACGAAGAAATCGGTGGACATATTTTTGAAGCGGCGAACCATGTGTCGTGCCGTGACTTCTATAAGGCGATGCGCGCGCTGCGCCCATTGATCCAGTACGAAGCGCGGCTTTTGGATATGCTACAGGGCAAATCTGACGACGCGCAGGTCAGCGCTGCGGCAGAATAGGACAGACCCGAATGGTTATCAGCGTATCAGGATTGACCAGCCAGGCTGCGTTGAACCTTATCGACAGAACCCGCGATACGCAGATGAACACGCTTCGCAACGAGGCGCAGCACAATCGTGCCGCCAGCGTCTTTCGCGAACGGATTGCCTCCATCACCTCGCCAGAAGAGCTGGTGAAGGACTTTGAAGTCTACAGCTTCGTCATGAATGCCTTTGACCTTGAGGACCAGATCTTCGGTCGCGGCATGATGCGCAAGATTTTGGAAAGCGATCCAAGCGATGATACCGCTTTGGTGAACCGGCTTTCGGACGCACGGTTTGGCGAAATCCACGATGCGCTTGGCTTCACTTTGCCTGGTGGCGGGCAGGTTGCGCCGTCTCGGTTTGGCAGCACGGATTGGCAGGATGAGATCGTTGATCGCTATTTCAACGTTCAATTCCAGAACCAATATAACGACCAGAATGAAACCGTCGGCACAGTGATGGAATTCCGCGATAAGGTGGATGGTTTCAGCTCTTGGTACAATATTCTCTCTGACCGCACGATGACAGAGTTCTTCCAGACTGCGCTGGGTATGCCGTCGCAGCTGTCGAGCCTGGACATCGACAAACAGGCCGAGATGCTTGAAAAACGTTTCAGCCTGGAAAAACTGCAAGACCCGCGTGAGGTCGAAGCCTTGATTTCGCGCTATATGATTATTCGGGATGTAAACAACCCGCCGGCGCAGGCGACAAGCGCGGCTATTCAGATCCTGAACAACTCGTCGGGACAGTTCGTACCGTTTACGCTCGACATTGATGCTGTGAGTTTCTCAGGCAGCGCGACGCTTTTCCGCTAAGCGCGGCCTACTCCATCATCTCTTCGCCTTCATCTTCATCTGGCAGCTCGATGTCCCCGGCTTCGGCCAGTTGAACCGCGGCTTCAACCAGATCAGACTGGGCTTTCTTGACGTCTTTAGACTTTACAGGGCCCATGGCCTTCATCTCATCCTGCAGCATATCCCGTGAGCGCGCTGGAAGCGCATTGAGGAAGTGATCTCGGACTTCTTTCTCCGCCCCTCGAAGTGCCATTGGAAGAGTGTTGCCCGAAACCTCGCGCATGACTTTCGCAAGCGCATTGGCTGGAACTTTTCCGAGGTCGTCGAAGACAAACATCTTTTGTTTGATGGAACGGATCTTCTCTGGAATGTTCTTTTCCAGTTGCTTGGCGATGCCCTCGAACATCTTTGTGTCGAGTTTGTTGAACACTTTCACCAATTGCTTCTCGGCTTCGGCTTCAGCGTTGTTCCCGGCCTTGGCCAGAACTTCGCGGCGCAGGCTTTCTTCGATGGCTGCCATAGAATCCGGCGGTAGCACTTCGATCGAGACCATGCGTTCGATGATATCGATCGTGCGATCTTCCCCCATCAAGGGCAAAACGCGCGCAACGGCGTCAGGGGTCACCTTCGCGAGAATAACTGCAACGGTCTGGTTGTGTTCCTTGCGCAGGTAGTCGGCGAACATCTTCTCGTCGAGCTTGGAGAGTTCTTCCCACAAATTGTCGCCAACGCCGCTTTCGATTTCCTCAAGAATGGAATCCACGCGGTCTTCCGGCAAGAAACCCTTCAAGAGCCCACGTGCAGCTTCGACAGACCCAACAATGCCGCCGTAGTTCGAGAACTTCTGACCAAACTCGCGCATGACTTCTTCGACGATGTCAGATTGCACTTCGCCCATAGCGGTAATGGCACGCGTGATTTTGCTGATCTCAGAGCTCTTGAGTTCCTGCATGAGTTTGCTGCCTCGTTCTTCGCCCAGGCACAAAAACAGGATCGCGGTCTTTTCGGGACCGGTCAGGCGCTGTGCGCGGCGAATGGTGGCGAATTGGTTCATGGATGCTCTGATTTTACGGCCTTAGGGCCTCGTGAAACTCACCTTATCCATGGATAACCTATGCCATACTTACTCTGCAACCTTAAGTTATCCACAATATCTTGTGTTGCACGCTACCCTCCGCCCGCGACGACGGTGTAGGATTGCATTAACGATCCAGCCAACATGTACCAGCCGTCAATCAGCACGAAAAAGATGACCTTAAAGGGCAAGGACACAATGACAGGCGGCAACATCATCATACCAGCAGACATCAAAACCGAGGCCACAATGAGGTCGATGGCGATAAACGGAAGGTAGAGCAGGAAGCCGATGGTGAAGGCGCGACGCAGCTCGGAGATCATGAAACTTGGGATGAGTACACGCCATTCAACGTCTTGGGCATTCTCAGGGATGACTTCGGGCTGAGGTTCACCTGCGATATCGCGAAACAGGGCCATATCTTTTTCGCGCGTATTCACAAACATGAACTGGCGGAAAGGTTCCGAAATCGCCACAGCGGCCTGTTCTTCGGTGATGGCGTTGCGGATCAGAGGCTGGAGGCCGTCTTGATAGGCATCGTCGAAAACGGGCTGCATCACAAAATAGGTCATGAATAGCGCCATGGCGTTCAGAACCATATTCGGCGGCGTCTGCTGCAGGCCCAGCGCCGAACGCAGCATGGAAAAGACAATGACGAAGCGTGTGAAGCTGGTCATCACAACCAACAACCCCGGTGCAATCGACAGAACCGTGACCAACGCGAATAGCTGGATCAAACGACCTGCCAGTGTGGTTGTACCCTCGCTGCCCGGTTCTTCGCCACTGATGGTGCTGGAAAGTTCGCGCAGCAGCCCACCAAAGTCCTCTTGCGCCACAGCCGTATCCGCCAGGAACATCCCGGCGGTCAGGGCAATGATCAGCCCAAAGAGGAAGTGCAGGCTGCGCACCGGATCAGGTGCCGGAAATAAAGTCTTTGACGATCTCTCGCAGGGCGACACCGATAAATTCGCCGTTCACTTTGACCAAGTCACCGCGCGCGACCATGCGGTCGTTGATCATGATGTCAATCGGGTCTCCGACTTTGCGGTCCAGCTCGATCACCGAGCCTTTGGTCAGCTCCAGAAGCTCGGAAATCGACATGCGCGACCGGCCCAAGACCACGCGGACGTCGAGCTTGACGTTATAGAGCGCATCGATGTTGCGCCCGCCCAGTTCTTCGCCTTCGGCAATCGCCTCAAGCGCCTCTTCTGGCGTGACGGACCCCTCTGCTGGGGCTTCGGTTTCAGCGGCTTCAGGCGTGTCTTCTGACATGGCTTAGACTTTCTGAGGTTGAGGGTTCATTTTCGAGGAGGCCTCGCGCAGCCCGTCCAGCAATTCGGACACCACGCGATCGAGGTTGTATTTCAGGAAACCGTTTTCCCAGGTCACGCGCGCCTCGCCGTTCTTGAAATCAGGGTCGGTTGCGACCTCGAGCATCTCACCGGTTGGATCGATGACTTTGAGCGGCTCCGCAAGGGCGGCTTGAGTTTCTGGGGCCAGTTTGATCTGCAGCTTGGACTGCCCGACTCCCAGATGCGCGGCTTCGGTGATGCGGGCTTGCACAAGCTCTGCCGAATAGGCGTTGAGGAAGTCAGGCGCGATGCGTTCAGCGACGTCCAGAAACAGATCGATGATGTCTTGCTGCATGTCGGCCCGGCGACGGGCGTCTTCGGTTGCAAAATCCGCGATACGGTTTTGGAGTTCTTGCAGGGCCTCAAGCGCCTCGGCTTCGATGGTCTGGCGCTCAGACTGGCGCCCTGCGGCTTCGCCCTCGTTGAGGCCATGCAAATGACCTTCGGCGCGGGCGTCCGCCAGCATTTTGCCCAGCTCGGCTTCGGTGAAGGTGAAAAGTGGCTCAGCGGCCTCTTCGGTGACCTCATCGGCGCCTTCTACCTGCGCGGCAGAGGCTTGCTCAGCATCAAAGTCTCTGAGGAAGAGCGCGTTCATGCCTCAGCCTCCTGATGCAGCCAGCTGCGCAGGACGCGCAGGACGTCGTCAGGTTTTTCCTCGGCCATGTTCTGAATGGCTTCGACACGCGCTTTGATCAGGCTGCCGCGCACTCCGAGGGTTTCGATGTATTCGTGCGGGCCGTCGTCTTCGTTGATGTCAAAGATCGAGGTCGCGCCCGGGGCTTCGGGGTCAGATCCATTGCGCACGGCGCGTGGTTCGTATTCCGGCTGCTCTTGTGTCTGCATCGCGGCAAGCTCTGGCTCGGCCGTCGGGGACGGGAGCGGCTGTTGCACGGTTGGATCTGCGGCGATGACATCGCCCTCGGGTGTTGCGGTCACCTCAAGAGGTTCACCATCAGGGCCTGTAAGGGCAACGGCGTCGTCATTCGACAGCTCTACAGGTTTTTCAAGCAAGGTACGCAGGGCGGGGCGAACACCGAGGATCATAATCATCGCGACAATGATCAGACCCAGCAGAGCCCTCAGGACAGACATGAAGTTGCGGGTGATCTGATCCATAATGGACATGGTGACTGGATCGCCCACCTCCATCGAATAATCCATGAAGCGCAGGCTATCGACAGAGACCTCGTCCCCACGCGCGGCACTAAAGCCGACCGCGGTTTTCACGAGTTCCTGCAAGCGTGCGATTTCTTCGGGCGCACGATCCTCATAGATCACATCACCGTCTTCAACGTTGTAGATACCATTCACCAGAACCGCGACTGAGATGCGTTTGACCTCTCCGGCTTCGCGGATGATTTCACGGCGGGTGTTGCCGATTTCGTACTGAACGACTTCGCCGGATTTGGATTGCGTATTGCTGGCGCCTGCCCCGTCGCCTTGCAGCGCCGCAGGGATGTTGTTTTCCACGCCAACGTTGCCGTTGCCTTCGGTGCCGGATTTATCTTCGGTGGTGCTTTCGGTGGATCGCACGACCTGCTGCTCGGGGTTAAAGCTCTGCTCGACGACGACTTCGCGGGCGTTGGTGAGTTCCACATTGACCCTAACGCGAGCGTTGCCCGCACCAACGCGGGCCGTCAGCATGTTCTGGACTTCTTGCGCCAGTCGCTCTTCGATGGTGGACTTTGTGGTTTGCAGCGTCACCTGACCGCCGGCAGATCCGGTCTCGGCCAGAATGACTTCGCCGCTTGCCGATAGGACTGTGACACGGTTGAGGTCAAGCTCCGCGACGGATGACGCCACAAGGTTCCGCACCGCCGTCGCCTGTTTGCGGCTGATGGCGCGACCCGGCACCGGGCGCACAATCACAGACGCGCGCGGGTTGGGACGCTCGCGGCTAAAGGCTTCGCGCTCCGGCAAAACCAGATGAACGCGCGCACTTTGCACACCCTCGAGCGTTTGGATAGACCGCGCCAGTTCGCCTTCCATCGCGCGCAAACGGTTCACGCGTTGCATGAAAGAGTTCATGGCAAGGCCGGTGGATTCGTCAAAGAGCTCCCAACCCGGATCGCCTTCGATTGGAATACCGGTCTCGGCCAGAACCATCCGCGCGCGCGCCATGTCCGACGCAGGGACAGACACAGATGTGCCGTCTTCACTCATGATCGCGTTTAAGCCGGAACTTGTAAGTGTGGCTTCGATCGAGCTTGCCGTCGCCGTCGAAAGGTTCCGATAAAGAGGCTGGTAGTTCGGTGCGGTGATCGCGGTGATGCCAAACAGCATGACACCCATAATCACAGCCGCGACCCCGCCCAGGATCATGAGCCGACGCTGACCCAGCGCCATCAGATTGTTCAGAAAGTTCTGCACGGGGCCTCCTGAGGCGTTACGGCTGTCTTTGATGTAAGGATAGACTATTTTTGAATAGCAAGTAAATATCCATGTCTATACTTGCATTCAATTGAAAAAACTAAGAATATACCAAGCAGAATAATTGGAAAATCCATGGCTAAGGCACCTAAGGAAAACGATGCGGAGCTGGCGGCCGAGGCAGAGGGCGAAGAAGACGCCCAGCCTAAGGGCAGTAAAAAGCTTCTGATTGCAGCGGTTGTGCTGTCTCTCGTCTCTTTGGGCGGAGGGTTCTTCCTTGCGCGGATGGCGTTTCAAGAAGACGCCGAGACCTATGCGCCTGACTATGTTGAAGAAGTCGTCGAAGAAGGTGTCGACGAGGAGCTCGCCGCTAAAGAGTCTGACGAAAAGAACGCTGACGGCGGTGGTGAGGGCGAAGAAGAGGTCAAAACGGCCGAAGACGGCATTATCGAGTTTGATGAGATCCTAACCAATATCACCAGTTTCAATCAGCACGGTGTCCCGATCAACGCCTTCCTTAAGATGAATGTCGTCATGGTCTATCGCCCGGATCCCGGCTCCAAAGAGCTGATGGAAAGCCGAAAGCCGTTCATGCGGGATCTGTTTAACGGCTACGCGCGCAGCCTGACTGAAGCGGATGTGCGGGGCATGGCAGGGATCCTGACGGTGAAATCCGAGTTGTTGAAACGGGCACGGGCGGCGGCGGGCAATGATTTGCCGCAAGAAATCCTGATCAGCGATCTGATCGTGCAATAGGCGGGGCGAAAATGAACAAGATCATGACGCCAGAGGAAATCGCCGAAAACGGCAAAGGGGTGATCGACGAGATCATCCGCATGTCCGATTTCAATTTCGACCGCCTTCCGATGCTGGACATTATCGGCGAGCGACTTGCGGATGCTTTGACGGCCGTTTTGCCCGACGTCACAGGTGTGATCGTCGAGGCCTCCTTGAACAGTCTGGACTATCTTCCAATGGCGCAGGCGATCGACGGGATCTCGATGCCTTCGTTTTTTGGCATCGTAGAGGCAAACCACCTGAATGGCGCTATCCTGTTGGCACTGGACTCGACCTTTGCCCTGACCACTATGGAGCTTATGCTGGGTGGGTCTCCGAAGGGCGAGTTGAAAAGGCAGTCCGAAGAGTTCACGGCAATCGAGCGCGGCTTTGCGCGCCGGATTGGCGATATTCTAACAGTTGAATTGCGTCGCTGTCTGGCGATGGTCGCCGATGTCGATATGGAACTGGACCGCATCGAGACAGATCCGGACTCGTCGATGGTAACCCAACCGACCAGCCTTGTGTGTCGCATGCGCTTTGCCGTCGCGCTGGCCGGTCGCACTGGCATGTTTGACGCGATCATCCCTTACGACGCTCTAGAACCAATCCGTCCCAAGCTGGGCAAAATTCACTACGGAGAACCCAACGAGGATGGCAGCCCGTGGAAAGATCAACTGACCGGCCAGATCGAACGATCTGTGGTCGAGCTGGAAGCTGTGCTGACAGAGATCGAACTGCCAATCCAGACATTGCTGAATTGGAAACCGGGCGAAACGGTGAACCTCTGGATCGAAGAGGATCACGAGGCCCGGGTGATCTGCGCAGAAACAGAGATGTTCAAGGCGCTGATGGGCAAACGCAACAATGGCAATACCGCCATTCGCATTACAGAACGTATCGAAGCAGAAGAGGAGACCGACCATGGCCGCGACATTGACTGATCTTGTGATCATAGCGCTGCTGACTGGCGCGATCGCTTATGGGTATTACGTATCGCGTAAAGTGCATGTTTTGATGGGGGCTTTGAAAGAGTTGGAGCCGCTGATCAACGAATATTCTCAGGCCGTCGACAAGTCCGAGGCCTCGGTGGCTGCAATGAAGCAGAACCTTGAAGAGCGTCCGATGTTTGAGGACGCGGAGGATGACGATGAGCCGATGTTCGCCACGCGTCGCCAGTCCCGCGCCAAAATCCCGGGTGTTCAGGTGGTGCGTGACAAGCAAGATCTGGTGCGGCGCTTCTTTGACGCCTCTCGCGCCGAACGGGCCTGATCATGGCGCGGGTTCCGGTTGGTAAAATCCTGATTGGGGGGCTGGTGATGACTGTCGTGGCGAAGGCCGCGGTGTCTTTGCCCGAATTGCCCAATCCGTTTACCGCTCCGGCGCCGACCATTTCAGATATCGTTCTGACCGCAGGCGATGCTGACACAGATGAAAAGGTTGTTGCGAAGTCCGAAGAAGAGGGTGACGAAGGTCCACCTCCAGTGATTGCGGGGCTGTCGGACACGCCCGGGCTTTGTGAGACTCCCGAAGAAGTGCTGCGCGCACTGTCCAAAGAGCGCGAATTGATCGCCGAACGCATGGCGAAGGTCGATGCGCATGAGGCGGAAGTGACCCTAGCGCGCGAAAAGCTGGATATCGAGAAGGCGGCTCTGGTGGAGTTGAAGGGCTCGATTGAGACCCTGCTGGCCAAGATTGAAGCGCAGCAGACCGATGACGTGCAGCGCTTGATTGATTTTTACAAGAACATGAAGCCTGCAGAAGCTGCGAGCCTCATGAACGAAATGGATATCGAAGTGACGATTATGGTTCTGGGGACCATGTCGCCGCGCACCGCTGCTCCGATTTTGGCGAAAATGACGCCGGTACGGGCGCGGGCGGTGTCTAAAATTATTCTGGAACGCAGTCAACTGCCGGGTGATCAGGATTTGAACGGGGTACGGCTGAACTGACGGGGGTCGCTTTTTCTTTAAAAGAAAAAGACTTCGGATTTTTTCAAAAATCCGGCGAATGGAAATAAGGCGCGGAGGGTCTCCCCCCGCGCCTTTGTTGTTTATGCGTCAAACCGGTCGTTGTTCATGACCTTGGTCCAAGCCGTCACGAAGTCACTCACGAACTTCTCGGCATTGTCGTCTTGCGCATAAAGCTCGGCGTATGCGCGCAGGATGGAGTTGGAGCCAAAGATCAGATCCACGCGGGATGCCGTCCATTTGACAGAGCCTGACGCGCGATCGCGGACTTCATAGCCTCCTTCGACCGGATGCCATGTGTTGGCCATATCGGTCAGGTTGACGAAGAAGTCAGTGGTCAGAGCGCCGACATTGTCAGTGAACACACCATCCGCGCTGCCGCCGTGGTTGGTACCCAGGACACGCATGCCGCCGACTAGGACTGTCATCTCTGGAGCGGACAGACCCAAAAGCTGCGCTTTGTCGAGCAGCATTTCCTCGGCCGCGACCGCATAGTCTTTCTTCAGCCAGTTGCGGAAGCCGTCGTGGATTGGTTCGAGCACATCAAAGCTGTCGACATCGGTGGACTCTTGCGTGGCATCGCCGCGACCCGGAGTGAACGGCACCTCGACATCGAACCCGGCCGCCTTG
The DNA here is from genome assembly GCF_037478305.1 of Cognatishimia coralii. NCBI lineage: Bacteria > Pseudomonadati > Pseudomonadota > Alphaproteobacteria > Rhodobacterales > Paracoccaceae > Cognatishimia > Cognatishimia coralii. The sequence continues at coordinate 147,942 of NZ_JBBGAZ010000002.1, forward strand.
GCTGCGGCTTCCACGCCGACATTGCCCGCCAGCACGATGGTATCTGCAAGGCTTGCACCATTGGCCGATGCGATGCCTTCCAGAGTACCAAGAACACTTGCCAGACGCGCTGGCTCATTGCCTTCCCAGTCCTTCTGAGGCGCCAGACGGATGCGCGCGCCATTGGCACCGCCGCGCAGGTCAGAGCCACGGAAGGTCCGCGCGCTGTCCCATGCGGTTGCCACCAGATCAGAGGTCGACAGACCGCTCCCCGCAATCGCCGCTTTGACCGCTGCAACATCATAGCCCGTTGCGCCCGCTGGGATCACGTCTTGCCAGATCAAGTCCTCGGCAGGCACGTCAGGGCCGACATAGCGCGCCTTTGGACCCATATCGCGGTGGGTCAGTTTGAACCAAGCACGCGCAAAGCAATCCGAGAAATAGTCGAAGTCATTCTGGAACTTCTCAGCGATTTCGCGGAAGCCCGGGTCGACTTTGACCGCCATATCCGCGTCGGTCATGACCGGCATACGACGTTGAGAAGCGTCTTCGGCGTCCACTGGCATGTCTTCTTCGGCAATACCAACTGGCGCGTATTGCTGTGCACCAGCTGGAGACTTCACCAGTTCCCAATCGTATTTGAACAAAAGGTCCAGATAGCCGTTGTCCCATTTGGTCGGGTTCGTGGTCCAGGCGCCTTCGATGCCAGAGGTCACGGTGTCAGACCCGATGCCACGACCGGATTTGTTCAGCCAGCCAAAGCCCATGTCTTCGATTTCCGCACCCTCTGGTTCTGCGCCCAGCTTGCCCGCATCGCCATTACCATGCGCCTTACCGACGGTGTGACCACCAACGGTCAATGCCACAGTTTCCTCGTCATTCATCGCCATACGGCCAAATGTGACGCGCATGTCTTGAGCGGTGTTCAGAGGGTTCGGCTGAGCGTTCACGCCTTCTGGGTTCACATAGATCAGGCCCATGACCACAGCCGCCAGAGGGTTCTCGAGGCTCTCGCGGTCATCGGCATCAGAATAGCGGCCATCGGTCAGCCACTCGCGCTCGGTGCCCCAATAGGTGTCTTTTTCGGGGGCCCAGATATCTGGGCGGCCATAGCCGAAACCAAAGGTTTTCAGACCCATGGATTCATAGGCCACAGTGCCTGCAAGGATGATCAGATCGGCCCAGCTGAGCTTGTTGCCGTATTTCTTTTTGATCGGCCACAAAAGACGACGCGCTTTGTCGAGGTTGCCGTTGTCTGGCCAAGAGTTCAGCGGTGCGAAGCGCATGTTGCCGTGACCCGCGCCGCCGCGACCGTCCGTCGTACGGTAAGAGCCCGCAGAGTGCCATGCCATGCGGATCATCAACCCGCCATAGTGGCCATAGTCGGCTGGCCACCAGTCCTGGCTGTCGGTCATAAAGGCGTGCAGGTCCTTTTTAACCGCGTCAAAATCCAGCCCCTTTACCTCGGACTGATAGTCAAAATCCGGACCCATCGGATCTGTTTTCACGTCATGCTGGTGCAGAATGTCCAGGTTCAGCGTCTTGGGCCACCAGTCGGTGGTCGGCTGCGCCTGAGAGGTATTGCCCCCATGCATCACCGGACATTTGCCAGCGCTTTTGTCATGTACGTTCATGTGAAATCCTTTTCCTAAAGTCGAGGTGGGTCTGATGCCTGCCATGAAATCGGCGTATCTCTGGTTTAGAATAGATCTAAATTTTCATTTGAAGAAATTGTATTTTTGAATTCAATTGATATGATTTTCTTATGAATAACCTGACATTGAAACAGCTTCGTTATTTCTCAGCGGTGGCCAAACACGCGCATTTTGGCCGTGCCGCCGAGGCCTGCGCCGTGTCTCAACCCGCTTTGTCTGTGCAAATCAGAGAGTTAGAGCAATCGCTCGGCATGGCTCTGTTTGAACGCAGCACGCGGCAGGTGCGTTTGACCGGCTTTGGCGAGGAATTTGCGCGGCGGGCGCGGGATATTCTGCGCTCGGTGGATGAGCTGGGCGATCTTGCGCGCGCCTCCCGCGGGGGCATGGCGGGACAGTTGCGGCTTGGAGTGATTCCAACGGTCGCGCCCTATCTCTTGCCGCGCGTTTTGGGGGTTTTAGATGAGGCTTACCCCGGATTGGAGCTGAAGATCCGTGAGACCCTGACTCAGACCTTGATCGCGGAGTTGTCCGAAGGTCGCCTGGACGCGGCGATTGTGGCCTTGCCCTTAGCCGAAGCGGAGTTGGACGAGTTCGCTCTGTTTGACGAAGAGTTCGTGTTGATCCGACCCTCGGATGAAGGCGACATGCCGGTGCCCGCGCCAGATCAGCTGCGTGAGATGAAGCTGCTGTTGCTTGAAGAGGGGCACTGTTTTCGCGATCAGGCGTTGGCGTTTTGCAGTTACAACCCCAGCTCGTCGCGCGAGTTGTTGGACGCTTCGTCTTTGTCGACTTTGGTGCAATTGGTGGGGTCAGGCGTTGGGGTGACCTTGATCCCAGAGATGGCGGTTCCAGTGGAGACCCAATCCGCGCAGGTGGCGGTGGCACGCTTTGGCAGGCCGCAGCCGACGCGCTCTATTGGTTTGGCTTGGCGGAAATCCAGCTCCTTGGCGGGCCAGCTTGAACAGTTGGCGCATATTTTGAGGGACGCTCTCAGCCCGAACTAAACGCCCCACCCGTACCAGAACAGCAAAAGGCTGAGGCCGATCCAGGTGATGATGAGCACCCAATAGAGCCCGGGAGTGTCACGGCGGCTGATGGGCTCGACGAAAAACGTCTCTCCGCTGCGCAAGGCGGGGATGGTCCACATCAAGAACAGGATGCCCCAGAGCCAATTTAAGTTGGTGAAGAGCGCGAGATAGACAACACCCAGCCCCACCCATGTGCGCCACTTGGTGTCGGGTTTGGCGGGTGTGGGTTTAGTTGTCGTGGGTTTGCTTGGCGTCGCGGCGCTTTTGACTTCGGTCAGGAAGAACGCCCCGCCGTCCGGGTCGCGCGCGAGCAACGTGCCGTCGCCTTCAAAGACAACTTCACCGCCTTGGGCGAGCAGCGTGGCTTTTGAACCGGCAAGGTTCTCGGTCGCGAATTGGATCGACCAGAATTGCTCTTTGCCGCGCTCTTCGTCTGGCATTTGGTGGAGTTCGGCGACTTGCGTGCCGCTCTTTGAGATTACATTGAAAGAGGTCTCAGTGGCCTGCGGGGTCAACGTCCACCCAAAGATCGCACTGTAGAACCCGCTGACCGCATCCGCATCTGAGATGTAAAGCGCGAAGGCCATCGCGTGGCCTGATGTGGGTGTAATTGCGCTGGTGTCGGGCATCCCGCCCTGCATCACGGTAAAACCTGCGCCCAGGGGGTCTCGGATCAGAGCAACCTGGCCGAAGTCGCCCCAGCTGATTGGGCCGATTTCCACCCGTCCGCCGATGGACAGAGCGGTTTCGCAGGTGGCGTTGATGTCGACCACGTCGATATAGGGCATCCAGAAACTGGGCATGCCGATCTCGACGAATTTCGGGGGCATTTGGTAGATCGCAGCGCTTGCACCGTGCTGCGTTCCAGCCACGTCATAGGCGGTGCCATCCGGTTGGGTCAGCCCCTCATAGGACCAGCCGAAAAGCTCTGTATAAAAGGGTTTGGTCACATCTGGTCGAAACGTCGACAGATCACACCAGATGAATTCGCCATGCGCCATGAAAGCCCCCTTACCTCTCTTAGATCCAACTTAAGCGCTTTTTGGATCTGTCCAAGTGGGATCATCGTGTCCGTGACGTCAGAAGGCGACCGTCTGTGACGGCAAATCCGACGGCAATGACCGCAAAGCCGATCCACGCGCTGGAGGGGAGGCGCTCTCCGAGGAAGGCCGCGCCGAGGGCGATGGCGAAGGGAGGGATCAACAGCGTGACGAGCATGAGGTTCGCCGCGCCCGCGCGTTTCAGGATCGCGAAATAAAGCCCATAGGCGAGGACTGTGGAGAGACATGAGAGGCCCAGAAGCGCTGACCAAACAGAAGGGGACAGAGCGAAACTGGGCGGTCCGTCGACGATGAAAACGATTGGGATCATCAAGACCGTGCTGCCGATCACCATGCCGCAGGCGTTCATCAGGGGCGGCTGCGCGGCGAGCGTGGCTTTGCCCCATACGCTTGCGACAGCATAGGACAAAGACCCAGCCAAAATGGCGAGTTGAGCCAGATTGGCGAGGTTAAATCCAAGGAGCGCGTCTGGACCCATGATGAGGCCCACGCCGATCAGCCCCAGCCCCGCGCCTGCCAGTTTGTTCGGTGTAAGCGGCTCGTCCTTGAGCAAAAGTCCGGCCACCACCGCGCCAAACATCGCTGTTGTTCCATTGAGGATCGACGCCAGCCCGCTGTCGATCTGGCTTTGCCCCCAAAAGATCAGGGAAAAGGGAATGGCGTTGTTCAGCGCGCCCATGACCAGATAGGCGCCCCAGATGCGCGGGTCTCTCGGCAAGGGAATGCCTGCGATCCGAACCACAATCAGCAAGAGCGGCGCGGCCCAGAAGACGCGATGTAGGGTGATCGTGAGGGGCGGAACCTCGGTCAGCGCGATCTCTGCGAAAAAAAACGACCCGCCCCAGACAGAGGCGAGGGCAAGTAAAAGCAGGCTGGAGGTTAGGTCGAGCTTAGTTGGTGTCGTCATGGCGCGAGACTATGGGGCCACGACAGGCCCTACAATCCGGTTCTTGCGGCAATTACGTATAGCGCGCGATAGGATCACCGAGCAGGTTTTCGTCTGGGTGAACGCCAAGGCCCGGCGTTTCAGGCAGATGCAGATGACCGTCCACATTCCGAGGCCCCTGCCCCGGCGCGATATCGAGTGTGATCATATCCTGGCAGGCCCAAACCGCGTGGCAATTGTGATCTGGGATTGTCGCCGCCAAATGCAGGGCCTCGGTGTCGGCCAAGACCGAGCCTCCGGTCGCCATCACGAACATATCGATCCCATGCGCCAAAGCGACGTCGCGCATGCGGGCCGCTTTGGTGAGGCCTCCGACGCGGTTGAGTTTGATGCCAAAGATCTCGGCAATCCCGTCGCGCGCGATGCGGGCGGCGTCTTGCAGCGTGACGAGGCTTTCGTCCACACTCACCGGTCCTGCGTGTTTTTGCGAGATCGCCGCGATGTCGTCGAGCGTCTCACCGGGTTGCTCGAACATGACATTCAGGTCTTCGGTGGCACTCATGACCCGCAGCGCCTGTTGGCGAGTCCAGCCGCGATTGACGTCATAGAGCACGATTTCACCGGGCTTACGGATGTCTTCGACGTCACGAATGCGCGCGATATCGCGGTCGACGTCTCCGCCGATCTTCACCGAATGGGCGATATACCCGCGTTGGCGATAGCGATCGATGACGGCGCGGGTTTCTTCGACGGTTTTAGCCCCGACGGACGACGCAATCGGACGCGGGGTACGGGATCCGCCGCCCATGAGGTCTGCAATCGGCACGCCCGCCGCCTGTCCCGCGATGTCCCAACACGCCATATCGATGGGAGATTTGGCATAAAGATGCCCCGGCAAAGCAAGATCCATCGCACGTTCCACGTCCAGAACCCGCCGAGGATCGAGGCCTATGACAAAGGGGGCCATGGTCTCTATGCCTGCGCGAATGCCCGGGCCGTGCGCGGGGACATAGGTATGCCCCCAAGGTGTGCCCTCTCCCCAACCGGTGATACCCGCATCGGTCTCGATTTTGACGAAGGTTGCGTCGAGCACTTCGAACTTGAGGCGACCACCCGAGAGCCAATAGGGATGCTCTAACGGCAGGTCTCTGTGGAATACGGTTATGGCTGTGATTTTCATGCTGCCTCACTCAGTTGTTGTTCAACGGCTTTGACATCGCCCAGCACCCAGATGTCGAAAAGCCTTTCCTCGCGCATCTCAAAGAATGCGGCACCATGCCACGCGATGTGCCGATGAGTCGGGTCTTTGCCCATGAACACTCCGGTGTGGTCACCAGAAAATTTCATCTGGGCGGCTGCCTTGTCTTCCTCCGTCACAAGCGACAGGATTTCGCAGCGATAATCGCTGAGGCCCGCGCGCACGCTGCGAAGGTAGGCAAGGTAGCCGTCAAGGTTCAACGCGTCCGTCCCGAGTGACCCCCGAAACGAGAGGCCGGGGTGCAGAATTTCAAGCGCCACGTCTTCGCGGCCTTGTTCCCAAAGCTCGCGGTAGAAGCGCTCGATGAGTCGCGCGATCATAGAGCCCAATCCGCCACGGCCGCACCAAGGCTTTCGAAATCAGGGATGACGCCAAGGCCGGGCGTGTCGGTGGCGTAGAGCTTGCCGTCTTTGGAAATCGGCCCGCCGATGCCCGTCGAGCGGGTGTTGTAGTTCATCAGGTCCGTCGTGTTCTGCAGATATTCCTCAGGCGTGGAGGCCGCGAAATGGGCCACGACCGAGGAGGTGATTTCCCCGCCCCATGTGTCCTCACTGATTACGGGGATGCGATTGTCGATCAGGAAATCGCGCACGCGTCGCGCTTTGCTGAGGCCGCCGAGGTTTGAGATCTTGAGACAACAGATTTCCGCCCCGCGATCAGCGACGATCCTTTGCGCCGCGTGCATCCCGGTGAGGCATTCATCGAGCTTCATCGGCTGTTCGGCCACACGTCGCACTTGCTGACATTCTTCGTAGGTGCGGCAAGGTTGTTCGAGGATGAAATCAAGATCCTTGGTGGCGCGCGCTAGGCGGATCGCATTGTCAACGCGCCAGCCTTGGTTTGCGTCCGCCATGGCTTTTTCGCCGGGTTTCAGCAATGGGACGGTTTGGCGAATGCGATCAATGTCCGTCTGCCAATCCGCGCCGACTTTGATCTGAAACTGGCGATAGCCGGCCGCGCGGTGACGGTCGAGTTCGGCAATGGTTTCCTCGGTCGAGCGCTGGGGCGCCACCCGATACATCGGTGCGCCATCCGTGAGTTTACCCCCGAGGAGCATCCAGACAGGCTGGCTCGTCGCCTTGCCCAAAATGTCCCAGCAAGCCGCATCAAAAGGCGCTTTGGCGTAGCCGTGGCCCTGCACCGTGTGATCAAGAATTTGCTCGATCCGGCCGAGCTGCCGCGGATCTTCGCCCAGCAGTTTAGGTGCCACCAGTTTTGCGAGGGCTTCGACGCCTTCGGAATGCGCGACCATGTAGTTCTCGCCACAAGGCGTGAATTCGCCGCAGCCTTGTAGCCCTGCGTCTGTGTCAATGGCTACGACCGAGGCCATAGCGACCTCGATGGCGTTCCCTGCACCCCAGGCATAAGCGCCGTCGACATAGGGCAAGGGCGTTTTAAAAACACGGATTCGGGTAATTTTCATGAAGGCTCCGGTGCTGGTGTGAAGCCTAGCTTAAGCCGGAAATTTCGCACTGAGTTGCAAAAAACGACGCGAAATGTAGTTTGCGACGGCCTTATTCAGGATCCTCGCGCAGCGACGAGCCAGCGGGCGGCTTGCGATTTGGATCGGTTTTGAGTGCCATGACAAAGCTGATGATCTCGGCCACGACCTCCCAATGTTCCACGGGAACAGGGTCATCGATCTCCACCACATCGTAAAGCGTGCGCGCGAGTGGCTTGTTTTCCAGGATCGGCACGTCGTGTTCATGGGCGATCAAGCGGATCTGGCGCGCCATAAGGTCTGCGCCTTTGGCCACACACACCGGCGCAACGTCCTCGCCGAGTTCGTATTTCAGAGCAACCGCATAGTGGGTCGGGTTGGTCAGGATGACATCGGCGTTCGGTACGGCCGCCGCGATGCGTTGTTGTGCGCGTTGGCGACGCAGGGCTGCGCGTTTGCCTCTGATCAAGGGGTCGCCTTCGGATTCTTTCATCTCGTCGCGGACTTCTTTGATCGTCATCATCTGTTTGTTGCGCCAGTTAAAGCGCTGCCAGAGGATGTCGAGGATCGCGACGGGCACAAGAAAGATCGCAGCAGCAATCAAGAGCCTGCGCGCAGCGTCCGCCATATAGCCCGGTAGGTATTCAGGCAGAAACCCCGGTGTCTGCCAAATCGCCCGCACGGCGCCGTTGGTGACCCAGAGGGCAAGGCCTCCGACTACAAGGACTTTGACGAGGCTTTTGACAAATTCGACCAGCGTATTGGCCGAGAACTGGCGTTTGATCCCACCAATCAAGGAGATCTTGGACAGTTTGGGTTTGATCCGCTCTGCGGCGACGACGGTTTCACCTTGAATCAAGACGCCGAAAATGGCCCCCGCCAGCATCAGCGCAAAAATCGGAGTGATCGCGACCGAAATGCGGATCACAAAGTCCCAGAAGATCTCGCCAAGGTCGTTCACCCCCGCGCTGTCGCTGCCGATGTTGATCGTGCCGGATTGGTCAATCAGTGAGGACAGCGCATCCACCATCTGTGGCCCTTGCCATTGCAGAGCAAAGCCGGCCACACCAATCAAAGAGACCACAACCATCATGTTGCCGGTCTCTTTCGAGGTGGGGACATCGCCTTTCTTACGCGCGTCGCGGAGTTTTTTCTCCGTCGGTTCCTGCGTCTGTTGGCTCTTGTCCTGTTCGTCGCCTTCTGCCATCTGGGCTCGCTTGCGCTAGGGCATTGTGGTGAACCGAAGATTGCCGAACCATTCGACAAAATCGGTGAGGAAGTATTCAAACATTGAAGGGGCTGCTGCGGCAAAGATCAGGAACCCTACGATGATCAGCAACGGCGCACCCACAAAGAAGACCGGCAGCTGAGGCATCATACGGTTGGCCAGACCCATCCCAAGGTTCAGGATCACCCCCATTACAAAGAAGGGTGCCGCAATTGCGGTACCGATGTAAAGCGAATGCCCACCCACTCGGACCATTTGTTCGGCCATATCGCCCAGCATCAAGGGACCGGGTGGGAAAATATCATAGCTGTCGAGCAAGGCGCGTAGGATGATGTGGTGGATGTCCAATAGGAACATCAACGCCACGGCTCCGATCAATAGAAAGGTCGCCATGAGGGTTGCGCCTTCGAAAGATCCGATATTGCCGCCAAAGGCGTTGGCGAGGCCTGTCACCTGACCGATCTGCCCGCCCGCAAATTGCATTGCAGACAGCAAAACCCGCCCCGTCAGGCCGATCCACAAGCCTACGGTGATTTCGCTTGCGAGCATGATTGCCATGGGCCCTGCCTCTTGCGGCGCGCGGTCCGGCGTTGGGATGATCGGGTAAAGGGCAAGGCTGAGGACCAGCGCAAAGGCAAGGCGCGAGGTCGTTGGGATCTGGGTTTCTCCGAAGGCAGGCATGAACAGCATGGCCGAGCCAAGCCGCGCGAAAACCAGAAGGTAGCCAAAGACGATCCCGCTGACAAAACTGTCGAGATCCATGGCTTATCCGATCGTAGCGACCGTCTTAAGCGACGCTTTGCGGTGGACTTCGTTGTGCGAGATCACCTGAGTCATCGGGCTAACCCGTTCAAGGATCGAGCGCACATAGGGGCGGCTGTCCGGCGCCACCAAAAGCGCGGGCCATTGATCCGAGGAGGCGAATTGCTGGATGTCTTTTCTGACTGCGAGAACAAACTCCTGCACACGCTGCGGCGACATGATGAAATTCACCTCATCGCCCGTTTTAGAGATGGCGTTGTGCAGCTCGGTTTCCCAACTCTGCCCCAAAGTCATCACAGGCACAAAGCCCGTTTCATCCTGCAGGTTCTGGCAGATCTGTTTGGACAGCTGCGTGCGGACATGTTCAACAACCTGCTGCACCTTCTTCGTAGTCACAGAGGCCTCGGCAATCGCCTCGATAATGCGCGGCAGATTGCGGATCGAAATGCGCTCGGACAAAAGCGTTTGCAGAACATGCTGCAACAGAACCACTGGGGATGGATTGGAGATATCCGTCAGCAGTTTTTGATACTCTTTGGTCTGGTTCTCCATCAGCTCTTGGGTGGCTGAATATGTCAACAGATCCGGCATATGCTCTTTGATGATCTCGGTGATATGCGTGGTGATGACGCTTTCCGGATCAACGACGGTGTAACCACGCGCCTCTGCTTCCGACGCACGGCTTTGGTCGACCCAAACTGCGTTCAGACCAAAGGTCGGCTCTTTGGTGCGTTCGCCTGGTATATCGATCTCTTCGCCATTGGGTTCAATCAGCATCATTGCACCCGGGCGGATTTCGCCGGTCGCTGTTTCGACACCCTGAATAGAGATCGAATAGGTCATGTGTGGCAGGGTCGAATTGTCCTTGATCCGTACGGGCGGGATGACAAAGCCATAGTCCGAAATGAAGAGATTGCGCAGGCTTTTGACTTTGCCGGGCAGCGCCGCTTCCGGAGAGTTGATGAGAGGTACGAGGGCCGTTCCAAGTTCCAGACGCAGCTCGTCCAGTTTCAAGAGATCCTGAATGGTGTCTTCGGTTTTGGCGGGCTCTTCGGCAGCAAGACGCTCTTCTTCGGCGCGGCGGCGTTCCTGTTCTTCCAGTTGGCCCTGCATGAAGTACCCAAGGAATCCCATACCGACTGCCAAGATTGCGAAAACCACAAAGGGGAAGCCGGGCAAGAAACCCACAACAAAGCAAAGAGCCGCAGCCATATAAAGCGCACGTGGGAAGTTCGAGAGTTGGCCCAGCACCGCCTCGTTTGCCGCGCCCGTCGTGCCACCTTTGGTGACAAGAAGACCAGCGGACAGAGATACCACCAAGGCCGGGATCTGAGTGACCAAACCGTCGCCGATTGTCAGGACGGTATAGTTGGACGCTGCCTGCATCGCCGTCAGATCATGGCTGATGATCCCGATCAGGATGCCGCCCACGACATTTATCAGCGTGATGATCAGACCCGCGATAGCGTCGCCTCGGACGAATTTGGACGCACCGTCCATCGCCCCGAAGAAGCTGCTTTCATCCTCAAGCGTCTTGCGGCGCACGCGGGCTTCGTCTTCGGTGATCATGCCCGCGCCAAGGTCGGCGTCGATGGCCATTTGCTTGCCAGGCATCGCATCCAGGCTGAACCGCGCCGCGACTTCGGCGATGCGGGTTGAACCTTTGGTGATCACGATGAAGTTAATGATCACGAGGATCGCAAAAATCACGATCCCAATCACGAAATCGCCGCCGACCATAAACCGCGAGAAGCCTTCGATCACCTGACCTGCTGCGCCCGAGCCGGTGTGGCCCTCAGACAGGATCAAACGCGTCGACGAAACGTTCAGCGCGAGCCTGAGCATGGTCACAACCAGCAGGAGCGTTGGGAAGGAGTTGAATTCCAGCGGCGTTGGAATCCAAAGGGCCACCATCAGGATCAGCACGGACAAAGACAGCGACGCTGCCAACCCGAAATCCAGCATCGCGGGCGGCAATGGCACAAAAAGCATGCCCAGGATCATCACCACGCCAAGCGCAAAGACGATATCGCGGTTGGCCAGCATGCCTTTCAGCTGGTCACCAAGATTCACCGGAGGATTTGCGTCATTTGCTGCCATAGTCGGACTTCATCAGGGAGAATTGCGAAAAGCCGGAAGGACCGGCTGCAGGGGTTGCGTTGTATAGATCGAATAGTTCGCGCCACTTTCCGCATCAGCGGCCCAAAACACCGGCGGTGGTGGCGCTTTGGGCAGCGTGACTTCGGCGACCTGGATCGGGCGTCCGACAGAATTTGCCAAGGCCGTAAGACGCGGCATTTGGGTGTCGACCACGTTCTTGTTGCGCTTGAGGCTGGTCAGATAACGTTTTTGATGCTTTTCGGTGGCGGAATGATATCGACCGGCGGCTTTGGCCCAATCACCCGTCTCTCTGTACAGGTTGCGCAGGAACCGGGCGGCATAATCCACGTTGCGCTCTGGATCAAAGGCCATGCTGAGGGTTGGAAAGTTCTCACCGTGCCAGTGCAAATTGACCTGCATACATCCGACATCGATGCTTTTTACCCCATTCGCCAACTTCTGCGACACCCACTCCTCAGCTTCGATACGATTGGTGAAAAACACGCCCTCGCCGGCCGCATTTGCGGTCCAGGGCCAGACAGCGAGTCCTTCTGGTCCATTACGGCCAGCTTCCTGGATACCTATCGCCAAAAGGAGGTTATCAGGAATCCCATGTCGCTCTTGCGCGGCCAAAATAGCGGAGATGCAGCGTGCGCCGGTCGTGATGGATGACTTTACACGTTCAGGCGCCGGCTTCGGTTTTGGCGCCGATGATGTGTAAAATCCCGTAAACAGGTCCGCCTGAGCGGTCTGCGCACAGAAAAAGGCGCTTGCCACGAAAAGTTTCAGGACATTAGAAAACCGAGGCGCCATCAGAAGCCCCCCGACACGATTAGGTCGAACACAGTGTCGGACAGGCGGGTCAGCGTGCCATACATAAAAGGCATTGTGAAAACCAAGATTCCAAAGATCGCGATGATCTTGGGCACAAATGTCAGCGTCATTTCCTGAATTTGCGTGAGCGCCTGAATGAACGAGATGATCAACCCGACCCCAAGCGCAATTGCCAGAACCGGCGCGCAGGCGATCAGGATGGTCTCTAGGGTCATCCTAATAACGTCAAATGCACCTGTGCTGTCCAATCGGGCGGTCCTTTCCGAACAAAATCAAACGGAGATCAGATCGGCATCCGCATGATTTCCTGATAAGCTTCGACAATGCGGTCCCGCACAGCAACGGAAACGCGAACGGTGGATTCCATGTCCATTGTGGCCTCAACAACCTGCTGAATACTGGCGTCACCTGTAAGACCCGCGGTCGAGACCTCGTCACCCCTGCGCACGGTTTCTGCTGATTGAGCCGCTGCCGCGCGCAGCATATCGCCAAAACTCTCGGCCTTTTCCGGCTGGGCTTCGGTCGCGGCTTTCAGGTCCTTGGATTGACCATAAGCGCTTTGGATCAGGGTGTTTGGGCGGATCGATGTAAAATCAGCCATCTTCTATCACTCCAACAGATCGATCAGCTGCGAACGCATGGACCGTGCCTGTTCCAGCATCGTGAGGTTGGCTTCATAAGAACGCGAGGCCTCACGCATATTGGCCATCTCGATCAGCGGATTCACATTGGGCAGCTTGACATAGCCATTGGCATCCGCTGCAGGGTGCTGAGGCTCGTAGCGCACGGTGAAGGCTGACATGTCGCGTTCGACTTCAGTGGTCTCAACCAAAGAGCTTCCGGATTCGACGTCAACGAGCTCGTTGAAAGCGATGGTTTTGCGCCGATAGGGATCGCCGCCTGCCTCGTTGGCCGTTGAATTGGCGTTCGCGACGTTTTCAGAAACAACGCGCATCCGCTCGCCCTGGGCACGAAGACCGGTGCTTGCGATACGGGAAATGGTGGTTAACGGATCCATCTATTAGCCCCCTGCCACAGCGCGCAACATCGAGTGCGCTTTCTTGTAGAGATTAGCTGCGATCTTGTACTGACTTGCCGCGCTGGAAGCCGCAAGGATCTGCTCTTCGAGAACAACAGAGTTCCCCGTCAAATCTTCGCCCCATGTCACATCGCTTTCCGCTGAAGTCGCGTCAGGTGCAATCTCGGCGCCTTCTGCGCGCGACAAATAGCTCTCGAAGCTTTGCGCTTCTTTCGCGCGATATCCGGATGTCTCGGCGTTTGCGATGTTTTCAGAGATCGTTTTTTGGCTGTCTGAGAGCCATTTCAGACGCTTAGACGCAAGATCAAAAAGATTAGTAGCCTCTGTATTCATAGGTAGACTCCGAGAGAGTTATCAATGATTATAGCAAGTATAGCATGGATTAACAGAGGGTTTATTCTTGTGGCCAAGGTTTTTTCCGACCTCAAGACGCGTGTATCCTCTTTGGAGGCCACAAGAATTGTTGGCCAAGTCCAGTCAATTGTAGGCATGACCATGACTGCAGCCGGCCTGAAAAGGGCTGCCGGCATCGGTCAACGCTGTGTCGTGAAAGGCGCGCGCGGGCCGGTTATGGCCGAGATTGTTGGCGCCTCTTCTGACGGATTGAAACTGCTTCCATTCGGGAGCTGGGATGGCGTCGCAGTCGGCGATGACGTTGAGATCGTTCAGCACGATCCCGGCATCAGCCCTGACGACAGTTGGATCGGAACCGTCGTGGACGGCCTTGGCAAACCGCTCTCTGCAGCGCCTCGGTTCAAGACAGGTAGAGGACGAAGATCCAGTGGACGGGCAGAGCCGCCCCCCGCTTTTGCACGTCGTCGCGTAGGGCAAAAGCTCTCGACCAAAGTGAAGTGCATGGATGTGTTCACGCCGCTGTGTCAGGGACAGCGCATGGGTGTCTTTGCGGGATCCGGCGTTGGGAAATCCACTCTTATGGCGATGCTGGCGCGCAATACGAATGCAGATGTCATCGTTATTGGGCTGGTCGGAGAACGTGGGCGTGAGGTTCAGGAGTTTATCCAAGAAGACCTTGGCCCCGAGGGCATGGCGCGCTCGGTTGTTGTTGTAGCCACTGGCGATGAAGCCCCCCTGCTTCGGCGGCAAGCAGCCTGGACCGCGACGGCTGTGGCTGAGCACTTTAGGTCGACCGGCCGTCAGGTTCTCTTGTTGCTGGACTCGGTAACCCGCTTTGCCATGGCGCAACGAGAAATTGGCTTGTCCTCCGGCGAGCCACCGACGACCAAAGGGTATCCACCAACTGTGTTCTCGGAACTGCCGCATCTTTTGGAGCGCGCTGGCCCCGGTCGCGAGGGGGAAGGCGACATCACTGCGATTTACACGGTTTTGGTTGATGGCGATGACATGAATGAACCAATTGCCGACGCCATTCGCGGCATTTTGGACGGTCATATGGTTCTGGATCGCGCCATTGCCGAGCGGGGGCGCTATCCGGCCATCAACATTCAGAAGTCAATTTCTAGGATGCTGCCCGCCTGCCATTCGGACGAAGAATACGCAATCATGAACGAAGCGCGTCGCGCGCTTGCGCGCTATGCGGATATGGAAGACCTGATCCGCGTCGGGGCTTACAAGCCCGGCACCGACCCAGAGGTCGACGCAGCTATGCGCTTTGCCAAAGTAGCTGAAACCTTCCTGTCCCAGCGCAAGAGCGACACGATGATGTCTGACCAAAGCTTTGCGGAGCTTTACCGGATGCTTCTTGAAGCAGGTATTGATGTTCCCATCGACGTCGCAGCGGTCGATCAACCCAGTGCCGCATAAAAAAATCGGCCGGTGACTAGCCGGCCGAGTTCTGCAATGGCGTCAAACCGAATGTTCGGCCTTCCCCCCAGAAAACTGTAATTATTGTCTGAACAGCGACATGATGTTCTGTGGCGCTTGGTTGGCCATAGAGAGCGATTGTGTCGCCAGCTGCTGTTGAACCTGAAGCGCCTGCAAACGGGCCGCCTCGGCTTCCATATTCGCATCGACCATCGCGGAAACACCTGAGTCCAGCGTATCGGTGAGCATATCAAGGAATGACATCTGACCTTCGATGGTCTTTTCAGTGACGCCCATCGAGGTCGCCGCGTCAATCGCATTGGAAAGCTGCGCCTCAGCGGTTGCCAGCGTTGCCTGTAGAGCCGCTTGGCTAGTTGCGCCTGCGGTAACAATATCGATTGCGTCCAACGCGGTCTGGATTGCACCCAGATCAATGGACTGGAAAGTGATTGTGGTCGCTGTGAAAGAGCCACCTGTGCGGGAAATACCCGAAACAACAGTCACAGGCGCTGCGGCGCCCGATACGAGGTCCTCTCCGTTGAACGTGGATTGGCTGATCGCGGTACCGATTTGAGTTACCAGCGAGTCCAGTTCCGCTTGAACATCAGCAAGGTTAACACCGCTGCCCTGCGCAAAGGCCACACGGTCGGTAAACTGCTTTGCGAGGTCTGCTACGGTTTCGGCACCAAGGCGCGCCGTGGAGATCGAGTTCTTGGTCGCGGTCAAGCCATCATGGATGGCCTCGAACATGCCGCTGTCGCCCTTCATCGTTTCCGAGATGGCGTAGTAGGCAGCGTTGTCCTTGCCCGACATGATCTGAAGACCACTTGAAACGCGGTTCTGCGTGTCGGTCAGATTCTTGTTGACCATGTTGAGTGTGGACAAAGCCACCATGGCTGAATGGTTTGTAAGAATAGACGACATTGCCTGCGCTCCTATCTTTCGGGCGAGGGTCCTTCTGGACCATTACTCTCTTTAATAAGGTCACTATAAAGAATAAAAGATTAAAGCAAGGTATATGTTCTTGCTGTTTTTGAGAAATTCCAAGAAATTCTTCTTAAAGTTGTTAAATGCACAGATTGTATCCTTGTTTTCCTACTCAATTATAAGGATATCCTCTGACGCATCATTCGCTGTAGTTTTGGTGCATTATTTTTGTGCAGTGTGGTTCAAGACTTTTGACGTTCCAACCCCGGTATCGTCGGGCGTTGTGCTCTACTAAATACTCACCATCACACAACTATGTAGAACCAAGCTGAATCCCCCATACCGCCATGGTTGCATATCTGCGACTTAGAAATCGCTTCCCCGAACCAGGGCCTAACTTGCTAATATGAGCGCGAAACCGATTTGGAGCGTCTTTCTTTGCTGAACCAAGAACAATCAAGAACCTTAGCACTCAAGGGTGCAGACATTCTTTGGCAGGGCACTCTTCAGAAAGGAAAAGCCCTTCTTATAGAGGAGAGCAAAGTAAAATGCCTTGTCGATGACACTGCAATTCCCGCAGAAACCACGTCTATCGCATTGGATGGCGGTTTTTTGTCACCGGGTTTTGTTGATCTTCAGGTTAATGGGGGCGGTGGCGTCTTGTTTAACAATGCACCTTCGGCGGAAACTCTCTCCACAATGTCCCAAGCGCATGCATTGTTGGGGACGACATCTTTCCTTCCGACGTTGATCACCGATAGTCCAGAGACAACATCGCAAGCGATCGCTGCCATTGAGGACGCAATCGCCGCGCGGATACCGGGCGTACTTGGTTTGCACCTCGAAGGTCCTCATATCGCGCCAAATCGCAGAGGTGCGCATCGCGAGTCTTTTGTACGGCCAATGAATGATCGAGACATGAAGGTTTTGCTAAGGGCCGCTAGAGCGCTCCCTGTCCTAAAGGTAACGCTTGCCCCTGAACATGCATCCGAGCATCAAGTACGCGGCCTCACGGATGCAGGTGTTGTCGTGTCGATTGGTCATACGGATGCAGACTACGAAACCTGTCTGCGCTATGCCAAAGCTGGCGCCAACTGTGTGACCCATTTGTTTAACGCGCAAAGTCAGATGACAGCACGTGCACCTGGGACGGTTGGCGCCGCGTTGGTTTCGGGCGCTTTTTGCGCCGGCCTCATCGCAGACGGCATTCACGTTGATCCTGCGATGATCAGTTTGGCTCTGCGCGCCAATAAAGGCCCCGGAGAGATATTCCTTGTCACTGACGCTATGGCGACGATTGGGTCGGACCTGGAGTCTTTCACCCTCAACGGACGCGAAATCCTAAGATCGGGGGATCGCCTCACCCTTGCCGATGGAACCTTAGCTGGAGCGCATTTGGCCTTGGCTGACGCCATCAAACTCTTGGTTTCCACTTGCGGTGAGCCTGCTGAAATCGCGCTGAAGCGAGCAACTCAGTATCCGGCGGATGCAATTGGGAAATCAGCATTAGGGCGTTTGTTCGAAAATGGGCCAGCTGACTTTGTGCACTTGTCTTCAGACTTTGCGCTTAGCAGTGTTTGGCGCAGTGGTAGGCAAGTGCTTAAACAAAAGCTCCAGACATAAGTAAACGGCCGCGCATTCGCGCGACCGTTTTTTTCATTCGGTATTCAAAGACCAAACGGTCTAAGGGGAACTTACCGGAACAGAGACAGAATGTTCTGTGGAGTCTGGTTCGCCATGGAAAGCGATTGCGTTGCCAGCTGCTGCTGAACCTGAAGTGCCTGCAGACGCGCCGCCTCGGCTTCCATATCTGCATCGACCATTGAGGACACACCTGAATCGATCGTATCTGTCAGCGAGCTGAGGAAGGTTTGTTGGCCTTCGACAGTTTTCTCGGAGACACCCAAGGACGTTGCTGCATCGATCGCCGCGGACAGCTGTCCTTCTGCGGTAACCAGAGTCGCTTGAAGCGCGGCTTGGCTCGTTGCACCCGCGGTTACAACGTCAACTGCATCCAATGCAGTTTGAATTGCACCCAAGTTTACAGAGCTAAAGCTGAGGGTCGTTGCGGAAAATGAACCACCGGTACGGGAAACACCCGATACCACAGTCACAGTTGCCGCGGCGCCAGAGACCAGATCTTCACCGTTAAAGGTCGATTGGCTGATGGCAAGGCCGATCTGAGAAACCAAGGAATCCAGCTCAGCCTGAACATCGGACAGGTTCACGCCGGAACCTTGTGCGAAAGCGACACGCTCAGTGAACTGCTGAGCAAGGTCTGCAACAGTTTCCGCGCCCAGGCGTGCAGTAGCAATGGAGTTCTTGGTGGAAGTCAGGCCGTCGTTGATCGACTCAAACATGCCGCTGTCGCCCTTCATGGTTTCGGAAATCGCAAAGTAGGCTGCGTTATCTTTACCAGAGCTGATCTGAAGACCCGTGGAAACACGGTTCTGGGTTTCGTTAAGCTTCATGTTCACGTTGTTAAGCGTGGCAAGAGCGACCATTGCAGAGGAATTGGTGAGAATGGATGACATTTAATGTTCTCCTCTAATTCTCGTTATGTCTCAGTCTTCTGACTGATATGGCACGCACGGATTTCTCACCGCACGCGTCTGAAAAGAATAAGGGAGGCATGGTTAAAGCCAAGTTTAGGATTTGCCACCTTTTCAGCGAACCCATTGAGAAAATTAAATTTTTGAGAGAATTGGTAACCGCGCGTTAAAACTGTTTAATGTGCGGCTAAAGAAAAAAGGAAGCCGAGGATCCCCGGCTTCCCTTCTATTGCTCTTAACGGAAGAGCGACAGCACGGACTGAGGCGAAGAATTTGCCATAGCTAGTGCTTGAGTCGCCAACTGTTGTTGAGTTTGAAGGGCTTGCAAACGCGCTGCTTCCTCTTCCATCTCTGCATCAACCATCGAGGACACACCTTGATCCAGGGTGTCGGTCAGGGAACCCAGGAAGCTCTGTTGTGCTTCGATGGATTTCTCTGTGACACCCAAAGACGTCGCTGCGTCGATTGCGAGGCCCAGTTGCGCCTCTGCAGTCGTCAGCGTTGCCTGAAGTGCAGCCTGGCTCGTCGCACCTGCGGTTACGACATCTACCGCGTCCAGTGCGGTTTGAATCGCGCCTAAGTTAACGGAGTCAAATGTCATAGTGGTCGCTGCGAAAGAACCACCAGTCCGGGACACGCCGGAAACGATGGTTTGCGTTGCAGCAGCACCAGACACCAGATCATCACCGTTAAAGGTCGACTGGCTGATAGCTGTACCGATTTGTTCGACAATAGAATCAAGTTCTGCCTGAACATCTGCCAGATTCACACCAGAGCCCTGTGCGAACGCGACGCGCTCGGTGAACTGCTGTGCGAGATCAGAAACGGTTTCCGCGCCAAGGCGCGCAGTCGCTACTGAGTTGCGGGTAGATGTCAGGCCCTCGTTGATCGCATCAAACATACCGCTATCACCCTTCATAGTTTCGGAGATAGCAAAGTAAGCTGCGTTGTCTTTACCGGAGCTGATTGCGAGACCGCTGGATACGCGGCCTTGGGTTTCGTTCAGGTTCTTGTTGACCATAGTCAGGGTCTGTAGAGCCGTCATTGCAGAGTTATTCGTGAGAATGGACGTCATTTTACGCTCTCCTCAATTCTCGATTTTTTAGTCCGTCTTCTGACAGAGTATCAATCGCACATGCCAAACCTACGCCTGGCTGTACAACCATTCGTAGATTAACAGAATTTTGGTTAAAGCGGGGTTAAGGTTTACGTTTTTTTAAACCTTCACGGCCCGTAGAGGTAAGACGGTTCCCTGATTTTCTCTGCTACAGCTCCTTATCCAAAGCCCTCGATCGGCTGCCATCCGCGCCAATGCGACGACCGGATTTTCCATAAAGACCGTTCAGGCTGTGCCTGTTCTGGGCCTTCTCGATTTCACGAACGATGGTGCCTGCGGCGACAGACATGCGTGACAAAAGCGCGTTGTTCTCGGACACTGCCTCTTTGAGTTCTGCAAGCCTGTCCGGAAGGCGTCTGGCCTTGACCGCATCGTCGTTCATAAAGGGTTCAATCAGCGGCATTTTCAGCTCTAGCCACTTCAGAATGCCGGCCTTCTTATTGTAGAGTTCACTCACGATATTGAGTTGCCCGTCGTTGATACCCGCAATCTCTTGTTTCAACACCGACACGGCTTCCGAAATCTTGCTGGCAAAAGCATCGATATTCTGGAGGTCCAATTCGGTAGGTGCGATGGCCATTGTTCCTTGCCCAGATGTGCGATTTTGCTTGCGACCGGCCACCCGGAATTGGCGCTGAGAAATCATGAATTGCCTCCGTTTCCGGCGGTTTTGTATGCCGACATCATTTGTTCAACACTGGTCGCCAAACCCAGGCCGCCCTGGTCAACGAGGGACTCAGCCATTGCTTGAGACATGAAGGATCGCCACATGTGCATGTCGCGCCCGCCCGTCGCTGCATCGAGGTCAACGGTCTTGAGCATTTCGTCGACGAACTGGGACAAAAAAAGCGTCTCAAATTCTTTTGCCTTCGCAATTTCTTGTTCGGAAAGCCGATTTTGGGGCCCGATTTGATTCGGAATCTGCGCATTTGCGAGCGGTGAATAGAGAATCGGAAGATCGGCCATCAGATGATCTCCAGATCTGCGTGCAGCGCGCCCGAGGACTTGATCGCTTGCAGAATGGAAATGGTCTGACGTGCTCCGACTCCGATCGCGTTCAAGCCGTCCACGAGGTCCTGAAGACTAACGTCTCCCTCAAGGATCGTGAACTTGCTGTCTTTCTCGGTCACATCCAGATCGGTATCCGGGATCACGATAGTCGTGCCACCGATGGAAATCGGATTAGGCTGACTGACGCTCGGATTTTCTTTAACTCGGATCGTCAAACCACCCTGGCTGATCGCAACCTGGCCGATGCGCACATTGGATCCGATCACGATTGTGCCGGACTTTTCATCGACCACAACGCGAGCGATTGAATCCGGCTGAACCGTCAGATTTTCGATCACGGACACGAATTCCGCGACATTGGTTTTGCTCGCGATGGCGACTTCGATGGTGCCAGGGTCCAGAACTTCGGCGAATTGAGCGCCCAATTCCGTGTTCACAACATCCCGCACGCGGGTGGCCGTGGTGAAATCAGGTGTCCGCAAAGCGACGCGCACAGATTTCATCTGATCCAGACTAAACCCGACTTCGCGCTCCACGATCGCGCCGTTATCAATGCGGGCGATGGTCGGAACGCCTTCGGTCAAAGTCGCTCCCGCCCCTTCGGCGCGAAAGCCCGAAACCGCGACGGCACCTTGGGCGACCGCATAAACCTCACCGTCAGCCCCAGCCAGCGGCGTCACCAGCAGAGTGCCACCTCTCAAGCTGGTCGAGTCTCCGAGGGAGCTCACGGTGACATCAATGGGAGCACCGCGACGGGAAAACGGCGGAAGTTTCGCCGTTACCATCACCGCCGCGGTGTTTTTGGTCTGCAGCAGGTTGGCGTCAATGTTGGCCACACCGAGACGCTCAAGCATCCCCCGCACGCTTTCACGTGTGAACGGAGAATTCGCCATCTTGTCGCCCGTGCCCAAAAGACCCACGACCAGCCCGTAGCCGATCAGATGGTTCTCTCGCACGCCTTCAAAGCTCGCAATATCCTTGATGCGAACGTCGGCCTTAGCCACTGACACCCCAAACACTGACCCTGCCAAGATCAATGCGCATAGTAGTACACCTGCTCGGGGCCAGAAGAGTTTATGGTACTGCTCCATAGATATTTTTGCCTCTATGCCCAAGGACACTTTAACCATTTATCTTTGCTTCGTCCATACTATCTTTGCAATTCACTGTTTTAACTACGTTTTAATCTTTGTGATTTATTCTTTTTATAGTTGAACGGTTGGTTAATCCTTGCTAGCCGTCAAGAATAACAAAAATGGCAGGAACGGAGGACGCTATGCGCGCCTATGTTTATGAGCCACGAGAGAAACGTCGAGCATCACTAGCATCCGAGTTGGAAAACGCGGGTCTGCAACCTCTCTTTGTGGGCGAAGAATTTTTTGAAACGGGCCTTGCGCCTTTGACTCAGACGGGCAGCGAACATCGCGCCATTCTGATCGGGGAATCTGTGAACACCCACCGCCAAATCCGCGCGGTGCGTCATGCAGGATGCGAGAACCCGTTGATAATCCTGCGGGATTTCCGGAATTCGGCGGACACCGCCGCAGCTTTGGATCGTGGTGCGGACGACGTGATCGTCAGCCCGATCAAAGGCGGCGAAGTGCTGTCTCGGATCAATTCTATCGTGCGTCGCTTCCACGGCCACGCGGCCGAAAGCATCAGCGTCGGCGAAGTCACCGCCTTCTTTGACGGCCGCGATCCAATCGTGTCGGGCACACGCATCAAGCTGTCCAAGCGCGAACATTCGATTTTCCAGCACCTGGCATTGAACTCGAACAAGGTGATTTCCAAGAACGCCATCTATGATGCGGTCTATGGCATGAGCGCAGATCAGCCTTTTGACAAGGTGATCGACGTTTACATCTGTAAGTTGCGCAAGAAAATCGCCTCGGCGGCTGACACCGGAGCGCAGTATATCGAGACCATCCACGGTCGCGGCTACAAGCTAAGCGCCCCAGATGTTCTGGACGATGTGACCCCAATTCCGGCGCTGACCAGCTCTGGCATGCGACTTGAGGCGCGCGCCTAAGCGCCCTCAAAAATAGACAAAAAAGACCCCCGCATCCTTCTGGAGCGGGGGTTTTAACTTGAGCACATCCAAGACGGGCTCGAGGGATCTGTTATCTCATGTAATTGAGGATACTCAGTTGACCGAGGCGCGCGGTCACGCTGTAGCTGGCTTGTAATTGAGCTTCCAGTGATGCGATCTGAGCTGACACTTCATAGGCGTCGACATTCTCCAGGCGCGCGACTTGCAAGCGCTGGATGATGGAAACATCCTCAAGTCGCTGCGTCGCTGTTTCCACGACCTCTTGCTGGAAACCAACGTCGGTGGTGATCTTCAAAATGCCTTCAGAGGCGGCTGCCAAAGAGTCGACGGCCTCTTGCATCCAGGCTTGATAAGTCGCTTCATCGGAAACCTGCGATACATCCACACTCGCCAGCATCGCCAGACCTCGAAGCGCTTCGCGGAACGCAGGATCATTGGCTTGAACGCCGTAATCCAGCTCTTGATCCGAGTCCAAACGGGCGGTTACGCGCGCGTTTGGGTTGCCTCCGCCATCAAGCAGGGGCGTACCGCCGTAGAACGTCGCCTCGTAGTTCATGTTGGGGTTGGCGGCATAGCTTGAGTCAAACACCGCCTGAATATCGGCAATCATTGTGCCCGCTGTTGCGGCGTCTGGCGGTCCAGCGCCTACGATGGAATTGATGACCCCTTCGGGTGAAAAGCCTGTGTCTGGGTTGACGTCTTCCCACCGTGTCATAGGTGCATAGCGGCTTGCGATCCCCGCAAAAATCATGTCGCCATTGAAGCTTTGGTTCAACGACCCAACGACTGATTCAATGGCAGCGCGCGCTTCGGCTTGCAAGGCCTCTGCCCCGGTATTCGGGCGAGTCAAGTTCAGCAAGGACAGTTCAAGAACACTGCTCACCGTCTCGCGAATGCTGTTCGTGGCCGCCAATGTTGTTTCGAGCTTGCTCGCCAAAACATTGTTAGCTGTCACAAAAGATTGCGTCGTGGTTTCCGTGACCCTCATTTGCAACGCAGAGGCGGACCGAGGTCCAAGTTCCTTGAACAAGTTCGCGTGGCGGCCCGTCCCCAGTTCCTTGGTCGCCTCTTGCAGCTTGACCGTCGCGGAATTGACGTTCGCGCGCATGAAATAGTTCATTTGGTAGGAGGAGACCCGAGAGTTAAAAAGTGTCAACGATCACCCTCCCTCAAACAATGGACAACAATGTGTCGAGCATCTCGCCGATGGTCGACAACATCTGAGAGTTGGCCGCAAAGCTCTGCTCGATCAGCATGAGATTCTGCATTTCTTCGTCGATGCTGACACCTTCGACGTTCTGTCGCGAAGCTGCGACGACTTCAGCCGCCGAACGAGCTGCGTTGTAACTGCTTTCTGCCCGCGCCGTCGTCGTGCCCTGCGCGCTGATCATTTCGGCCGCGTAGTCAGACAAGGACACCGTGCTGTTAATCCCAGTCAACGGATCCGCATTCATCGCCGAATTCATCTCGTTGATGAACAGCTGAACTTGGGTTGCATCCGATACGTTTTCACTTTCCGTAGCGGTTCCGAGACCATCGCGGATCAGCCAGGACGTTCCGGTCGTGGCTCCCTCAACACGGCTGTTGATCTGGATGCGAGATGCGAGTCCCTCAAGGTTCGCTGCGTTGTACCGCCCGCCACTGTCCGTAAACAGGCCTGCATCAGTCGCGCCAAGTGACGTATCTGCGTTTTCGAAGGTGGTGATAAGGCCACGCGCAAATTCATCTAGTTGCAACTGGAACGTCGGGATTGTCTCGTTGCGCAGTGTGGCAAAACCAGAAAGAGTCCCGTGCTCAATGCCGCGGACATTCGGGTTCGTCGGCGTGATCTCTTGGCCACCTGCCCAGAATGTTCCGTCGCCCGCGTTGTAGGAGACGTCATGAACCTGGTCACCCTCCATCAACGCAGCTCCGCCGGTGGTGTAGAGGTTGACCCAACCAGCCGACCCGTAGCTCACCCGTACATCCACCATGCTCGAGATCTCGTCGATGATGGTCTCGACGCGGTCGGAGTATGCTGCGGCCTCAAAGGTATTTTGCTGATACGTGTGAAGTTTCGTATTCAGATCGACCAACTCGTACAGCTTGTCATTCAAGTCGGCGATCTCATAGCGGATTTCCATATCCACATCCGCGCGCACCCCAGCCAAACGGTCGCTGGCATGGTTGAGCGTGGTCACAAGGTTTTCTGCCGCAAGGATGGCCCCAGCCTGAGCGCCGCTGGAGGACGGCATGTTGACCAAGGTCGACATAGACGCGCTGAATTCTGCGTAGGATTCCGCGGGTGAGTTGCCGTCGCCGATTTCACCAAGAAAAATCGAATAGTCGCGCAGGCCTTCGTAGACCGCCTGCTGTTCAGACATCCGAGCGTTTTCGAGCCGTGCCATGCGCGCTAAGGCGGAGTCGACTTCGCGCCGGATCTCGGTCACGTTCGCGCCGCCGCCGATTAGAGTGGAAACGACAACCGCCGACCGCTTGGCGTACCCCTCGGTATTAGAGTTCGCCACGTTATCAGCAGCCACACGCGACAAGGACTGCTGAACGCGAAGTCCAGAAGCCGCTGTGTTCAGTGCGCTGGTGATACTCATCTTAGGCCTTGCCCTACATTAATCTGTTACCGTTTGAGCCGCGTTGTCTCTTCCATCATTTCGTCGACTGTTGTCACAACAGAGGCATTCGTAGAGAACGCACGCTGGAAGCGGATCAGGTCCGTCATTTCTTGTGCGATATCGACATTAGACCCTTCCAATGCACCCGCGTTGATGATGCCTACTCGACCACCAGTCGGTGTAAGCGCTTGGAAAGAGCCGGAATCTACGGTTGTTTGATACGCGTTACCTGCGCGCTCGCCGAGGCCATTGGGGTTGTCAACGACGCCGAGCGGCACTTCAAACAGCGGGCGCCGAGTCCCATTGTCAAAAACACCAAAGATCGTGCCGGCATCGTCAAACTCGGTCCGAACTAACTCACCCAAATTCGACCCATCGCGATCGTAGGATTGACTGAAGTCACCAGAGAACTGCGTCATCCCGGCAAAGCTTCCGATTGCACCGAACGACATTGTCAAAGGCTGCGGCGTCGCACCATTGTTCAAAGTAAGTGACACGACGCCTGTCGAAGCATCCATTGCAAATGCCGCAGGCGCCACTGCTGCGCTGGTGATGTTGGTGTAGCTGCTGGGCGCGCCTGCCGTTGCACCGGAGTCGCTAAAGGTCATATCGAAAGACCCGAGCGTGGTTGAATTGTTGTCGGAGACCGTCACTTCCCAAACATTTGCGGTGCTCGTTGGCTGCCAGCTGATATTTATGCGTTCAATCGCCCCCAAAGGCGTGAAGTATTCGGAAGAGGTGATGAACGGAGCGCCAGGCGTTGTGAGCCCAGTTTCCTGGCTTGGAACATTACCTGACGCGTCGATCGCCGTGGTCGCGTCGGCTGCCAGTGTTACTGTACCAACATTTACAACTTCCATTGATGCAAAAGAGCTTCGGTCTACCCCTAAAAGGTTACCATCACCATCGTAAGGGAAACCATTCAGGTAGTAACCAGCAGCGTTTACCAGATTGCCGTCCGCGTCAGGCAGAAACGACCCTGCCCGCGTCAACAAGAAGTTGCCCTGATTGGTTTCGTTTGGCTGTTCCGTAACAACGAAAAAACCGCGCCCCGAGATCGCCAAATCGGTACTGCTATTGGTCGCGATAAGACCGCCCGCCGCATAAATGGTACTTACTTCTTGGGCGATAACGGACAATACCCCTTTGTCCGAACCCTGCGATGCGGTGGTCGTTACCATTTGAGAGAAGCTACGTTTGTAACCGACAGTATTCGCATTGGCGATGTTTTCGGAGATTCCGCCCACCGCTGTCGAGTTTGCTGACAGGCCGCTCACGCCTGTTTGAAGCGCACTGGTCAATGACATTTTGTCTGCCTCGTTATTCTTTTTAGTCTTTTGATTGCAAGGATAGTTACATGAAACTCCTTTAAGCAGAGTTAAAGAAATTAAAAAATCCTTGTTCTCGGCATATTTATCTATGATTTCTCAAGAACAGATGAGTTATTTTAAGGATTAAAGCCCATTTCCTTGGATATTTTCCAATGCAGAGTTGAGGCGATCCAACCGCCCATTCGCCGCATCCAGCGTGAGAGTCGACACGTCCGGAGGTTGCGACAAGAAGCTCTCTGCCAGTCGCACCCAGTTCTCTGATTCTGTCATGCCCGGGAAGGCTTCGACCACGCGGGTCGCAGTATTTCGATCTCCGGTACGATGCGCGGCAATCAGCAAATATGTGGCGTCGCTGAGGCTGAAACTGCCCGGATACTCCGCCCAAAGGCGGTTGTAGAACTCGTTTGCGCCATCCCATTCCTGCTTTTCCCAAAGCGCATGGCTGACATTGCGCAAATTCTCCGCACTTGGGGACATCACATGGGTACGCAGCAACCCATCTGCGTCGCCCATCTGCGCTGCGATCTTTGCTCGCAGAGTATTGATGTCATTGCGCACCATGATATCAACCGCGCCGTCCAGCGTCGCGAGGGCTTCTTTGGCTTCTTGATACTGTCCGCCAGCAGCATAAGCACGCGCCAGTTTGAGCTTGTTCTGAATCATTTCTTCATCAGATACCCAGTCGGAATTCAGATCCTTCAGGTCCACGCGGAAATCTAAAGCCCGCTGGTATTCCTTGGCTGCCATCGTCGTCCCACCAAGGGTCATGAGATGATCCGCCAGTTCCTCGACAAGCCGTGCGTATTCAGGATGGTATCGATAGGCTGGCACCAATCTGAGGTGGACCGAAAGCCAGCGAGACAGCGGAATTTTGCCGTCAAAACCGTCCTGGTACACCGCACGCAGCGCATCTTTTGACGCGGCCTCGGCGCGCTCTGCGGCTTCGGTACCGGGAAAACGCATTGTGATCTTGCTGAGAAGGATAAGTCCTTCGACCCGCTCATCCGCAGCCGCATAAACTTCGTGCAACTTCTGAAGAGTCGCGATCTCAAACTGATCGCCGCGCCAAGAATCCAGACCGTTTTCAAGCACGTCTTCTGCCGCCATCAAAGCGCCGCGCCCACCATCCATGATCGCCATATCAGCGATCGCAAGCCGCGAGCGCACGGCATAGCGGTCAAATCCCTTGATGCCCTCAAAGTAATGCACAAGCGCTGTCTTTTGATTGTTTTGCTTTTCCGCCGCGCGACCCCTTAAGTAATGCCCCATCGGTGCATCACTGAGGTCGGGGAAGTCTTCGAGCAACTCAAGACTGCGTGCGGCCAGAGTCAGCTGTTCGGTCTCGATCATCGCTTCGATAATGATCGGCAGAACCGAGCGCGCAACCGGCCTCGTCTGGTGGATCAGCCCCAATACACCACCGCTGAGGTTTTCATTGAGCATGACTCCGTCGGCCGTGGCAATCGCCTGCAGCACGGACCAAAACGCGCGGTCCGGTCTGCTGTCTTCGTTCAATGGAGACGCCTCAAAATCGTCGACTGAAGCACCGTTCAAAAGCATCTGGGCATGTTTAAGCGCAGTTTTGCGACGGAGTTGGCCTGGCGAAACCTCTTCCAACTCTCCAAGAACGGATTCCGCTTCGGCGACCATCATCTGTCCAAGGAACAACTCCGCTGTATCCAGAAGCGTGGCCGTCGCTTCGTCGCCATAGCGGACGGACAGCTCATTGATAAGTCCCGTGAGGTTCTCGTAAAATCGCTCTTCGGGCCAGCGGCGAAGGTCCAGATCAAACAACTGCTGAACAGAGGTCTGAGGAGCGGTGATCTCTAACTTCTTAGGCTCTTTGGGCGCAGGCTCAGCTTCTTCAACTTTAGGCTCTTCTTCGCCTGGGTCAGACGCAGAATAGACGCCGGATGCCAAAAGCAGCACCCAGAACGGGATCGTCAGAAGCAGTCGCGCCTTGCCCATCTTTTCTTTCTATTCTTGCTCTTTGCCAAATATAGCTTGTTTTAATCCTTATCTTGATGGATAATTCTTAAAGAAACAATAAACTAATGAGCAGTATAGCACTTTTGTTCTTGCATTAGTGCATGTCGACAAAGGCAACGGGCATGGGAACAACCAGCTATGTGTCCATTTCGCTGGCGACCGCCTTAGAGCGTTCGTTGGATTTGGCAGCGCACAATATGGCAAACGCCTCTACCGCAGGGTACAAGGCGCAGCATCCTTTGCTGGAGGCTGTGGACCCTTCAGGTTCTGGCGACGACACCCAAGCTGTGAGTTTCGTCAAAGACAATGGCATCTATGTTGACCTGTCTCAGGGTGCTTTGGTTCAGACCGGTAACTCTTTGGACATCGCGGTAACGGGACAAGGTTGGCTTGGGTATCTGACAGAAGATGGGCAAACGGCCTATGGTCGTGACGGACGTCTTTCCGTGGATGCAGATGGGCAGCTGGTCAATCTTGCGGGCAACCCCGTTGTGGATGAAGCCGGTGCTCCGATTAACATCCCTCAGGACGTCGCTCATCTGGTGCAGATTGGCCAGGACGGCACGCTCACGGATCAGAATGGTGGCGTTCTAGGCCGCATCGGACTGTTTAATGTTCCAAGCTTTGCGAGCGCATCGCCGCTTGGAAATGGCTTGTTCCTCCCACATCCAAATGCCCCGGCCTCCGCACCGGTTGAGAACGCTCAATTCGCGCAGGGCTTTATCGAGCAAAGCAACGTGAAGCCGGTCGTCGAAATGATCCATCTTATGGACATCCAGCGCGCTTACGAACGCGCGACCCATTTGATGAGCGACGAAAACGAACTGACTAAACAGGCAATCCAGCGTCTGGGCCGTGTGGTCTGAGGCTGGCAATAACATAAGGACAACAAGGCCATGAAAGCTCTCGGAATTGCCGCTACCGGCATGTTGGCGCAGCAGACCAATGTCGACGTGATTGCCAACAACATCGCGAACGCCAACACGACCGGCTTCAAGAGCGGACGCGCCGCCTTTCAGGACCTGATCTACCAAGCCCAGCTTCAAGAAGGCGCGGCGACCTCAACCAACGGCACATCGCGCCCGGTTGGACTGAATGTCGGCCTTGGTGTTCAGGGTGCAGGTGTTGTGCGCCTGAATACACAGGGTGCGCTTGCACAGACGGAAAACCAGTTCGACCTCGCTGTGAATGGCCGTGGCTTCTTTGTCGTGACACGCCCAGACGGCTCTCAAGCCTATACGCGCGCCGGAGCCTTTCAAGTCAGCGCAACAGGTCAATTGGTGACGCTGGATGGGTTCGAAGTCGATCCGGGCATCAACATACCCGACGATGCGCGTTCCGTGGTGATCAGCGGTCAGGGATTGGTGCAAGCCTTCCTCGGCAACGACAATGAGACCACTGACCTCGGCCAGTTGAACCTTGCGACTTTCCTTAACGAAGCAGGAATGAAACCAATCGGTAACAACTTGCTCGAAGAAACCACGGCCTCTGGCGCAGCCACCATTGTCACTCCGGGTGATCCAGGTGTGGGTTTGGTTCAGCAAGGTTATCTGGAAAACGCCAACGTGAATATCGTGGCACAGATCACTGACCTCATTCAGGCTCAACGGGCCTATGAGATGAACTCTCGGTCTATCGAGACTGCGGACCAGATGCTGCAGACAGCAAACCAGATTAAGTCCTAATCGATGAAGCGTGTCGCAACATATCTTCTGGCTCTGACCCTCAGCGTTCTGATGCTACCGAGCGCCTCATGGGCCGCTTTGATCACAGACCTCGTGGCAGAGCGCGCAGAGCAGGAGTTTGGTCCGGCGCTGCCGCCCAGCGGTCAGTTTGTCGTGCATCTGGCGGATGGGCTGCCCAAAGACGGCCAGTACATCCAAGAATTCTGGATCGACAAAGACAGCGGCCAGTTCATCGCCAATGTTGTCACGAATTTCGGAGACGTCACACGCGTTTGGGGCCTTGCGGTTCTGAGCGTCCCCATCCCTGTCGTGAACCGTCGCGTGCAGCCTGACGAGATCCTGCTGCCCCGCGACATCGAAATGATCGATATGGCCTGGGCGCGTGTTCATGCCTTTGCCATCACTGAATACGAGGAACTCGTGGGCATGCAGGTGCGCCGCATGCTTTCGCCCGGACGCCCCGTGCACCACCAGTCAGTGTCGCCCCCGGTCATCGTGTCGCGCGGTGACAGGGTCACGATCGAACTGCAACATGGGCCGCTGCAGCTGACCGCAGCAGGCAAAGCGATCTCTGACGCGCATCTCGGGCAGGAAGTGCGCGTGGTCAATCTTTCAAGCAACAAAACAATAACAGCCATCGCGAAAGGCGATGGGCTTGTGGAGGCACAATTTTGACAGTCCCATCTCTGGCCAAATCCTTTTCCCGTGGACGGTTTGTCGTATCGGCACTGCTGATTTCCGGCATGGCATTGGGTGCCTGCACGCCGAAATTCAAAGAGCATCGCAATCCTCAGTTCAGTGATATGTCCACGGACATCCCCGAAGTTAACCGAATTTCGGTTCCGATGCCTGCGCAAGAACCCATGATGCGTCCAAAACGGGCCGAAGCCAGCAGCCTTTGGCGGCGTGGGACATCCAGCTTCTTTGATGACCAACGCGCGCAAACCGTGGGTGATATCCTAACGGTCGTCATCAATATCTCTGATGATGCCAAACTGGACAACGCGTCTGAACGGTCGCGGTCTTCGACGCAGGACGTCGATACACCAGTATTCTTGGGTTATGGCAGCCAGTTGAACAAAGTGCTTCCGGGCGTTGGCGCCGGCGAAGTGCCTTCCCCGCAGATCATTGATCTGGGCAATACCTCTGCCTCTAAAGGCGAAGGTTCTATTGCGCGGAAAGAAGCCATCAACCTGCGAGTCGCAGCCTTGATCATCAAAGAACTGCCCAATGGAAATTTTGTCATCGCAGGTCGTCAAGAAGTCAAAGTGAACAATGAACTGCGCGAGCTGCGTGTTGCGGGGATTATCCGTCCTCAAGACATCGGCACGTTGAATACAGTCGCCTATGACAAGATTGCCGAGGCCCGCATCACTTATGGTGGACGCGGTCAGATCAGCCAGGTTCAACAACCGCGCTATGGCGAAGATTTCCTAGACGTGATCCTCCCCTACTAGGGGTCTGAAATGAAGAAAATTCTGATCATACTGCTTGGGCCCCTGCTATTGGGGCCCACGGGCTATTTTCTGGGGCAAATGATGGCCCCGGAAGCAGCGCCTCCGCCTGCGGAAATGGCCGACCAAGAGATGCAGATGAAGAAGGAAGAGGCCGGCAAGGTGGCGGCTGCTCCGAAAGAAATCCTGTATAAAATGCCGCTCGGGAAATTCACCGTGCAGGTCATGCAACCCGAGAATGTTTTGCATATCGTGATTGATATGGATGTCTATCTGGCCGGAGCCAGCGAGTTTGAACGCTTGAATGGTGCCGAAGGCCGTGCGCGCCTTCGGGATGGTGCTATTGGCGTCTTGTCAGATATGGCGGAAACCACGTTGTGGGTGAACCCTGGTGAGGAAAACAATCTGGATCGCCTGAAGATGATCGAGGAAATCGTGCGTAAAATGCACCGGGACTTCGACGCCATCCGCACCGCGCGCATAAACGAATTCAGCACAGCGCGTACAAACAGAATGTAGAGATTAGCTTGCGGACAACACCAAGGTAGACTCAACCTGCTGTCCGCTATCCAGGTTGAAGTAATTCACGCCATTGCTGAACAACACTTCTTCCACGCGTGCTTTTCTGAAGGTGCTGGTTTCCAGTTGGTTTCCGTCAATATCCAAAGCCGTGAGGGAAACGAAATACTCACCATCCAAAAGCGCGTTTCCACCTTCGTCCAACCCATCCCAGTTCAAGTTTTGGACTTGGGTAGAGTCAATCGATAGATCTGACAAAGTTCGAATGACCGTGCCGTTTTCATCCAGAATTTGAGCGCTGACGCTGTTGGTTCCTTCAGGAACCCGATAGCTTGCGTCCGTTGTGCCATTGGCCAAAGCAAATTGGCTGGACGGGATGGTCACATCTCGGCCGATCATATCCGCGCCAGATACCGAGACCAGCGATCCGATCTTTGCGCCCAGCTGCTCGAGATTGTCGTTCGTGGCAACCGCCTGTTCAACTTGGCTAAGTTGCGCAAGCTGTGTCACGAACTGCGTGGAATCCATCGGCTCCAATGGATCTTGGTACTGAATTTGAGCGGTTAAAAGCGTCAAGAACCGCTCATAGTCCTCGCTCAACGAAGCGAGAGACGACGTGCTGTTTACGCCTGAAGTATTCAGCAAACTATTGGAGCCAACTGCATCCATGCTTTACGTTCCCGCTAGGTCACCAGATCCAAGTGCGGACCGTCGACAATTGCCTCTGATCCAACTTCGGCCTCTGCAAGTTCTTCTTCGCCCACTATAGCACTATTGTTGGCAAAGCCCGAGTGTTCATTGCTTTGTTCTTGCGAATATTCTTGAAAATCCAAAGATCCGGACGCGTTTTCACCGATAATGGCCGCCAGAAGGTCTCTTTCTTCGCGCAGAGCAGATAGCACCGCGTCGTTTTCAGCGCGGACAACAACAGACAGAGACCCGTCGCTGTTTGTACGCATCTCGACTTCTATGCTGCCCAATCCACGCGGAGACAGTTCGATGCGCGTTGTGCCTTCTTGAATATCAACCTGTCGCACCTGATTGACCAAGACATTCGCGAATTTTGTGGAGATCAGGTTTTCAGGCCGCTGAGCTGGTTGAGGGGCCTGCGGTTGGTCGATTTGTTCAAAAATCGGTTGATCCGCACGGGCACTCAGCGCAAGGGGGGCTTCGCTGGCCTCGAAATCGATCGACTGTACTGAAGATCTTTGCGACTGGATCACTGCGGTGACAATTGTCCGAAACACCGTCGCGCCAGGGGGCGTCAGCGTCTCTCTGACGTTGGGCTCTGGCAAGGTAATCCCGTCGATGTCAGAAACCAGGGAAAGAGATTGAAGAGGGCGAACACCTGCACCGTTGAAAATTTGGGGCTCGCGTCGCGTAGCTGCGACCACTTGAAGATGCGGCGCATCAGGGCTTACGACGGCTGTCTGTTGAGCGGCAAGATGTTGATTTGAAATGATATCCCTTACTAGAATGGATACCTCGACAATCGCCGCAAAGTTTAGAACATCCAGGTCTTCGACTACCAGTTCTTCGGGTGCGAATTGAGACATCAGGTCCGGCAACACATCGATAAGATCGCGCAAG
This sequence comes from Cognatishimia coralii, assembly GCF_037478305.1. Lineage (NCBI taxonomy): Bacteria > Pseudomonadati > Pseudomonadota > Alphaproteobacteria > Rhodobacterales > Paracoccaceae > Cognatishimia > Cognatishimia coralii. The sequence goes on from NZ_JBBGAZ010000002.1 coordinate 181,829, forward strand.
ATGTCTTGAATGTCGCGTAATGTCTCGATCAAGGAATGTGGATCGACACCTAAGTCCTGACCTTCGGCGAAAAATGCATGGATATCATCCAACGTAAGGTCGGAAAAATCCAGATCCTCAAGCGCTTTCAAAGATGCAACTGCGTTATTAGCTTTGAGCACTAGGGTCGCCAATTCATTGTTTGGATGAATTTGCGTGTTGGCCAAAAGCTGCTGCCCTTGGATTAACTGCGCGAAACTCGTCGAACCCAGCAACGCGGTCTGTCCCGCGTTCGGAGCACCCCCACCAAGAAGGGAAACCAGCGGATTGATAGCGGTATTCATATTCAAAGTCTTAAAGCCTGCACTACCTCAACAACGCCCGGTTCTGTGCCGGGTCATTTAAGTGCCCTGTCTGAAGACTGAATTTCAGAGTGCACCCTGCCGAAGCTCCTTCGGCAAGGATAAAATCACACAGTTTTAAGGATAAACAAAGATAGACTTGATTAATGAAGGATTAAATCAACAAAAGCTTTAGGTTGTGTTAACCATAAAAAGATCTACTGAATGCGATTGGCCCAGTTTTGAGCGAATTCGCTTAGCGCGACGATAGGATTGCCCAGCTTGTGATCTTCGTCCCGAGGCACGCCGGCAGTCGCTGGCGCATCTGGATGTGCAATGTCCATCAATACCAAACCAAGGATCTGTCCAAGAGTCCCTGCTGACGTCTTTTTGTCGAAGAACCCTTTTGGCTCGACTAGGATCATAGCGCCGTAAGGAACTTCCAGCTCCATCTCTTCTGCCAAGACGTCACCGAGGATGACCCCATCCATCACTTCGGTTGTTTCCATGAACGCATAAGGCCGATCCATTTCAGCGTCCGATTGCAACACAACCAACGGAACACTGATCATGGATGTCAAAAGAGCGACCAAACCTGATGGTTCAGAAGCGCGATCTAGCTCTATGGACCCACCCCATATCTGTGCGAGTAGCGCATCGTAGTCCACTACATATTCCCCCGAATATATTTTATCGCTTGGTCATATCTTAGGACAGCTCTGTTCAAAGTAGAATCGACTCTTTGTAAAATTGTGGTCGAATTTTTGATTGTTAATTTTGAGTCTTCGAACCCGACAACCCGGCGCGGCGAATCGTTAAATGCGGGAGCACCGCCTTTTGCAACTCGCCAAAAACAAGAGAAAGTTAACGTTTTCCCACCACAAGCCCGAGTTATCCACAACCTATAGGCCAGCATTTCCAAGAAACCGCGACATGTAGGTTGAAAATCGACATTTACAATTCTCTTCTTGACAGCACACACAATGGACACTGTCAGATTTGATTTTCCGCTAGTTCGGCCTGCCCAATTTCGTCGATCGACAGAATATAACCAGCCGACCGCACAGTCTGGACAGAGATATTGTCACCAAATGTCGAGGTTAATTTTTTGCGTATCTTTGCAACGTGGACGTCAAATTTTCGGTCGCCATAGTCCCAAGCGCGCCCATCAATCTCTAAGCTCAGGGCATCTCGCGAAACGATTTTGCCGCTATGCTTCATGAGAACGTGCACGATATGCGCTTCGGACTCGGTTAAACCGGCGCGTTCAGAGATATAAGCTTCGTCGCCCCAATGTGTCGCGTCCAAGAACAGATCGTCATTCTCTGAAGAACCGAGCAATCCAATTCTTGCGCGCAGCCGCAAAGCCAATTCCCGCAGGGTATAAGGCACGCGGAGCACATCATCGGCTCCTTGCAAGAATGCATCTTCGACGGAAAGGTCGCCGTCTGACTGTTCAATTGCGATCAGAAATCCTGGGATAGCATCCGCAATTGCTTTGACCGCATCAGCCCGATCTGGAACATCGCCCACGAGAATGACTTGCGGGGACACATCCGTACTTACGTGGTCAAAAAAGGCCTCGACGCTTGAATAAACCTCACAAGATTCACCGCAAATCACAGAAAACATATGCCGCAAGGATAACGCGCGCGCGTTATCCCGATCTAAGACAATCGCATATGTCGGTTTGCCAAGCATTTTTTTTGCCCTCTGCCCCGTCTTTCATAGGGAAGGAATGCCTAAACACGCAACGAGAATTGTGAATTGGTGCGCCGTGAGTCCTACGCAAGGATTTAAATAAACAGTAAGCGCGAGATCTTGGGGTTTTACATCTTTTAACCATTTATTTTTCAAGAACCGCAAACTTTGACCTTATTTTAACCTTGATCAGCCTAAGGTTTCGTCAGGTTGCAGAATGCGCCGGTTAACACTCTGAACGGAGTATCCTCATGGCACAGACTCAGGCGACCTATGCCGGAATGGCGGCTGCACAAGACGCAGTTGCTACCATCGAGAAGCTGCTTTCTTCCCCTGAAACCAACGACTTCATGTTCGACGTCCTCGCCGCGGCCTTTGATATTCTGCACGATATCGAACCCGCCGAGATGCCGATGATGCCAACTTTGGCGCGCGCGGCCAACCGCCCTGCTATCCTTGACTCGCACTATCTGGCGGCCCGTCGCCGGCATCAGTTCTATGTCTTGGAAAATCAGACGGCTGCTCTGGCAGAAGCGCGCATAGGTTGATTTTTGCGCCGGTTGCGCAAGTCACGGGACTCACAACCCACGGTAATGTAAGGGAAAATTCGCACAAATTGTCATGAACAGCGCCTCGCTATTCTTGACAGTACTTGAATCGAACCTCTATATACCTTGCCATAAAAAGAGGCAGCCCATGAACGATAAAGACAACATGGATAACCAATCGCAGCAATCCTTAGGTGCCGTCGCGCAGGTCGTCGCATCTTACGCAGGACGCACGGATGTTACACAGGACGACATCCTTTCACTCGCTCAGCGACTTATCCCAGTATTCGCGGGGATCCCGTCCCATACGGTTTCCCATAGCACAACGACCATCGCACCAAATGCGGTGGAGGCCCCAATCGTCAAACCCGCAATCGCCATAGAAAAGGCTGTGACAGACGATAAGGTCTACTGCCTCTGCTGTGGCAAGGGCTTTACGATGCTCAAGCGGCATCTTAAGGCAGAGCACGGTCTGACTGAGGACGAATATCGCACAATGTTCGGCCTGTCTGAGGACTTTCCACTGGTTGCGCCAAAGTATTCCGAGCGCAAGGCCGCCTACGCAAAGAAAGTCGGCCTGGGCAAATACAACCGCGATGGCGAAGCGGAACAAGGTGCGGTGGCGCGCTAAGCGCCCCAATTGTTTCTCAACCTGCCACAATCTTTTCTTAATCGCGCCCCTCTAGGGGCACGGTTCCCCTTCATATCTGTTCCCGAGAAAAACCGCGCAAAAGCCGGTTTACGGGAATCAACCGGGTCAAACCGGCGATATGAGGCAAGAAACGATGGCAGCCAAAGGCCAAACGATTATTAAAAAGATCGAAGTCGTCGAAGGGCATGGACACCACGGCGGCGCATGGAAAGTTGCGTATGCGGACTTTATGACCGCGATGATGGCGTTCTTTCTGCTGATGTGGATCCTGTCATCCTCGGATGAACAGAAACTGCGCGGGATTGCTGAATACTTTACAGATGCGACGATGCCAGGTGGATCTGGTGTTCTGGACGGTGCGACTTTGGGCCCTCCGGGTACATTGACCGCGTCAAATGGTGCGACTGTGGCCCGCGGTTCGGACCGCGGTGAGGTGGACGACCCAAGCCCTGCAACCTGGGAAATCATGGATGTGACTCAGACCGCGAGCCCGGATGAGGAGATGCGTGGCACTAATATGGGTGACCATACGAACCCAGCAGCAGGCGCCGTAAGCCCCGAATTTGTAGAAGATTCCTCGGCAGAAGGTCTGTCCGAAGGCGGTGCAGCCGCCGCGTCTGCAGATGCGGAAGCCCCAGCTTTCGACGAAAGTACAGTCAATCCAAACGTTGCCGCTGGCAGCACTATGGAGGAATCCGAAGCTCTGGATCCAAACAGCACCCATGTTGGTGCGAATTCGCAAGCGGTACCTGAGCAAGACCCGACTCATACTGCGGACAAAGAGCGCTTTGCGGCCCTTGAAGCGGAAGTGAAGCAAGCAATGCAACAAGCGCCCGAGCTGGCCGCTTTGCAGGAAAACATCGTGTTCAAGGAAACCGATGAGGGCTTGCTGGTGCAGATTATGGATCAAGACGGTAAGGCGATGTTTGCCTCTGGTAAGGCCAAGATGAACAAAGCGACCCGTATGCTGATGGAAACACTGGGTGCAGGCCTGGCGAAACTGCCAAACGATATGGTGATCTCTGGTCACACCGATGCAGTGCCATTTGCCAACCAGACATCCTATGACAACTGGGATCTGAGCTCGGACCGCGCCAATGCAATGCGCCGTGTGCTGCTGCAAACTGGCGTCACGCAGGACCGGATCTCTCGGGTATCTGGCCTCGCGGACACGCAGCTTTTGAACGCGGATGCACCAAAGGATCCATCCAACCGTCGCATCGAGGTTCTGCTGGCCTATCAAAAGTCAGAGGTGCCAGAAGGTGCAAAGGCCATGGCAACCGAAACGATCGAAGCCACACCTGCCCCAATCGCGCAGACTCCGGTAGAGGCAGAGATGGTCAAAGAAGAAACCATGGCGATGGAAGCACCAAAGGCATCGGTGGTCGAAGAGATCCTGCCAAGCGCGCCGGAAGCGACAGTTTTGGACGAGCAAGTCTTTGAAAACCTGCGCAGTGCTCTTCGCTAAGACCTGAGAAAATCTTATTTAAACCGCCCGCGATCCCGTCGCGGGCGGTTTGCTTTTAGAGGTTACCGGTAAAACTCTGCCAATCGATCGGTGTTTCCACCGCCACCGGCTCGGGAGGAGCACCCAACGGGCTGTTGAGAACCAGATAAATCCCGGCAATCGTCAGGGCGGTTAACCCCACAAGACGCAGCGCCGCCCAGCGCTTACGTACCTTGAGAGGTTTGGGCGTAGCTTTCTTGGAACTGGCCTTGGCCTGGACAACAGGTTGTTGACCCAAGGTGGCATAGACATAGTCGTCTTGAACAAAGACCTCGGCCGCCTCCACCTTGCCGCCAAGAGCTTGCAGCAATGCAGAGGGCACTGCGTGTGGCAGCAGATTGATCTCTTCCGGAACTGTCGTTTCACCCAGCTGCAGCGCCAGGAGTTTACGGTCGTCACGCAAGAAGACTTGCTGCGCGTCTCGTACTGTTATCTTTGGGCCAACGCCCGATTTCGCCGTGATTGTGATGCCACCCGCTGGCGTTGCCTTTAGGACAAAATCTTTCGGCTCGGTATCAAGGGCCGAGAGATGCGCGGCGGATTTGAAACCAAAGGTTGGAGCCTTGGGGGCTTTTCTGCCAGTGCCACCTTCTAAGCGTTGCGCCTCGCGTTTGAGATCAAAGTGCAGGTTGCGAATTGGCTTGTTGGATGAGGCTGATTTGCGCCGCGTTGAAAAGGTGAGTTCGGGCGGATCAACAGGTACAAGTTCCGCATCCTCGATGACACTGTTCGCAGCTGATGGATGTGCGGCTTCGCGCCCCATGAAGTTCACCGGGTCCAGTCCCTCTTCGCGGGCGTAGGCGAAGTTTACGGAATAGTCCAAAGCCTCTTCGGTTAACTCGAGATTGTCGGACAAAAGATTAGCCAGTGCGCGCTCTTCCGAATATTTCATCGGATGAGTCGCAAAACCTGCAACCTTAGGATGAATGGAAATCTCTGACGCGCGCAGACCGAAATGGTCTTTCAGCCGGTCCGGAAAGCCGAGACTTTCATCCTGATGAAATAACATAAGCTGACAATCGCCGCTTGGCATAAGACATACGCCAAGACGCATATCCACCGGCCAGGCGCGGTGAATGAGACGCATATCCTCTGCGTCCAATAAGACTGACATGATCTGCTCGGGCCGTGACATCTCTGGATCCTCTCCAAAGGCCATGATTATTTTCACTATTCTTTAACCTACACGCTATGATTGTCAATTATTCTTGCCAATCCTTCACGAAATACCGTTTTATTCCTTGCTGGTTACGGGGTGGATGTGCGAGAATCTGTTAAAAATAGAGCAGTCGGGCAACAATAAGCCCCCCAAATACAGCGACCTGAAAATGAACATCATTATCGGATTTATCCTTGTTATCGCCCTCGTCTTTGGTGGCTTCCTGCTGTCAGGCGGGGAAATGGGCCCCATCCTTCATGCCCTTCCCTACGAGGGCATGATGATCGGCGGCGCGTCCCTCGGGGCCTATGTGGCCGCGAACTCTTTTGGCGATGTGATCGGCACCTTTAAGGCGGTCTTCAAATCGCTGAAGGGGCCCAAGTGGAAGCAGAGCGACTATATCGATCTGTTGAACCTTATGTATGGCCTGACCAAGATCTATCAGCGTGACGGCGTTTTGGCGCTGGATGAGCACATCGAAAACCCACATGACAGCGCGATCTTTTCGCAATTCCCGCGGATCCAGCATGACCACCATGCGATTGATCTGATCACCGATAGCTTCCGCATGCTGGCGCTGCAGTTTGACGACCCGTTCCAGACCGAGGACGTGATCAACAAAAAGCTCAAGAAGCATCACCACGAGGTGTTAGTCCCGGCCCATGGGCTTCAGACTGTGGCCGACGGCCTCCCGGCGATCGGGATTGTTGCGGCGGTTTTGGGTGTTATCAAAACTATGGGTTCGATCGACAAACCCCCTGCGGTTCTGGGTGAGATGATCGGTGGTGCGCTTGTGGGTACCTTCCTTGGGGTTTTCTTGGCGTACTGTTTCGTGGCCCCTCTATCCGGTCGTCTGACTGCTATCGAAGAACAGGACGGCGCGTTTTATAACGTGATCCGCGATATCTTTGTGGCGATCCTGCATGACCACAGCCCGACCATCTGCGTTGAAATCGGCCGCGGCAATATCCCGACCATCCTGCAGCCAAGCTTCTATGAGATGGAAGAAGCCCGCACCGATCTGGCCGAAGCCTAATCCATGGACCGCGCCCGTCGGATCAAAGCTCTGACAACCCTGCAAAGGATCAAAGAGCATGAGCTGGACGAGCAAGCCGCCAAGATGGGTGTGATCCGCGCGGCGCAAGGCAATCTGCAACGCGAATTGGATTCGCTGACCCATCGTCTGGAAACAGAGACCCAGATCACCTCACCAGAAGCGGCGCCTTTTCTTGCAGGGTTTTTGCAAGCCGTGCAGCAAAGGCGCGAGTTCATTGACCGAGAAATGGTGAAACTCGACGAAAAAGCCGCCCAGATCGAGGGGCGGCTTTTTGAAACTTATGCCGAAGTGCGCACGAACGAGAACGTTCTGGACAAGTCCCTCTATGAAAAGAGGCGAGAAGAGGATCTTGCAGAATCCAATGCGCTCGAAGAGGTCGCCCGCAACCGGTATATGCGGCAGATGGGCGGATCGTCTTAGGCGGCTGCGGCGGAAAGACCTTTGTCCCACATGGCACGGATCTGCGTAGCCAGAGTGGTTGGATCAAACGGCTTGGAAATCAGACCCAGTTCCAACGGACCAATCAAAGACCCTTTTTCAGATTCACTGACTTTCGCAGTCATGTAGATCGCTGGGATGTTCTCAAAGCCTGGCATCTTGCGGATCGCTTCCAGAGTTTCTGGACCCGTCAGCTCTGGCATCTGAACGTCGATTAGGATCATGTCAGGCGCAAAGCCCTGAACGATGTCCAGAGCAACAGTGCCAAGCTCGGCCTGTGCAACTTCGAAACCGCCGATAAGTTCAAGAGCCATATGCGCGATCTCGCGAATATCGGCCTCGTCTTCGACGTGGAGGATTTTGTTTAGTTCACCCATGGTTTGCCTCTTTTCTCTTAGGGTTCGGACTAGCCGCGCGACCTGCGCCGCGATTTGCCTCGTCCTGCTGGGTTGGACCTTGTAAATTTCGATACGACCCCACGCTCTGCTTCTGGCGCTTCGGTCTGGGATACGACCAGAACGACAGGAACCGACGCAGGCAGTTTGCCTCCGACGACGGGAATCACTGTCATACAGTTTGCCAATCCCAATGTGTCAAAATGAAGGACAGCGTCGAATTTTTCCATTCCGGCCAGCGCAAGTGCCTGTTGGACATCAGTCACCGAGGACATATTGATCTCTTCTGCATCCAAAATGGGCAGATCGCTGGACGCCACGGCCATCAGGTCAAACTTGAGATCCTCTTTGTCGCTTAGTTCAGGAAGGGTCGACAGCCAGTTGGTGTAGAGGTTCGCGCGCACGCCGTTCAGCATCAAAGCGTCGGTCAGGTTCTCGTCCACTGCCTTCGCCTGAATGACGGACACTGGGATGTTGGCCAGCTGATTGCGTTCGGTAAGACCCGCGATAAGGTTGCGGCCCTGATCGCTCAGCCAGTTGAAGACTGTAGACTGACCGACCACGCCCTTGCCGCTTACAATCTGCGCGACCGAGACGCTTCCAGATTCAATATCGACGTCAAAGCCACCAGAGCGCAATTGCACAAGCAGGTTCTGAATAGAGCTCTGACCTTCAAAGACTTCACCTTCTTCTCCGATTTGTTCCGCATTCATGCCCACTTGCGAGAAATGGGTGACCTCCATGGAGTCGTAGTTGATCGCGACGGTGCTTTGCGCACTTCGCTTCTCGCCATCAGCGGCACCTTCAGAGCGCGCAATGGCTTCGGCTTCTTCAGCGGCTTTGTTGGCCTCTTCAAGCGAAACAACTTCTTCGCCAATCAAGCGTGGCAGATCGATGAAGAACTCAGATCCCGTACCTTCTTCGGAGGCAAAGAAGATCCGGCCATTGTGACCTTCAGTGATCGCCTTGGCGACCGCGAGGCCGAGACCAGTGCCTCCTGCTGCGCGTGTATCGCCCATGTCGGCTTGCGTGAACTTGTCAAAGATCGTGCTGCGCGCGGCCGTAGGAATACCGCACCCAAAGTCACGCACAGACACGCGAAGGCGTCCGCGGTGTACAAGCAGCGAGACGATTACTTCGCTTGCGTCGTCGGAGAATTTAACAGCGTTGTCGACCACATGCTCGAGCATCTGAACCAGTCGGGTTCTTTCGCCGAGGGTGAACATGCCCTCTTCATCCTCGACAAGATTGTAGCGCACGTTGACCGAGCGTTTTTCGCCCTTCATCTTGTTCGCCTCTACGACCTCTTCGACAACTTCCGCCAGATCAACCTGCTCCAGAGCGAACTCCATCGAGCCCTCGGTCATCTTTTCGATGTCCAGCATGTCATTGATCAGGGTCACCAGCTTGTCGCAGTTGTTAGACGCCATCGAGACCATCTTGTTCATCTGCTCGGGCATCTCGCCAATTGCGCCGGACAGCGCCAGACCAAGGGCACCCTTCATAGAGGTCAGAGGTGTGCGCAGCTCGTGGCTGACGGTGGCAACAAAGTCGTTCTTGGCTTTTTCGGCCACCTTGCGCGCGGTGATATCGCGATACATCGAGATGAAACGCGGCTCGTCGTTCTCTGGTTCGACGTATTCAAGACTGATCTCATAGGGCGTGCCATTCTGCGCGGTCACTTCCCACGTCATCCGGCGCTGTGGACCTTCCTGCAGCGCCTGACAGCGCATCTTGAGGCTGCGCATATCGTCGTCAGTGATGAAATGAGACACCTTACGCTCGCGCCAAGTATCGATATTGGCGCGACGTCCGACGAACATTTCGTCGGCGGCTTTGTTGCAATACAGCAGGTCATAGTTTTCCGGACGGAAGACGATCACCTGATCCTCGATCAGCTCTAGTGAATCGTTAAAGGTGGCTTCCGAGATGCCCTTGCGGGTCTGAGTCATATCAGTCGCGACAACGGCAATTTCGCTCAGCTCTTCCTCGGCACCCGAGACCGGAATGATCGTACATTGCGCCCAGGCAATCGAGCCATCATCCTTATAGACCTTCATCGGCCCATCCCATGGCTGCCCAGCGCGCATCGAGGACATAACATCATTCTGCAGGATCATCTGTTCATGTTCCGGCAGGATATCCATCAGTTGCGTGCCGATCAGATCCTCGGCCAAGCGCTCAGTTGTATCACAGAAGTTCGAGTTGGCGTGGGTGATGCGTCCACGCGTATCCATCATCAGGAACACAGTATGTTCTTCGACGGCGCTCCGATAAAAGACCTTGGATCTCATCTCGGACTGCAGAACGTTCTTGTTGATCTCGACCATCAGCATGTTGCGGCGCAACTGGAAGACCAGGAAGACCAAAGACGCAAGGATCGCGCTGACGAAGGCCAGGATATAGAAGCGATAGTTCTGATAGATCCGCCCTGCGGCCTGCAGCACATAGTTTTCATAGGGCCGAACACGCAATGAAATCAAAAGGTCATGCACCTTTTGATAGTTTCGAGGCGCTTGCCAGACCGCGCCCGCGGCGGCCAAAGATTCCGCCGAATCCGGCTCTACGTTCAACAGAACGTTGATGACATGCGCCAGCGTCGTTTCGTCGATATTCGGCATCGCAGATAGGAGCCATTCCGGATAGAGCTCGGTCGACGACATAAAGGGATAGCCCTGATGCAAGATCGGCTCCATCGGCGCAAAATCGTCGATATCGATGACGCCGCCACGATGCAGGGATTCAAGCACTCCAGCGCGCACGACACCGGCGTCAACTAGGCCGGTTTGCACTGCGTAAACCACTTCGCGTTCGTTACCGTCCGCGAAGATCAGTTCACTGAACGTACGATCAGGCTCCAGACGCCGCCGCCGGAATTCTTGTTCCGCAAGCCACCAGCCAGAGAAATCATCTTGACCAACAGCCATCACGCGACGGCCGCGCAATTGCGACAAACTGCGATAGGGGCTGTCTTGGTTGGTGAAGATAACCGACCCAATTTCACCATAGGTGCGGTCGTCCCACATGCGGGCGCGCGACAGCACAGCGCGCGCGCCATGCTCTACTTCAGCGGAAACAAAGAAGGCTGGGTTGCTCAGAATAAAGTCCAGCTCGCCGCTTTCGACGGCACGCCTCAGCGATGGGAGCGTGTGCGGCTTTAGGACGAACCGTACCGGCATTTCGACGATATCAGCTTCGCGGTTCAACAGATCGACCGTGGGCCGCCAGGCTTCGATTGCGCGCGTCACGCCCTCGGTGGTCAAAACTCCGACGGTCAGAATACGGCGTTCTACAAGATCCGTCTGCCCACTGAACACAGGCTGCTCATTTTGCGCCGAGGTAAACGGCGCAGACAACAGCAGATAAGCTGTGGCTATCAGTATGATTAGAAAGTGCCGGTGTCCGTTGGCTTCAAGCCGAGGGATCACGGTTGCTTTATGCGGCCCCATCCAAACTTTGCTCCATCTCATCCATCAGCGTGTTGAGGAGCTCGTCGACAAAGTCGGTGTTGAGGGGGCGTGGTCCGGCGACCAGGGAATCAATATGCTGCTCTAGCTGAGCTGCCAATGCGCCCATGCGGGGAAACCCCACACTTCCGCAAATTCCGTGAAGCTTGTGTGCTTCGGCCCGAATATCCAAGCAGGCAGATTCTTCTGTCTCTGGATTTTCCAAACGTTCCAGGAGCGCGCAAAACTCTTCGATCCGCCCATCGATTGAGCTGATGAATCGTTCGCGAATTTTTGCCAAACCGGCCTGTAAGATGGCCGACTTGTCGGCCTCTGTACCTTGCATCATGGCACTGCTCTCATCCACATTTTACCTCAACGCTCTTCTGGCGCTGATTGTTTATTATGCTTCTTATATACCACGAAATGATCATCACCTGTGAAAAAAACGGCTTGTTTTCTTAAAGGACCGTTAAAGAAAACAGGGGTTTATGACATTTTTCGCGGTTTTTGCTTTGGAGATCACAGGCCGAGGTCCACGCCCGGCCTTTTGTCATAGCTTGAAAAAAGGCGCTTAGGCCGCGAAGGCTGCACGACCGGAGCCGCCTGCTTCTTTAAGTTTTTCGACCGCACGATCCAGGAACCGCAGGTCGCCGCGCTTCTCGAACAGCTTAGGCGCCGCCGCATCGCCAATGATGGCAGAGAAGCCGGTCTGTACCTCTTCGCAATAGACCAGATCAGGGTCGTTCAGCATCATGACGAACTCATCATGCATCGCATCTGCGGACGGCAGTTTTGCTTTCGCACCCACACAGACGAAGGTGCCGCCGCCAAGATAGCTGAGGAAGGCTTGCGCCCCGACAAGGCAATCCGAAATGACTTCGGCGATGTCAGTGACAACATACGTGAATTCTTCGGTGCTGGATCCTGCGTGCACGGCTTCCAGTTCAGGGATCTGCAGGGCAAAGGCGCCCATGGCGAATTGCTTCTGTTCCAGCATCAGCATGACATAGTTGTCGAGCGCCGCACTTTTCACAACGCCGCGTACGTCTTTGATCGTGACCGGATCGCGGAACGGAGCTTTCGGGGCCGCTGCCGCTGCCGCAGGGGCTGCCGCCTGAGCTGTTGCTGCCTTGCGCGCTTCTTGCTGAAGACGATCCGCGAGACGAATACGGGTCATCAGTTCAGTCGTGTCGAAGGGCTTGGTCACATAATCCGTCGCGCCCGCCATGAAGGCACGGTCGACATATTCTTTGTTGTTCATCGCGGTGATCATGATCACCGGAGAGTTCTTGTACTGCTCCATCTGGCGCACTTGCTGACAGAGCTCGGTGCCGTCCATGCCTGGCATTTGGATATCGAACATAAACCCATCAAACGGCTGCGGCGCGGCTGCGATCTTGCGCAGGGCGTCCTCGCCGCAATCGGCCATGGTCACATCCGTGTAGCCATGCGCTTCGAGTGTTGCACCCAGAATTTCGCGGATCAGTTCGTCATCATCGACGGCCAGAATTTTCATATTCGTCTCCGTTCGCTCACCCACGGGCCCGGTCGCTTCTGCAATGGAATTCGCCTGTAGGACTGCTGTCGTTTCCGACCACTATATACGGGAGAATATGGCGCAATTGGGGCGTATACTCGGATTTGGTGAAAATATTTCCTGTTTCGTTAACCAGACATTAACCGTAAAATCGAACTGTGGATCAGGTTTTATTGTTTAATTACAATTTCTTAATTGATTAGTACGGAACTTTGTGGGCCGGATGCTATGCAATCTTGGGTTTACTGGCTGACGCGGGTCAGAAGCGAATTTTCACCAGCATGCAGATGCCCGCCATTGTTGCGAGTCGCGAAACGGCCCGGCCGGCTTTGTTTCCGAATCAAGATCAATGGCCCGTTTGGACGGCTCTGTCAGGGCTGTGTCAGGTCCGGTGACTAGCTCACACAGGACGCATCTTTCGTGAAAGCACCACCCCGTGACTCAATCCAACGTGACCAAAATCCTCATACCTTCGGGCGCCCTCGGGCTTGGCTATGACAGGGACGCCCTCGCCCGCGGCGTGGCAGAGGGCCCGGACCTGATCGCCATCGACGGAGGCTCGACAGACAGCGGCCCGCATTATCTGGGAACCGGCACATCCAAGTACTCCCGCGGATCGACCAAAGCCGAGTGGCGCGAATTGATGCTGGCGCGGGCACAGGCGGGCGTGCCTCTGGTGATCGGGACTGCTGGCACCTGTGGGGCTGACGATGCGGTGGATTGGCTTGTCGAAATCACGCGTGAAATTGCTACCGAAGAGGGCATGTCGCTTAGCGTGGCCGTTTTGAAATCCGGGCAACCCGTTGACCTCATGACCAAGGCGCTGACGGAAGGGCGTATCAAACCCCTCGCTCCGGATATTGGGATCAGCGCAGAAACGCTGCAGAGCTGCACCAACGTTGTGGCGCTCGCCGGAGCCGAGCAAATTCAGGCAGCCCTCGCAACAGGCGCTGACATTGTCATTGCAGGGCGCACCACCGACACGGCGACCATCGCAGCCCTGCCCTTGGCGCGCGGGTGTCACGCAGGCGCGGCCTGGCATGGTGCAAAGATCGGTGAATGCGGAGCGCTGGCAACGACCAGCCCGAACACCGGCACGATCATGATCCATTTTGACGATGCGGGATTTACGGTGGAACCCATGGGCGAGGCCGCCCGCGCGACGCCCTACACCGTGTCTGCACATATGCTTTACGAGAACTCAAATCCCTATCAGCTCTATGAACCCGGCGGGCATTTGGACGTCACAGGCGCAGAATACGATGCCATGGACGACCGCTCTGTCCGCGTGACGGGCAGCGCATGGGTGCCAAGCGACACCTATACAGTAAAACTAGAGGGCGCACGGAGTGGCGGATATCAAACCGTCTCTTTGGTTCTGGTGCGAGAGCCACGCTATGTCGACAACATTCAAGCCTGGGTCGATGACATCGCGGAAAAATGCACCGCCAAGGCCAAGACGCGTTTGAACGAGGCCTTTACGTTAGAGCTTCGGTTGATTGGCGCCAACGCGACTTTAGGAGAGCTGGACCAAAACGCTCGCCATGGCAGCGAGATCGGCGTTTTGGGGATCGTGACGGCACCCACGGAAGCCGCGTCGCGAGAGGTTGCCAAGATCCTGAACCCCTATCTGTTGCATCACCCCCTAAGCGAGCAGGAAGAGATGCCAACTTTCGCCTTCCCGTTCTCTCCTGCGGAAATGTCACGCGGCGAGATCTATGAGTTTTGCCTCAATCATGTTCTGGAACTGGATGACCCAATGGACGCTTTCCACCTCGAAGTTCTGGAGATCGGCGTATGACAAAGCTCTCGGACATAGCCTTCAAGATCAGATCCAAGAATGCCGGGCCGTTTTGGCTGACGATCGATATCTTTTGTGAGTCTCCGCAACGTTTCCATGAGGCATGCGCCCTTGCTGAGACCGCGAAAGTGGCAAGAGCCTTGGGTGCGGAAGAATCCGAGCTTAAGCGGTATGAAATCGCTGATCTCAATGTGTTGAAATTCAGTATTCCAAGACCCCAGATCCAAGGCACACGATTTGATCGCGATATGCATGGGGCGTCTTTTGCAACACTTTTGGCGGACCTTGAGGCCACTGAAGACGCGTGACGAAAACCTGCGCGGGTGGCCAAGGGAATCGATGCGTTTAGCAAGATTCTGAAAGATGAACCCGTGACGCCAACAAGCTGTTAATCCCTCTCAACATATATTCAATTGGCGAAATTTTGGAAATTCTTGACGAAAACTAGACTAAAAGTATCATTCTAAGCCGACTTCATACTAGTTTGTATCGAGAATCCATCGCCAGAATAAGAGCATGTTCGGGACCAAACCGAATTTGTTTTGGGAGGAAATTATGAAGAAATTGAGCGTATCTGCGCTTGCTCTGACTGCTGCGGCAACATTCGCATCGGCAGACGAATTGACCATCGCAATCGTGAACAACGGTCACATGATCAACATGCAAACCGTTGCCGAAGCCTACACCGCCGAGACCGGCGTCAAGCTGAACTGGGTGTCCTTGGAAGAAGGCGTTCTGCGCGAGCAGGTGACTTCTGACACGGCGACCGGTGGTGGCCAGTATGACGTCATCAACATCGGCATGCAGGAAGCGCCAATCTGGGGCGCAGCCGGCTGGATCGAGCCTCTGAACTTCGGTGCAGACTATGATGCAGACGACATTCTGCCCGCGATCCGCGCAGGTCTGTCCCATGAGGGCACCATGTATGCGGCCCCATTCTACGGCGAAAGCTCGATGGTGATGTATCGCAAAGACCTGATGGACGCAGCCGGCGTTTCCATTGCTGACAACGACAGCTGGGACAACGTCAAAGCAGCAGCCGCTGCGATCCACAACCCAGATGCGGGCGTTTATGGCGTCTGTCTGCGCGGTAAGCCAGGCTGGGGCGACAACATGGCGTTCATCACCACGGTTGTGAACTCTTTCGGTGGCGCATGGTTTGACAAAGACTTCCGTCCAACTCTGGACAGCGACGAGTGGAAAGCTGCGATCAACTTCTACGTAGATCTGCTGGGCACCTATGGCCCTCCAGGATCCGAAGGTAACTCCTTCAACGAGATCCTCGCGCTTTACAACGAAGGCAAATGTGGCATGTGGATCGACGCCACAATCGCGGCTTCCTTCCTTGAAGTTGACGGTGTTGCTTACGCACAATCTCCAAACGCGGGTAACCCAGTAGGGGCCAACTGGCTCTGGGCTTGGGCGATGGCGGTTCCAGCTGGATCTCCGAACGCAGATGCTGCGAAGGACTTCATCGAGTGGGCGACATCTAAAGAGTACGTCCAAGCGGTTGCGAACCATCCAGAGTTCGGCTGGGGCTCTGTCCCAACTGGCCAGCGTGCGTCCACCTACGCATTCCCTGAGTTCCAGGCGGTTGCAGGTTTCGCCGCAGCTGAAATGGCCGCAATTGAATCCGCAGCCCCAGAAGCGACAGATCTGAAGCCTTACGTTGGCGTTCAGTTCGCAGCGATCCCAGAATTCCCAGAAGTGGGTTCTGCGGTGGCTCAGGAAATGGCGGCAGCTCTGTCCGGTGCGAAATCTGTCGATGATGCTCTGGCAGCAGCACAAGCGGCAGCTGACGCAATCATGTCCGAGGCAGGCTACTACTAAGCCATATCAGGCAATCGAGAGAGGCGCGTCTTGCGCCCCTCTCACTCCGCGCAGCTTGCCCTGCCATTTGCCAAACTCCCTTAAATTCTTAGAGTTTTGCTAATCGCAGACCCATTCCGAGTTGCGAAGTTACCGAGAACCGACCCCATGTCCAAACGAACTCTCCCCAGATTATTGCAGACACCATCCGTGATCTTGCTGTTGATCTGGATGCTCGTGCCCCTGAGCATGACGCTGTATTTTTCCTTTATCCGCTATAACTTGAACAACCTGAGACGTCCGGAATGGACGACCCCAAGTCTGAGCAACTGGCGCGGGTTTGGGAACTATGAGTTTGTACTCTTCAAGGCCAAGGACTTTTGGTTCGCGGTGCAGAACAGCCTGTTCATCGTCAGCTCGATCATCATTCTTACCGTAGTTCTGGGCCTCGCGATTGCGATCTTGGTCAACAGATCTTTCCCGGGACGCGGCATCGTGCGCGTACTTTTGATTTCGCCCTTCTTTGTGATGCCAGCAGTGAACGCGGTTCTGTGGATCAACATGATTTTGGACCCCGTTCTTGGCCTGCAAGGTCTGGCCGTGGCGGGGATCAATGAGATGATCTCGGGCCTACAGAATTTCCCGATACTGGGGGCATTCTTCTCCCTTTGGCCCGAGATCGATCCGATTTCGTTCCGCGCGACCCAAACATCGGCCTATGCTGTGATCATCATGGTCACCTGGCAGTGGACTCCTTTTGCTGTCCTGATCTTTATGACCTCCCTGCAATCTGAGGATCAGCAGCAAAAGGAAGCCGCGATTTTGGACGGAGCCAACGCATGGTCCATGTTCCGCAACCTGACGCTACCGCATCTAGGTCGTCCGATTGCAATTGTGGTCATGATCCAGGCGATTTTTCACCTGTCGCTTTACGCCGAGATCGAGATCGTCAGCCGCGGCAACGGCAACAAGAACCTGCCCTATCTGATCGGCGAGTTTTCGACCAACAACATCGGTGCTGCCAGCGCCACCGGCATCTTCGCTGTCATTCTTGCAAATATCGTCGCCATCTTCCTTCTGCGGATGGTCGGCAAAACTCTGATGGACTGATCCTATGGCTATTGTCGCTCAAGAAACCAAATTTAGCCGTATCTTCTGGCCCACATTGGCCTGGGTCGTCGCACTGATCTTCTTTTTTCCGATTTTCTGGATGGTTTTTACCAGCTTTAAAACAGACGCCGACGCGGTCAAACCAGAGCATCTCTTGTTCTTTACGCCGACGCTTGAGAACTACGCCAATATGACCCAGAACTATGACTATTGGCGCTTTGCGACCAATTCGGTCATCACCTCGGTCTTTGCCACAGCCTTTACGCTCTTTGTCGGCGTACCTGCGGCCTATGCGATGGCGTTCAACCCAAGCCGTCACACCAAAGACATCCTGATGTGGATGCTGTCTACCAAGATGCTGCCTGCGGCTGCGGTTCTATATCCGATGACCTTCCTGACCAAGAACTTCCTTGGCATCTTTGACACCCATTTCCTGATCATTCTGGTGTTGAGCCTGATCAACCTGCCGATCGTGATCTGGATGCTCTTCACCTACTTCAAAGAGATCCCGAAAGAGATCATCGAAGCGGGCAAAATGGACGGTGTGAACACCTGGGGCGAGATCAAAGACATCCTGATCCCGCTGGCCTGGGGTGGCGTCGCCTCGACCGCGCTCTTGTGCTTTATCTTCTGCTGGAACGAAGCCTATTGGACCGTGCGCCTGACCACCACGGAAGCGGCCACGCTGTCCAAGCTGATCGAAGGCAACCGAGCGCCAGAAGGCCTGTTCTTTGGCCGCCTGTCCGCTGTGTCCACCGCCGCCGTCGGCCCTATCGTCGTCCTTGGTTGGTTCTGTCAGAAACAGCTCGTGCAGGGCCTGACATTCGGAGCGGTGAAGTAATGTCGATCCTGACCCCCGAATTTGAATTTGTCGATCAGGCGTCCGAGTCTGTCCGCTATCTGGAACACGGCTGGCCCACGGACCTATGCCGCTGGCACAGCCACGAGGTCTATGAGCTGCATCTGATCACCTCGACCCATGGCAAGGCATTTGTTGGCGAGCATATCGGCCCATTTGGACCCGGTGCGCTTTATCTGGTCGGTCCGAATGTGCCACATAACTGGGTGACCGATGAGGTCGGCGCGTATGAACCGGTCGAGCTGCGCGATATGCTGGTGCAATTCAGTCAACAAAGCATCGATCAGGTTGCAAAGGGCTTCCCCGAATTCCGCGAGCTGGACGAGGTTTTGCAACGTTCTCGCGGCGGGATTGAGTTCATCGACTTTGATCAATCGGTCGCCGCCACGCATCTCGCGGGCATTCGCGACGCAACAGGCGCGGAAAGGATCACACGGTTTCTTTCGTTCCTGACGATTGCCTCCAAACATCCTCATCAAAAGCAGCTGTCCGATCACACCGTCGCTTTCCCAACGCGCACGACCAAGCAATCGGGCATTGCGGATGTGGTTGACCACATCACCACACATTTTGCCGAAGAGTTCACGCTCGAAGAAGCCGCCGATATGGCGCGGATGAGCCCGACTGCCTTTTCGCGCAATTTTCAGAAGTTCACAGGCAGCCGGTTTGTCGAATTCGTCACCAAAGTGCGGATTGGTCAGGCCTGTTCCATGCTGCAAGCCACAGACGACAAGATCGCCACGATCTGTCACGAGGTCGGCTTCCGTAATCTCGCGAACTTCAATCGCCACTTCCTCAAAGTCAAAGACATGACCCCCTCGGCTTATCGCGATCTGACGCGGTCCGAGTTGGCTCCTGCGAGTGGAGCCTCCTATGACTGATACGCAATTCTTCACGACCGCCTATGATCGCAAATCCTGTGATATCGGCATCGTGCACATCGGTTACGGGGCGTTTCATCGGGCGCATCAGGCAGTCTATGTGGACGACTACATGCAGGCGACGGGCGACCTTCGCTGGGGCATTGCAGCGGTCAATCTGCGCGCCTCAGAGTCGCCGTCTTTTGCCGAAGCCGCTGGGGCGGAACGTGGCTATCTGCTGAAGTCCATTGCAGCGGACGGAACACAGGAATTCCGCTCGATCCGGTCTCATGTAGCGTTCGTAGACGCCGCGACAGATCTGGACGCGGCGCTTGATCTTTTGTCCCGTCCTTCGGTCCATGTGGCCTCCATGACGGTCACGGAAAGCGGCTACTACTTCAAGGACGACTGGAGCCTCGACCTTGCGGCTGGGCCCGTTGCTGATGAGCTTAATGGCGGCGGTCTTGCGACGATCTACGGCTTTCTGACGCAAGCGCTGGAGCGTCGCGTGCAGTCCATCAATGCGCCCATCAGCCTCCTGTGCTGCGACAACATTCGCAACAATGGCAAAGTGCTGAAAAATGCGCTTCTGGCCTATATGGAGGCCGCGGGAAAACCGGAGCTGGCAGCTTGGGTTCTTGAGAATGCGAGCTTCCCATGCTCGATGGTCGACCGGATCACCCCGCGCAGCACGCCGGACCTTAAATCCGAAGTCGTCCAGCTATTCCCGGATCACGCGACCTCGCCCATCCACGCCGAAGATTTCAGCCAATGGGTGCTTCAGGATCAATTCGCAGGCCCGATGCCGGACCTCTCAAAAGTTGGCGTCGAAGTCGTTCAGACCGTTGAGCCCTATGAAGAAGCCAAGATCCGCATCCTGAATGGGGGGCACACGGCGCTGTGTTATCTTGGCGCATTGGCCGGTCACGACACGTTTGATCACGCCATGGCTGATCCCGAGCTGCGCCAACATTTCGACCGCTATGAGCGTGAAGAAGTCCTCGCAGGCCTCGGCCACGATATACCGTTCGATACCTCGGCCTACCTGTCCCAAGTCGCAGCGCGGTTTGAGAATGCAGGCATTGCAGATCAACTCGAGCGCATCTGCATGGATGGCTATTCGAAAATGGCGATTTATATCCGTCCAACGCTGCGCGCCTGTCTAGAACAAGGCAAGCGCCCGCTGGCAGGCTATGACTGCGCAGCCTCTTGGATCGTCTATGCGCGTCAGTTCCAAGCGGGAAAGGCGCAGGTTCCTTATCACGAACCCCTTTGGGACAAACTCTCCCCGATTTTGCCGAAAGATCGCGAGGCCTATCTGGTCTGCGACCCAAACCTCTGGGGCGATCTTCCGACAACATATGAAACCTTTGTGCCCGACCTCACTGCGGCAATCCAAGAAATGGAAAATAGATGGCTGGTTTAACACTCCGCAATGTCGCCAAGTCCTACGGCGACGTCCAAGTGATCGAGAGCATCGACCTCGATATCGAAGACGGTGAATTCGTGGTTTTCGTCGGCCCGTCAGGCTGCGGTAAATCTACGTTGTTGCGCATGATTGCGGGTCTTGAAGAGATCTCGGGGGGCGACGTGTCCATCGGCGACACTCTGGTCAATGACGTGGCCCCCGCCAAACGCGGTGTGGCGATGGTGTTCCAGACCTATGCGCTTTACCCGCATATGACGGTCTATAAGAACATGGCGTTCGGTCTGAAGCAGGCCAAGATGCCCGCAGATGAGATCGACCAACGCGTCCGTGAGGCAGCGGCGATCCTCGACATCACAGACTATCTGGATCGCACCCCCAAGGCGCTTTCCGGGGGTCAACGCCAGCGCGTGGCCATTGGCCGTGCAATTGTGCGCGAACCCGAAGTGTTCCTCTTTGACGAGCCTCTGTCCAACTTGGACGCCGCCCTGCGTGTTCAAACGCGCCTCGAAATCGCGCGACTGCATGAGCGGCTGGGTTCCACCATGATCTACGTCACCCACGACCAGGTCGAAGCCATGACCTTGGCCGACAAGATCGTCGTTTTGCGCGGTGGCAATATCGAACAAGTTGGCGCTCCGATCGACCTCTATGACCGACCGCAAAACACGTTCGTCGCACAATTCATCGGCAGCCCAAAGATGAACTTCTTCGCACCGTCAAATCTGGCCGCATCCGCGCCCAAGAATTTGGCGTCTCTGAGCGACGAGGAGGCCATCATCGGCATCCGTTCCGAGCATCTGCGCCTGTGTTCCTCAGACGAGGCCATGATCACGGCACGCTTTGAGATCGTCGAAAACCTAGGGGAGCTCGCGCTGGTTCACATGAAAACAGACGATGGCGTCGAATTCATCGCGAAACTGGAAACGCCGCCCAAGGTTTCAAACGGCGACGAGCTGCACTTTTCTTTCTTGGAAGAGAAGGTACATGTTTTCGACAAAACAACGGGTGTGAGACGGGGCTGAACCAAGGCGTTTTACGGCGACGGGTGTAACATTTTGCCCCCGCCCGAAAGCTGAAAGCCCAAGCGCCGAGCCCAGGGTTACTTCTGGATTGAGAAGTGGTGCCGCTTATGGGTAACCTCGTTAAAAGCGCCATCTTGAATGCTACAAGGTCCCCCACAAAGGCATTGAGCCTTTCTCTCCAAGTGAAGAGAAAGTATTGCGAGTTCTTTCGGAAGGGATTGCATGGTTAGTCTCGCAAGTCGACTAAGCCGCGTCCTCAACACGAATGTACAGTACTTTTCATTCGGACGGACCGGGCATGTCAGGGACGAATGAAAAGTGTTCCATTTTTTATTTGAGAAGAATCAACTGAAAAACCGAAGACGTGTCCCGCCTGCGGGAAAACGAGCTGCACGGATCTACGATTGCACTGCAGGAAACACAGGCCGTTTTGGATGAGCTTTTGGATCGCTATCTTCAGAGACTACTTCATTTGGTGGTCAAAATAGGGAATTCCGCCGTACCACTTTCGGCCCAAACCGGTCATTCGCAACCTCCTTATGTGCCGCGATGCCACTTTTGAGATAGGCTTCGCTCGCTCACGTGTAACTCTTGTGGAGACCATTCAAGCTTTGCGCACACTGGCTTTTACCAAGCGAAAAAATGAAAATGCGATCTTTCCTGAGAATGCCTATCTCTTTTCCGCGCCAGAATTGCAAAAGAAATGCAATCGATACCTGGCCCTAAGCCATCCCGACCTGGGTTTGGATTGGGCGCATATCGTCGGGACGTTTGTGCAAAAGTTCCATCAGATAGTCTTGTTCATCTTTATGCGCAGGATCATCAAACAGGTTCTGCATCTCGTCTGGATCGCTCGCTAGATCATAAAGCTCACCAGCTTTGGACCTTAGATCATAGGTCAACTTGTGCGTTTTCGTGCGCACTGTGCGCAAACTAAGGGCGACCCCAGCGCGTGTTGGCAAAAGCTCCCACTCGTTCATGGCAAACTCTCTTGTCGCCTCTTCGGTTTCGATCAAAGGCCTAAGCGTTTCGCCATGCTGCGGCTGAAGCGCCACGGCCTCGCCATAGTCAAAGAACGTTGGCCCCAGATCCAGGGTCGAAACAGGTTCATCGACCTTCTTACCCTTGGGCACGCCAGGGCCGCGCATGATCATCGGTACCCTAAGGAGGCCCTCATAGTGCATGGGCCCCTTTAAGATCAGCCCATGATCGCCAAGCCAATCACCGTGATCAGAGATATAGATAACTATTGTATCGTCAGCGATCCCTGCTTCTTCGAGAGCGATGAGAATACGTCCTACGTTGTGATCAATAAGTGCAATCTGGCCGTAGGTATTGGCGATAATCTCGCGCAGTTGCTCATCACTCTGTTCAGCGATACGGCTATAGGACTTGCGAACTTCGGCGTCTTTTTTTGCGCCTGTCGGTTCTGCTGTTAGGACCTCTTCATGCCACCAAGGGCGCCCCTCAAAGGAACGCACGCGGTTCTTAGGAAGGTCTACTTCGGCCGGATCGTGCAATCGCGACCAGGGTTCAGGGGCATCAAAGGGATGGTGCGGGTCAGGGAAGCTCACCCAAGCGCAGAACGGTGAATCTCCGCGACTATTTTCAAGCCAATCAATTGTGCGGTCGGCAGTCCATGTCGAGTTGTGCCAGGCCACCGGCAATTTGGAATGCCACGTCTGAGCCGCGCCTTTGGTATCGCCCGCGTTTTCTTGGTAAAGTGCGTTCTTTTCATCCCCTTTCCCATCGGAATAGAACCAGCGCTCATAGTGCTGACCATGGGGCGGTTTTTCCGGTAGGAACCAATTGTGCCCGACAAGCATCAGCTCCACATGGTCAAAGCCCATGTAGGGGCCGTTCCACGTGTCGGGATAGCTGGCCGAGGATTTTAGACACTCAGGCGTGCCGGTGGCTTCGAAGGTATGATACGTCGAGAAATGCGCCTTGCCGAAGTAGGCTGTGTCATAGCCAGCCGCCGACATAGCGCCCGCAAATCCCTTTTCTCCAATCGCGGGATCAAGGTCGATGCCATTGTCGTGGACGCCATGCGTCCGACATAGCTGCCCTGTCAGGATGGATGCACGTGCTGGTTGGCAGACCACTGTTGGCGTGATGCAATTCGAAAAATGGGTGCCGTCTGCCGCCAGCCTGTCCAGATGCTGCGTCTTAATGCTCCGCCCTTCAAACCCAAAGCAATCGGCACGATGTTGGTCTGCAGAGATCAAAAGGATGTTTGGGCGGCTCATTTAGAAGACTTTCTCAGGTTAGCAACGACGACGACAACGGTTAGGACAACAAAGGCGAGCGCGACCGGGCTTTTGAACAAGAAGAACGGATCTGCGCCAGTTGCAGCGAAGGCCTGGCGTGCGGTGTCTTCGAGTTTGCCAGATAGAATAAAGGCAATCACAAAGGGCAATGGCGATATATCGAGTTTGCGCATGAGGTACCCCAGCACGCCGAACCCAAGCGTGATCCAAATCGCCGCAAGGCTGGTTTCTTGGACATAGATCGCCGTTAGGGTCATCAGGAAAACAATCGGAAGCAAGAGATGGTTCGGGATACGGGCCATAACGCCGACGACGCGCATGAACAGGCCTCCGATTGTCCAATTGAGACCGTTTGCCAAAAACATGGTCGTGAACAATCCGAAAGCCAAAACCATTTCCGTATTCACACCATCGCCACTTAGGCGAAAGACCGATGGACCGGGGTTGAAGCCGCCAATTGTATCCATCGCCAGGATCAGAAAAACAGCGGCGGCATTGCCCGGAATACCCAAGGAAAGGACTGGAATAAGGTTCGCGCCGGACACGCTGGAATTTGCCGCTTCCGTCGCGGCAATGCCCTCAGGCGCCCCTTCGCCGAAACTTGGGGCATCAGGTGCTTTGGTCTTTTCATGTCGCGTGCTGCCGGTGGAATAGCCCAATGTTGCGGCCAGCGTTGACCCGATGCCGGGAAGCGCCCCGATGGCCGTGCCAATAACGGCCGAACGTCCGATATACGGAAGCAAGGGGCGCAACCCTGCCCACCCAAGCCGAGAAGACGCGGATGCACTTGCTACGGCCTGTCCCTGTTTTTGAACGCCTCCGTAGCGCATGTCTTCAAGGCGTCGAAAGACCTCGCCAATGATAAGAACGCCGAGGATCGCAGAGGCGATCGGGAAGCCCTCATTTAAACTTGGGATACCCATTGTTAGGCGAGGATAGAAATCTTCGCCCGTTGCGACCATCGCGGCCAATAGGCCAAGTCCCATAGAGATCAGACCTTTGCCAACCGAGTTCCCGATCACAGAGGCGATGAAAGCCAAAGACAGCAGCAGCAGCCCCGTCTTTTCCGGAAGGTCGAGATAGGTTTCAACCAAAACGGCCAAGAACGGGGCGCAAAGGATTAGCACGATATCAGAGAACGTGTCCCCAGAGGCCGAAGAGAAATGGGCCACTCGAAGCGCCTTCTTCGCCTCTCCCTTTTTTGACATCGGCCAGCCGTCAAGCGTTGTCATATAGGCGTCGGGCGTTCCGGGCGTATTAAAGAGGATTGCGGGCACTGCACCCCCAACTGTCGCACCCTTCATGATCCCGACGAGAAACCCTAGGACCGGTAGAAACGCATCTGAAGAAAACCCAAAGATCGAGATCAAAATCGGCAGGGCGATGGCCATTGCCATGGGCCCCGCAAGACCCGGAGTGGCCCCCACAGCGATGCCCAAAAGGAAGCCGCCCAAAACCATCAGGACAGTCACAGAAATCGGCAGACCGAATATGCTAAAGGCCTCTGTTCCCAGAAAAACGGCCTGAAACCCAAGTAGAACGTGGTCCCAAATGCCCATCAGACATCTCCATTTGGCGGCAATTGAAGGTCTTCAAATGGCAGGTCGTAAAACAGAGCCATACACAGCGCGGCAAGCAGGCCAATCAAAAGGTATTTCAACGACCAGGATCGCGTGGCAACTCCGATCAGAAGATAGACCAGAGCACCTCCTCCGCTCACATAGCCCACATATTTCCACGGCGCTGTGGCCCGTAAACTGCGGTAGGTTTGGTCGGTCAGTAACTCTGTCACCAGAGGCCCGAACCAACGCATGATCGTGATGGAAACAGCAACTGAGAGAACCACAAGACAAACCCAGAGGATTGCTTTGCGGTCCAGTGTTTTCGCGTTTTCCGATGGGGAAAGATACGTCAATACCCCCCCGAGCAGAATGACGACCCCCGCCACCATTGGCGCCAGGCTATCCCCAATGGTCAATCGTCGACGCACCTTTTGAAACGCCCCTGTTTCGACGTCGTGGGGAATCCAGACAAAAATCAACACCAAGGCAAAGGCGACACAAAAAAGGCCAAGCCAACGTTCTGCTTTAGAGTTAGAAAACATTGGCTTGGCCTCGGAGTATGAAGTTTTGGAAATTTATTGAACTGCTTCTAGAAGCGCTCCTGCACTTTCATAGTCAGCGGCGAGCAAGGCGTCCAAATCGGCACCCATGATGTTTTGAGCACCACCAAAGGCCTTGTTGATCATGGCGCCTGCGCCACCTGTTGTCGTTGCCGCAGCCAATGCGTTTGTCAAAGCCTCTCGCGCGTCATCAGGCAGACCGGCAGGTGCCACAAAAACAAAGTAGCCATCCGCAGTGAAATCCACACCAAGGTCAGCCATCGTTGGCGCATCAGGCGTTTGCTTCAGAGGCACCGTGAGGGCAGAGGCAAGGTTTACCAGATCGCCAGCGGCGACGCCTTTGCCTTGGATGCCAGCCATAAAGCCTACGTCCATATCACCTGCGGTGACGCCATTCAGAACGGCACGGCCGCCGCGGACCTGTACGATATTAAAGTCAACGCCCTGTGCTTCACCCAACAGGAAAGCAAGGTCAGAGAGCTTCGGGCTCATTGTACCAAAGCGGATGTCCTGACCGCCTTTGGCCGCAGCAATCATATCAGCAAAAGAGGTCCATCCGGTGTCGGATTTGGACACGATGCCCATTTGGAAACCAGCAGTTGTCGTCAGACCCGTAAAGTCAGCGGGCGTGATGCCCGCTCCGGGGTTTGCGGCAGCGTTGTAGCCAAGCGTTTCGGTCACGATCAAAGCGATGCTCGTGCCATCGGCCGGCATGTCCTTGAGCGCTACGGCTGCGTTCACACCGCCTTTGCCCGTAACTTGCTCTGGAATGATTTCCCAGCCAGTCGCCTTTTGAACCTCTTCGGCAATCAGGCGACCAGAGGTGTCAGCACCACCCCCCGCAGCAAATGCGATGATCATTTTGATAGGCCCCTCAGGGGACCATCCATGCCCGTCCGCAAACGCCGAAGTCGCCGTCGAGACTGCCAGAACGGCAGCCGCAGCTCCCGCTTTCAATAGATTTTTCATTTTCATTCCTCCCAAAATGTTGTTGCCAGCTAGGAATCCACAATTTAGTTGACCTGTCAAATAAAAAGTTGACCTATCAACTTAACTCTGAAAATGTTGCCCCATGAAGCAGGATCAGAAACCCCGACCACGGCAACTCACATCCTTTGTCACCTTCCGGCTGGCGCGGCTTCAGGCGAGCCTGAACGCTCAAGCCACATCGATCCTAAAAACCAGTTCCGGGCTATCGCTTGTCGAATGGCGCATATTGCAAACTCTGGAATGGTTTGAATTCAACACGTTGAAGCAGTTGTCGGACATTACCGAAATCGACAAAGGGCAGCTGAGCCGAAAAATCGCCTCCATGGTTGACAAAGGACTGCTGGAACAAACACCCGACGAGATGGACAAACGCGTTCAGCATTTGACCCTGACGCAGCGCGCGCGCGATATTTGCGCCAAGGCTATGCCGATCATGCAAGCCCGACAGGACCTTTTGCTGAAGGACGTCTCCAAAGATGACCTCGAGGTGTTTTACAAAGTGATCGACAAACTTGAAGCCGCCTCGAAAACACGCGAGATCCCATGACCAAATCCAACCTCCTTGTTATTCTATCGGATGAACATCAGTCCCGCGCGATGGGTTGCGCCGGGCACCCATTTGTTAAAACACCAAATCTGGACAGGTTGGCGGCTCGGGGCATGCGCTTTACCAACGCTTATACGCCCTGCCCCATCTGTGTGCCCGCCCGCGCGAGTTTTGCAACAGGCCTCTATCCTCATCAAACGCGCATGTGGGATAATGCGATGCCCTACGAGGGGTCAATCCGCGGCTGGGGGCATGCTCTTCAGGAAAAAGGTGTGCCAGTTGAGAGCATCGGCAAACTCCACTATCGATCAGAGGAAGACCCAGCAGGTTTTGACGTCGAACATATTCCGATGATGGTTGCCGACGGCGTCGGAATGGTCTGGGCAAGCATACGTAAGGAAGACGAACGCATTCTGGGGCCCGGCCGCATGCTGGGTGACTACATCGGGCCTGGGAACAGCAAATACACCGATTACGACGAAGCGGTCGTCGCGCGCACAAAAACCTGGCTTGACGATCGAAATGGCGGCGAAGACCCGTGGTGCCTTTATGTGGGATTAGTGGCTCCGCATTTCCCATTGGTGGTGCCTCAGGAGTTCTATGACATGTATCCGGCAGACATGATGCCTGAGGTAAAACTTCACCCGAACAAAGGCCATCCACGCCACCCATGGGTGGAAAAGCAAAACGCCTTCATGGACAGTGAGGCCAAGTTCAAAAGCGAGGATGAACGGATTTCCGCGCTGCGGGCGTATTATGGGCTTTGCTCATGGCTCGATTACAATATCGGCCAAATCCTTGCGGCTCTGGAAGAGTGCGGCCAACTCGATAACACGACGATTATCTACTCGTCAGATCATGGTGACAACGTTGGGGCGCGCGGCCTTTGGGGCAAGTCAAACATGTACGAGGAAAGCGCGGCGGTTCCCATGATCATGGCGGGGCCAAATGTCGCCACAGGCACATGTGATACGCCTGTCAGCCTTCTGGATCTTGCGGCAACGATTGCAACCCATTTTGAGGCCGACTTCACCCCAACGGACGGCGTCACGGACCTTTCGTCGATTGCGGCGGACTCGCCCAAAGAACGCGTCGTATTCTCGGAATACCACGCCGCTGGCGCAGTGTCCGGTGCCTTCATGCTGCGCAAGGGAGATTGGAAACTGATCCATTATGTCGGCTTCCCTGACGAACTTTTCAATCTGGCCGAAGATCCTGAAGAATTGCGCAATCTGGCCACTGATCCAGACAGTGCCGCAAAACTCGCGGAACTCCACGCAGAGCTTAGCGCAATTTGCGATCCCGCAGCGACCGACGCGCAGGCTTTCGCGGATCAGGCATCTTTGGTCGAGCGCGTTGGTGGACGAGACGCAGCTTTGGGCCTCGGCGCGCCAGGTGCCACGCCACCACCGGAGATGGCAAAATGAAGCTAACAATCTTGGGGTCAGGCTCGCCAGAGGCCTATGAACGTCGCGCCTCCAGCGGCTACCTTATTGAAGTTGGCGCGGATCGCATACTTTTTGATTGCGGCGGTGGCGTCTTTGACAATCTCTTAAGATCGGGCCGACTGCCCTCTGACATCACACACATCGTTTTCAGCCACCTGCATTCGGATCACATGATGGACTATGCCCGATTGGTGCATGCAGCATGGGACGAGGGTGGCGCAGCGATCAAAGTATTTGGGCCTGCGCCGATTGCTCAGATCACTAAGGGATACTTTGGACGCGACGGAGTGCTTGCGCATGATCTTATCGCGCGAACAGAATTGCCCCATAGCCAAGAAGTCTGGGTTCAGCGTGGTGGCACCCTGCCCCGCCCATGGCCCGCGCCGATCGTCCAAGAGATCACGCCCGGCGATACAATCGAAGGAACGGGATGGCGTATTCGCTCTTGCGCGGTTCCCCACGCGCAGCCTGTTTTGGACTGCATGGGCTTTGCGCTGGATGCTGGGGGCAAACGATTTGTCTACTCAGGAGACGCGGGCCTTTGCGAGGACCTCGAAAGCCTTGCTGAGGATGCTGACCTTTTGCTGCATTGGTGCTATCGCCTTGAAGATAGCGATGCGTCCAACGCGATGGCCGCGGTCACGCCAACCCCAACGGAAATCGGCAAACTCGCGCAACGTGTCGGGGCCAAGGCCTTAGTCATCACGCATTTCAGGAAGTACATGGACGAACCAACACGGTTCGAAAAAGCGCAACAAAACGCAAGTCTAGAATTTGGAGCGCGGGCCACGATTGCCGAAGACCTTATGACGTTTGAGATATAGGAAAGCCGATGAATCATTGGGTCGTGATATTCAATGACGCGCCAGAAATGCTTGAACGGCGCAAGACGCACTTTGAAAAGCACGTCGCATACCTGACATCTCGGACCGAGATTTTCCTGGATGGCGGTTCCTTGGCGGGGGCTGAAGATTCTGATCCGACAGGCGGCATCTGGATCTTGCGTGCGACAGATCGCGACGAAATCGTGCGCCTTATTGAGGGAGACCCAATGTACAGCCCTGAGCTGCGCAGCTACAAGATTTTTGCGACCGGAAAGAGGTTCAATATTTCCGAACCGGAGTGACGCCACAAGCCTTCTTGGACAGAAATAACAAATTGGCAAACCGGGATTTCACTGCCTTTTCTAACAGCCCCAACCCACGCAATCAGTCAGGAAGAACTGGTCACCTCTCGATTTATTTGGCTTTGTGCGATTCACTCTAAATTTGGCGGAACAATCAAACTAAAATTTTCTCAGTCGCAAACCGGCTGAAAGCATTCCGTCGTGTTTTCTGAATTTTTGTGAACCTAGTCGCCAAAAATGAGAAAGACTTACGTCATCGGCGGTTGGTTTCGCACGCGCTGCGAAAATCCGCTTTCCGCCCCTTTGAAAAACCCTGTATTGCTATCGCAGAAAATACCGCTCAGATCTAAGAGCGTGTGCCTCACTTCTTCGTACTTCGGCGACCAAACTGCGGTCTCAACACGAGGGAACAGCTCCCGACACCCGAAAAGAGCGGACAAAGCTACAGGTGCGTGTCCTGTCCGCCCGCGCTCGCCGAGATTCAACGAGACCGTGAATAAAACGGTGCAGATCGCTACATAGGGAACAAAGTAGAGTCTTTGGCTTAGTTTTATGCAAACAATCGATGTAGACACTTGAAAGATAACCGCTTGTTTTAGAAACAAAATTACTTTGTCTAAACTGTGAAAATCCCCTGAGACTCACCCTAGAATACGCTGACCTCAACTAGATACCAAAAATATGCTTCCGCATTTCTGGTCTAGGTCGAGACAGTCTACACTGTTCCGGGGCGCACCCCGTCTTAAACCGCCACCAATCGCGCCCTATTCGCCTACGCGTAGGTGGACAATAAGGCGGAAAACCAAAGCGCCTTACATTTTATTCAGTGTTGTCAGATTTTGATGGTGCCGCTGATAGGACTCGAACCTACGACCCCATCATTACGAATGACGTGCTCTACCAGCTGAGCTACAGCGGCGCCTGAGGCCGGGGTTTAACACCCCGACCCGGGATGGAAAAGGCCTATTTTGTCGGCTCGTGGGCGACCGTCTCTTCGTCAATTTCTTCTTCTGTATCGCCGCTCCCAACGGAATCGGAAAACACAATTTCGCCCGTCATCGGTTCAGGAGCACCGACGATCATAGGAAGCATATCGACGGAAACAGGTCCTCCTGTGTCGTCGGACGACGGCGCAGTCCAGCTTAGGCTATCCAGCGCTCCGCAATTGCCACAGACCGGTACCCATTCGCCGTGAATATTGTGACACTTGTCGCAAACCCATTGCGGCCCGCGTGGCGCGTTGACTGCGCGGGCGAGCCAGCCTTTGACGATGTCGTCCGCAGCACCTTCCCCTTTTTCAATCGCCGCAAGGATGGTCAGAGACCTTGCGGTGGGGTCGGCTTCCCACAAGTCGCCCAGCGCTTTGCGTGCCGCTGGAAAATCCTCGGCGGCGATTTGCAATTCGGCCATCAGCATCTTGGTTTCCGGATGGTCCAAAGTCGGTTTGACTAGAACCCCAAACCGCTTGATCCGCTCTTGAGGCGTCTCGTTCGGCTCGATTTCGGCGTAGGCGGCGGCAAGATCAGGGTGAGGATGTGCTTCCCAGGCTTTTTTCAGGATCCTCATCGCGAACCGAGGCTTGCCTTTGGCGATATAGCTGCGCGCGGCCATTGCTGCTGCCGGGATCAGATCCGGCGACAGGCGGTTGGCCTCAATAAAGTCCTCTCGCTCGGAGATCGATGCGTCCTCTGACAAGAGCGCCTTCGCTTCGGACAAGGCCAGAACCGCATCGCGACGACGGTGTACGTCGCGGGGCAACGTGCCGTGCTTGAGTTTGGCGTTCAGCGTGTTGCGCGCGCCCTTCCAGTCTTCGCTGTCCGCTTGCAACTTGAGCAAAATGTCAGAGGTTTCCACATGGCGCGGCTTCAGGGCAAAAGCGGTTTCGGCTAGCTTGAGCGCGGTTTCAGTTTTGCCATCCTCAAGCTTTTGCTTCATCAGGCCCCGCACACCCACAAATCGGGTCTGATCATCCTGCAAAAGCCGTTTATAGACCTCTTCGGCCTTACGTTTGTCGCCAGTGATTTCAGCGGCCTGCGCTGTGATCAGGTTGGTGAGTTCAGGACGCCGTAACAGCCGTTCTGCCTTGCGCGCCTTGTCCATAGCGGCCCGACCTTCGCCCGAAGCCAAGGCCATCATGCCTTCGGTCAGAGCCTGAAAGCCACGGCGTTCTCGGCTGCGGTCAAAATACCGGCTAAGCGCGGTTTCATCGCCATTGATGAATTTAAGCGTCGCAACCAACAGCGACATAAGCTTGAGAAAAACCCACAGGACCACAAGCAACACACAAAGCGCGATCACCGACATCAACGGGCTGAGCGTATATTCCACGCCCGCAACGGTCAGCATCACGCCCCCGTCGCTTTCCAACAAATAGCCCGCACCAAGGGTCAGGCCTGCGATCGCCGCCACGAAAAGAAGGATTTTGGTAAGAGACCAGAGCATGAGCGACCTTTAATTCGTGTTGAGTGCTTGAGAGAGAGCTTCGCCAGCGGCGAGGGCCTCTTGGCGGGTCTGCGCGCTGGCAATCCATTCTGCCATTTCGGCTTGAGCGTCCTCAGACAGGGCGGCCAATTCCGCCAAGGCATCCGTCAGATTGCCCGATGTCAAAGCGCCCTCAGCGCGACTGAGGACGGCATCCGCATCGTCCCCCTCCTGTGGCGTGACAGAGCGCGCGCCGAGCTGGGATTGCATGAAGGACAAAAGGCGGTTGCCCGATTGGCCTTCAGTACGGCGCGCGGCGGCAAGGGCTGCGCGGGCGGCATCCGGAAAGCTGCTTTGCAAGGACGCAAGACTTGGGGCACCGGTGTCGGCAAGGCTTTCAAGGACGGCAGGAGCTGGCGAACCGGTTGCCGTCGCAAAATCCGTGAGGGGCGCGCGGAACGAATGCCCTGCGTCAAGCGCTGACAAGACTCGCGTGAGTGCTGCACGGGCCAAGGCCTGTTGTGCCGTCATCTTGGCGTTTTCTTCCATGGCCTGTGCTTCGGCACGTTGCGACGCAACCGAGGCCTTCAGCTCTTCAAGCTCGCGCTCGTATGCTTCTATCGCCGAGGACGGTAATCCTTGGGTCAGCGGACGTTTTTCCAGCTCGATGATCCGCGCATCCAATCCGGCAAGCGCATTTGCTATGTCGTCAAACTGGCCGTTGATGGCCGCCAAAGACGAGGTCAGCCCGTCAACAGAGCCTTGCAACGTCGACGCCGCTTGTTGGGACTGATCCGCCGCGCCTTGCGATGTCTCGACCAGGGCTTGCAGGGCTTCGATGGATGCCATCTGCTCTTGCACCTGAGACTGCAACGCCAAAGTCGCCTCGTCCGGGCCTGATTGCAGAGGTCCCAAAACTTGGGCAGCCCCAAAGCCAATGCCTCCGGCAAGGATACCGCCAATCAGAAGGGGCACAAAGCCACTATTCGAACGCGCAGGTTCCGGCGTGGGCTGAGGCGCTGGTTCGGGTTCTAGGTCGTTGGTTTCCGGTTCGGGATGAACATCTTCGGCAGGAGCCTCTTCTTCGGTGTCCTCATCAGAGGCGTCCTCGTCCTCTGCTGCATCACCTTCCGAAGCGGCACTCTCTGCCTCATCCGACGTGTCTTCCACATCGGCGGCGGCTTCTTCGGCCTCTGCTGGAATTTCCTCAAGCACTTCGGCCTCGACAACGTCATCTTTCACGTCAGTTGAGGGCGTTTTGTCCTGATCGTCCGACGTATCGCTCTTTTTCGCTTTCGCCACGATCTTCCCTTTCGAATCCGTATTCTTCAAATCGTTACTATCAATCTAAGTTAGCACCCTCAGTGCTACAATGCGTCACTCCGCAGCTTTTTCCCCCTAAACCATGTCACGCAGCGCTTCGATTAAAGACTGGGCATCGGGGGTTTTCGCAACCGCCACATTACGGACCATCTCTGGCGGGAGCGTCTGAGCTGTTGCTTGACTAATTGCGACAAAATCCACTTTGGAGCCCGCGGGCAACTGCTGCACAAGCCTTTGAGCCGAGTTTGGCGAAAAAACAGGAAAAATAGCCTTATCAGAGCCTAATATGACTTGGTGTACGTCCTCAGACAACGCCTGTTTCTCCTGCCGATAAACCACACATCGTTGGGTGGAAATTCCAACATTAGAGAGCCGTCCACTCAGATCACCACGCGTCTCTTTTCCGCAGTAATGCACGAGCGTGTCCTGCACCTCAGCGCCCGCGAGATCGGCGCAAATCCGCTTGAAGAGCGCGTCTGCGTCTCCGCCTGCGGACCGCGCTTGCCAGCCTTTCGTAACGGCAACTTCCGCTGTCCTGTCGCCAACGCACCACGCAACACCGGTTCCTCCGGGCGCGTATTCAACCCCATAGGATGAGGTAAAGATCGCGGTTGCCGCTGGTTTCAGATCAGCGGTTTGCGGCTCAGGAATGATCAGGGTCACCGGAGCCTCGATGATCCTCGCTTCAAGACCGCTGGCCTCAATAGCCTGCGCGAACCGCGCATTTTGCGCTGCGGGGCGGGTCAGGATGATCACGGGTTTCACGGCGGACATTGTCTCACCCATTGTTTGCGCGGGCCTAGAGTGTTACCTGCCCATATCAAACGGCGCAATGGCAGACCATGACGGACACTCTCACCCTTCTCGGTATCGAAAGCAGCTGCGATGACACATCGGCGGCCGTGGTGCGCCAATCAGGCGAGGCCGCGCCGAAAATCCTGTCCAATGTGGTTTATGGCCAGACCGAGTTACACGCTGCTTTCGGGGGTGTCGTTCCGGAAATCGCAGCGCGGGCCCATGCCGAAAAGCTGGACTTGGCGGTCGAAGAGGCTTTGTCTAAGGCGGGAATAGGGTTTTCAGACGTTAACGCCATCGCTGTCACCGCTGGACCGGGGCTGATCGGTGGCGTGATCTCTGGCGTGATGTGTGCCAAAGGGCTTTCGGCGGGTCTGGGTATTCCGTTGGTCGGCGTGAACCATCTTGCGGGCCATGCGCTGACGCCGCGTTTGACGGATCAGATCGCCTTTCCCTATCTGATGCTATTGGTGAGCGGTGGGCATTGCCAATTTCTGATAGCACACGGACCTGAAGAATTCACGCGTCTGGGCGGCACCATTGACGATGCCCCCGGAGAAGCCTTTGACAAAACCGCGCGGCTTTTGGGCCTGCCGCAACCCGGCGGCCCCAGCGTCGAAGCTGAAGCCAAGTCGGGCGACCCCAGGCGCTTTGCGTTCCCAAGGCCACTGCTGGATCGTCCGGGTTGTGATCTGTCCTTCTCTGGCCTCAAGACTGCTCTGCTGCGCGCGCGCGATGCAATGGTCGCAGAGAAAGGCGGGCTAACGCGCCAAGATCGCGCGGACCTTTGCGCGTCATTTCAGGCGGCGGTGGCGGATGTCTTGACCAAGAAAACAGCGCGCGCTTTGGAAACATATCTCGCGGAAAATCCCGAAACGCCGACCCTTGCCGTCGCAGGTGGCGTCGCCGCAAACCAGACCATTCGCGGCGCATTAGAGACTGTTTGTGCAGATCACGCAGTGGATTTCACCGCCCCGCCTCTCGCGCTGTGCACAGACAACGCCGCAATGATCGCCTATGCGGGCCTCGCACGTTTCAAGGCAGGGCATCAGGACGATATGTCCCTTGTTGCGCGCCCTCGCTGGCCACTGGACAAGAAAGCCCCTGCCCTTTTGGGTGGCGGCAAGAAAGGAGCCAAAGCATGAGCATTCTGGTTCTGGGCGCTGGCGCTTTCGGCACGTCTTTGGCGCAGAGTTTTGCCCTCGGCGGCGCAGAGGTGACGCTTTGGGGACGAGATGCAAACTCCATCGCGGCGCAAAACAGAACACGACAAAGTGCCCGCCTAAAGGACGTGCGCTTCAACGACCTCGTGACGTTGACGTCGGACCTTCCCCAAGATCTGCCCGACGTGGTTTTGTTGGCCGTGCCACTTCAGACGCTCCGCTCTGTTCTTGCAAGTTTCCCACAGCTCAACGGCAAAACGCTGGTCGCCTGCTGTAAGGGCATCGAGCTTTCAACTGGCAAAGGCCCTGTGTCCATCATCCAAGACATATACCCCGACGCAACCGGCGCGATCCTGACGGGCCCGAGCTTTGCCCAAGACATCGCCATTGGTCTGCCAACGGCCCTGACTTTGGCCTGCGCAGATGACGCAAAGGGCCAAGCCTTGCAAGACGCTCTCAAAGCCCCAAACTTGCGCATATATCGCACAACAGACGTCACCGGTGCCGAACTCGGTGGCGCGCTTAAGAATGTCATTGCGATTGCGTGTGGGGCGGCCATTGGCGCGGGCCTCGGCGAAAGCGCCCGCGCGGCGCTTATGACGCGTGGATTTGCGGAAATGAAACGCATGGCGCATGCGTTGGGCGCGGATCGGGCCACCTTGTCAGGCCTTTCTGGTTTCGGAGACCTGTCGCTGACCTGCAGCTCAACGCAATCGCGCAACTATCAATTTGGCCTCGCGCTTGGGCGGGGCGAACCCTTTGACCCGACCATCACCGTCGAAGGTGCCGCCACCGCGCGCGCAACGCTAACACGTGCGACCGGACTTGGCCTCGACATGCCCATCACCCAAGCGGTCGTCGGATTGCTTGACCAGAAACTCAACCTACGCGAGGCTATGGAGCAACTTCTGGCCCGCCCCCCGAAAGAGGAATAACCCATGCGTTTTGCCCTGATTGCGAAAGACAAACCCGGTGCACTTGAGGTCCGCAAGGCCAATCGCGACGCCCATGTGGCCTATCTGAAATCCACCGATGCAGTCGAAATGGCAGGCCCGTTTCTGGACGACAACGGCGAGATGTGCGGATCGCTGATCATTCTGGACTTGCCCGATATGGCCGCCGCCGAGGCCTGGGCCGCGCAGGATCCCTATAAAGCCGCCGATCTCTTTCAATCCGTCGAAATCACTGCGTGGAACAAGGTGATCGGCTGATGCGCTATTGGCTGTTCAAATCCGAACCCTCGACCTGGAGCTGGGACGATCAGGTTGCCAAAGGTGACGCGGGCGAGGAATGGGACGGTGTACGCAACTACCAGGCGCGCAATTTCATGCGCGAGATGAAACTGGGCGATCGCGGGTTTTTCTATCATTCCCAAAAAAAGAAATCCGTCGTCGGCGTGGTCGAAGTCTGCGCCGAGGCCCATCCAGATAGCACCACCGACGACGACCGTTGGGAGTGCGTGGATATCAAGGCCGTAGTGCCTGTGAAAACGCCGGTGTCACTGGACATGATCAAGGCAGATCCGCGTCTGGCCGAGATGGTGCTGGTCAAGAACTCTCGCCTGTCAGTCCAGCCCGTGACCGAGGACGAGTGGCAGGTGATCTGCGACATAGCGGGCGTTGAAACCTAGCCAGACCCCGAAAATTCTCGCATAGTTCCCTTGCGTAAACCCCAATTCATGGAGGGACGAATGGGTTTTGTGAGTGTGATTGCGGCTGCAGTGGCCGCTTATGTGTTTGGCGCGGTCTGGTATATGGCGATGGCCAAACCCTGGATGGCAGCTTCGGGGGTTGAGGTCGGTGAGGACGGGCGGCCTGCCAATTCGAAGAACCCAATGCCCTATATCGTGTCGATCATTTGCCTGATCATCGTGGCGGGCATGATGCGGCATATGTTTGCGTTGTCGGGCATCACTGAACCCGGAAAAGGCCTGATCGCGGGACTGGGTGCCGGTCTGTTTCTGGCGGTACCGTGGCTTGCGACCAACTACACTTTCGCCGGCCGGCCGCGCGCGCTGATCCTGCTGGACGGTATCTATGCGACCGGCGGCAGCGCGATTATCGGCTTGGTTCTGACCCTGATCTGAAAATGCGAACGGGGACGCGCCTGTTCAAAGCACGTCCCCGTTCCCCCGAAATCCCACACACCAAAGCACGTAAATGCATCATGGTTTCCCCAGAGATCTAGCGAGTGTGGCGCGGAAAATCAAATTCCAAGCTGTTATAAATAAAGTGAAATTTGATTAAACTCTGGTGTAGGAAAGCCCGCGCGAACGCGGGCCTCGGAATTAGCCGTAAATAGACTCTTTGCCGAAATGTTTGGTCAGCATGTAGTAGACCACAGCGCGGTACTTGTTGCGCTCAGAGCGACCGTAAGTGTCCATGACCGAGTTGATCGCATCCATCAGCTGCGGACCATCCGCAAGGCCCAGCTTCTTGATCAGGAAGTTGTTCTTCACGGTTTCCAGCTCGCTTTCCTGCGTCGCTGCCACCGTCGAGGCATCCGCGTTATAGATCGCCGGACCACAGCCCAAAGTGACCTTTTCCAGCAGGTCCATATCTGGCTCCATACCGCATTTGTTGCGCAGATCATCCGCGTATTGAGCGATCAAATCGTCGCGTTTTCCCATTTTCTTTCTCCCACCTGCAAAAAAGCAAACAACATTAAAGACAGCGCCGAGTGGTGCTTGGGAGTGAGCCTAGCCGGATTGGCGAAACCCACAAAGGGAAAACTTCCCGCTATTCCCCGCAAATTCATGCGAAAAGCGACCATTTCGGTGACGTATTCGGTGTGGACGCGCGTTGACCTTGGGTCGCATGCTTTCCCAGTAAAGGCATAGAGGAGAGATGCCATGCAAGGACAACTGTCACCGACAGAGACCCAGCACTATCACGACAAAGGCTATGTGGCCGGTCTGACCGCGTTTTCCTCTGAGGACGCGGCAGGCTTGCGCCAGCAGGTTGAGACTTTGGAACAGATGTATGCCGCTGGTGCGGATGGCTTTGATCTGGGACAGTTCTTTCGCGTGAACGGACATCTGGTCATTCCTTTGCTCGCGCAGGTATCGCGCACGCCCCAGATCCTTGATCAGGTTGCCGCGATCCTTGGGCCGGACCTTTTGGTCTGGTCGGTAGAGCTCTTCATCAAAGAGCCCGGCACCAAATCCGTCGTCAGCTGGCATCAGGACATCACCTATTGGGGTATGGGCGAAACAGACGAAGAGCTGACGGCTTGGATCGCGCTTTCTGAC
Organism: Cognatishimia coralii; assembly: GCF_037478305.1. Taxonomy (NCBI): domain Bacteria; kingdom Pseudomonadati; phylum Pseudomonadota; class Alphaproteobacteria; order Rhodobacterales; family Paracoccaceae; genus Cognatishimia; species Cognatishimia coralii. The sequence goes on from NZ_JBBGAZ010000002.1 coordinate 220,937, forward strand.
GTAAGCGTCGAGGCGGGCTGCATGCGGTTCATCCCCGGCAGCCACAAGAACAAGATCGTGGCGCATGAGGACACTTTTGATGAGGACAACCTTTTGTCGCGCGGGCAAGAGATCGCGGGCATCGACGAGATGAAAGCCGAGCACGGGCCTCTGAAACCCGGTCAAATGTCGTTTCACCATGGGCGGACGTTCCATGCCTCCGCGCCAAACACCTCCGATGACCGCCGGATCGGTTTGGCGATCCGCTATGTCACCCCGGGCGTGCGGCAGTCGGCGCAGGGGCGTGATTATGCGATGCTTGTGCGCGGCAAGGATGCCGAGAACGGCTGGATCCATATCGCAGGCCCCAATCGCCTGTTTGATCCCGAAGACCTCGCGCTCTATCGTGAGGTTCTTAATCATCAATCCACCACTCTGGCCGCAGGGGCCGAAGGGAATGTGGGCATGTATCAGGCGGAAGGTGCGTCATGAGCGAAGAAAAACTGGTTAGCTTTACCCAGATGAAGGATGGCACCAAGGAAGACTACCTATTGCTGGCCGAGCTGGAGAAACCCTATCTGGGCATGACCGCCGATCGGGTGCTGGAAGAGATGGAGCGGCACGGGCAGGCCTCGCTGGAAGGCTATCGAATAAACCGGCTGCAACATGGGTTGCAATCCGCCACCCGCGCCGAGGCCGATGGGGCGGATATCGACTGGATCGTTGGGGCTTTGCTGCATGACATCGGTGATGGGCTTGCACCACAGAACCATGATCGTTTTTCCGCCGAGGTCATCCGTCCATTCGTGCGCTGGGATGTGTCTTGGGTGGTCGAACACCATGGGATTTTCCAGATGCTCTACTACGGCAAACACTATGGCTGGGACGAAAACGCGCGGGATCAGTTTAAGGATCACCCGTGCTTTGACAGCTGTGCCGCCTTTTGCGAGCGCTGGGATCAGTCGTCTTTTGATCCCGAGTACCCAATGAAGCCGCTCTCGCATTTCGAACCCATGGTGCGCGAAGTCTTTGGGCGCAAGGCTTACGATCCAGCGGTGCTGCGCGAGGGGTTTGTGTCAGCGCTCGTAGCCTAGGGTTTCGGCTTTCCCACCTGAGATGCTTGGCCTATGGTCCTGCCTTTCTGGCCGTCAGGTCGGCCAAGCAGGAGACAATCATGAGCAGATGGGGCATCGCAGGTACCGGGTTTATTTCACACGCCATGCTGGGCGCGATTGCGCGGCGCGAAGGATCTGAGGCGGTCGCGATTTCAGGGCGCTCGGCTGAGACGCGCGCCGAATTGCAGGCCCAATATGGGATTGGGACAGGTGTAGAGACTGTCGCCGAGCTAGCCGCCCTGCCGGGCGTAGATGCCATCTATATCGGCCTGCCAAATCATTTGCACCGAGAGGCCTCAGAAGTGGCTTTGACTGCTGGGAAAGCGGTTCTCTGCGAGAAATCTCTGACAACGACCTATGACGACGCTGAGACCTTGGCTGAAACGGTCGTTTCTTCGGGCCAATTCTTTGTCGAAGGGCTGATGTACTTGGCACATCCGATCTATCAAACCCTCGTCGACGTCTTGCGGTCCAAAGATGTCGGAGAGCTGCGTCACATCACAGGTTTCTATGCCGCCGACATTTGGCAAGTGGTCAATCCTGCCGGCAAAGGCACGCTCTATAACCTTGGCTGTTATCCCGTATCTCTGATGCATTTGGTTGTGCAGACCATGTGCGGAGACGCGGTGTTTTCTGCCCGAGACCTCACCGCTCAGGGCAACTTCAACGAAGACGCCAACGTCTGCGACGCGGCTGTGACTGTGCGTTTTGCAAACAGCGTTCTCGCGTCTCTACACTCTACAGACAGCTATGGCATGGCGCATGAGTTCGTGATTGCCACCACCAAAGGCACGATCCGCTTTGACCACAACCCATGGCTGCCGGATGCGGAAGCCAATGGGTTTACGTGGCGTGGCTATGATGGGTCAGAAATGCAGTACTCGGTCGATGTTCAGGGAGACGCTTTCGATCACCAACTCGAAATGGTCGAAGCAAGCCTTGCTGCGGGTTTAACCAAAGCGCCACGGCCATCCCCACGTTTAAAGGACTCACTGGAAATCATGCGCTTCCTCAACGATTGGGAAGCTGCCTGCGCATAAAGAAAGGGCCCCGAAGTGAGGCCCTTTGTCTATTTGATGTCGCTTAGTAGCGATAATGCTCTGGCTTGAACGGACCTTCTGGCGTCACGCCGATGTAGGACGCTTGCTCTTCGGTCAGCTTGGTCAGCTTTGCACCAACACGATCCAAGTGCAGCGCAGCCACTTTCTCGTCCAGATGCTTTGGCAGGATGTAGACCTCGTTCTTGTACTGATCTCCACGCAGGAACAGCTCTATCTGCGCCAGAACCTGGTTGGTGAAGGAGGCTGACATCACAAAGGATGGGTGGCCAGTTGCGTTACCAAGGTTCAGCAGACGACCTTCAGACAAGAGGATGATCCGGTTGCCGGAAGGCATCTCGATCATGTCCACTTGTTCTTTAATGTTGGTCCATTTGTGGTTCTTCAGAGCCGCAACCTGGATCTCATTGTCAAAGTGGCCGATGTTGCCAACAATCGCCATATCCTTCATCGCGCGCATATGCTCGATGCGAATGATGTCTTTGTTGCCGGTGGTGGTGATGAAAACGTCTGCGGTGGCGACTTCGTCTTCCAGCAAGGTGACTTCGAACCCGTCCATCGCGGCTTGCAGCGCGCAGATCGGATCGGCTTCGGTCACTTTCACACGCGCGCCTGCACCTGCGAGAGATGCCGCAGAGCCTTTGCCCACATCGCCATAGCCGCAAACTACAGCCACTTTACCCGCCATCATCGTGTCGGTCGCGCGGCGGATACCGTCAACGAGGCTCTCTTTACAGCCGTATTTGTTGTCGAACTTGGACTTGGTGACCGAGTCATTCACGTTGATCGCAGGGAAGGGCAGCTGGCCGTTTTTCTGCAGCTCATAGAGACGATGTACGCCGGTGGTGGTTTCCTCGGACACGCCCATGATCGCATCGCGGGTCTTGGTGAACCAGCCCGGAGAGGCCGCCATACGTTTCGCGATCTGCGCTTTGATGACTTCTTCTTCCTCAGATTGCGGCACTGGAATGATGTCCTCACCCGCCTCGGCACGTGCACCCAGCAGAACATAGAGGGTCGCGTCGCCGCCATCGTCGAGGATCATGTTCGGGCCGTCCTCAAACAGGAAGGACTTGTCCAGATAGTCCCAGTGCTCTTCCAGAGACTGACCTTTGATCGCAAATACAGGAATGCCAGCATCTGCAATCGCCGCCGCCGCGTGGTCTTGGGTCGAGAAGATGTTGCAGGACGCCCAGCGCACATCCGCGCCCAGTGCGACCAGCGTCTCGATCAGGCAAGCTGTCTGGATCGTCATGTGCAGAGACCCAACGATGCGCGCGCCTTTCAGCGGTTTTTCTTCGCCATATTCCTTGCGCAGCGCCATCAGGCCCGGCATCTCGGTTTCAGCAATATCGAGTTCCTTGCGGCCAAAACCAGCCAACGCGATGTCTTTAACTATATAGTCTGTCGGCATATGCCCGCTCTCCTGACCAGTACGAATTTCGCGTTCGCATAACACTCAAGAGCGCTTGCGACAATGGTCAAGTAGGTCGTAGTCCCGCCCAGTCTAGCCTTTGAGGCCTTCTGCCAACTCCATGGGCTCTTTGGTAAAGAAATTCGTACCCACGGCGACCACACAGGACACGCCTTCGGGGCTCGTCAAAAGCATGGTGAAAGTGCCGGTTTTTTCCGACGCCCAGACCTCTACCATGGTCTGCACATTCTTGTTGCCCTGTAGCCCGCCCGCTACGAGGCTTTCTGAATAGCTGTTTTGCAATTTGGCGACCACGGTCTCCCGAACGCCACAATTTTCACGCGCCAGCGACGGCTGCGCCACAGCCAAAAGACCGAAAAGCAGTCCCGAGATTGTCAGTCGTTTGAACATAGTAACTCCTGCTCTCTGAATGGTTTCTGGCAGGAGGACACGCGGGAGGAACGCGCGTCCCCCTCGCACTAGATATTGATCCAACTGTATCGCACATACACCCGCACCCGGCGGAGATCTCGGCGACAGACCTAGTCGAACGTATTGAGTGTCAGCGCTATTTTGTAAAAACTCAAGCGCGAAAGTTGAGTTTGTAACCAATTTATGACACTATATGTTGTAATTGTCGCGCTCCCCCGCTGTGACAATTGCTATAGATAGACAAATTCCCTGCACGGCACAGGGGTTGGTTTTTGCGTGTCGGTGCCAAGAATCCATTGCGATCCCCGCCCAGCTAGGGGACACTCGGTCAAAAATACAGGACACCACATGGCACGCGCATGGCAACGGATGCTATCTGGCCGGAGGCTTGACCTCTTGGACCCGACTCCGGTGGACATCGAAATCGAAGACATCGCCCACGGCCTCGCCTTTGTGGCGCGCTGGAATGGGCAGACTCTGGGCGACTACGCCTATTCGGTCGCGGAACACTCACTGCTTGTCGAAGAGCTTTATGCCCGAATGAACCCCAAAGCCCCGACTAAGTGGCGTTTGGCCGCGCTTTTGCACGACGCCCCTGAATATGTCATCGGGGATATGATTTCTCCGGTAAAAGCCGCGGTCGGACCCGGCTATGGGGCGTTGGATGAAAGATTAACGGCGGCGATCCACATTCGCTTCGGACTGCCCGCGGTGATTCCCAAGACCGTGAAGGCGCAAATCAAACGCGCTGATAAAGTCTCGGCCTTCATGGAAGCGGTTCAAATTGCGGGTTTCACGGAAGCTGAGGCCGCCAAACTCTTCGGACAGCCCAAACCCGAGATCATAGACGGCCTGACAATCGATCTGCGCCCTCCGGTTCAGGTTCGGCGCGCTTTCACAGAACGTCATGACACGCTGATGAGGTCGCTATGAGCATCACAATTCGCCCGGCACAAGCACAGGATGCACACGGAATGGCCGAGGTGCTCAACGAAATCATCGAGATCGGAGGTACCACGGCATACACCGACCCCGTGACGCCGGACTATTTGGTAGGCCGGATGTCCGAAGCCACCGACGCCTCAGCTTGGCACGTCGCCATCGATGACTCCGGCGATTGCGTTGGCTTTCAATGGATCACCACAGCCGCCTACCTTCCACCCGAGGCCTGCGAGATCGCAACTTTCGCCAAGGCGGGCCAGACAGGGCTTGGCATCGGCACCAAGCTCTTTGCCGCAACCAAAGCCGCCGCCATCTCGCTTGGCTACAGTTGGATCAACGCCAACATACGATCGGACAATGACAGTGGCTTGGCCTATTACACAGCAAAAGGCTTCAAGGACTATGATCGGCAGATCGGCATCGAACTGGCAAATGGCCATGTGGTCGACAAAACCCTCAAGCGCTTCGATCTCTCATGACCATTCGAATTCGCCACGGAAGCGCATTGGACGTCCGGTCCGCAACCCAGTTGCTGAATGAGATCATCAAAGTCGGGGGCACAACCGCTCTGACCAAGGACGTCACCAAAGACGAGATGGAGGGCTGGCTGTTTGGCGATGCCGGTCGCACGGCTTGGCACGTGGCGGTGGATGACCAAGACAAGGTGCAGGGCTTTCAATGGATCGGCCCCTGGCCGGATTTGCCCCCTGAGGCCTGTGAAATCGGAACCTTCGTCAAGATCGGCCAAACCGGGCTTGGTATCGGCTCGCAACTTTTTGAGGCCACAAAGTTGGCCGCGTTGGCTCTGGGGTTTGACTGGATCAACGCCAACATCCGGTCAGACAACGAAAGCGGGCTCACCTATTATCAAAGCCGCGGGTTCCGGACCTATCGACACGAGGAAAACGTGACATTGCCAAGCGGCCAGACCGTAGGCAAAACCCACAAACGCTACGACCTCAAAGACTGACGTCTCTTCATCTTGCCAAAAATACTCGCGCCGCAGGCAGCGCCCGAAAAGGGCGCTTTAGCGCGGGCTGCGTTTCGCCAGAATGCGCTGCAAGGTCCGGCGGTGCATATTCAGACGGCGCGCCGTTTCGGACACATTGCGATCGCAGAGCTCATAGATCCGCTGGATATGCTCCCAACGCACGCGATCGGCGCTCATTGGATTTTCCGGCGGAGGAGGCAGCTCGCCACGTTCAGACAACAGAGCGTTCACGATGTCCTGAGCATCCGCCGGTTTCGCCAGATAATCCGTGGCGCCTGCCTTTACAGCCGCAACTGCCGTGGCAATCGCACCATAGCCCGTTAGGATCACAACCCGACAGTCTTCGCGCTTGTCCTGCAAGACTTCGACGACATCCAAACCGTTGCCATCATCCAGACGCAGATCCACAACCGCATAGGCCGGAGGCCGTGCGGTGGCAATTGCGCGTCCGGCAGCCACGGACTCGGCCGTTTCAACGGCAAACCCGCGCTTTTCCATCGCCTTTGCGAGACGTTTCAGAAAAACCTCGTCGTCGTCGACCAACAACAGACTATTGTCAGATCCGATCTCGAGAAGTGCCTGGTCAACCATCTCTGGGCCTCCAATTCCATAATTGGTATTTTAACTACCTATTATTCGACTTTGCGTCAAACACATTCATCTTATGCGTTGTTCACAAAGCAGGCAATCTGATCTGCCATTTGCTCCGCAGACGCGTCGCGACGGAAAAACTCAACGAATCCATGCTCGGGCAACATCAAGTAGGTGAAAGTCGAATGATCCACGAGATAGAACTCGTCCTCGCTTTCGTTGATCTTGTAATAGGACTTATAGGCGCGCGTCGCGGCTTTAAGCTGATCGACGGTGCCTGTCAGGCCTAGCATTTTCGGATGCAGATAGTCCGTCCATTCCTTCAACACTTCAGGCGTGTCGCGATCCGGATCCACCGAAACAAAAACCGGCGTGGTCGAGATCCCCTGCCCCTCGAGGATTTCGACAGCTTCGGCATTGCGGGCCGCATCGAACGGACAAGCATCCGGACAGAACGTATAGCCAAAATAAACCAACGTCGGCTCAGTGATCACGTCCTTGTCGGTCACGGTCTTATTGTCCTCATCCACCAAAGTGAACGGACCGCCAATCGCGCCGCCACCACCCGCGACTTGCGAGGCGCGGCACTGGGCAAAGACGTCTCCTCCAGGGTTTTGCGACACATACCAAACCCCACCCAATAAAGAGAGGATCGCAACCGTAGACACAGCGGCAATTGCACGAACCATAGGGACATCCTTTCAAAGTCACGGCGATAGGTAGGCCGCTTCTCACAATGGGGCAAGAGAGCAGAGCTTCACATTCGCATCACCGCGCCAATCCACCGCATGGTTTGCCTATCAGGATCAGACAGCCTATCCCTGTTGCGCAAGAAGGAGACGCCGCATGCCCGAAACCCCCGTCCAGCTTATCTCTGGCAATCGCCGTGGCAATTGGATTTCTTTGCGGACGATCACCATGGTGCGGTGGATCGCTATCATCGGTCAGGTTACCGCCCTGATCGTGGCCCAGCAGTTCTTTCACCTAGATCTGGAATACGAACTTTGCTTTCTGGCCATTGCCGTGTCGGCTTTGGTGAACATCCTTGGCTATTTCACCTTTCCCGAAAACAAGCTTTTGACGGAAAGCGAAAACGCTGCGCTCTTGCTGTTTGACCTACTGCAACTGTGTTTTCTTTTGTTTCTGACCGGAGGCTTGAACAACCCCTTCTCGATCCTTGTTGTCGGTCCAGTGACGATCTCTGCAGCGACGCTTTCTGTGCGGATGACCGCGATTTTGGCCTCTGTTACCATTGCTTTGGTGGCCATGATGACCCAGTTCTATTTCCCACTGCGCACGGCATCTGGCGTCATTCTGGAAACACAGCAGATCTTTCTGATTGGCAGCTTTGCCGGGATCGTCATCGCCGTGCTGTTCTCGTCGATCTATTCCCAGCGCGTGGTATCCGAAATGTCGTCTATGGCCGAAGCCCTCGCCGCCACGCAGATGGCCCTAGCGCGAGAACAAAAACTAACCGATCTTGGCGGCGTTGTGGCCGCAGCAGCGCATGAGCTGGGCACGCCTTTGGCGACGATCAAACTGACCAGCGGCGAATTGATGGAAGAGCTCTCCGACAATCCAGAACTGCAGGAAGACGCGGCATTGATCCGCGAGCAAGCGGATCGCTGTCGGGATATCCTGCGATCCATGGGAAGAGCCGGCAAAAGCGATCTGCACATGCGCAGCCTGCCCCTCTTGACCGTCATCGAAGAGGCCGCCGAACCCCATAGTGACCGCGGCAAAGATGTCACCATTGATGAAACCATTTCGGATGACATCCTCGGCGAGGAACCCATGGTTCAACGCCGCGCCGAAATCGTGCACGGGCTGCGCAACCTGATCCAAAACGCCGTGGATTTCTCGAAGTCCTCGGTGCGGGTTGAGGCCACTTGGACCAATGAGTTTGTTTCGGTCAGTGTGATCGACGACGGGCCAGGCTTTCCCAATCATGTGATTGGCCGGATCGGTAGCCCGATGTTGCGACGCGGACGAAGCGAAAAGGACAAGAAGCGCAGGCCTGGCTATGACGGCATGGGATTGGGTCTGTTTATAGCCAAGACTTTGCTGGAACGCACGGGCGCAACGCTGCACTTCTCGAACCTCACGTATGAGACCGCCTCACATAGCGGCGCCATTGTCGAGGTGTCTTGGCCCCGTAAGGCAATTGAAGCGCAGGCCGATAGCCCACTGTCCGCAGAGAACCCGCAGATCCAGTAGATCAACTTAGGCCACCCACGCCATCTTCTTTTCGTTAATACTTTGTTAACCATTTTTGCTGATCCTTAGGCGTTGCGATGCCGTAGGGAAAAATGCTGGTTTCTGACTCTGCATTACTAGCGATTCAGCTTGGGCTTATAGGCGCTTGTGTGCTTGGCCTCGTACTTGTGGGGATTCGAGGCGCCTTTACGCATTCTTCTTCGCGGCGTTGGCAATACCAACGCGACGAGGCGCCTCTGGTGCTTCTCTTTGAGAACGGCGTATTGATTGACGCTGATCGCGACGCAACCGCGCTCTTGGGGACGCAGGACCTTAAGGACGTGACTTGGGCCCATGTCCGTGGCGTGGTTGCCAATCGTATAGCCACAATCCCGGTCTCTTTGGGCAACAGCAACGATCCAATCCGAACCTATCCAATCAACGCAAGACCCGGAGAACTCAGGGCAACGCTTGAACAATGGAACAAATACGCGAAGCTCTCGCTCCACAATTGGCCTACGCAAAACAAACGCAAGGCTGGCGTCCGAGTCCCAGTATCTGAGTTTGAGTCTTTGACCAACGCATCCATGGACTCGCCATTTCCGATTTGGAGAATGTCGGATCAAAACAAGGTGATTTGGGCGAACCCTGCCTTTTTTAAAGAATGCGGCAATCGTTTTCGGCTTGGCGAACACGCGGATAAAATGAAGATCCGAATTCCGGATGACCTCAAATCTGGAGAGTCGTTTCGTGTGTCTTATGACTCGGACCATCACGGCAGCATTCGCCATTTTGACATAACGATGATTGCCAACGGCGCGTCGCGCACTTTCTTTGCGGTAAACGCAGACAAGGCCGTGCAGGCGGATGAAGCCCGACGAAATTTTGTTCAGACGCTGGCAAAGACATTTGCACAACTCTCAACCGGCCTAGCGATCTTTGACAGGGACCGGCGGCTTGTCTTGTTCAACCCTGCCCTTTTGGATCAATTTGGCCTGCCCGCAGGTTTCCTGAGCGGCGAACCCACGCTAAACGCCTTCTTTGACAAACTCCGCCAAGACCGCATGATCCCCGAGCCACGCAATTATGGATCTTGGCGTGAGCGCATCATGCATATGGTGCTGGATGCCACTGACGACCGCTACCGCGAAATCTGGCCACTGCCATCGGGCGAAACTTTTCGTGTTACTGGACGCCCGCATCCAAATGGCGCAGTGGCGTTTCTGTTCGAAGACATCAGCGCCGAACTTTCTCTGGAGAGGCGATTTCGTGCGCAATTGGACATCACAAAAGCCGTCATTAACAATCTTCCCTCAGCAATCGCCGTTGTCTCACCGGGAGGGAGTTTCTCGATGACCAATGCCGCTTTCCAAAAGATGTGGCATGTCGACCCTGACAGTTCCATCGCAAATTTCACTTGGGTCGATTTCGAGAAGATTTGGCAAGATAAGGTGAAAGAGACTCTGATAATCGGGAGTCTCAGCAATTATTTGCGCCTATATCACGATCGACATGGCTGGGTTCGCGAGTTAAACCAGGAGTCCGGCAAGATCTTGCGAATTCAAGCGGATCCGATCATGGGTGGTTACACTATTCTGACATTTCACGAAGGCACTGTGCCCGTCCCAATCGACGCAAAAAAACTCGCACCCAGCTAGGCGCTTGCTGGTTGCAGGTGAGGCAGGGCGTAGTATCTTTGCACTATGACCCAGCGCAGTTTTTCGCTCGATTTAACCGACCCGGATGCCACCACCCAACTGGCAAAAACCATCGCACCGCGTCTGGGTGCGGGCGACGTGCTGCTGTTCACCGGTGATATCGGCGCTGGAAAAACCCATTTTGCGCGCGCACTGATCCAAAGCCTTTTGCCTGAGCCAGAGGATGTTCCGTCGCCGACATTTACGCTGGTCCAGATCTATGAGGTGTATCAATTCGAAATCTGGCACGCGGATCTCTATCGGTTGACCAGTCCGGACGAGGTGGTCGAACTGGGCCTGATTGACGCGTTCAGCGATGCGCTATGTCTGGTCGAATGGCCCGACCGACTGGCGGAGCTTGCTCCGTCCTCGGCCCTTTCGGTGTCCATGCGTATGACAGAACATCCCGGCCAACGTGCGCTCACCTTCACATGGGAGGCTGCGAAGTGGGACGAAAAACTCGCAGGTCTGGATGACCTCTGATCTTCACCCCGAGGGCGCTCGCTTTCTTGCGAACTCCGATTGGGCTTCGGCCGAAGTAGCCGCGCTGACCCAGGACGCATCCGCGCGTAAATACTTTCGTCTGACCAAGCAGACCCGGGACACGGCCATTTTGATGGATGCATCCCAAGCTCCGTCAGAAGAAATGGCGCGATTCCTGAAGATCGGCCGCCATTTAAGGAAGATCCACCTATCAGCTCCGGAAATCTATGCAGAAGCCCCGGGCTTTTTGGTCCTGGAGGACTTTGGTGACCTGCGTTTCGCGGACATGCCCGGCGATCAAGGCAGCCTCTATCCGATAGCTCTTGATGCTTTGTTGCATCTTCAAGCACATCCCGCGCCGCAAGACTTGCCCATTTGTGACGCGGCGCATCTCGGAGTGCTCGCCGCCACAGCATGGCAGTGGTACGCACCCGCCAGTACCGGAGAACGCGACGCCTTGGGGCAGTCGGTTGTAGACTTGGTTGAATCGCTCGCAAACAACCTGCTCCCGAAGCCAAGCTGCATGATGCTACGAGACTATCACGCAGAAAACATTATGTGGCTTCCCCAGCGCAATGGCACATCAAGAGCCGGTCTGTTGGATTTCCAGGATGCAATGCTGGGGCACCCCGCCTTCGATGTGGTGTCTCTGTTGCAAGATGCGCGGCGGGATATTTCTCCTGATTTCGAACTGGAGATGTGCACCTACTTTCGAAAACGCGCCTCGATCAGTGAGGATGAGTTTACCACAACCTATGCAGCCCTTGGAGCCATTCGCAACCTGCGCATCATCGGTATGTTCGCTCGCCTGTCGCGCCTGCTGCGCCGGCCCAGCTATGTCGATTTCATTCCGCGAGTCTGGGCGTATCTGGAGCGCGACTTGGCGCATCCGGGCCTCAATGACCTGCGGAAGATTGTAGATGAGACACTTCCATTTCCCGCCGAGACTCACCTGAATTTTCTGAGAACCGAATGCCTGACACCCCCACCTCAGTGATGATATTTGCCGCTGGTTTTGGAACGCGCATGGGCGATCTGACCCGCGCGACTCCCAAGCCATTGATCAAGGTAAATGGCAAAGGCCTCATCGACCACACTCTGGACTTGGTTGACAGCATTTCGCCCGAGATCACAGTTGTAAATGCCCACTATCTGGCCGATCACATCGTCGATCATTTTGCCGACAAAGACGCCATAATCAGCATCGAAAAACCGGACATTTTGGATACCGGAGGAGGCTTGAAGGCAGCGTTGCCGCTTCTGAAACAATCCCCCGTCTTCACCAGCAACAGTGATTGCATCTGGGACGGTCCCAATCCGTTTCGTCTTTTGTTAGAGTCGTGGAGCCCGAAACGCATGGATGCGCTTTTAGGGTGTATTAGGGTCGAAAATTGCCTTGGTAGGGTCTCTCCTGGGGACTTCAGCATTGACGAAAATGGCATGATTTCCCGAAAAGGCGAATTCGTCTATGGTGGCGTTCAGATCATTAAAACAGACCGTGTAAGAGCCCATCCAAATCGAACATTCTCACTGAATGAGATCTGGGATCAGATTGCGCAGGACAAGCGGCTCTTTGGGCTGGACTACCCCGGACGATGGTGCGACGTCGGACACCCGGACGGGATCGCATTGGCCGAAGGGCTTTTGAGGGGGCAAGATGTTTGAAATCACCAGCAAGCCGAACGTTTTTGGCGTCGCGCCCGGCGTCGATTTTCCACGCGCACTGATCGAGGGTCTCAAGGCGCGGATGCAGTCCCACCCCCCCGAGGCTATGGCGCGTGTTGAGGTCATCGTGAACACGCAGCGGATGGCGCGGCGGATGCGACAATTGTTTGATCAGGGTCCGCCCATGCTCTTGCCGCGGGTCAAGCTGCTGACAAGCCTTGGGCAGTCGCTCAAGACCCCCCTGCCGCCGGCTGTTAATCCTCTGCGTCGACGGTTCGAACTGACCCAGATCATCGCCCGCCTTTTGGATCAACAACCCGATCTCGCCCCGCGTGCGTCGCTCTTTGATCTGGCAGACAGTCTCGCGACGCTCATGGACGAAATGAATGGCGAGGGCGTATCCCCGGATGCGATTGCCGCGTTGGATGTCAGCGATCAATCGGGCCATTGGGAACGGGCGCAGCAATTCTTTGGCATTGCCCGTCAGTTTCTGGCCACCGTCGCAGAGGAACCGGACGCGGAATCCCGCCAAAGACAGATCGTCGAGGCGCTGATTGCCCAGTGGGAGGTCGCGCCACCGGATCATCCGGTGATTTTGGCGGGCTCCACCGGTTCGCGGGGCACGACGATGTTGCTGATGCAGGCTATCGCGCGGCTGCCGCAGGGGGCTTTGATCCTGCCCGGGTTCGATTTTGATACCCCGGCCTCTGTTTGGGCGACGCTTGGGGATGCGCTGTCGGCAGAGGATCACCCGCAATATCGGTTCAACAAGATCCTTCGTGGTTTGGATATGTCGCCCATGGATGTTCAACCCTGGACCGAGATCCAAGCGCCAAGCCCCGCGCGTAATCGGCTTGTGTCGCTGGCCCTGCGCCCAGCGCCGGTCACAGACCAATGGCTGTCCGAAGGCCCAAGTCTGACCAATCTGGACGCGGCCTGCGAAGGCATCACTTTGGTCGAAGCGGGGTCAATGCGCGACGAAGCCCTCGCGATTGCCATGCGCCTAAGGCAAGCGGCCGAGGACGGGGTACCTGCGGCTTTGATCACACCAGATCGGATGCTGACACGTCAGGTTACAGCGGCATTGGATCGCTGGAACATCTTACCCGATGACTCGGCGGGCACGCCTTTGCAATTGTCGCCTCCGGGGCGGTTTTTGCGGCATGTTTCGGCTCTGTTCCAGCAGGAATTGACGTCAGAGGCTTTGCTGACTCTTCTTAAACACCCACTGACGCATTCGGGGTCTGACCGCAATACGCACCTTCGTTTGACGCGAGACCTCGAACTGTACCTTCGCCGCAAAGGGATCACCTTTCCGACAGTTGAAAAGCTCTCGGCTTTCGGTGCCGGACAAAAAGATGCCTCGGACTGGTTACAGTGGCTTACATCGCACTTCTGCGATCAGGTGTCGCTCGGGGAAGTTCCGCTGGACGCACGCGTCACAGCGCACCTCGATTTGGCCGAACGGATCGCGCGCGGTTCTACCGCTGCGGACGGCAGCGGTGGTCTTTGGGACGAGAAAGCCGGTCGCGAGGCGATCCGCATTGTCTCGCAACTACAGTCCAACGCGGGCTACGCAGGCGCGATGACGGCGGGCGATTATTCAGACCTGTTTGGCGCGGTCTTGTCGCGCGGCGAAGTTCGGGATCGTGACGCACCGCATCCGCATATCCTGATCTGGGGCACCCTCGAAGCGCGGGTGCAGGGTGCCGATCTTCTGATCCTTGGCGGACTGAATGAGGGCAGCTGGCCCGAAAGCCCGTCGCCTGACCCCTGGCTTAATCGAAAGATGCGTCATGACGCGGGGCTTTTGCTGCCAGAACGTCGGATTGGCCTGTCTGCACATGACTTCCAGCAGGCCATCGGTGCCAAAGAGGTCTGGTTGACGCGCTCCATCCGCTCGGATGAGGCCGAAACCGTTCCTTCGCGCTGGATCAACCGCCTCGCGAACCTTTTGTCCGGTCTGAGGGAGCAAGGCGGGCCAGATGCTTTGGCGGCTATGCGATCTCGTGGCTTGGCTTGGCTTGACCGCGTGGCGCAACTCGAAGCCGTCGCGCAAACCGAGCCGGCGCACCGCCCTGCCCCGCGGCCGCCCGTCAGCGCGCGCCCGACACGATTGTCCGTGACAGAGATCAAACGGCTGATCCGCGACCCCTATGCTATTTACGCAAAACATGTGCTGCGTTTGCGCGCCTTGGATCCACTCATGAAGCTGCCCGATGCCCTGCTGCGTGGCATCGTGGTGCATGAGGTACTGGAGCAATTCGTCAAAGACGTGGACGCGGACCCAAACAATCTGACCCACGCGCATTTGATGCAGATTTCAGAGTCTATTCTTTCAGAAAACGTACCTTGGTACGCCGCCCGCGCCCTCTGGATGTCCCGCATGGAACGGGTCGCAGGGCATTTTATCGCGGGCGAAACCTCTCGTCGCAAACACGCCAAACCCGCCGGGTTTGAAACCCGAGCCCGGTCAGAAATTCCCCATCTGGGGTTCACTCTGAGTGGCACGGCCGACCGGATCGACCGTGACGAAAACGGTAATCTGCTGATCTATGACTACAAGACCGGGACGCCCCCGTCGCCCGAGGAACAAAAGTTCTTTGACAAGCAGCTGTTGCTTGAGGCTGCGATGGCAGAACGCGGCGGGTTTGAAGGCATCACCCCGTCCGAAGTGGTAGCCGCGATTTACCTTGGTCTTGGGAATACTCCGAAGGATGTTGCTGCGCCTTTGGTTGACACACCGCCTGCGCAGATCTGGGCTGAATTCGAGCGGATGATTGCGAAATACCAGGATCCCGAGCAGGGCTACACGGCCCGCCGCGCGCTGCGCAAGGATACGGACATCGGCGACTATGACCAGCTCGCGCGATTTGGGGAATGGGAAGTGACCGACGCGCCCAAGCCGGAGGATCTGACGTGAAAATGAACGATGCAACACGCCGTCAGGTCCAAGCAGCCCAACCACGGGCGTCGACATGGCTGAATGCGAACGCGGGCAGCGGTAAAACGCGTGTGTTAACGGATCGCGTGGCGCGGCTCTTGCTGCAGGGGGTCGAGCCTCAGCATATTCTTTGCCTGACCTACACCAAAGCCGCTGCATCCGAGATGCAGAACCGTCTGTTCAAACGTCTTGGTGCCTGGGCCATGAAGGATGATCGAGAGCTGCGGCATGAGCTTGAAGAGCTGGGCGTCGATGGCCCCGTGGACCGCGCCAGACTGCGGGATGCTCGGACGCTGTTTGCGCGCGCGATTGAAACGCCGGGCGGGCTAAAAATCCAAACCATCCATTCGTTCTGTGCGTCTTTGCTGCGCCGGTTTCCGTTAGAGGCCGGTGTCTCGCCTTTGTTTCGAGAGATGGAGGATCGCGCAGCAACGCTCTTGCGGGAGACGATTGTCGAAGAAATGGCCGCGGGAGATGACGCGGATCTGGTGGCGCAATTTGCTCAGGTCTTTACGGGAACGGATTTCCAACAGATCTCGGAGGATGTCGCGAAACACAGCGCAGCCTTTGCGCAGGATCCATCCTGGGAAGCAATCTGCGAGGCATTGGGGATCGATCCTCAAATGTCCGAAAATGTCATCGCCTCTGAAGTGTTTTT
Source organism: Cognatishimia coralii (assembly GCF_037478305.1). Taxonomy (NCBI): domain Bacteria; kingdom Pseudomonadati; phylum Pseudomonadota; class Alphaproteobacteria; order Rhodobacterales; family Paracoccaceae; genus Cognatishimia; species Cognatishimia coralii. Next base: position 237,102 of record NZ_JBBGAZ010000002.1, read on the forward strand.
GGGCGACGAGGCAGCGCTCTTCGGTGCCCTCATCGCTGCGATGAAAACAGGCAGCGCGACCGATGTGAAAAACACTGAAAAACTCGCATTGGTGACTGATTTCGGGATCGGAGATCTTCCGAACCTAGAGAGAATCTTTTTGACAGGGGCCACGGCGAAATCGCCGTTTTCTGCCAAGATAGGATCTATACCAACCAAGAAATTGCAGTCGGAATACCCCGGCCTGACGGAAAAACTGAATAAACTGATGGCGCGGGTCGAAGAGGCACGTCCCAAGCGGTTGGCCCTGGCAAATGCACGCCGTTCAATGGCCCTTTGGCGCTTTGGTCATGCCTTCGTCGAAAGGTATGAAAATCAAAAGCAACAATTGGGCTGGCTGGACTTTGACGACCTGATCTTGCGGGCTCGTGATTTGTTGAATGATCCAGCCGTGGCCGCTTGGGTTCTGTATCGATTGGATGGCGGCATCGATCACATTCTGGTCGATGAGGCGCAGGATACCAGTCCCGAGCAATGGCAGGTCATCGAACGCTTGGCGCAAGAATTCACGTCCGGTGAAGGCGCGCATGACGCGGAGCATCCGCGGACGATCTTTGTCGTCGGGGACAAGAAGCAGTCGATCTATTCCTTCCAGGGGGCCGACCCCGCCGAGTTTGATCGCATGCGCGAAGAGTTCGCGGCGCGGCTGGATGGCTCGCAAACGCCATTGCAGAAATCCGAACTCGAACATTCGTTCCGGTCGTCCTATGCCATTCTTCGGGTGGTCGATGAATGCTTCAAGCTGCGCGCGGACACGGATTTCGAGCAGCACATTGCGTTTAACAGCGATATGCCGGGGCGGGTCGATCTGTGGCCTGTGATCGAGCCCACAGCCAAGGCGGAAGAAGGCGACTGGTTCGATCCGGTAGACCGTCTCTCGGAAATGCATCACACGGTTCATCTGGCGCGCATGATCGCGGATCAAATCAAACGAATGATCGCGACCGGCGCTACAATTCCTGCTGGCAAGGATGAAACTGGGGTCTACAGACAGCGACGTGTGCGGGCTGGGGATTTTCTGATCCTCGTGCAACGGCGCTCTGACCTGTTCCAAGAAATCATCCGCGCCTGCAAAGCTGCAGACCTGCCCATCGCAGGGGCAGACCGGCTGAAAGTCGGAGCCGAGCTCGCGGTGCGCGACTTAGCAGCCTTGTTGAGCTTCCTCTCGACTCCGGAAGACAGCCTCTCTTTGGCAACGGTGCTTAGGTCACCACTCTTTGGCTGGAGCGAGCAGGCGCTGTTTGATCTTGCGCACCGACGTGAGGTGCCGCTGTTGTGGCAAGCGCTGCGGGATCGGGGCAACGAGTTTCCGGAAACCATGGAGATCCTCGGCGATCTCATGGGGCAAACCGATTTCTTGAGGCCTTACGACCTGATCGAACGCATTCTGACCCGCCACAAAGGCCGTGCGAAACTCTTGTCACGGCTGGGGTCCGAGGCTGAGGACGGGATCAATGCGCTTTTGAGCCAGGCGCTGGCTTATGAGCGGTCTTCCGTGCCCAGTCTGACCGGCTTTCTGGTTTGGATGGAAACTGATGACCTGGAAATCAAACGCCAGATGGATTCCGCCGAAGACCGTATTCGCGTGATGACGGTGCATGGCTCTAAAGGGCTTGAAGCGCCGATTGTGATTTTGCCCGACACCGGTAAACGCAACCGGCCCAGCGCGCCGGCGATCCTTGATGCTGATGGGGTGCCGTTGTGGACCGGACCAAGTGCCGAGATGCCCGAGGCGGTTTCTGAACGCAGGGTGGCCTTGGCGGATCGTCAGATGGAGGAACGGCAACGGCTGCTTTATGTCGCCATGACCCGCGCAGAAAAATGGCTGATCGTGGCGGCCGCCGGGGATTTGGATAAATCCGGCGAGACTTGGTACCAGACCATCGAAGCGGGAATGAAATCCGCAGGTGCCGTGCCACAGGACTTTTTGATCGGGCAGGGGCTTCGGTATTCGCACGGGGAATGGGGCGGGCCTATCGAGGACGCGCCTTTGGCCAAAATAGCAAATTCTGGTGAATTAGAGACTGTTTTCACCCAAGATGCCCCGATAGTGACCGCATCCTCCAAGACGCTCAGCCCCTCTGAGCTGGGTGGCGCTAAGGCTTTAGCCGGAGAGGCCGGATTAGACGAAGAAACGGCCAAAACAAGGGGGTCTGCGATCCATGCATTGCTGGAAAACCTCCCAAATCACCCGCCCGAGGACTGGGAACGCGCTGCACGGCACATCCTCGACCTCACGGATGCGGACCCAGAGGATACCACCCTGCTGACAGAAGCGGCGCGTGTTCTCAAAAGCGAACATCTGGCCCATGTATTTGCCGAAGATGCCCTGGTCGAGGTTTCCATTTCTGCACATCTGGGGTCAGACCGACTGCACGGCACAATCGACCGTTTGATAATCACGCCGGACCGCATTCTCGCGATCGACTTCAAGACCAATGCGGTCGTGCCACAAAGTGTGGACTCCGTACCCGAGGGCCTGTTGCGTCAGATGGGCGCCTATGCCCACGCGCTTGCGCAGGTCTATCCTGATCGCCGCATCGAGACCGCGCTTTTGTGGACGAAATCAACCGAACTCATGCTTTTGCCTCAAGAATTGGTGAATGACGCACTCCATAGGGCGCTAGCTGCTTGACGCCCCAGCATCTCGTACCTAGGTTCTTAACCAACTCACTTCCCTCTTTAGGAGAAAATCATGGCAACCGTTGCTGTCACCGATGCCACTTTTGACGCCGAAGTCAAAAATTCCTCTATACCAGTCGTCGTCGATTTCTGGGCGGAATGGTGTGGCCCATGTAAACAAATTGGCCCAGCTCTCGAAGAGCTGTCTTCCGAGATGGAAGGCAAGGTCAAGATCGCCAAAGTCGATGTCGACAGCAACCCAAACGCGGCTGCGTCCATGGGCGTTCGCGGCATTCCGGCGCTGTTCATCTTTAAGGACGGTCAGGTGATTTCGAACCGCGCGGGCGCGGCCCCGAAAGCGGCGCTGCAAAGCTGGATCGAAGACTCGATCTAAGCCGATCTGATCGAAATTCTGGAAAAGGCGCTCCATCGGGGCGCCTTTTTCGTTAGAGCGGCCAGCCGAATTTGCGAAGGCGGGCTCGGATCTTGTCGTCGGCGTTCATGCGGCGCAGGTTGATCGAATGTCGCTGCCAGAACCACCAGATATAGGCGGCATAGTCCGGGCGGTGTTCGGCGATCTGGTCAAAGGCCATGTCGAAGGACATCCGAGACACATCCAAAGCGATGTGGTGGAAATCGATCTTTCCAAAAAGCACCGAAGGCTTGGCAAAGAAATTCGCCATGAACGCGACCGACGAATTCTGGGTCACGATGAAATCGCAGTCCTTCGCGATCTCATACGACAGGCGGGTCGAGAGGTTCACATTTGAAAACTCGCCCGCGAGATCCTTAAGTGCTCGGGTTTCTTGCCCCGAATAGACCTCGCGCGGATGCAGGGTCACATGGATGGGTCGGTCAGGGAAATGCGACGCTGTTTTGGCGATCATGTCGACCGGGCTGCAGGTCTGAAAAACGCGGTGGCGCGTCAGTTTTCCCTGCAATGGTATCAGGATTGACCCATCGCGCTGGGTTTGGGTCGCTGCGTCTCCGAACAATCGCGCGCGCCAATCCGCGTAGAATTTCGCAGCGCGATCCGGATTGACACGCGAAGGGTCAAATTCCGCCTGTGCGACCTCCCAGAGCCAACGCTTCTTCTCGACTTCTATACGGTGAAAAGATGGGTGATAGGCCTCGCGAATCGTGACGGATCGCTCGGCATTTGCGGGTTCCATGCTAAAAATGGAATAGCCTTCATAGCTGCTGCGCGCGGTCTTGTTGTCGTGCAGCTCGACGTCAAACCCGTCTTCGCGCAGCACGTTTGTGATCCGTGCAATGAATCGATCCTGACCCGCGCGCACCTTCTTGATCCGAGGTGAGGGTAAATAGAACCGTGTGATGCGCGGCGCGGGCATAAGTGTTCAGCCGATGTAAACCTATATCAGGCCAAACATAGACCGCCCCCGCCAAAGAAAAAACCGCCTGACCTTGGTCAGACGGCTTTTTGGGGAGGGTACTTTAGGGTGCGGGGATTAGAAATCGCCGCGGGACAGACCGATGTCATCCAGCTGAGCGTCGCTCAGGCTGGAAAGTACACGCAGGTCATTGCGTTTTTCGTTCCATGCGACGACAGCCGCGACTGCGGTGCCTACAAAAGCAAAGATAGAGCCAGCTGCCTTGAAAGGCGCTTGTGCGGTCAGAGCGATAGTTGCCATTTCAGTATTCCTTTGAATGGGACAGCCGACCCTGTGTCGGTTGTTGTGCGCAAATAACAGGCAGTTTGAGAACTTTACAAATGCCAGTTCGACAGCCCCGGTTTGCGCGCGCTGCATAGCTTGTCATTGGGCAAGAGATTCGGGGATTTTACGCAATTTTGCCCGCGGGCTTGTGTCTTTTTGGGGGGCGTCCCATATATGAACACCGAATGCAGGAGGCCACTATGGCAGAGGACAGTTTCCCCGGTTGGCATGGAACAACCATCATTGGCGTCAAAAAGGGCGGCGAGGTCGTGATTGCTGGCGACGGGCAAGTCAGCCTTGGCCAAACCGTCATCAAAGGCACCGCGCGCAAAGTGCGTCGGCTTACGCCCGGTGGACATGAAGTTGTGGTTGGGTTTGCGGGATCCACAGCGGACGCGTTTACTTTGTTGGAACGGCTAGAAGCGAAACTCGAAGCAACGCCGGGCCAATTGGCGCGGGCTTCGGTCGAGCTCGCCAAGGACTGGCGCACCGACAAATACCTGCAAAAGCTCGAAGCAATGTTGATCGTGACGGATGGGAGCGATCTTTTAGTGATCACCGGGGCAGGGGACGTTCTGGAGCCCGAGCATGACGTGACCGCGATCGGCTCTGGCGGAAATTTTGCTCTGGCGGCGGCGCGTGGCATGATGGACAGCGACAAGGATGCTGAAACCATCGCACGCGATGCGATGGCAATTGCCGCAGATATTTGCGTTTACACGAATGGCCGGCTGACGGTCGAAACGATCTCGGCGTAAGGCAAAGGAACCACTATGACCGACCTAACCCCCCGCGAGATTGTCTCGGAGCTGGACCGTTTCATTATCGGCCAAAAGGACGCGAAACGTGCTGTGGCCGTGGCGCTGCGCAACCGTTGGCGGCGCAAGCAGCTCTCTGATGATCTGCGCGATGAAGTTTACCCCAAGAATATACTCATGATCGGCCCTACCGGCGTCGGCAAAACAGAAATTTCCCGGCGTCTGGCGAAACTGGCCAAAGCTCCGTTTCTCAAGGTTGAAGCCACCAAGTTCACCGAGGTCGGCTATGTCGGCCGTGACGTGGAACAGATCGTGCGCGATCTGGTGGATGCCGCGATCCTGCAGACCCGCGAGCACATGCGTGACGAGGTCAAGGCGAATGCTCGGTCTGCGGCTGAGGAACGCGTGATTACTGCCATCGCCGGAGAAGACGCCCGCGAAGGCACCCGCGAGATGTTTCGCAAGAAACTCTTGGCCGGTGAGCTTGATGACACGGTGATCGAACTAGAGGTTGCCGATACCTCAAACCCCATGGGTGGCATGTTTGACATTCCGGGTCAGCCGGGCAGCCAGATGGGCATGATGAACCTTGGCGATATCTTTGGCAAAGCCATGGGCGGGCGCACCACGCGCAAAAAGCTGACTGTGGCGGAAAGCTATGACGTTCTGATCGGCGAAGAAGCGGACAAGCTTTTGGATGACGAGACCGTCACCCGAAATGCGCTAAGTTCGGTTGAAGAAAATGGCATCGTGTTTCTGGATGAGATCGACAAGGTTTGCGCCCGTTCTGATGCACGCGGTGGGGACGTCAGCCGCGAAGGGGTGCAACGTGATCTGCTGCCTTTGATCGAAGGCACCACGGTGTCCACAAAGCACGGTCCGGTGAAAACCGACCACATCCTCTTCATCGCGTCCGGTGCGTTCCATATCGCGAAACCCTCGGACCTCTTGCCCGAACTTCAAGGTCGTCTGCCGATCCGCGTCGAGCTGCGCGCGCTGACCGAGGATGATTTCGTGCGCATTCTGACCGAAACCGACAACGCTCTGACCCGCCAATACACGGCGCTGATGGCGACCGAAGAGGTGACTGTTACGTTCACCGATGAGGGCATCGCCGAGCTGGCGAAGATCGCGGCGGATGTGAACCAATCGGTCGAAAACATCGGCGCGCGGCGGCTTTATACCGTCATGGAACGTGTCTTTGAGGAGCTGTCCTTCAACGCGCCCGATCAAGGCGGCCAGGAAATCACCGTCGACGCCGCTTTCGTTGAAAAGAACCTTGGCGAGCTGACGAAATCCGCGGATGTTTCCCGCTACGTTCTATAGATTATGGGCTTTGCCCGTTTCCTGATCGACAATGCGCGCTGGCTCGCTGCTGGCGCGCTTTTGACGTTTATGTCAGGGTTCGGGCAGACCTTTTTCATCTCGATTTTCGCCGGTGAAATCCGCGCCGAATTTGGCCTGAGCCACGGCGAATGGGGCGCGATTTACGCAATGGGCACCACCGCCTCGGCAGTGGTGATGGTCTGGGCTGGGGCGCTGGCGGATCGCTTTCGTGCGCGGACTCTGGGCACGGTCATCCTGTTTGGCTCGGTCATCGCGTGTCTGTTTATGGCCGCCAACCCCTATGCGGCTTTGCTGCCACTCGCCATCTTTGCGCTTAGGTTCACAGGACAAGGCATGTCGAGCCACCTAGGCATCGTGATCATGAGCCGGTGGTTTTCCAAGATGCGAGGACGTGCCATCGCAATTGCATCATTCGGGTTTTCAACCGCAGAGATCATTCTGCCGATCAGCTTTGTTCTATTAATGGGCTGGCTCGACTGGCGACTTCTGTGGGTGGCCGCCGCGGTCATGGCAGCGCTCGGGATCCCCGCGCTTCGCCAGCTTCTGAAATCCGAACGCAGCCCCAATGAGCTGGCCGAAACAACCGTCACCTTGGGCCTTGATCAACGCCATTGGACCCGAGGTGAAGCCCTGAGGCATTGGGTTTTTTGGCTCATGTTCCCCGCGATTGTCGGCCTTTCGGCCTTTGGCACCGCGTTTTTCTTTCATCAGGTGCATTTCGCCGAGGTCAAAGCCCTGTCGCATCTGTCGCTTGTCGCAAGCTTTCCGTTTTTCACCGCCGTTACTGTCGCCTCGATGACCTGTTTCGGCTGGGCGCTGGATCGCTTTGGTGTAACGCGGATCCTGCCGTTCTATGAACTCCCAATCGCGCTGGCCTTCATTTGCTTTGCGCTCGCGTCGGGTCTGCCCATGATCTGGCTGGGTCTTTTGTTCTTTGGCGTCACGGCGGGGGCCTCGACCACGCTTGTTCCGGCCTTTTGGGCCGAGGTCTATGGCACCAAACATATCGGCGCGATCAAGGCTTTGGCGGCGGCGGCCATGGTATTTGGATCGGCGATTGGGCCTGGGCTGACAGGCGGGTTGATCGACCTTGGGATCGGTCTTGAAACGCAGTACCTCGGCATTGCGGTGTTTTTTGCCTGTGTCACGGCGGCGCTTTTTGTCGGAATACGAAAGTTGCGTGACCACATCCAAAGCCCGGTTGATCCAACGTGATGCAATCCACATAGTGGGCCTGTCCTTTAGGAGAGTGCCATGCGCCCGTCAGCCCTTGTGATCGCGTCTATCTTGCTGCTCGGCGCTTGCGCAGATCGCGCCACGCTTCACGTCCTGCCTGAGGCCAAGGAGATCGGAACGATCCACGAGATCTATGTGGCGACCAATCGCGGGCGGCGCGCTGAGGACGGAGCATTTGATGAAAGCCGGTCAGAGACCACCAGCTATTTAAAGGCCACGGTCTCTGTTCCACCGACTCATGAGGCCGGCACAACCCAAACAAACGCACGCAACCCAAATCCCGCGCGGGATTTTGTAATCGCCGCGCAGAATGAGCTCGGTTCACAACCTACCTTCCAAAGCGATCTACGAAAATCGCTGGCGTCTCACCCTTCTGCAGATCGCGATGTGACGCTATTTGTGCATGGCTATAACACCAGCTATTCCGAAGCTCTGTTTCGCCTGGCGCAAGTAGATCACGACATGCAGCCGCCCGGCGTGTCTGTGCTGTTTTCCTGGCCCAGCGCGGCGCAGATTGTGGGCTATGCCAATGATCACGACAGCATGATTTTCAGCCGGGACGCGCTGCAGGACACGTTGTTTTCGGTTAGCAAAGTTGCCCCGAAGCGCACGCTTTTGGTGGCGCATTCCATGGGTGCCATGCTGACGATGGAAACCCTGCGCCAGATTGAAATCGAACGCCCGGGTTGGTCCAAACGAAACCTGCAGGGCGTGGTGCTGATCTCGCCCGACATTGATATCGACGTGTTCCACAGCCAGCTCGCACGGATCCCGAACCTGCCGCAGCCCTTTGTGGTCTTTGTCTCACAACGCGACCGCGCCCTTGAGATTTCTGAACTGGTCAATGGCCGCCCCCAACGTCTGGGCCGAGAAAGCGATATAGAGCAGTTGCGCGACTATCCGATCCTCGTGATTGATGTCACCGAGTTCAGTAATGGCCGCGGTGGGGATCATTTCACCGTCGGATCATCCGCTGAGTTGATGGAGTTTCTGAGCGACCCGCAGCTTGAACAGGCAATTAAATCGCAGGTCTTTGGCAACACTGAGCTGCGCGCGAGTGGGCAGCTGCTGGGGTCTACTCTGAAGCGGGCGGAAAACGCGGTTCAATGGATCTTATTCCCGCAGCGCGCGTCGGATTAACGCACGCGCCTGAGGTAAACGTAATAGGCTCCGGAACCACCGTGCTTTTGATGTGCCTCGGTTACTTGCAAAACGATCGGCCCGAGCGGAGCCATCTTTAGCCACTGTGGCACCTGATGTTTCAAAACGCCGAAGCGCACGGGGATCGGGCCGCCATCGTCGCGCGCCTTGCCCTTGCCCGTGATCACCAGAACCAGCCGCATGCCTTCGGCATAGGACCGCATGACAAATCCAGTCAGGGCAGGGTGGGCCTGATCCAACGTCATCCCGTGCAAGTCGATGCGCGCTTCGGGATAAAGGCGTCCACGCTTCAGGCGCTGAAAGGCCTTTTGGTCCATGCGAACGGGTTCCTCGGCCAGACGCTCGGACAGAGTTGGCGCGAGGTTGTTGCCAGGCGTCGCATCGCGTGATTTTGCGCCGATCTTGAATTTTGGCAAAGCCGCTGGGGCCTCGGGGGGCGAGACCTCGATGCGTTTTGGAAGGGCTGTCTTTGGCGCGAAGTTGGGCGGCAGATCATGCAGAGGATCTGCGGTCTTTGCCACTTTCTGCCAAAGGTCCTGTTCGTCTTTGCTGAGTTTGCGTTTGGTCACATCACCGTCTCGGGCAACAACGCATAAGCGCGCTGAATCGGCAGCAGTACTATCATCCGCCCCGGATCACGCAAGCGTCCTGCGGCCTGACCTGCCGCCTCGCCGGTGCCGAAAAAGATGTCCGCGCGCTGCGCGCCTTTGATCGCGGATCCGGTGTCCTGCGCGATAAAGAGCTGATTGATCGGATCAGCGCCGCGTTTCTCGATCCAAACCGGCGCGCCGAGTTTCACATAGCGCGGGTCCACGGCCGCAGACCGGAGCTTGGTGAGAGGACGGTTCATCGCACCCAGCGGTCCTTTATGGGCGGGCACATTTCGAATTACACGGAAAAACACATAGCCCGGATTGTGGCGCAGCAGTTCTTCTCCGGCGGCACCGTTGCGACGCACCCAAGTGCCGATGACTTTGGCTGAGACCTGATGGCTTTTGTAGATCCCTCGCCGCACCAATTCCGCACCAACCGAGCGATAACGGAACCCGTTTGAGGCGCGATATCCCAGGCGTATGTAGCTACCATCCTGCAATCTGATGCGCCCCGATCCTTGGATCTGCGTGAAGAATAATGCTGTCGGATCGTCCACCCAAGCAATCTCGAGGCCACGGTTTTTCATGATGTCCGTGGTTTCGATCTCGCGCCGGGATTTCCAGAGCGTGCCTTCGCGTACCTCAGGGGGCTTGCGATAGACCGGATAACGGAAACGGGCGGTTTTTACGCGCGACCCATTCATTTCCGGTTCAAAATAGCCTGTGAACAGCGCCGCGCGTTTGTCGGAAATCTCCACCGGACGGAACAAGAGCTCAAAGAAAAGCGTCGCATCCCCGAAACTCGGCGCAATGGCGCAGAGCGTGCGCCAGTCTTGGTCCTTGAGATCGGGACAGGTTTCCATAAAGGCAGAAAGGGCGGCGCGATGATCGTCTGCCGCCCACCCGTTCAGGTCGTCAAAATCCAGAATTTGATAGTCCGTTTCAGCCTTAGCAGGGCGCGGATCACCAGCGCCCCAAAGCAGAACCCCAAGCCACGCGGCGAGGGTTACTCGGATGTAGCGACCAGCTGCCAATTTGGATCATCCGAGCCCATGCTGCGCGCAAAGGTCCAGACGTCCTTTTGTTTCTTGCTTTGTTTCTCGTCGCCTTCTACGATCTCGCCGGCCTCGTTGCGCACGGCGTAGACCAGTTCACCCACAAATCGCACGGTGACTTCGGCCAAACGCGAGGCGTCGTCAAAGGTCGCATCCACCAGAGTGGTCTCTCGCACGCCAATGAATTGTGCATCCACAGTCAGACCCTGATCTTCGCGCGCGGCAATCACGCTGAGGAAAGCTTCGTACACTTCTTCAGAGATGAACGGCTTGATCTGGTCGATGTCGCCGTTTTCAAAGCCCATGAGGATCATCTCATAAGCGCCCTTCGCGCCGCCAAGGAAATCGCTGACGCCAAAGCTTGGCTCAGCCGCTTTCATGCTTGCGAGGGCTTTGGCCGCATTGCTGTCCTCTGGGACGTGATCGACGATATCCAGATCCGGCCCGCCTTCGATCACTTCGAAATCAGGAGTGCGACGCGCGGCTGGCGCCGACATTTCGCGTGGCGGCTCATAGCCATCACGTGTGCCCAGCACGTTGCGCAGGCGCAGGATCAAAAAGATGGCAATGCCTGCTAGCACCAAAAGCTGGATAATCGGCGAATTCATGCGGTCCTCGTGTAGACTATTTAAACTGTGTCCTAGGGGACTTATGTAGGTCAGGTGGGCAATCAAGTCCACCTTAGCCGAAACCGCCAAGGAGTGGATGAAAATGTGGTTGTTTGTGGCCTTTTTGGCCGTTCCGTTGATCGAGATCGCGCTTTTCGTGCAAGTCGGCGGGGCCATTGGACTTTTTCCCACTTTGGCGATCGTGATTATCACGGCGATTCTGGGCACATATCTGGTGCGCGCACAGGGATTCGCAGCACTTGCAAACCTGCGTCAGAGCTTTTCACAACTGAGTGATCCGACCGAGCATCTGGCCCATGGGGCGATGATCCTCTTTGCAGGCGCCTTGCTTTTGACGCCCGGGTTTTTCACCGATGCGGTGGGTTTTGCCCTGTTGATGCCGCCCGTGCGGCTGGCGATAATCAATTACGCAAAGACCCGCGTGCATGTGCAGGGGTTTCAGACCATGGGCGACGGCAACTCCATGCATTTCCGGGCGCGCACCGGCAAGGATGATGTGATCGACGGTGAGTTCATGGATATCGACGTGGATATCGACACAGACTCTGGCAAAAAGCCAACGCATCCACCTTCTGGCTGGACCAAGCATTGAGGGTCCCTCGCGGACCTGCTAAGCCTCCGCGCAAGTTTTAACAGTGGAGACGAATATGGCAGAGACCGAAGGCGCAGCCGCGCCACAGGCGCCGCAAGTCAAGATGAACGTGCTGGGTCAGTTCATCCGCGACATTTCTTTTGAAAACATCCTCGCACAAAAGGGTGTGACTGGCGAAGTTCAGCCTGACATTCAGGTGCAGGTGACGCTGGACGCGAAAAAGCGCCCAACGGATCATCAGTTTGACATCAGCATGAAGCTGAACATCACCTCGAAGGCGAAAGAGGGCGACGATGTCTTTTTCGTGCTGGAACTGGATTATGTCGGCATCTTCCACGTCGAAGGCGTGCCGCAAGAACAGCTGCATCCGTTCCTGATGATCGAATGCCCACGTCAGATCTTCCCCTTCGTGCGTCGGATTGTGTCCGACATCACGCGCGACGGTGGCTTCCCGCCGCTGAACCTGGATCAGATCGACTTTGTTGCGCTCTATCGTCAGCAATTGGCGGCGGCACAGGCGGCGGCTGGCGAGAAAAAGCTCGACGCATAAGCATTTGGCGGGCGTTCCTGATCGGAGCGCCCTCTATGATGTCTTTCAAAGACATCGACGTCGGAAATTTTCAAAATTTCCGGGACCCGGGCGTCAGGTCAGTTTCGCCCAGAGCGCATCTTCTCCCATCTTTTCAACGAATTGACTGTGCGCGGCACGCTCTTCTTCGGTGATCCGAGACGGCAAGGGAGTGCTGCGAGGCTGCGGACGCCAATCGTCTGCTGTGGGACCTGTACCGCCAGCGCCGGCGACATTTGACAGAGCGAAATCGGGCTGACGCCCACCGATCAGCTCCAGATAGACTTCGGCCAGAATTTCGGAGTCCAAAAGCGCGCCGTGCAAAGTCCGGTTGCTGTTGTCGATGCCAAAACGACGACACAATGCATCCAATGACGCCGGAGAACCCGGGAATTTTTTGCGCGCAATCGCCAGCGTATCGACCGCCCGTTCCCACGGCAGTTGTGGTAGATTCATCCATTTTAGTTCGGCGTTCAGGAACTTCATGTCAAACGCCGCATTGTGGATCACGAGCTTCGCATCGCCCACGAAATCCAGAAAGCTCTGCCCGACTTTGGCAAAGACCGGCTTGTCGCGCAGAAGGATCTGCGCAGGTTCCGGATCTCGCGGCGGCTCCAGCAAGTCCGGGCCAATACCGTGCACCCCAAAAGCCTCTTCAGGCATCATGCGTTCTGGATTGATATAGACGTGATAGGTCTCGCCCGTAGGCATGTGGTTGTTCAGCTCGACACAGCCGATTTCCACGATGCGATCGCCAGATTCGGGATCAAATCCGGTGGTTTCCGTATCCAATACGATTTCACGCATCATGCAGGCCTTTTCTGATGGTGCTTAGGATCATTTCCACCTGCGATTTGGCGTGATCCAAACTGTCGGTGATCACAACGTAATCGGCACGGGCGCATTTGTCATCGTTGGGCATTTGCTTTGCGCGGATTGCCTCAAATGTGTCTTTGGTCATGGTCCCGCGTGCCAAAACGCGTGCTTCTTGGACGTCTGGTGGCGCGGAAACGCAAACCACCGCATTCATCGTTCCCTCTGATCCGGTTTCAAAGAGCAATGGAATATCCAAAACAGTCACATCCGCCTCGCTTTGCGCAATGAAGTCCGCCCGATCCTGAGCCACCAGAGGATGCACGATCTTTTCCAGAGCTCTCAGAACGCTGAGATCCTCTGAAATCAGCGATTTCAGCGCGTCGCGAGACACGGCACCGTCCTGCACAGCAGTGGGGAACAAGTCCGCCAGTGGTGCAACAGCCGCGCCACCCTTGGAATATAACCGATGCACCGCCGCATCCGCATCCCAGACCGCGCAGCCCAGATCCGCAAAGATCTTGGCCGTGGTGGATTTCCCCATGCCGATGGAGCCGGTCAATCCCAGTTTAAACGTCATCTGAGCATCACTTTTCGCACATCATCTGTCACCTCGGGGCGCGGGCCGAACCAGCGCTCAAATCCCGGGACCGCTTGGTGCAGCAACATGCCCAAACCATCGACGGTCGTGCATCCTTTTGCCTGTGCGGTTTCCAGGAAGTTTGTCATCAAAGGCGTATAGACCAAATCGGTCACAACGGCATCCGCGTTCAATCCATCCAGTGGCACCCGCAATTCCGGTTTACCTGTCATACCCAACGAGGTCGTGTTCACAACAGTGGCTCCATCTTCCATGACGTTGCCGGCCTGCACCCACTCGATCACCTTGATGCGCGCACCGAAATCATCGCGCAATTGCTCGGCACGGGCGCGGGTTCTGTTGGACAGCAAAATTTCAGGAACACCAACGTCCAAAAGCGAGGCCAAAACCGCGCGAGCGGCACCACCCGCACCCAAAACAACAGCCGCCCCGGCGGTTGGATCCCAATCGGGCGCGCCGTTCCTAAGGTTCTGAATAAATCCGTAACCGTCTGTATTGTCGGCTAGAATTTTCCCATCCTCCAAGAAAATTAGTGTGTTTGCCGCCCCTATCAATGTCGCGCGGTCGGTGACTTGATCAGCGATTTCCAAAGCGCGTTCTTTGTGGGGAATGGTCACATTTGCGCCAACGTACCCCATCTTGGGCATCATACGCAGAACGGCCTCGAGGTTTTCTGGCGCCACATCGATTGGCACATAATGCCCCTCAAGCCCATGTTCCTTCAGCCAGTACCCGTGCAATTTGGGAGACTTTGAATGGGCAACCGGATGACCGATGATAGCGGCCAATGGGATCTTTGGGTGACTCATTTGGGCAGATCTCCTCTGAGAGTCAGGAAGGACAAAAGTTCCAATAGCGGCAAGCCAAGCACGTTGAAATAATCGCCATCCACACGTGCGAATAGTCGGATGCCTTCTTCTTCCAATTTATAGCCTCCGACCGAATACTGAACAGAGTCCCAGTTGCGCGCGAGATAGTCGTCCAGATACGCCTCGGAAAAATCCCGCATGAATAATCTGACCTGACCAATATGCCGCCAGATCGGCTTTCCGTCCTCGCAAATCACTGCGGCTGAATAGAGAGTATGTCGTTTGTTCCGCAGAGCAAGAAGCTGCGCGCGGGCCTCACCGATGGACGCGGGTTTAGACAGAAGCCGCCCCTCGAAATCAAGCACCTGATCGCAGCCCACAACCAAAGCCCCCGGCGATTTCGCACTTCCACGCAAAGCCTTTGCTTCGGCCAAAGCATCCGAGATATCACGCGGCGTGTGACCTTCGGCAATGAGGCTTTGCTTGATAAGCTCTTCATCCACACGCGCGGGTTTCACTTCAAAAGATACGCCCGCGTTGCGCAAAAGCTGCGCGCGGATCTCGGAAGAAGAAGCAAGGATCAAACTTTGGGTCATGTGGGTAACTTGGTGCAAAAACCGTGCAAGTCTGCGTGTATTCTTTGTTGAGGAGTCAGTGACAGATAAAGCTTCCCCGCGATAGGGGATTTTTCGGGGGTGATATTCCAATCTTCTCCGCGCTGGATATGGATAACTGTCTATATGTGAAAACCGAGCGACTGCAATTTTTATACAAGGAATTATCCACACGGCCACATTTCTGCCACAATTCGCAACACATTGAAATTTATGTATTAATTTTGGTTAACGCTGGTTTCCCCGTGAAAATTCTAATTTGAGATGCTTTTTATACCCCTGTGGGTAAGGCCCGTAAAACTCGATAATCCACAGAAAATTGTCACACTACCAAATCATCTTTCTTTCTATATATATTTATTATTATTGAGAGTGATCAGAGCAGGTCCCAAGACATGTCCGATATCCTGGCTATTTCCTATCCTTGGATCAAAGCCTTTCACATTATGGCTGTGATCGCCTGGATGGCGGGTCTTTTCTATCTGCCACGTCTCTATGTGTATCACGTGGAGCGGGCAAAGAAGGGGGATCAACTTGATGAAACTTTCCAGATCATGGAGTACAAGCTCCTGAAAGTGATCATAGGGCCTGCAAGCGGGGCTGTATGGCTCTTTGGTCTTCTTTTGGCGCTGACCCCTGGTATCGTGGATTGGAGCGCTGTGTGGCCTTATACAAAGCTTGTCGGAATTCTTGGAATGACCTGGTTTCACCATTGGCTGATGGCCCGGCGCAAAGACTTTGAGAAAGGCGAGAATAAGCTGACTGGTCGCCAATATCGCATGATGAACGAAGTCCCGACTTTGCTGATGGTCTTGATCGTACTCTCTGTGGTGGTGAAATTCTGACGCGGTGATTTGACTCACACGTGAAAACCTATATCTAAGGTTTCAACAGGCCCGTCCGGGCTAGTGTTTCCTGATGAAATTAAAATCTAATCTGGCCTCACGTGAGGCTGTCTAGGGTGTCTCTATGTCCGAGAATAAACTCGCGCTTTCCGATCTGAAGGCGCAAAGCCCCAAAGCCTTGTTGGCGATGGCCGAAGAGCTGGAAATCGAAAACGCCTCGACGATGCGCAAAGGCGAGATGATGTTCCAAATTCTGCGCGAACGTGCGGATGAGGGATGGGAAGTCTCGGGTGATGGTGTGCTTGAGGTTCTGCAGGACGGCTTTGGTTTCCTGCGCTCGCCTGAAGCGAACTATCTGCCGGGCCCGGATGACATCTATGTCAGCCCAGAGATGATCCGTCAGCATTCTTTGCGCACCGGTGACACCATCGACGGCGTCATCAAAGCGCCGGATGACAACGAACGTTATTTCGCGCTGACGCAGGTGACGCAGATCAACTTTGAATCGCCAGAGAAGGCAAAGCACAAGATCGCCTTTGACAACCTGACGCCGCTTTATCCGGATGAACGTTTGAAGATGGAGATCGAAGATCCGACCATCAAAGACAAATCCGCGCGTGTCATTGATCTGGTCGCGCCGATTGGTAAGGGTCAGCGGTCTTTGATCGTGGCACCTCCGCGCACCGGTAAAACCGTGATCCTGCAAAACATCGCGCATTCGATCGAAGCCAACCATCCAGAGTGCTATTTGATCGTTCTGTTGATCGACGAACGCCCAGAAGAAGTTACCGATATGCAGCGCTCTGTGAAGGGCGAAGTGATTTCCTCAACCTTCGATGAACCGGCCACACGCCACGTGGCCGTGTCCGAAATGGTTATAGAAAAAGCCAAGCGTTTGGTGGAACATAAACGAGATGTTGTGATCCTTCTTGATTCGATCACAAGACTTGGTAGGGCGTTTAACACCGTCGTGCCGTCCTCGGGTAAGGTTCTGACCGGTGGTGTGGACGCAAACGCGTTGCAACGCCCCAAGCGTTTCTTTGGTGCGGCACGGAACATCGAAGAGGGTGGCTCGTTGACCATCATCTCCACCGCGCTGATCGATACCGGCTCGCGGATGGACGAAGTTATCTTTGAGGAATTCAAAGGGACCGGTAACTCTGAGGTCGTTCTGGATCGTAAGATCGCCGACAAGCGTGTCTTCCCAGCGATTGATATTCTCAAGTCCGGCACCCGGAAAGAAGACCTCTTGGTCGATCCGAAAGACCTGCAGAAAACCTTCGTTCTGCGCCGGATCCTCAATCCGATGGGCACCACGGATGCCATCGAATTCCTGTTGGGCAAACTCAAGCAAACCAAGACCAACGGCGAGTTCTTTGATTCCATGAATGCCTGATGCACCCAAAATGACCGGCGCATCCGACACAATTTTTGCACTCGCAACGGCCCCCGGTAAAGCGGGGGTCGCTGTCGTTCGGCTGTCTGGCCCGCGGGTCGGAGCTGCTGCGGATGTGTTGTTTGGCGATTTGCCAGCGCCGCGGGTTGCGCAGCTTCGGGTGTTGCGGGATCCTGCTGGAGTTCGCTTAGACGAGGCGCTTGTTCTCTATTTTCCAGAGAAAGCGTCGTTTACAGGTGAGGCTGTTCTAGAGCTCCAACTGCATGGATCCGTCGCGGTTGTGAACCAGGTACTGCGGGTTCTGTCTGACATCGATGGGCTTCGCTTGGCAGAGCCAGGGGAGTTCACGCGACGTGCATTGGAAAACGGCTGCATGGACTTGGCTCAGGTTGAGGGCCTTGCGGATTTGATCGACGCTGAAACCGAAGCGCAGCGTCGTCAGGCCTTGCGCGTTCTGTCTGGTGATCTGGGAAAAACTGCAGAGGTCTGGCGCCAGGATCTCATCCGCGCGGCAGCTTTGATCGAGGCGACGATTGATTTCGTCGACGAAGATGTGCCTGTCGACGTAACGCCCGAGGTTAATTCTTTACTAGAGAAGACTGTAGAGAAACTGCGGTCCGAGATAGCCGGTGTTTCCGTCGCAGAGCGGATCCGCAGCGGTTTTGAAGTGGCAATCCTTGGAGCCCCTAACGTCGGAAAGTCTACACTTCTTAATGCTTTAGCCGGTCGAGACGCTGCGATTACCTCTGAAATCGCCGGAACCACGCGGGATGTGATTGAGGTCAGAATGGACCTCAACGGTCTGCCGGTGACTGTATTGGATACAGCGGGTTTGAGGGCGACGGAAGATGTCGTTGAGGGCATCGGAATCGAGCGGGCAAAGCAACGCGCGGAGCAGGCCGACCTGCGTGTGTATCTTGTCGCGGGAGACGAGGACGTTGAAGTTTCGTTGGCGGCCGATGATATTCTTTTGCGATCCAAGTCGGATCTGTCAGGTGCGACTGGGTCAGCGATTTCTGCAGTGACTGGGCAGGGCGTGTCAGAATTGGTCGATCGCATATCCGACTCACTTGCGCGAAGATCCGCGCGTTCCGGAGTTGCATCTCGCGAACGCCATAGAGTAGCTATGAAATCTGCAGAACAGAGCATTCTTTCAGCCATTGGTCATATCTCGAATGGCGAAGAATTTTACGACCTTGGCGCGGATGATTTGCGTTCGGCCGTTTGGGCTTTGGATTCGATTGTGGGCCGAATTGATGTCGAAAATCTCCTGGATGAAATATTCTCGAGCTTCTGCATCGGAAAGTAAGGAGTGTTTCACGTGAAACATTTTGATGTGATTGTCGTTGGCGGGGGTCACGCCGGTTGTGACGCTGCTGCGGCCTCTGCGCGATTGGGCGCAAGAACGGCTCTTGTTACGTTGAAACGATTAGGCATCGGCGTCATGTCTTGCAATCCTGCTATTGGCGGGTTGGGAAAAGGCCATTTGGTTCGCGAGATCGATGCACTTGACGGTGTCATGGGGCGTGTCGCGGATGCTGCTGGTATCCAGTTCCGCTTGCTAAATCGGAGAAAGGGTCCGGCGGTTCAGGGACCCCGCGCGCAGGCGGATCGAAGGATATATCGCGAGCGGATGCTTCAAGAAATGGAAGCACAGACTGGCTTGGACATCATTGAGGGTGAGGTCGCTGATTTCTTGATGGAAGGCGAAGCTGTTCGGGGTGTCCGATTGGCTGATGGTTTAGATATTCACGCGTCCGCAGTGGTGTTGACGACTGGAACTTTCCTGCGAGGCGTTATTCATATCGGAGATGTGTCGAAACCCGGCGGCCGGATGGGTGACGCGCCATCTGTGAAGTTGGCCGAGCGGATAGATGGGTTTGAACTTCCATTGGGGCGCCTAAAGACAGGGACGCCTCCTAGGCTGGACGGCCGCACGATAAAATGGGACATTTTAGGATCCCAGCCGGGCGATGAAGATCCGGTTATGTTTTCATTTCTGAACAAAACGCCAGAGGCTCGGCAGGTAAACTGCGGTGTCACCCATACAAATTCGAACACTCACGACATCATCCGCACGAACCTCGAGCGTTCCGCGATGTACGGCGGGCATATAGACGGAGTAGGACCAAGGTACTGCCCCTCTATCGAAGACAAGATCGTGAGGTTTGGCGATAAGGACTCTCATCAGATCTTTCTGGAGCCTGAAGGACTGTCTGATCACACAGTGTACCCGAATGGTATCTCAACTTCGTTGCCTGCCGATGTTCAGGAGCAGTACGTCCATTCGATTTATGGCCTTGAGGACGCTAAGATCCTTCAGCCTGGTTATGCGATTGAGTACGATTATGTAGATCCCAGATCCCTCGACATGCGGTTGTCAGTGCGAGACGTGCCAGGCCTTTACTTGGCCGGACAGATCAACGGAACCACCGGATATGAGGAAGCTGCGGCTCAGGGTCTGGTTGCGGGTGCCAATGCCGCATTGGAAGCAATGGGGCACGATCCACTCTTATTCAGTCGAGCGGATAGTTATATTGGTGTTATGATTGACGACCTCGTCACGCGCGGCGTGACCGAGCCATATAGAATGTTTACATCCCGAGCTGAGTTCCGCTTGTCGCTACGTGCTGACAACGCGGACCAGAGATTAACCGGAATGGGTATTGAAATTGGCCTCGTTGGAGAAGAGCGCAAAAGTGCTTTCAGTCGCAAGATGGATGCCCTGAATGAAGGAAAGTCGCTCTTGTCGGATCAAACTTTCACCCCAAAGCAGGCGCAAGCCGTTGGTATCGAGGTGAACAATGATGGCAATCGACGCAGTGGATTTCAACTTTTGGCCTTTCCGAATGTAGAGATGGCAGATCTTGAACCACTGATTTCTGGCCTGTCACGTCTGGAGCCAGAAATTCAGGATCAGCTTTCGAAGGATGCCCTCTATTCGAATTATATCGAACGGCAAAACAAAGAAGTCGCGTCATTGCGGAAAGACGAAGCGCAGAAGATCCCTTCAGACTTTTCCTATGACGGGTTGGATGGACTCTCGAATGAGTTGAAGCTGAAACTTTCGCGCGCAAGGCCAGGTAACCTAGCGCAGGCAGCCCGTGTTGATGGTATGACGCCCGCTGCCTTGACGCTTCTTCTCGCGAAATTGCGTCAAGACTCCAGAAAGCAGGAGAAGTCAGCGTGAGTTCTAGCTACTCGCCCGCTGATCTCAATGTTTCACGTGAAACATTCGAAAGATTGGAAGTTCTTTCGGCCTTGCTGGTCAAGTGGAACAAGCGCATTAATCTCGTGTCAAACCAAACCATCCCAAACCTCTGGGAGAGGCACATCGCTGACTCTGCTCAAATTCTGAGCTGTGTTTCGTTGCAGCCACCCACAGATTGGGTAGACATCGGGAGCGGTGGAGGATTTCCGGGATTGGTGATCGCAGCCTGCGCGCCGGACCTAGATGTTGATTTGAAAATGACCATGATTGAGAGCGATATCCGAAAATGTTCGTTTTTGCGAAGCGCTTTGCGCGAAATGGGGGTTCCTGGGCAAGTTGTTTGTCAGAGAATTGAAAGCGCAGACGCACAAAATGCTGATATTCTTTCCGCCCGGGCCCTCAGTGACCTCGCAAAATTGTTAGAGTTTTCGGAATTGCACCTGCGCACCGGCGGAACGGCGATTTTTCCCAAGGGTGTGAACTGGAAAAAAGAAGTCTTGGCTGCAGAGGAATCGTGGTCTTTCACCTACGAGGCGATTACAAGTAATACGCAAGAGGGCGCAGTTATTTTAAAGATCGGAGATATACGTCGTGTCTGATCCTATCCGGGGCAATACACCGAAAATTATCGCAATTGCGAACCAAAAGGGTGGGGTTGGCAAGACAACCACGACCATAAACCTGGCCTCAGCTTTGGCCGAGAAGGGCGCCCGCATTCTGGTTGTCGATTTGGATCCGCAAGGCAATGCGTCTACCGGTCTTGGTGTGGATCCCGAAGATCGGGGGTTCACGACCTATGACCTTTTGGTGGGCGATGTCTCTTTGGAAGAGGTGATTTTGCCGACGGAGTCCTCGGATCTTTTCATTGTTCCGGCGACAGTCGACCTCAGCTCTGCGGATATTGAATTGATGGCGACGGAAAAGCGCAGCTTCCTTTTGCACGATGCGCTTCGCCAACCCGACATGGACCGCTATGAATTGGACTACATCCTGATCGATTGCCCGCCTTCGTTGAACCTCTTGACGGTCAACGCGATGGTCGCGGCACATTCCGTGCTGATCCCGCTGCAGTCAGAGTTCTTTGCCCTGGAGGGCCTGTCTCAGCTTATGTTGTCAGTGCGCGAGGTGCGTCAGACTGCCAATCCAAATCTTCGGATTGAGGGCGTTGTCCTGACAATGTTTGATGCGCGCAATAACCTGTCGCAACAGGTCGAAGAAGACGCGCGGGACAACCTGGGTGATCTGGTTTTCCAAACGAAAATACCTAGAAATGTACGGGTCTCCGAAGCCCCGTCTTTTGCGCAGTCGGTTTTGCAGTATGATCCGCAGTCAAAGGGTGCGATGGCATATCGCGATTTGGCGCAGGAGCTGCTGCAAAAACACATGATGGTTGCCGCACAATAACGATAAGGAGCTTGGCATGGCCGAAAACAGGATGAAATCAAGGGGTTTGGGTCGCGGCTTGTCCGCCTTGATGGCGGATGTGAATGAAGCACCGGCTGCGAATCCGTCAGAAGAGGGCAGCCGCCGCCCAGATATGATGGTTCCAATCGAAAAGATTGTGCCGAATCCTGATCAGCCCCGTCGCCGTTTCGATCCCGAGCACTTGGAGGACCTGTCGAACTCGATCCGAGAGAAAGGCGTGATCCAGCCTCTGATCGTACGCGAAAAGCCTGATGAAGCGGGGATCTACGAGATCGTAGCAGGTGAACGCCGGTGGCGCGCATCTCAGAAGGCGCAGCTGCATGAACTGCCTGTCATCCTGCGCGAATTCAACGACACCGAAGTTCTTGAGATCGCGATCATTGAAAACATCCAGCGCTCTGATCTGAACCCTGTCGAAGAAGCGGCTGGGTATCGGCAGCTGATGGACCGCTTTGGCCATACCCAAGAAGAGCTATCGAAGGCGCTCGGAAAAAGCCGTAGTCATATCGCGAACCTAATGCGCTTGCTCAATCTTCCGGGTGATATTCAGAGCCTGCTCGAAGAAGGAAAGCTCAGCGCCGGTCACGCACGCGCTTTGATCACCTCTGACCATGCTCATGAGATTGCGAGCAAGATTGTGTCCGATGGTCTGTCGGTGCGTCAAACAGAAGACATGGTCAAGAAGTTTGCCTCTGGGGAACGAGATAAGCCGAAGCCGAAGAAGGTCGAGAAGGACGCAGACACCAAGGCGCTTGAGGGCGATCTTTCTGCGAACCTAGGAATGAAGGTCTTTATTGATCACAAGTCTGGGTCCGATTCCGGACAGATCACGATCAAGTATAAAGACATGGATCAGCTGGACGAGCTTTGCAGGATACTTTCTGCTACCTAGCTTTCTGTTTCACGTGAAACATCGCTGTGCCAAGATATAGGGGCCGCTTTCAAAGTGAGCCCCTTTATTTTGTGCTACTTGCTAGGGCGCGTCCAAATGAACAACATGACCAATCCGAGTGTGATGGCTTGTATCGCGAGCACATGGTTTGGCACACCAAAGGCCAGAGAAACACCGAAAACCAGAACAACAGAGAGAGTAGCAAGCAGCTTCGCCTTAGTGTGAATAGCCCCTCTTTGGTTCCAGTCTTCGATAGGGGGGCCAAGTTTCGGATGCGTCGTAAGCCAGACATGCAGCCGCTTGGACCCCCGCGCGAAACAAAATGCGGCGAGTAACAGGAAAGGGACCGTTGGCAGAAGGGGTAGGGGTATTCCCAAAAGGGCGAGTCCTACACAGATTAGGCCAGCACTCGTCCAAATATACCGCATATGCCTAATCCACCAATATCTCGGCGAGAAGAGTATTCAAAACCATACGCCCGTCCTGGGTCGCGAACAGCCGCGAACCTTCCCGGCGCAACATGCCGATTGCTTCCATATGGGAGATTCGATCCTCGTTTAGGCTTCGATTTGATAGCAACCCCCAACGATCCAAGTCGACACCTTCCCTCAGGCGTAGACCCATCATCATCATTTCGTCGGACTGATCCGCATGGGAAATGGAGCGCCTTTGGCTTTCTGCACCACCGGCTTCTGCAGCCTCTAGCCATTTATTGGGATTGCGCCATTGCTCCGTCGCGTGGCGCTGGCCTCCCAGGGTGAGGCGACCGTGGGCGCCGGGACCGATGCCCGCATAATCTCCGTAGCGCCAATAGATCAGATTGTGCCGACTTTCGGATCCGGGCTTGGCGTAGTTTGAGACTTCGTAACCCTCGAGCCCTGCCTCTGCACAAATCTCTCCGGTGCGCTGGTACATATCCGCGGCCAAATCGTCATGCGGCAGGCCGCGCAGCTTGCCCTTGGCGTAGCGATCTCCAAAGGCGGTGCCGGATTCGATCGTCAATTGGTAGAGCGAGAGATGATCGATTGCCATCGACAGCGCCTCACGCAACTCGGCCTCCCATGCCTCTAAAGTTTGATCTTGCCGTGCGTAGATCAGGTCAAAACTTACGCGATCAAAATGGGTTCGGGCCACATCGAAAGCGGCGCGCGCCTCGGCAACGGAATGGAGACGACCTAGCCGGCGAAGGTCTTCGTCGTTGAGCGCCTGAATGCCCATGGACACGCGATTGACGCCACCGGTGCGATAGGCGGCAAAGCGACCGGCCTCGACCGAGGTTGGATTGGCTTCAAGCGTGATTTCCATGTCATTGGCGTTTGGCCAAAGCTGCGCGGTGCGGTCGATCAGGGAGGCCACGAGATCGGGATCCATAAGTGAAGGTGTGCCGCCGCCAAAGAAAATCGAATTCAGAACGCGCCCTTGGGTCTCCGCGCCCACCCGATCCAGTTCCGCCAATAGCGCCTTGCACCAGCGGGCCTGATCAATCTGAGCAGAGACATGGGAATTGAAGTCGCAATAGGGGCATTTGGCCTGGCAAAAAGGCCAGTGGATGTAGAGGCCGAAGCCTCCGTTTTGCCAGTCCTCAGCCAAAACAGCCCGCGACGAATTGGGCGAGGGCGCGGCCTCGGTGGCTGATTTTGTTTTTCTCGGCTTTGTCCATTTCCCCACAAGTGATGTCGTAGCCCTCGGGCATGAACATCGGGTCGTAGCCAAACCCGCCTTCTCCGCGGATCGGCCAGACGAGGGATCCTGGCATGACGCCTTCGAAAACTTCGTCGTGCCCGTCGGGCCAAGCAATTACGAGCGTGCAGCGAAACTGCGCGGTGCGGGGGGCATCCGGACCCTTCGCGGTGATCTCATCATTGGCGCGGGTCATCGCCATCATGAAGTCGCGACCATTTCCGGTCTCGGCCCAATCTGCCGTGTAGACGCCTGGCGCGCCGCCGAGCGCATCGATGGTGATGCCGCTGTCATCCGCGAGGGCAGGGAGGCCCGTGGCCTGCGCGGCGGCATGGGCCTTGATCCGCGCGTTGCCAACGAAGGTGTCTTCGGTTTCCTCGGGCTCTGGCAGGTCCATATCACCAGCCCCCACGACGGTAACACCGTGAGGGGCGAGGATCTCAGAGATCTCGGTCAGCTTGCCCTCGTTATGAGTGGCGACCAGAAGTTTGCTGCCCTCAAACTTGCGGGTCATGCAGTGGCTGCCAATTGTGCGGCGGCCAGCTCGGTGACGCCCTTTTCTGCGAGGTCCATCAGCTGGTTCATCTGGTCACGAGAAAAGACAGAGCCTTCCGCGCTCATCTGAACTTCGATCAGGGTTTTCTTGCCCAGCATGATGAAATTACCGTCCACACCGGCCTCGGAATCCTCTGGGTAATCTAGGTCAAGAACGGGCTGACCCGCATAGATCCCGCAAGAGATCGCGGCGACCGGATCGAGCAGAGGATCAGAGACGATATCACCAGCTTTCAGCAATTTATTGACCGCAAGGCGCAGGGCGACCCAACCGCCTGTGATCGACGCACAACGCGTGCCGCCGTCCGCTTGGATGACATCACAGTCCACCGTGATCTGGCGTTCTCCCAAGGCAACGCGATCCACACCCGCGCGCAGAGAGCGACCAATCAGGCGTTGGATTTCAACCGTGCGACCGCCTTGCTTGCCCGCCGCCGCTTCGCGGCGCATACGCGAAGATGTCGAGCGAGGCAGCATCCCATATTCCGCGGTGACCCAACCCAGGCCCGATCCTTTAATGAAAGGCGGAACGCGATCTTCCAAAGTCGCCGTGCAAAGCACGTGGGTGTCGCCCATTTTGATCAGGCAAGAGCCTTCGGCGTGTTTGGTCACATTGGTCTCGATTGAAACCTCGCGCATTTCATCGAGTTGACGTCCGGAAGGGCGCATGGGGAATTCCTTTGCATAGTAAGCTTAGCCACGGGATACAGGCGGCGGGGCGGCAAGCGCAACCCTCTTTGCCCTTTCCGCTTGCGCCCCGGGCCATCGCGCATAGATTAATAAGCATGAGCCAGCAAAGCGATATCCTGAATGAGCTGAACGACCGGTCGCGCGAGGTGTTTCGCCGCGTGGTCGAAGGCTATTTGGAATCCGGTGAACCTGTCGGGTCACGGACGCTTACGCGCGAGTTGTCGGAAAAAGTTTCGGCCGCGACGATCCGTAATGTGATGCAGGATCTGGAGTATCTTGGCTTGCTGGATTCTCCTCATGTCAGCGCCGGACGCGTGCCCACGCAACAGGGCTTGCGGATGTTTGTGGATGGGCTGCTTGAAGTGCAGGATCTGGACCAATCCGACCAGCAGAAAATCGACGCGACGCTTGGCGACAACGCGGGCGACGTCGGCGCGATGTTGGATCGCGTGGGATCTGCGCTATCCGGCGTGACACGGGGCGCGTCCTTGGTGTTGGCGCCGAAACATGAAGCACCGATCCGGCACATAGAATTCGTGAGCTTGGGCCACGACCGCGCAATGGTGGTTCTGGTGATGGCCGATGGTCATGTAGAGAACCGTCTTTTCACGCCGCCGCCCGGGCAAACGCCAAGCTCTATGCGAGAGGCCGCGAATTTCCTGAATGCTCTGATCGAAGGCAAAACCCTGTCAGAGCTGCAAACCGTGATGCGCGGCGAAATTGAAAAACGTCAGCAGGAAATCGACGTCCTGTCGCGGACTCTGATCGACCAGGGCCTCGCCGCATGGGCCGACGACGGAGACTCGCCAGAACGTCTGATCGTCCGCGGGCGCTCTAATCTGTTGGACACCGGGCAGTCTGAGGGCGACCTCGATCTGATTCGAACCCTCTTTGATGACCTCGAACGCAAGCGTGACATCGCGGGTTTCCTCGAATTGGCCGATCAAGGCGAAGGCGTGCGCATTTTTATTGGCTCAGAGAACAAACTTTTTTCACTTTCGGGTTCCTCTTTGGTGGTGTCTCCATATATGAACGCTGATCGAAAGATTGTGGGTGCGGTCGGGGTCATTGGGCCCAAACGTCTGAACTATGGACGGATCGTTCCCATCGTGGACTATACGGCGCAGCTGGTCGGGAAATTGATTTCTGACCGGACATAGAGGTGAGACATGGCAGAGCCGAAAGAAGAAGAGTTTCTGGATGACGTTGCAAATGCGGAGGCCGAAGAGTTTCTGCAGAATCTGGACGAGCTTGAAGACGAAGCAATTGAGCTGGACGAGCTGAAAGCCGAGCGGGACGACTACAAAGATCGCTGGATGCGCGCCTTGGCGGATGCCGAGAATTCCCGCAAGCGGGCGGACAAAGCCCGTCGCGATGCCGAGAACTATGGTGGGTCCAAGCTGGCACGTGACATGCTGCCGGTCTACGACAACATGAAACGTGCGATTGAGTCGATCACGGACGAGCAGAAAGAAAGCGCGTCCGGTGTGATCACTGGCATCGAGCTGACCATGCGCGAGCTGTTGAACGTCTTCAAAAAGCACGGGCTGGAAATGATCCGCCCCGAGGTTGGCGACAAATTCGATCCAAACCAGCACGAGGCGATGTTCGAAGCGCCGGTGCCGGGTACCAAAGCAGGCGAGATCATTCAGGTCTCGGCTGAGGGCTTTATGCTGCATGATCGCCTGCTGCGTCCGGCGCAGGTTGGTGTGAGTTCAAACGTCGGCTAACCCCAAAGCCACATCGATGAATTGCGAAAGCCCCGGCTCGAGAGAGCTGGGGTTTTTTCGTTATGGATTTCAGAAACGCAATGCGGCTCTAAAAGGAAAATATTAGACTCTATTTCACCAGTAAATGGCAATTTCTGGGAAAATCCGCATCCGTGCTTCAGGCAGCCAAATATACTCTACTAGCGGCAACAGTCGGTAAGTTCGCTCGATAACTGTTTGAAATTAAGCGACAATTCAGCGGTTGGCGGTGAAAACGCCGAAATGTTCGGATTTTGATAGCGATTTTCCGCAATTTCCAAAAATTCACCTATTTCAATATTCGATTTTTGCTATGTAAATTTCGCGAATTTGCCCGTTTCAAGCGCCCAAACCATCAGATCATTCCAAATATCTCACAACCAAAGCTATCTAAGACACGAAAATTAGGGAAAGATGGCTGCGTTAACGGTTTCATAGAGGGGTGGTTTCGCATGCTTAGATGTCTCGCTGTGCTCTGTTTGGCGCTTTTGCCGATAAGCGCGACGGCGCAATCCTATCCCGATTACACCGAGCCTTATGTCAACGACTTTGCCTACCTGCTGTCCGTCGAACAAGAAGAGGTCCTGCGAGAAAAACTGAAAGAGCTCCGCCGGGAAACCGACATCGAGTTCACGGTCGTGGTGATCGACAATATGTCGGACTACGGTCATGAAGGCGCGATCGAACCTTTCGCGACGGGGCTCTTCAATGCTTGGGGTGTCGGAGATGCGACTCGGAACGATGGCGTCATGTTGCTGGTCGCGCGTCTGGATCGCGTGCTTCGGATCGAAGTGGGGTCAGGCTATGGCGATGACAAGAACGACGCGATGGCGGCGATCATCGACGACAAGATCATACCGAACTTTCGCGACGGCGACTATTTTCGCGGAATTGAGCGCGGTGTCGATGCGATCATACACGAGGTCAGCGGCACCTGGCCCGGAGAGTTCAATTCCACTTTTCTAGAGCGGCTTTGGAACCGGATCGTTTGGGGGCGGCAGATAGTCGGCGATTGGATCGCCGTGCTTTATGCCTTTCTTGCGGGGCTCGGGTATCGCCAGTATCGCAAGTGGAAACGCAATAAGCCCCGGATCTGTCCTGAGGATGGATCGGTGATGCGCAGGGTGGATGAGCTAGAGGACGACAAGTACCTAAAAGATGGCGAAAAGATCGAGGAAAAGCTTCAAAGCGTCGACTATGATGTTTGGCTCTGCGACCAATGCGACCATCGCACAATCGAAGCCTATAAAAGCTGGTTCAGCAGTTATGGCGCCTGTCGTACCTGCAACTACCGGACTTTGGCGGGGACGACGACGATCATTGAGCATGCGACGACCAGCTCCGAGGGGCTGAAACGCGTCGACTATCATTGCAAGCATTGCGACGACAGCTATTCGACCCATGTGACGATCCCAAAAAAGTCCAAAAGCAGCTCGTCGTCTTCGGGCGGGAGCTTTGGGGGCGGGTCTTCTTCGGGCGGGGGCGCAAGTGGTAGCTGGTAGTTATTCCTGCGCTAAGCCTTTCAATTCATAGAGTAATTCCAAGGCTTCGCGGGGCGTGAGGTCGTCTGGATTCATCGACTGAAGCCTTTCGACCGCAGGCGACGGCGCGGAAGGCTTTGGCGCTGGCGCAGGTGTTGCGGCAAAGAGGGGCAAGTCATCAATCAGAGCCTTGGTTTCGCCACCGTCACGCTCGTTCTTCTCGAGCATCTCCAAAACACTGCGCGCGCGTTCGACGACGGAGGGCGGTAGGCCCGCCAGTTGCGCGACTTGCACGCCGTAACTGCGATCCGCCGCGCCACGTTTGACGTCGTGCAAGAAGATGATCTCGCCGTCCCATTCCTTAACGCTGACCGTGGCGTTGTCGACACCGTCAAGCTTGCCGGCCAGCGCGGTCATTTCATGATAGTGCGTGGCGAAGAGCGCGCGGGATTTGTTGACCTCGTGCAAATGTTCGAGCGTCGCCCAGGCAATCGACAGCCCGTCATAGGTCGCGGTGCCTCGGCCGATTTCGTCAAGGATCACGACGGCGCGGTCATCGGCTTGGTTTAGGATCGCGGCGGTTTCGACCATCTCGACCATGAATGTCGACCGGCCTCGGGCCAGATCATCCGACGCGCCAACGCGGGAAAAGAGCTGACTGACAAGGCCGATTTTGGCGGCGTCCGCGGGAACGAAACTGCCGACTTGGGCGAGGAGTGCGATCAAAGCGTTCTGGCGCAGGAAAGTGGATTTACCGGCCATGTTGGGACCGGTCAAAAGCCAGATATGCGCGTCGCCGGAGCGCGAGAGATCACAGTCGTTGGCCACGAAAGGCGCACCGCCTTGTTGCCGGAGGGCTGCTTCGACAACCGGATGGCGCCCGCCTGTGATCGCAAAATCATGGCTGTCGTCGACCACCGGTCTCGCCCAGTTTTCAGAGGTGGCGAGATCAGCAAACGCGGCCTGAACATCGAGCTCAGCGAGCGCACGCGACGCGGTCGAGATCTGCGCAGACGCATCCAAAACCGCGCCTTTTAAGGTGTCATAGAGACACTTTTCGATCTCAAGCGCCGTATTGCCCGCGTTCAGGATACGGGTTTCCAGGTCGGACAGTTCCACCGTTGTGAACCGCACTTGGTTGGCGGTTGTTTGTCGATGAATAAAGGTCTCGGATAGGGGTGGCGACATCATCGCGTCGGCGTGTTTTGCGGTGGTCTCTACGAAATAGCCAAGGACGTTGTTGTGTTTGATCTTGAGGGACTGGATGCCTGTCAGTTCCGCAAACTCAGCTTGCATTCCAGCGATGATCCCACGCCCTTCGTCGCGCAGCTTGCGCGCCTCGTCGAGGGCTTCGTCGTACTCGGGTGCGATGAAACCACCATCTCGGGCAAGCAGGGGCGGGTCGGCCACGAGGGCTGCATCGAGCAAATCAACCAGCGCGTCATGGCCCGTCAGCGCATTCAATGCATCCGTCAAAAGGTGAGGGGCATCGGGCAGCCCGCGTTCGGCAAGTTCAGTTGCCTGAATGAGACCGTTGCGAATGGACGCAAGGTCTCGTGGGCCGCCGCGATCCAGCGATAGGCGAGAGAGGGCGCGGTCAAGATCGGGGACGCGTTTCAAAATCTCGCGCAGGTCGCGGGATTGGGGTGCGTGTTCTGAGAAGTAACTCACCGCATCCAGCCGCGCGTGAATGGGATCCAGCGACAAGGCGGGCGATGAAATCCGGCGTTCCAAAAGCCGAGCGCCCGCCGAGGTTACGGTGCGGTCAACAGTCGCCAAAAGGGATCCCGCGCGGCCGCCGCTGAGCGCTTGTGTTAGTTCCAGGTTTCGACGCGTCGCCATGTCGATCTGCATTGTGCCACCGAGTGTCTCTCGATGCGGAGGACGCAGAAGTGGGAGTTTCCCTTTTTGGGTAATTTCCAGATAGTCCACGATGGCACCAAGCGCGCCGATTTCAGGGCGTGTGAAGCTGCCGAAGGCGTCCAATGAGGCTGCGTCGAACAGGCCAGCCACCCGTTTTTCTGCCGATGTACTGTCGAACGCACCACGCGACACAGAGGTCAAAGGAACGCCCATATCAGAGACTATTTCACCTAAACCGCCTTCCGAGCCTTCAGCCACCAAAAGCTCTGATGGGGCCAGCCGAGCCAGCTCTGCGCCCAGCCGAACGCGTGGCAGAACCATCACATTCAATGCGCCCGTCGAGATGTCCGCCCAAGCCAAAGCAGCCTCGTCCCGGACTTGTGAAAATGCGGCCAAAAAGTTGTGGCGGCGTGCGTCCAGAAGGGAGTCTTCGGTCAAAGTGCCGGGCGTCACAAGCCGCACGACCTCGCGACGGACAACGGCTTTGTAGCCACGTTTTTTTGCCTCAGCCGGCGTCTCCATTTGCTCGCAAACGGCCACGCGGAATCCCTTTCGGATCAGCGTCAGGAAATATCCCTCCGCCGCGTGGTGAGGCACGCCGCACATAGGGATCTCGTCGCCATCGTGCTTGCCGCGTTTGGTCAGTGCGATGTCCAAAGCCTCGGCGGCCGCGACTGCGTCGTCAAAGAACATCTCATAGAAATCCCCCATCCGGTAAAACAGCAAGGCGTCCGGATTCGCGGCTTTGATCTCTAGGTATTGCGCCATCATTGGCGTCACGGCAGGCTTTGCTGCGTTCACTGCTGGAACCCCCCAAGGTTTCGTCCCGCAGGTGTAGCAAACTCGGGCCGTGAGGTGGAAGCCGAATTAATACGGTTTTGACGCTAACAAGGTTGTGGGCGACCTTTTCTGTGGATATCACGACTCTGATCCAAAGGAATGCACCCATGCCCAAGACCAAAGTTACGTCAGAAGAGGCTTTAGCCTTTCACCTAGAGCCGACCCCCGGGAAATTTGAAATCAACGCTACTGTTCCAATGACCACGCAGCGCGACCTGTCGTTGGCCTATTCTCCGGGCGTGGCGGTGCCTTGCGAAGCGATCGCCGAAGACCCTTCGACGGCTTATGACTACACCAACAAAGGCAACCTAGTTGCGGTGATCTCGAACGGGACCGCGGTTCTTGGTTTGGGGAACCTCGGCGCGCTGGGCTCTAAGCCGGTTATGGAAGGTAAAGCGGTTCTGTTTAAGCGCTTTGCCGATGTGAACTCGATCGATATCGAGCTGGACACCGAAGACCCCGATGAGTTCTGCAACGCGGTGCGTCTGATGGGCCCAACCTTTGGCGGCATCAACCTTGAGGACATCAAAGCGCCTCAGTGTT
Source organism: Cognatishimia coralii (assembly GCF_037478305.1). Classification (NCBI taxonomy): domain Bacteria; kingdom Pseudomonadati; phylum Pseudomonadota; class Alphaproteobacteria; order Rhodobacterales; family Paracoccaceae; genus Cognatishimia; species Cognatishimia coralii. Next base: position 269,384 of record NZ_JBBGAZ010000002.1, read on the forward strand.
TCATCATTGAGCAGCGCCTTAAAGAAGAGATGGACATTCCGGTCTTTCACGACGACCAGCACGGCACGGCGGTGATCTGTGCGGCGGGTCTTCTGAATGCGCTTAAGATCTCTGGCAAGAAAATCGAAGATGTGAAGATCGTGCTGAATGGCGCGGGTGCTGCGGGCATTGCCTGTATCGAACTCGTGAAGGCCATGGGCGCGAAGCATGACAATTGCATCGTTTGTGACACCAAAGGCGTGATTTATCAGGGGCGTACCGAAGGTATGAACCAGTGGAAATCGGCGCATGCGGCGAATACCGATCTGCGCACTTTGGAAGAAGCCATGAAGGGCGCGGATGTCTTCCTTGGCGTTTCCGTTAAGGGTGCTGTGACGCCTGAGATGGTTGAAACCATGGCACCGGATCCTCTGATCTTTGCAATGGCGAACCCGGATCCGGAAATCACTCCAGAAGAAGCGCAGAAAGTGCGGCCCGATGCCATCGTCGGCACTGGCCGTTCGGATTACGCGAACCAGGTGAACAACGTACTGGCTTTCCCGTATCTGTTCCGCGGTGCTCTGGATATTCACGCGCGCGCGATCAATGACGAGATGAAAATCGCCTGTGCCCGTGCGCTGGCAGAACTCGCGCGGGCGGATGTGCCTGATGAGGTCGCGATGGCGTATGGCCGCAAGCTGACCTTCGGTCGGGATTACATTATCCCGACGCCATTTGACCCACGTTTGATCCACATCATTCCGCCGGCGGTCGCGAAGGCCGGTATGGATACCGGCGTTGCGCGTCGTCCGATCATCGACATGAATTCCTATGAGGAAAACTTGAAATCGCGGATGGATCCGACCGCCAACATCCTGCGCAGCCTGAACGCGCGGGCGCGGTCCGCGCAGGCGCGGATGATTTTTGCCGAGGGCGACGATCCGCGTGTTCTGCGTGCAGCTGTGACCTATTCCCGTAGCGGGTTGGGCCGAGCGATTGTCGTTGGACGCGAAGCCGACGTGGCCGAAAAGCTCGAAGCAGCAGGTCTGGGCGACGCGGTTTCCGAGATCGAAGTAGTGAACGCGGCGAACACGCTGCATTTGGGAACCTACAAGGATTTCCTTTATAAGCGTCTGCAACGTAAGGGCTTTAACCGCACCGACGTGCATCGCCTCGCGTCGCGGGATCGTCATGTCTTTGCGTCCCTGATGCTGGCGCATGGTCACGGAGATGGTCTGGTGACCGGCGCGACGCGTAAGTCTGCGCATGTGATGGAGCTGATCAACCACGTGTTTGATGCTAGTGCGGACGCGGGGGCTGTCGGCGTAACGGCTCTGCTGCACAAAGGTCGTATTGTATTGATCGGCGATACTCTGGTGCATGAATGGCCCGATGAAAACGACCTGGCACATATCGCAGAGCGTGCCGCTGGTGTCGCGCGTCACATCGGTCTTGAGCCGCGTGTTGCCTTTGTCAGCTTCTCGACCTTTGGGTATCCGGTTTCTGAGCGCGCCGAGAAAATGCACATTGCGCCGCAAGTTTTGGACAAACGCGGCGTGGACTTCGAATATGAGGGCGAAATGACCGTGGATGTGGCGTTGAACCCATCTCAGCAAGAAGCCTATCCATTCCAGCGCCTGACCGGGCCCGCAAATATCCTGGTTGTTCCTGCGCGCCACTCGGCGAGCATTTCAACGAAGCTTATGCAGGAAATGGCGGATGCCACTGTGATCGGCCCTATTTTGGCGGGTATCGATCAGAACATTCAGATTTGCTCTACGGCCTCGACCGCCAATGACATCGTGAACATGGCGATCTTGGCGGCCTGTAAGATCGGGTAACGACCTTAGGAATCACAAAAAAGGGGGCCACTAGGCCCCCTTTTTTAATGCGAGTTTTGCTGAATTAGTTCAGTAGTTTATGAGCGAAAGGCGCGTCGCTGCCCCAGAGTTCCTGAACACGGGCATCTCGACCGCAGGCAAGGCGATAGCGTTTATAGGCTTCGGATTGTTTCTTTGGACCAAAGCGGGTCAGAACCAGCTTGGTGCCTTTGTAATAATCCTGATGTACCTTTTCGGCTTTGTAGAACTCTTTTGCTGGCAGGATCGGGGTCACGATTTTGCGGCCCAAGTCAGAAGCGGCTTTGGCTTTGGCGGACTCAGCGGCTGCCTTTTGCGCGTCGTTTTTATAGAAAATCGCTGTGCGATAGGGGGCGCCTCGGTCGCAGAACTGACCGCCAGCGTCGGTTGGATCCACAGAGCGGAAGAACTTATAGAGCAGCTCATCGCGGGTGACCTTGTTGTTGTCAAAACGGATCTCGACGGCCTCATAGTGGCCCGAGCCCTTCTTGCTGACGTCCTTGTAGGTCGGGTTCGCGAGGGTACCGCCGGTGTAGCCAGAGACCACCGATTTCACGCCGCTCACCGATTCAAAATCGCTTTCGACACACCAAAAGCAGCCGCCGGCCACAATGAGTTTTTCCGTACCAGCCTGAGCCGGCGCGTGATGCAGAGAAGCGCCGATGGCGATAAAGCCAGCCAGCAGCCAATATTTCAAAGCGACCATGCGCGTCATATTCCTGTCCTTTCAAACCGTGATGGCGAAAAATTGAGGGCACCTTGCCCGAGAGGGGCTTTTCGGCCAAGTCACAGGCCCGTGACGTCACAGCTTGGTGAAGTTTGTTTAAGTCTTGGATTTCCGAGGTTTGGCGCATAACGTCCGCGCAAAACGAGCGAGGTAGCGATGCAAACCCCCAAGAAGATCGCCATGTGGAGCGGGCCGCGAAATCTGTCGACGGCGATGATGTACAGCTTTGGCAGCCGCGCGGATTGTGCGGTGGTGGATGAGCCGTTTTATGCGGCTTATCTGGACATGACGGGGTTGGATCATCCGATGCGGGATGAAATTCTGGCGAGCCAAAGCCGAGATCCTCAGAAGGTTGCGGATTGCCTGATGGGGGACAATCCAGGCCAAAAACCCTATTACTATCAGAAGCATATGACCCAGCACATGATCGACGGTGTGCCGCGCGATTGGATGCGTGACGTGATCAATGTGTTCCTGATCCGCCATCCGGCGCGGGTTATCGCGAGCTATGCCGCCAAGCGGGAAAACCCGACGCTTGAGGATATAGGGTTTCGTCAACAAGCCGAATTGTTTGATTTGGTCAGTGGCTGGGGGCAGGTGCCGGTTGTGCTGGACAGCAGCGATCTAAGAGATGCGCCACAAGAGAAACTTGAGGCGCTTTGCGAGGCGATTGGGATCGGGTTTTCACCGAATATGATGTCCTGGGCGCGTGGAGGGCATCCAAATGACGGGGTTTGGGCCTCGCATTGGTATGGGGCCGTGTGGAATTCTGAAACATTTGCGGGAGCAGAGGGCGAGATGCCCGAGGTTCCGGACGTGTTGCAGCCCGTGCTTGAGGCGGCATTGCCCTATTATGAAAAACTCGCGGCGGTGAAACTGTAGTCGGGGCTTTGCCCCCTTGGCACGCGCCAATTCCCCCAGAGTACTTGCGGCAAGATGAAAGCGATGCGGGCACCAAAGAGCGCCCGCGTTTAGCCCAGTAGCTTGCCGAGTTTCATTGCGACGCCCATATCGCCTGAGACTTTGAGCTTGCCCATCATGACGCCCGTCATAGGGTTAAGCTTACCGGTCAGGAGCTTCACCAGATTGTCCTGGCTGATCCTGATGGTGCAATCCGTGTCCTGATCCTCGGTGCTGGCCGCGCCATCCGCCAGAACGATCACACCGTCCTCACCGCAGTCGAATTTCAGCGAGCCGTCGAAGTCTTTGCCAGACAGGCCCGCGCCGATTTTTTCTGCGATTTGATCCATTTGGAGGCTCCTAACACGAAAGCCCGCCATGGGTAGGCGGGCTTTGGAAATGGATCAATGATGACTTTGGGGAAGCTTACTTCTCGACCCGCTTGTTACGTGTCGCCAAAAGTTTCAGACGCAGGGCGTTCAGCTGGATAAAGCCTGCCGCGTCTTTTTGGTCATAAGCACCTGCGTCTTCTTCAAAGGTCACATGGGCCTCGGAATAGAGCGAGTGGTCAGACCAACGGCCTACACAGGTTGCCGCACCTTTGTAGAGCTTCAGTTTCACAGTTCCGGTGACGTTTTCTTGCGATTTGTCGATAGCGGCCTGCAGCATTTCGCGTTCAGGAGAATACCAGAAACCGTTGTAGATCAGCTCTGCGTAGCGTGGCATCAGGCTGTCTTTCAGATGGCCCGCGCCGGAATCCAGGGTGATTTGTTCGATGCCGCGGTGGGCTTCGAGCAGAACAGTGCCGCCTGGGGTTTCATAGATGCCGCGGGATTTCATGCCGACGAAGCGGTTCTCGACGAAATCCAGACGGCCGATGCCGTGTTTGCCGCCCAGCTCGTTCAGTTTGGTCAGGATGGTCGCCGGGCTCATCGCCTCGCCATTGATCGAGACCGCGTCGCCTTTTTCAAAGCCGATTTCGATGAATTCCGGCGTTTCAGGCGCGTCTTCTGGTGCAACGGTGCGCTGATAGACGTAGTCAGGGGCCGCTACGGCTGGGTCTTCGAGGACTTTGCCTTCAGACGAAGTGTGCAGCAGGTTCGCGTCCACCGAGAAGGGCGCTTCGCCACGTTTGTCTTTGGCGATTGGGATCTGGTGCTCTTCGGCGAACTCGATCAGCTTGGTGCGGCTGGAGAGATCCCATTCGCGCCATGGGGCAATCACTTTGATCTCTGGGTTCAAGGCGTAAGCCGCCAGTTCGAAACGGACCTGATCGTTGCCTTTGCCGGTCGCGCCATGGGCGACAGCGTCGGCACCGGTGGCCTCTGCGATCTCAATCAAACGTTTGGAGATCAGCGGGCGCGCAATCGAGGTGCCCAAGAGGTACAGACCTTCGTAAACCGCATTGGCGCGGAACATCGGGAAGACGAAGTCGCGCACGAATTCTTCGCGGATGTCTTCGATGTAGATGTTCTCTGGCTTGATGCCCAGAAGTTCAGCCTTTTGTCGCGCGGGTTCCAGTTCTTCGCCCTGACCAAGGTCAGCGGTAAAGGTGACGACTTCGCAACCATATTCGGTTTGCAGCCACTTCAGGATGATCGAGGTATCAAGGCCACCGGAGTAGGCCAGAACAACTTTCTTTGGCGCGGACATATTCATTCCCTTCAGACGAGCAACGAAGGGCCGATAACGCGTTTTGCGCAAGGGGGCAAGCGGTGTGACCTATCGGGGTTGCCGAGTCGAAAGAAAAAGTCGATCAACGTAGTGATCGATGTGCATTTGGAGCCGGTTTTGTTGGGTTTTAAGATACTTCTGCATTCAGTGCGCCTGATTTTGCGGAATTGGAGGGTTGCCCTTCGGCTCTCATCGCCACTGGTGCTCTTGCTTGTCCTGTCGCCCATCGTGTTTGGCGTCGATTACCTGCAGCAAACAGACAGTGACGCCTTGGGTACCACGTCTGGCGCATCGTCCACTATCGCAGGATTTCTACAATTTCTTGCGGGCCTCTGGGTGGCGGTTGCGTGGCACAGGTATGTCCTGATGGAAGAAGACAGCGGGGCGCTGATACCTTCGCTAAACGCGGCGCGGATCGTTGCTTACTTCACTCTAGGGCTGAAGATCTTTCTTCTGCTGCTTTGCGGAGGTATTTTGACGGCGATCCTTCTGGCTGTGCTTAGCAGTTCGTCTGCCGGCGAAAGCGCTTCTGCCCTTATCGTCATATCGGTCATTGTCGGTGCATTTTGGGTTTTCTACAGGCTCTCACCTGTTCTTCCGGCCGCTGCATTGGACACACAGGCTTCGATCAGAGGAGCATGGAATGTGACCCGCAGACTGTCTGGCGCTATTCTGGTCATGGTGTTGTTGCTTGGTGTTGTGTCCTTTGTTTTGGTGATCGTGATTGAGCCAATTCAGTACATTTCTGGCCCCATGTACCTTGCGCTGTCGTCAATACAAATTTGGTTCACGGTTATGGTTGGCGTGAGCATCCTGACGACAATTTACGGTGTTACTGTGGAAAACAGGGCGCTTTAGCGCAGTATTCATTGGTATTCTTTGGCGCGAAGGCTTGCTCTCTGTCATGGCTTGCGTCACCAAAGCGGAATGACCAATTTCCGCACCCTCGCCAAAGTCGCAGAAACCGCCATGCGCAGCGTCTTTGAGCCGACGCCCTTGCAGCGCAACGACCACCTCAGCCAGAAATACGGGGCTGAGATTTATCTGAAGCGCGAAGACCTCACCCCGGTGCGGTCTTACAAACTGCGCGGGGCCTTCAATGCGATGCGCAAGGTATTGGCTGCGGATCCCACCAAAGATCTCTTTGTCTGTGCCTCGGCCGGCAATCACGCGCAGGGCATGGCCTATATGTGTCGCCACTTCGGGGTGCGTGGTGTGATCTTCATGCCGGTGACCACGCCGCAGCAGAAGGTCTTTAAGACAGAGGTTTTTGGTGGCGACTCCATCGAAGTGCGCCTGATCGGAGACTACTTCGACGACACTCTGGCAGCAGCACAGGAGTATTGTGTTAAGGCAAGCGGGACATTCCTACCGCCGTTTGATGATCCTGATGTGATTGAGGGGCAGGCGTCCGTTGGCGTTGAAATCGAAAACCAGTTGCGTCGCGTGCCGGATCGTGTGGTTTTGCCGGTTGGGGGCGGAGGCTTGTCGGCGGGCGTGACGCAATATTTCGGGGAGGATTGCGCCTACACATTGGTCGAGCCCGAAGGCGGCAAAAGCCTCGCAGCGGCTTTGGCCGAAGGTGCCCCCACAACGCTTGAACATGTCGATAGCTTTGTTGACGGCGCGGCCGTGGCGCGGATTGGGGCAACGACGTTTGACGCTCTAAAAGACATCGATCCAAGCGACGTTCGCTCCGCGCCTGAGGATCGGATCTGCTCGACTATTCTAGAGATCCTCAATGTTGAAGGCATCGTACTGGAACCCGCAGGTGCGCTTGCGATCGATATTCTTCGCGACATTAAGGACGAGATCAAAGGCAAGACCGTGGTCTGTGTCACCTCAGGCGGCAACTTTGATTTCGAGCGATTGAATGAGGTCAAAGAACGCTCACAGCGATACGAAGGCCTGAAGAAATATTTCATTCTCAGGCTGCCCCAACGCCCCGGCGCCCTCAAAGAGTTCCTTGGCATCCTTGGCCCCGATGATGACATCGCGCGGTTTGAGTATCTCAAGAAATCCGCGCGCAACTTTGGCTCGGTCCTGATCGGGATCGAAACCAAAGACCCCGCGAACTTCGAACGCCTCTTCGCGGCGATTGACGCACTGGGCATGGCCTATACCGACATAACGCAGGACGAGACGCTGGCGCAGTTTGTGATCTGACGCCGTTTCATCTTGCCAAAAATACTCAAATCTGAACGGTGCATCCGAGCCTAAAGCTTGGATAGAAAATGCGCGTCGCCCTCGTTGAACAAGACGCGCAAAGCCACCGACTTCGGCATCCAAATCGCCTCATGCCCCGCTTCAATCGGAGGCCCCAACCGCACCGTCGGCCGCGCCACATAGATCGTGCAGAGCTTTTCCGCCCAGAACCCATACTCCGGCATATAGGTAAACCGCCGAAACGCCCCCAATCGGCGCGGGGGTGTCATATGCCAGCCGGTCTCTTCATAGACTTCACGATGCAGGGCAGGGATGGGCGACTCGCCCGGATCAATTCCGCCACCGGGCAGCTGGATTTCCGGCGCATCCATGGTCTCGGGCAGATACTGGCGCGTCACCAAGATGTCATCGCCCCGCAAAAGCGCCACATAAGCACCGGGCCGGCGTTTATAGCGCCGCGCGCCGTCAGGAGGGGTTCCAAAGCGTCTGATCATAAGATAGGGGGCCTTTTCACGCGTCTTGTCGCACCTATATAGCTGCGGTATGCCAATTCTGGGCGCTTTCTAAAACCCCCAAGGACAGATCATGACTCTTGGAAATAAAATCGCATGGGACGACACCGTATTGCCGTTCCAACTGGACAATTCTGACATCCGTGGCCGCGTCGCGCGTCTGGACGGGGTGCTGCATGGCATCCTGAAACAACACGCGTACCCTCCGATGGTCGAGGCTCTGGTCGCCGAGATGGCTTTGCTGACGGCTTTGATCGGTCAATCGATCAAGCTGCGCTGGAAGCTGTCCTTGCAGGTGCAGACCAATGGTCCGGTGCGGATGATTGCGACCGACTACTATGGTCCGTCTGAAGAAGGCGAGCCTGCGCGCATCCGTGCCTATGCGAGTTTTGACGAAGAGCGTCTGACCGAGGGCGACGGCTTTGCGCAGCTCGGCAATGGCTATTTCGCGGTTCTGATCGATCAGGGCGAAGGGATGCAGCCTTATCAGGGGATTGCGCCGTTGGTTGGCGGGTCTCTGGCCGCAAGTGCCGAAGGCTATTTCGCGCAATCAGAACAGCTGCCGACGCGCTTCTCGCTGAAATTCGGCAAATCCACCGAAGCTGGTGGCGAAGAGCATTGGCGTGCCGGTGGCGTAATGCTGCAGCATATGCCAAAGGCCTCGCCCTTTGCCTCTGGCGAAGGTGGGTCTGGCGAGGGCGGCACTTTGACAGCCTCGGACCTGTTGTTCGAAGATGATGAGGAAAACTGGAACCGCGCCAATATCCTGCTGAACTCTGTGGAAGAGCTGGAGCTCATCGGCCCATCGGTCACGCCGGCGGACCTCCTGGTGCGCCTGTTTCACGAGGAAGCTCCGCGGGTTTATGACGCGCAGGCGGTGAAATTTGGCTGTAGCTGTTCTGAGGACAAGGTGCGTCAAAGTCTTTCGATCTATTCGTCGCGCGACATCGAAAAGATGACCACGGCTGAGGGCTGGGTTACAGCGGATTGTCAGTTCTGCGGCACGCATTACCAGCTTGATCCAAAAACTGTCGGACTAGAGGCCGAAAAGGCCCGTAAGGCGGCAGAACAATGAGCGATCCTCTCGCGCCTTTGCTTGCGGCTTTGGCGCGGGAGTCCGCGAGCTCGTCTGATTTCGATCTGAACCCCGGTGTCGTGTTGCCCGAGGGACGCAAGCTGCGTCCAGCGGGCGTTTTGATGCCGGTTCAGGTGATTGATGGCGTGGCGCAGGTCCTGCTGACCAAACGCGCGAGCCATTTGAAACATCACCCGGGCCAGATCGCCTTTCCCGGCGGCAAGCAGGAAGAGAGCGACGCGGATGTCACCGCCGCCGCTCTGCGCGAGGCGCACGAAGAAATCGGGTTACCTGAAGATGCAGTGCAGGTTCTGGGTGTCTTGCCGACGCATGAGACCGTGACGAGTTTTACCGTGACGCCTGTGATTGGCCTGATCGAACGTGATTTTACGATCACGCCGGAACAGGGAGAGGTCGAAGAGGTGTTTCGCGTTCCACTTGGTCATGTGACTGATAAGGCGAACTTTTCCGTGCAAGGCCGTCGCTGGTTGGGTCAGAGGCGGCATTACTACACTGTGCCATTTGGCCCTTATTACATCTGGGGCGCGACCGCGCGTATTTTGCGGGGGTTGGCCGAGAGGATGTCCGCGTGAAGATCTCTGGCGACTGGCTGACGCGAGCGGAAACGCAGGCTGTTTTCGCGATGCTCTCAGACGCCGGATATCAGGTCTATGCGGTGGGTGGCTGCGTGCGCAATGCGCTGATGGGCGTCGCTGTGTCTGATGTGGACATGAGCACTGACGCGCTGCCAGATCAGGTCGTGCAATTGGCGAAAGCGGCTGGGCTCAAGGCTATACCAACGGGTATCGATCACGGCACCATCACTGTCGTGTCCGGCGGTATCCCGCATGAAATCACGACCTTCCGCAAAGACGTGGCCACGGATGGCCGCCGCGCGACCGTTGCCTTTTCCACGAGCGTGACGGATGACGCACGGCGTCGGGATTTCACGATGAACGCGCTTTATGTGGATCGGGACGGAGAGGTCTTGGACCCTCTGAGCGGGATGGCTGATCTTGAGGCGCGTATTTTGCGGTTTATTGATGATCCAACCCAGCGCATTCGCGAGGATTATCTGCGGATCCTGAGGTATTTTCGCTTTCATGCGTGGTACGGGGATCCATCGGCGGGGATGGATTCTGAGGCTTTGGCGGCGATTTCTGAGACCTTTGAGGGTCTTGAGCGGATTTCCAAAGAGCGGGTCGGAGCGGATATTTTGAAGCTGTTGTCTGCCACAGATCCAGCCCCCTCAGTCGCGGCCATGCGTCAGACTGGTGTTTTGGGACAGGTCCTACCCGGAGCCGATGACCGCACGCTTGCGCCCTTGGTGCATTTGGAAGGTGAGGCGGGTCTCGCGCCGGATGCGCTGCGTCGTCTTGCCAATTTGGGTGGGGATGCGGTTTCAGAAAACCTCCGCCTGTCTAAAAAACAGACTGAAATACTTGATGTGCTGCGCGATGAAATCGGCTCGATGGAGGCTTTGGCCGCGGTGGCCTATCGGCATGGTGCGGATGTGGCCCATTCCGTTGCGCTATTGCGCGCGGCGGTTTTTGAGACGCCATTGCAGCCCGAGATGAAAACAGAGATCGCGCTGGGCGCAGAGGCGGAATTTCCGGTCAAGGCCGCGGATTTGATGCCAGAGTTCGCGGGCGTGAAGTTGGGCGAGGCTTTGAAAACCCTTGAAGCGTCGTGGATTGCGTCGGGGTTCGCTTTGACCAAAGACGACCTGTTGCGCTCCCTTTAGGCGTGCCATCCCGCCGCGTGCTAGGGATATGAGTATTTTTGGCAAAATGAAGAGGCTTGGCTTTCGGGTAGGCCTCGGGCTAAAGGCGCGGGATGACACGGACAGAACACCAGATTGAGAGACTTGGGCACCATGGCGACGGGATCGCTGCGGGGCCAGTTTTTGCGCCTTTGTCTTTGCCGGGCGAGACCGTCAGTGGCGTTTTGGAAGGTGATCGGCTGAAGGACTTGCGGGTTTTGACGCCGTCCGAGGATCGGGTGAAAGCGCCCTGTGGGCATTTCAAATCCTGTGGCGGTTGTGGGTTGCAGCACGCCTCTGACCCCTTTGTTGCCGCTTGGAAAGTGGATGTGGTGCGGCAGGCTTTGGGGGCGGTTGGGCTCGAGACCACGTTTCGCCCGATCAAAACCTCTCCGGTGCGCAGTCGGCGGCGTGCTGTGATCTCGGCGCGGCGCACGAAAAAAGGGGCGATGGCCGGATTTCATATGCGGGCGAGTTCAGTGATCGCAGAGATCACGGACTGCGATGTGTTGCATCCTGATGTGATGCCCGCCTTGGACATCGCGCGTGAGTTGGCTGTTTTGGGCGCGTCTCGGAAAGGCGAATTATCGGTCACGGCGACGCTGTCTGACGGGGGTCTGGATATTGCTGTTTCCGGTGGCAAGCCTTTGGATGGAGCGTTTGAGGCGCAGTTGGGGCAAGAGGCGCAGCGTTTGAAGGTGGCGCGGCTGACTTGGGATGGTGAGGTGATCGCGACCTTGGTGCCTCCGGTGCAACGTTTTGGAGGGGCGCGGGTTGTGCCGCCTCCGGGGGCGTTTTTGCAGGCGACGCGCGAGGGTGAGGCGGCTTTGGTCGCGGCGGCGCAAGAGATCGTGGGGCATGCGAAATCCGTTGTGGATCTCTTCGCCGGTTGTGGGACGTTTTCTTTGCCGATGGCTGCGACCGCTGAGGTCCATGCGATCGAGGGCGAGGCTGCGATGATGAAGGCTTTGGATCGAGGGTGGCGCGAGGCGCAGGGGCTGAAGCGGGTTTCGGTTGAGACACGGGATCTGTTCCGCAATCCGCTGATGGCTGAGGACCTGCGGTATGACGCAGCGGTGATTGATCCGCCGCGGGCAGGGGCCTTGGCCCAGACGGTGGAATTGACGCGGTCTGAGTTGGCGAGGATCGCTTTTGTGTCCTGCAATCCGGTGACTTTCGCGCGGGATGCCAAGGTCTTGGTGGACGCAGGCTATCGTCTGGACTGGGTGCAGGTGGTCGATCAGTTCCGCTGGTCGAGCCACGTCGAGCTGGTCGGCGCATTCGCGCGCTGACGGATTTGTGAGGTGGGCCGCGCCGCGCTTTCGTGATATGGTCCGCCAAAACAACAAACAGAGCATCAAATGCGGGCGCTTTTTCTGATCATCGTGGCGGGGCTGTTTCTTGCGGCCTGTGGCCAAAGTTATGGCACCTATACGGGGCCAAAGGTCACGCGGATTGTGGTCGAGAAGGCCGAGCGCAAAATGTATCTGATGCATGGCCCAATTGTGCTGCGCGAATATGACGTCGGGCTAGGCTTCGCGCCGATTGGCGATAAGGTCCAAGAGGGTGACGGGCGCACGCCGGAAGGGGTCTATGAAATCGACCGCCGTAATCCGCAGAGCCAGTTTTACCTGTCGCTGGGCATTTCCTATCCCAACGAACAAGACATAGCCGAGGCCAAGGCGCTGGGCGTCGATCCCGGGGGCGATATCTTTATCCACGGGCGTCCCAAGAAATACCAAAGCGATCTGATTGATTGGACGCTTGGCTGTATCGCTGTCACAAACCGCGAGATGCGCGAGATCTATGCCATGGTCGAAACCGGCACCAAGATCGTCATTCGCGAGTGATTATTGCAGCTCGGCAACCAGCTCAGCTTCGGTTTCTGCACCCAGAACCAGCACCCACCAGATCTTGCCGTTCGCCTCTTGCAACCAGGCAAAGCCCATATCGGTCGCCACTGGATCCATGATCACGGTGCGTGAGCCGGGTTCTTCCATCCATGCCGCGAGGGTTTCGAGTTCCGTCTCGTAGGTCTCGGAGATGTTTTCGCCCACAAGTGTGCCGACATAGCCAGACCGCGCCACACGCTCGATGGGCGACGAGCCGTCAGAGCCGAAGTGCCACGGGCGGTTTTGGATCGACATGTCGCGCGCGTGCGTGGCGGCAGCGGCGATCAGATTGGCATCCATCTCAACTGCTTCAACGCCGGTGGCGCTGCGCAGGGCGTTGACGGAATCCAGCATGCGCAATTGGATCTTGCCAACATCGCGGTCCTTGATCCGGTAAAGGCGGGGCAAAGGTTTGCCGTCGGCGCCTAAAGTGGGCTCGGATGGCGCGCCAAGCGTGCAGCCGGATACGGCCAGAACAACACTCATCATCAGGGCAAGAATGCGCATGAGACCCCCTCTTGGCTCTATCTTTCGCGTGCAGAGATCTTTAGCGGGTGTATCGTTGCGTTGAAAGCCCACATTCCCGTGACCACGGCAAGATGACGCTTGTTTGATTTGCGACTGCGGCTTTAGCGCCATAAATTGCCGCCAAACCTATGTCATTGAGGGGCATATCATGAGTAAATCGCCGTTTGACCGCGTCAATCGACGCACGTTTCTGGCAACAAGCACGGCCTTTATCGGCGCGCCTGCTTTGGCGCAGGATGATGTGAACGCGGATTCGACTACAGAAATCGAAGCAGATATCGAAACTGTGCGCCGAAATGCGTCGAGCTTTCGGGGTCTTTCTTGGGAGCCATATTTCAAGAATCTGAAAAATGGCGCGATACTTTGCGATACAACAAGCCGCGCATTGCATTATTGGAGCCAGGATGGAAACACTTACAAGCTCTATCCGTCCTCTGTTCCACTGACTGAAGACCTGACCCGATTGGGTCGCACTAAAGTTGTACGCAAGGTCGAGGGCCCCAGCTGGCGGCCGACCCCAGCGATGCTGGAACGCAATCCAGAATGGCCTGAATTTGTCGGTCCCGGACCGGATAACCCATTGGGGACTCATGCACTTTATCTGAGCTGGACCTACTACCGGATCCACGGCACGCATGATGAGCGTAAAATCGGGCGCAGATCGTCTAATGGCTGTATCGGGCTTTACAATGAGCACATCGCAGAACTGTTCGAATTGGCCAAAGTTGGCACCCAAGTGTTGCTAATTTGACCACATTGTGGCGCTGAGCCCGAGATAAGTGTGTGATTAGGTTTGCAAAGATCGCTTTCAAGACATTACACAGGAATCACGAGGTAAGTCTTACGCGCTTGCGCTCATTCTTTAATTTTGGCGCAAGCTGATACTGGAGGGTACTACTATGAAAAAACTCGTTCTCGCAGCAGCAATGACTGCAGCAGCTTCCACCGCATTCGCAGGCGGCATGGACAAAGCAATGATGGAACCAGAAGTTGTTGTTGAAGACGCAGCGTCTTCTTCTTCCAACATCGTTGTTCCTCTGCTGGTTCTGGCGATCCTGGCGGTTGCTCTGGACAACTAAGTTTAAGGCAGGTCACCCTGCTTTATTCAGAAAGAGGCGTTGCGTTGGCAACGCCTCTTTTTTTTGCGCTAGTCTCTTCGTTAAGCGCTAAAAATCCTGAGTGCCGTTGTGATTGCCAAAGCAATCAACGCAAGGCTTGCCAGTGCGAAACAGGTAAATCGCACGATCACACGGTTCCCCAGGGTCTGCACAAGAGAATGCAGGATCCGAAACCCGACATAGGCCCATGCAAGTCCAAGTGCAGCCGTGGATTGCAGACCAGTCAGGGCGATGGTTCCCATAAGCGCGTAAAACACTGTCGGCTGTTCATGCAGGTGGTTATAATTGTCTGCCACCCAATTCACATTTTCCGGTAGTTTTTGCCGCCAGTCTCCGCGAGGGCTTTGGGCGGATTGCGGGTGCACATGGGCTTTGCTCATGGCCGGAATGCGGGTGGCATAGAGCCAGCACCAAATCACCAAGGTCCACAGGATAAGAGCAACAACCGGTTGCAGAAAGATTTGAAGCGACATGAAGGTCTCCGCGTTCAGGGGGTTTCTGATCGCGGAGCTTATGAGTCAGAGCCAGCCTTGCAAGTTTTCCGTCGCGATATCTGCGAGAACCTGAATGTGATCGTCGCGGTCATTCAGGCAAGGGATATAAGTGAAATGCTCACCGCCAGCTTCCTCAAAGCTCTCTTTGATCTCTTCGTTGATTTCCTCGAGCGTTTCGATGCAATCGGCCGAGAAGGCCGGCGCAATGACGGCGATGTTTTTCTTGCCGTCCTCGCTGGCCAGACGCGCGACCTCTTCGACCGTGTAAGGCTGGAGCCAATCTTCGGGGCCGAATTTGGATTGGAAGGTGGTGACGAGATCGGTGTCTTTCCAACCCAGACGCTCTTTTAACAGTCGCGTAACCTTGGCGCATTGGCAATGGTACGGGTCGCCCTGCATCAGATAGCGCAATGGCATGCCATGGTAGCTGACCACGAGAATATCGGGGCGTTTTTCAAGTTGGCCGTATGCCTCTTCGACAGAATTGGCCAAGGCGTCGATATAGCGTGGGTCGTCGTAGTAAGGCTCAATTGTGCGCGACGCAGGTTGCCAGGTTTCTTTCATCAAAGCGCGGAAGAACTGGTCGTTGGCCGTCGCCGAGGTCGCGCCTGCGTATTGCGGATAGAGCGGGAAGAACAGGATGCGTTCGCAGCCGGCTTTGACCATCTCGCGCACTTTGGATTCGGTGGAAGGATTGCCATAGCGCATGCAGAAATCGACCATGACCTGATCGCCGTGACGCGCGGCCATGAGGTCTGCGAATTTGGCGGTTTGGTCTTTGGTGATCGTCATCAGGGGGCTCTCGCCCTTGTCGTGGTTCCAGATGGATTTGTAAGCCTCACCTGACGTGAAGGGGCGTTTGGTCAGGATGATCAGCTGCAACAAGGGCTGCCATTTCCAGGGCGCATAGTCGATGACGCGGCGGTCCGACAGAAACTCGTTCAGATAGCGGCGCATGGGCCAATAGCTGTAGTGATCCGGCGTGCCGAGGTTGGCGAGAAGGATGCCGGTTTTGCCGCGCGCGACCTTTGGGTGGTCAGCAGGGGCGTGCTCGGGGCGGGTGGCTAAGTCGGTCATTGGCTTCTCATCGGTTTGGATTTCAGCAGAGATAGTCTCTTGGCGACATGGGTCAATCGCGAAGTGATGCAATGCGGCATTTTGGGGCTGCGCCCCAAGTTTGGATATTTATGGCAAGAGAAAAAGGACTACGGCTTCAGCTTGGTTTCGCTGGTCTTAAGCGCATCCGCGAGGCGCGTGCTGGCGGAACCCGGGCGCAGGGGTTTCGGCTGGCTTTCGTCGGGGGTCCAGCCGGTCATGAAAATGATCTCGAAGGTGGTTTTGAGGCGGTTATTTTCAATGAAAGACTGACGATAGAGATCTTCGGTGCGGGCAAAAAGCGCCTTGGTAGAGAGCGTTTTGCGGCGCGTGAAAAGCGCGTTGTTTTCGCCCATGGCGCGCAGGTCTTTCATCAGATCCAGGGAGGTTTCGTAGCTGACATCCAAAGGCAGGCTGTCCGCAACAGGAAGGGCAAAGCCAGCGCGTTGCAATAGAGCGCCGAGGTCTCGGATTTCTCCCATCGGGAGGATGCGGGGGCTGAGGCCTCCGGTGAGTTCGGATTCGGCTTGGGCCAGGCAGGCGCGTAACTCTTGCAGGGTTTGGCCGCCGAAGCTGGCTGTCAGCAGCAGGCCATCATCCTTCAGCGCGTGGCGACATTGGATAAGCTGGCCAACGGGATCATTGGCCCAATGCAGCGCGAGGGCATGGATGATCAGGTCATGGCTTTTAGCGGTGAGCGCGAGGGTGTCGGTATCTTGGACAATCGTGGCCTTGGGCAGCCGCGCGCGCCAGATGTCAGGGAAGCCGGTCACAATCGCGATATCTGTAAAGTCCCTGTTAACCATGGAGAGGCGATCTTCGATGTCGTCAGCCACGAGGGTTTGCAGGAACATGCCCCGGTCCAGATCCGCGCGCTGGCGATTGCGCATAAGGGCTGCGCGGTCGGTCAATGTTGGGGGCGTTTTGGTCATGGGCGGTATCTAGGATGAAATTTCGCCAAGCACAAACCTTGCTGAAAATGATCTATCCCGCGCGTTGCGTCGGATGTGGCGAGTTGGTGGAGGGGGACTTTGGTCTGTGTGGCACGTGTTGGCGGGATACGCCCTTTGTGACGGGGCTCAGTTGCGATGCTTGCGGCGTGCCTTTGCTGGGGCCGGACCCAACTGAGATTGCCCATTGCGACGCCTGTCTCTTGTCTCCGCGGCCGTGGGACAGGGGGCGGGCCGTTTTGGAATATGACGGCCTGTCTCGGAAATTGGTCATGCGCCTGAAGCACGGAGATCGCACGGATATGGCGCGGCCTATGGCGGGTTGGATGGAACGCAAGGCACGGGATCTTGTTGAGGCGGATACGATTTTGGTGCCGGTGCCGTTGCATTGGAAACGCCTCTTCAAGCGGACCTATAATCAGGCGGCTTTATTGTCCGGGCATTTGGCCGCGCGGCTAGAGGTATCCCATTGCCCCGATGCTTTGATCCGGGAAACGGCAACCGCGCCGATGAAAGGAAAGAGAGAGGCGCGCCTTGAAACGATGAAGGGCGCGATTGTTTTGAATGCGAAGCGGCTCGCCCGAATTGAAGGAAAGGCGGTCTTGCTCGTGGATGATGTGATGACCACAGGGGCCACTCTTGAGGCCTGTGCTTTGGCCTTGGCACCCGCAAGCCCACGGAAAATTGACGTCATCACGCTGGCGCGCGTTGCAATGCACCATTAAATCGCGCAGACACATGTCAGCTAGGATGACGACTTATGAAAAACGTAGAGATATATACGCGCCCGCTTTGCGGGTTCTGTTCCGCCGCCAAGTCTTTGCTCGACCGTAAATCGGTGGCCTATGTCGAGGTGAAGGTCTGGGACAACCCTGAACGTAAGCCCGAGATGGTGCAACGATCTGGGGGCCGCAGCACCTTTCCGCAGATCTTTATCGATGGAGAGCATATCGGCGGGTGTGACGATCTGATGGCGCTTGAGCACAGCGGTAAGCTGGATCGGATGCTGGCCTAACCATGAAAACCGCCCTGTTGCAGATCACCTCGTCCGAGGATCCGGAGGCCAATCTTGCTATGTTGCAAGAACGGATCGCCGAGGCTGCGGGGCAGGGTGCGGGATATGTGCTGACGCCTGAGGTGTCCAATTGCGTCTCGGCCAGTCGCTCGCATCAAAATGCGGTGTTGCAGCTTGAGGCTGATGATCAGACGTTGGCGGGCTTGCGAGAGGCCGCCAAGGCGCATGGGATTTGGCTGACGATTGGGTCTTTGGCACTTAAAACCAGTGATGCCGACGGGCGCTTTGCCAATCGGCAGTTTTTGATCGATCCCGATGGCGCGATCCGCGCGCGGTATGACAAGATCCATATGTTTGATGTGCAGGTGACGCCCGAAGAGACATATCGCGAATCCGCCGGTTACAGGCCGGGCGCGCGTGCGGTCTTGGCGGACACGCCTTTCGCCAAGATCGGCCTGACCATCTGTTATGATGTCCGGTTTCCGCATCTTTTCAATCGTTTGGCCAAAGCGGGCGCCGAGGTGATCACCGTTCCGGCCGCCTTTTCGCAGGTCACAGGGGCTGCGCATTGGCATGCCTTGCTTCGGGCGCGTGCAATTGAAACCGGATGCTGGATCCTCGCGCCCGGTCAGTGCGGAGAAAACGCGCCAAGGCGCAAGACCTATGGGCATTCTCTGGCTATTTCACCTTGGGGAGAGATTGTGGCCGAGGCAGGGGTTGATCCGGTGACCCTATATGTGGAACTTGACCGCGACCAAGTATCCGAGGCGCGCCGCCGCGTGCCTTCGCTGACCCATGAGACAGAGTTCGATGGCCCAATCGCAGAATGACACCGACGCGCTGGCGGTTTCGCTGTTCAGCGAGATCCTGATGGCCGACCAATTGGCGCGCAACCGTCTGTCTAAGGCGCTGCCAAAAGGCATGGAGCTGTCGCATTTTTCTGTGCTGAACCACCTGGCGCATTCCGGCAGCGAGCGGACTCCGGCGCAACTTGCGAAAAGTTTCCATGTTACGCGTGGGGCGATGACCAATACGCTGGCGAAACTTGAGGCGGCGGGCAATGTGCATATCCGGCCCGATTGGGACGATGCGCGGCGCAAACTGGTAACGATCAGCCCGGCCGGGCGAAGGGCGCGGGACGCAGCGCTCGCGAATATCGCGCCGATCATTTCCGAAGTGGTCAAAGACATCGGAGAACACCGCGTGCGTTCCGCTCTGCCGATCCTGCGCGAATTGCGCGTCAAACTCGAGGAAAACGGGTGACGCCCGCGCGCAAGAAATCGATGAACTTGGTCGCGGTTGGGGCCGCCGTTGTCTTTATTCTTGTATATACGATCCCGACAATTCAGCACACCGCCGCTGTAGACGCCTGCGTCGAGCAGGGCGGACGTTATGATTATGACACAGAGGCCTGTGTGACCGAGTAGTTCACGCAGGTTTCTGGCTAGTGGTCACGTAGTTCACACTGAGATCTCGATCCGAGATCGACCAGCCCCAGGTGATCGGATTGAATACAAACCCTTTGCGATCCACAGGCGTCAGCCCACCTTTTTCTAGAAAATCATAGAGCTCATCCGGCGTGATGAACTTGCTCCATTCATGCGTGCCTTTGGGCAGCCAGCGCATGATATATTCCGCGCCGATGATGCCCATGACAAAGCTTTTAGGATTGCGGTTCAGAGTGGAGCAAATCATGATCCCACCTGGTTTCAGCAGGGTCTGACAGCAGGTCAGAAATTCCTGCGGGTCGGCCACATGCTCGACGACTTCCATGTTCAAAACGACGTCAAAGCGCTCGCCTGCTTCAGCAATCGCCTCAGCCGTGGTGTGGCGGTAATCGATGGTCAGGCCGGACTGCTCGGCGTGGACCTTGGCGACGGGAATGTTGCGCTCGGCGGCATCCGCGCCGACGACGGTCGCACCAAGGCGGGCCATTGGTTCGCTGAGCAAACCTCCGCCGCAACCGATGTCCAGGATCGTGAGGCCTTCGAAGGGACGTTCCGTTCCCAAGTCGCGACCATACTCCGCGGCGATTTGCGACGTGATATAGTCCAGACGGCAGGGATTCAGCATATGCAATGGTTTGAACTTTCCCTTTGGGTCCCACCATTCCGCGGCCATGGCTTCGAATTTGGCGACTTCCGCTGGGTCGACGGTGTTCAACTCGGGTTGCATTCTGATCTCCATATGATCTTTTGGGCGCGAGTTACTATATAGTGTCACTATGGACAAACATTCAGGTCAAAAGCGCGCAGTTTCTTTCCTTTACCCGCCGATCGAGCCTTTCGATCAGCGCATGATGGATATGGGCGATGGTCATCAGATCTATGTCGAGCAATCTGGCAACCCAAATGGCACACCTGTTGTGGTGTTTCACGGAGGCCCCGGCGGTGGGTGCAGCCCGACAATGCGGCGCTATTTCGATCCCGAGGTTTATCGCGTGGTGCTGTTTGATCAACGGGGCTGTGGACGGTCAAAACCCCATGCTTCGATCGAGAACAACACGACCTGGCATCTGATCGCGGATATCGAACGGATCCGTGCCGCGCTGGGCATTGTTCAATGGGTGGTATTTGGCGGCAGCTGGGGGGCAACGCTGGCCTTGCTATATGCCCAAGCGCATCCAGACCGGCCGACGGCGCTTGTTCTACGCGGTGTTTTTGCGATGACCCGCGCCGAGCTGGATTGGTTCTATGGCGGAGGGGCCGCGCAGTTTTTCCCGGAAACCTGGGCGAAATTTGCGAATATGATCCCAGAAGACGAGCGGGTCGACATGATTGCCGCCTATCACAAGCGTTTGTTTAGCGGAAACCGTACCACCGAGGTTGCTTATGCCCGTGCTTGGGCCGCTTGGGAAAATGCTTTGGCGTCGGTTTATTCGGATGGCAGCACAGCGACGCCTCCGGCGGAATATGCGCATGCTTTCTCGCGTCTTGAGAACCATTATTTCATAAACGCTGGTTTTCTCGAACAAGATGGCCAGATCTTTGAGAACATGGACAAGATCGCAGATATCCCCGGCTATATCGTGCAAGGGCGCTATGACATGATCTGCCCGCCACATACGGCGCAGAAAATCGCGGATCTTTGGCCCGGCGCGCATCTCAGCATTATCCGCGATGCAGGCCATGCGCTGTCGGAACCGGGCATCAGTGCGGAATTGGTCAGAACTATGGATTCCCTTGCCCGGACATAAGTCCAGATTTAGCATTGTATATGTCCAAAAATTAGGCGAATTCGTCTAAATTGTACAAGCGAAGCAAGCTGTTGCGGTTAAAAAGTGGTCAACACACAAGATCTTCTCTGATTTCATATTTACACGCTTTACAGCCAGACATCCTCAACTCACGATGGTTCTTAACAAAAAACAAGACCCAACCAGGTGAGGACCATTGGCCTCTATTTTACGAATTATCGCACAGCGTTTGGCCTTAGGTGTGCTTACGCTGTTTGTTGTGTCCATCGTTATCTTTGCAGCGGTCAATATGCTGCCCGGAGACTTTGCGCAGGCCATCTTGGGCCAGGGGGCGACGCCCGAAGCGGTCGCGGCAATCCGTCAGGATCTTGGGCTCGATAAGCCTCCGGTGACGCGCTATTTTGAATGGCTCGGCGGGGCGGTTCAGGGCGATCTTGGCAATAGTTTTGCGCAAGCGAACTTCGCGAGCTTTGCAGGGTCTGACACCGGAAGCGGACTTGGATCGGTGGCGGCTCAGGTTGCCCCACGGTTTGCCAATACGATGTTCCTGGCCGGTGTGACCGCGATGATTGCGGTGCCGTTTTCCATTATCCTTGGTCTTTTGGCAGCGCTTTATCGGAACTCTCTGTTTGACCGCGGCGCCAATATCTTCACACTCAGCTCAATTTCTTCGCCAGAGTTCTTTCTGGCCTATGTGCTGATCCTCTTCCTTGCGGTTTTGAACCCGATCCTGCCGTCGCTTTCTAATATTTACGCGGATATGGCGTTCTCGGATCGTTTGGAAAAAACACTCCTACCAGCGCTGACGCTGACCTTGGTGGTGACTGCACATATGATGCGGATGACGCGGGCGGCGATTATTAACCTCTTGGCGTCGCCATACATCGAGATGGCGCGTCTGAAGGGCATGTCCCCCGCGCGGGTGATAGTGAAGCACGCGTTGCCGAATGCTTTGGCCCCGATCATCAACGTTATCGCGTTGAACCTCGCCTATCTGATCACCGGCGTTGTGGTGGTTGAGGTGGTCTTTGTTTATCCGGGCATCGGACAGCTCTTTGTGGATAGTGTGAAGATCCGCGACATTCCGGTCGTTCAGGCCTGCTGTCTGATCTTTGCCACCGCCTACATCCTATTGAACCTGACGGCGGATATTCTGTCGATCATCTCCAACCCACGTCTGAGGCATCCGAAATGAATATCTGGATCCAAATTATTCTCTTTTTCGTGGGTCTTTGGGCCGCTGGTTGGGTGTTCCGTTTTGTGGGGCAGAAGGCGACGTCGAATGCGCCGTTTTTCCGCGATATGCCGACAGGCGTGGCCTTTGGCTATGTTCTGGGTGCGGTCTGTTTGGTTTGGGCGGTGTGGACCTATTATCTGGCGCGTACGGCGGATCCTGCGATTGCCAACAAATACTTCTTCTTCCGTGTGGCCGTGGATGGGTTCATCCTGTTTGGGATTGCAGCATGGTTGTTCCGTTTGCTGGGCCGCACCGTCGGCACGGCGGGGTCTCGGAAACTGTTCCGCAGCATGCCGCTGACGGCCAGCTTCGGTGTCATGATGATCCTGATCTATGCCTTCGTGGCGATCTTTGCGGGTGCCATTGCGCCTTATGGTCAGGAAGAGATCTTGGGTGCCGCGAATGTGGTGCCAGGTGGCAATCCTGCCATGGGAGGCAATCCGGACTATCCACTGGGCACTGACCAGATCGGCCGCGACATCCTAAGCCGTTTGATCTACGGCGCTCAGAACACGGTGGGCATCGCATTCGCGACCACATGTCTGGCGTTCTTTATTGGGGCGAGCCTTGGCTTCCTTGCAGCCGTTCTGCAGGGCTGGCTTGACCAGCTTTTGTCGCGCGGCGTCGATGTTCTGATGGCGATTCCGTCTCTGATCTTTGCGCTGTTGTTGATGACCATCGCATCCGCTTGGGCTGGATCCGAAAAAGGCCTGCTGACCTTCTACATGGTGATCATCATTGCGGTGATCGACTCAACCCGCGTGTTCCGTCTGGCCCGTGCGGTCGGTCTGAACATCGTGGTTATGGACTATATCGAAGCGGCCAAGCTGCGCGGTGAAGGTCTGGGCTATCTGATGTTCCGCGAGATCCTGCCGAACGCCGTTGCGCCATTGCTGGCGGAATTCGGTCTGCGCTTCTGCTTTGTGTTCCTGACCATCGCGTCGCTGTCCTTCCTGGGTGTGGGGATCCAACCTCCGCTCGCGGATTGGGGCACAATGGTGCGTGACCTTGCACAATTCATCAACTTTGCGGCCTTTGCCCCGCAGGTGGCGACAGCGCCGCTGCTGGCAGCCGGAGCGATTGCTTTGCTCACCGTGGCCGTTAACTTCGTTGTCGACTGGATGCTGCACGCATCCTCGGGCCTGAAAGAATAAGGAGATAGACATGGCTGAAAAAGATCTCCTTCTGAAGGTTTCTGATATCTACATCGATGGCCGCTCTGATGAGGTTTGGCATCCGATCATCAAAGGCGCGAGCTTTGAGCTGCGCAAGGGTGAAGTGATGGGTCTGATCGGGGAGTCCGGTGCCGGCAAATCCACACTGGGTCTGGCGGCGATGGGTTATACGCGGGATGGCTGTAAGATCACGGGCGGCAAAGTCGAGTTTGACGGCGTCGATCTGGTCACGGCCTCGGCGGCGGTAAAGCGCGGCCTCCTTGGCAAGCGCATCGCTTATGTGGCGCAGTCGGCGGCAGCGAGCTTTAACCCGGCGCATCGCCTGATGGATCAACACACCGAAGCACCGGTGCAGCATGGCGTCATGTCCAAGTCTGAAAGCGAAGCGGATGGAATCGAGCTTTATCGCAAGCTGCGTCTGCCGAACCCGGACGAAATCGGTTTCCGTTATCCACACCAGGTGTCCGGGGGTCAGCTGCAACGAGCGATGACCGCGATGGCGATGTCCTGTCGCCCCGAGTTGATCATTTTTGACGAACCAACCACGGCGCTAGATGTGACCACGCAGATCGAGGTTCTGGCTTCGATCCGCGAGATCGTTGAAGAGTTCGACACCGCCGCGATCTACATCACGCACGACCTCGCGGTTGTTGCTCAGATGGCGGACAAGGTGAAAGTCATGCTGAAAGGCGATGAGGTCGAAGAGGCTGAGACGCGCAAGATGCTGTCTGATCCACAAGAAGACTACACCAAGTCGCTTTGGGCGGTTCGCAGCTTCCAGCGTCCGCAACAGCCTGCGGTTCACACCGGCACGACTCCGGTGGTTTCCGTTAAAGGTGTGGATGCAGCCTATGGCACCGCCAAGGTTCTGCATGATGTGAGCTTTGATATTCACGAAGCGCGTACTGTTGCGGTTGTGGGGGAGTCGGGCTCTGGCAAGTCGACAACGGCGCGCTGTATTACGGGTCTTTTGCCGCCAACCAAGGGTCACATCGAATTTGACGGGCAAGCCTTGCCGCTGGACTATCGCAAACGTGATCGCGGCCAGCTCAGGCAGGCTCAGATGATCTATCAGATGGCCGATACGGCGCTGAACCCGCGCAAGACCATAGGCGAACTCATCGGTCGTCCGGTACAATTCTATATGGGCCTGACAGGCAATGAAAAACGCCGCCGAGTCGAACATTTGCTCGAGGAAATCGAACTTGAGCCCAGCCAATATATGAATCGCCTGCCATCTGAGCTGTCTGGCGGTCAGAAACAACGCATCGGGATTGCCCGCGCTTTGGCCGCTGAGCCAAAGTTTATCATTTGTGATGAAGTCACCTCGGCCTTGGATCAATTGGTGGCTGAAGGCATCCTAAAACTTTTGGCACGCCTCCAAGATACTTTGGGGCTGTCCTATATGTTTATTACGCACGACCTCGCGACGGTCCGTTCGATCGCGGATGAGGTTGTGGTGATGAAGGATGGGCGCGTGGTGGAACAAGGTCTGAAAGAAGACATGTTCAAGCCTCCGCATCATCCCTACACAGATCTGTTGCTCAGCTCGGTGCCAGAGATGGACCCGGATTGGCTGACAAATCTGTTAAACGAGCGAGGGGTCGACAATATCGGCGATGCTGCCGTAAATAAAATGTAACCTCTTAATAATAATAACCAAAAACACGACATAGTCCTCAATTGGGAGAATGAGAATGACACAAATTAGCAGACGCGGCCTTCTAAAGACCGGTGCAGCAGCTGGTGTTCTGGCGGCTTCCGGCGTGCCACTTAAGGCAGCCCCAAGTCGCGGTGGTACTCTGCGTCTTGGTCTGGCGGGTGCAAACACATCCGACAGCTGGGACAGCCGGACCCACTCTGACAGCTACATGATTACAACTGCGCACGGCGCGGTGTTTGACACCCTGACACAGGTTGCCGCAGACGGTCAGCTGATCGGCGAACTGGCGGAAAGCTGGGAAGCGACTCCAGATGCGAAAACTTGGACCTTCAAACTGCGTAAGGGCGTAACCTTCCACAACGGCAAAGCGTTTGGCGCGGATGACGTTATGGAATCGCTCAACATGCACGTGGCCGAAGGCGCGAAATCCGCGGCGAAGCCAATCGTTTCGGCGATCACCGAGATGAACAAGATCAGCGACCACGAGCTGTCTCTGACGCTTGCAGCCGGCAACGCGGACTTCCCGTTCCTGCTGTCTGATTACCACATCTGTATTTATCCAGCCGGTCAGGTTGAAGAAGCGATCGCGAAAGGCATCGGTACAGGCCTTTATAAGGTCGAGAGCTTTGACCCAGGCGTACGCACCGTTCTGAGCCGTGTAGACGGTCACTATAAAGACGGCAAAGAAGGGTGGTTTGACTCTGTTGAAATCATCGCGATTAACGATGCCTCTGCACGTATGAACGCGCTGATGACCGGTCAGGTTGACGCCGTGAACCGCGTGGACTTCAAAACCGAAGCGCTGCTCAAAGCGAACCCGATGATCAACATCTTCGAGGTTACTGGTAACCAGCACTTCACCTTCCCAATGCTGACCGGCCTGTCGCCGTTCGACAACGTGAAGGTCCGTAAGGCTCTGAAGCACGCGATCAACCGTCAGGAAATGGTCGACAAGATCCTTCTGGGTCACGGTGCGGTTGCGAACGATATTCCTATCGGTCCAGCGAACCAATACTACGCAGCGGATCTGCCACTGAACGATTACGATCCGGACCTGGCGAAATCCTTGCTGAAAGAAGCGGGTCTGGACGGTCTGTCCGTAGATCTGTCCGCCTCTGACGCGGCCTTCTCTGGTGCGGTTGACGCAGCGCAGCTGTATCAAGCCTCCGCGAAAGCAGCCGGCATCGACATCAACGTGGTTCAGGAACCTGCAGACGGTTACTGGTCCAACGTCTGGCTCAAGAAGCCATGGTGTGCCTGCTACTGGTCCGGTCGTGCGACCGAGGACTGGATGTTCTCCACCGCATATGAATCCGGTGTGCCTTGGAACGACACCTCGTGGGAAAACGCACGTTTCCAAGAGCTGCTGCTGACCGCACGTGCGGAGCTCGACTCGGCCAAGCGTCGCGAGCAGTACTACGAGATGCAGGCAATCATGTCCGCAGAAGGTGGTACCGTGATCCCGATGTACGCAAACTACGTCGACGCGCACAGCACCAAGCTGACCAACTCTGGCACAATCGGCAACGTGTTCCAGATGGACAGCTCTCGTATCATCGAGCGTTGGTGGTTCGCGTAAGCTTTACGCCATATCAAACAGGGAACGCCTCGCATTTTGCGGGGCGTTTTCTTTTGGGGATTGCTCGGACGGGCGTTTCCGGACAAAAGGCGCTCACATTCTGATTTGGGGATCTAAAAGCCATGACCAAACGTATCGTTCTGTCCAGCGACCACGCTGATATCGAGCTGCGCAAATCTATTGCCGCCCATGTGGCCGACCGCGGTTACGAGGCGATTGATATCGGTCCGATGACCTCGGAAAGCACGCATTACCCCAAACATGGCCGCGAAGCTGCCGAGATGATTGCCAAGGGAGACGCGGATCTGGGTATTCTGATTTGCGGCACAGGGCAGGGGATCATGATGTCCGCGAATAAGGTCGAGGGCATCCGCTGTGGCGTCTGCTCAGATGTGTTTTCCGCCAAAATGATCCGCGCCCACAACAATGCACAGATGCTGTCGATGGGCGCGCGCGTGATTGGCGCTGGTCTCGCGATGGAAATAGTCGATGCGTTTCTGGACACCGAGTTTGAGGGCGGCCGCCACGCAACGCGCGTGGATATGATCGAGGCCTAAGTCTCGCCAAACGGCGGCGCGTCTGTGCATGGGCGCGCGGTTAACCCTATTTGGAAAAAATAGCGTTCGCGCTAGCCTCTTCCCTATAGCCAGAGGAGGAGACGGCATGTCTGACACCCCAGCCATCGAAGAACGCGAGAACGGCCCGCTTGTGGTCAAAGGCCTTTCGTCCATGAAAAACACGGACGGCAGCGAGGTCGAAACCAAACCGATCATGGCGCTCTGCCGCTGTGGGGCGTCCAAGAGCAAACCGTTTTGCGACGGCTCGCACAAAGAGGCCGGGTTTGAAAGCCGGGGCGGAACGCCAGCGGGGCGGGATCGGATCATCACTTATGAAGGGTCCGAGGTCTCGGTGACATATAATCCGCTTTTGTGTTCCCATGCGGCGGAATGTGGACGGCTCGCGAGCCATATCTTCAACCCCGCTCAAAAACCTTGGGTACAGCCCGACAAAGGGGCAGCCGAAGAAGTGCGCGCTGTGATTGAGGCCTGCCCGTCAGGAGCACTGGCCTTGGCGGATGAAATGCCGCCCCACCTTTTCGCCGACCGCGCGCAGATCGAAGTCGAGAAGAACGGCCCTTATTGGGTTAAGGACGTGGTGTCCCCAGTTCCTCCACAGGGCGAGGGGCAATCAGAGCGGAAATATGTGCTCTGTCGCTGCGGTCTTTCTGGGAATAAACCCTATTGCGACGGCTCGCATCGGGATGCGAAATGGCGCGATGACTAAGGCCCATAAGGCGGTTCCCAACTGAGGGCTTGCAGACTCAGGCCGAACCGCCTATATCCCCCTCAACAGCGGCGCGCTGGACACCCAGCGCCCACCGGAAACGACAACGGGCCGCGGGCCCGTTTTTTTGTGCCCGTCGCTCAAATTGGACATACGCATGAGCAATATGATTGCCAAATCTGCGATGGATCGCCGTCTCGCCGAGATCGTTGGCCCTGTCATTGAGGACATGGGGTTCGAGCTGGTGCGCCTGCGGTTTATGGGCGGCAAGACCCATACGTTGCAGATCATGGCGGAAAAGCCCGAAGGCGGCATCGAGGTCGATGACTGCGCGCAGATCAGCAATGCGATCAGCGCCGTTCTGGACGTCGAGGATCCGATTGAGGACGGTTACGCGCTTGAGGTCGGCAGCCCCGGCATCGACCGCCCTCTGACGCGCCTGAAAGATTTTGACACCTTTGAAGGCTATGAAGCCAAGGTGGAAACCAGCGAGCTGATCGACGGTCAGAGACGCTTCAAAGGCGTGCTTGCGGGTGTTGAGGGCGAAGAAGTGCTGATCAACATCGAACAGGGCACCGTGGGTCTGCAGTTTGACTGGCTGTCTGACGCCAAGCTCGTGCTGACCGATGAGCTGATCAAAGAAATGCTGCGTCAACGCAAAGAGGCCGGAGTGCTGAACGAAGACGCATTTGACGACATTGAAACCGAGACGGGTTCCGAGGAGACTGAATAATGGCAATTACCTCTGCAAACCAGCTGGAGCTGTTGCAAACCGCCGAGGCCGTGGCCCGCGAAAAGATGATCGACCCAGGTCTGGTTGTCGAAGCGATGGAAGAAAGCCTCGCGCGCGCCGCCAAGTCCCGCTACGGCGCGGAAATGGACATCCGCGTGTCGATCGACCGCAAGACTGGCCGCGCGACCTTCACCCGCGTGCGCACCGTGGTTGAGGACGAAGAGCTTGAAAACTATCAGGCGGAGTTCACTGTAGAGCAGGCCAAACAGTATCTGGAAAACCCAGAGGTCGGCGACACCTATGTCGAGGAAATCCCTCCGGTGGAACTCGGCCGTATCGCTGCGCAATCTGCGAAACAGGTGATCCTGCAGAAGGTCCGCGAAGCTGAGCGTGATCGTCAGTATGAGGCGTTCAAAGACAAGGCCGGCACCATCATCAACGGTCAGGTCAAACGCGAAGAATACGGCAATGTTATCGTGGATCTTGCGGGTTACGGTGAAGCGATCCTGCGTCGTAACGAAAAGATCGGCCGCGAGAGCTATCGCCCCAATGATCGCATCCGCTGCTACGTGAAAGACGTCCGCCGCGAGACACGTGGCCCACAGATCTTCCTGTCCCGCACCGCGCCAGAATTCATGGCCGAGCTGTTCAAAATGGAAGTGCCAGAGATCTATGACGGCATCATCGAGATCAAAGCCGTGTCCCGTGACCCAGGCTCCCGCGCCAAGATCGCTGTGATTTCCTACGACGGTTCCATCGACCCTGTGGGCGCCTGCGTTGGTATGCGTGGCTCGCGCGTGCAGGCCGTTGTCAACGAGCTGCAAGGCGAGAAAATCGACATCATCCCTTGGAACGAAGATCAGCCGACCTTCCTTGTGAACGCGCTGCAGCCTGCAGAGGTCTCTAAGGTTGTTCTGGATGAGGAAGCCGGCAAGATCGAAGTGGTTGTTCCAGAAGAGCAGCTGTCTTTGGCGATTGGCCGCCGCGGTCAAAACGTGCGTCTGGCGTCTCAGCTGACGAACCTTGATATCGACATCATGACCGAGGCCGAAGAATCCGCGCGTCGTCAGAAGGAATTCGAAGCACGCACCGCGCTGTTCCAAGAAGCGCTGGATATCGACGAGTTCTTTGCTCAGTTGCTGGTCTCTGAGGGCTTCACCAACCTCGAAGAAGTTGGCTATGTCGAGATCGACGAACTGCTGGTCATCGATGGCGTCGACGAAGGCACCGCGAGCGAGCTGCAAACCCGTGCGCGTGAATATCTCGAAGCACAAGCTGCGGCGGCTCTGGAAGCGGCCCGTGCGCTGGGCGCCGAGGACAGCCTTATTGAATTCGAAGGCCTGACTGCCCAAATGGTAGAAGCGCTGGCGAAAGACGATGTGAAATCTCTGGAAGACTTCGCAACCTGCGCGGACTGGGAACTGGCCGGTGGTTGGACAACGGTCGACGGTGAGCGTTCCAAAGACGACGGTAGCCTAGAGCCGTTCGGCGTCACTCTGGAAGAAGCACAGGACATGATCATGACCGCGCGCGTCATGCTGGGTTGGGTGGATCCTGACGAGTTGCTGGCGCAAGCCGAAGAAGACGCCGCCGAGGGCGACGCATCCGAGGAGGCCGAGGCCTGATCTCAGGCCTCGTGAGGCTGAAAGATGGGACGCGGTGGGCGAACCAAAGACCGGAGCGACGGTCCTGAGCGCAAGTGCATTGCAACGGGCGAGGTGAACCCTAAGTTTGGGTTGATCCGCTTTGTTGTGGGGCCGGATGGTCAGATCGTGCCGGATATTCTGGGCAAATTGCCCGGTCGCGGGATCTATGTCTCGGCAGATCGGGCTGCGCTTGAGAAAGCATGCAAGAAAGGCGCGTTTTCGCGCGCCGCTAAGCAGCAAGTTGCCGTGCCAGACGGGCTCGCGGATGAGGTGGAAAGCCAAATCGCGCGCCGTGTGGTAGACTTGATCAGCCTTGCACGAAAGTCCGGCGAAGCGGTCGCTGGGTATGAAAAAGTGAAAGACTGGTTGTCCAAAGAATACGCCGAAGTGCTGATTCAGGCGGTGGATGGCTCTGAACGCGGCAAGTCCAAACTGAGCACGCCGCACTATGGCTCTTATATCGGTTGGCTCACGCAGGCCGAGCTGGGGGCAGCATTTGGGCGACAAACTGTGATTCATAGTGCGCTTGCGTCTGGTGGACTCACGCAACGTGTTGTAGAGGAAGCCCAACGACTTAAGGGCATACGACAAAATACGCTGGAAAATAAGGCGGCAGGGGCCGCCCGGAAGGATTAGAAAGCTACATGAGCGATAGTGACGGTAAAAAGACATTGGGTCTGCGCGGCGCGCGTCCTGGCAACGTAAAGCAAAGCTTTAGCCACGGGCGCACCAAGAACGTCGTGGTGGAAACCAAACGCAAGCGCGTTGTGGTGCCCAAGCCGGGCGCCGGTAAGCCTGCGGGCGGCGGAGCAGTCGGTGGTGATCCTTCTAAACGTCCGGCGGGCATCTCTGATGCGGAAATGGCGCGTCGCCTAAAGGCGCTTCAGGCCGCGAAAGCGCGCGAAAGCGAAGAGGCGGAACGCCGCGCAGCCGAGGAAAAGGCGCGCGAAGAGGAACGCACACGTCGCCGCGCCGAAGCCGAAGCGAAAGAGCGCGAGCAACGCGAAGCCGAAGAGCGCGCCAAGGCGAAGGCCGAAGCCGAAGAACAAAAACGCAAAGAAGCCGAAGTGGCTGCGCAACGCGCGGCGGCCGAAGCTGCGGCTGCGAAGGCTGCCCCCGCTGCGAAAGAGAGCGGTCCAAAGCGTGATCTGTCCAGCCGTCCGGCACCTGCCGCGACCCCACGCAAAGCGGATCGCGAGCGCGAGAACCGTGGCCGCGGTGGCCGCAATGAAGGTCGCCGTTCCGGCAAGCTGACTCTGTCCCAGGCGACAGGCGGCGAGGGCGGACGTCAGAAATCCCTCGCCTCGATGAAGCGGAAACAGGAACGCGCGCGTCAAAAGGCGATGGGCGGCTCTGTAGAGCGTGAAAAGGTCATTCGCGACGTTCAACTGCCAGAGGCCATCGTGGTTTCTGAACTGGCGAACCGTATGGCGGAACGTGTGGCGGATGTTGTCAAAGAGCTCATGAAAATGGGCATGATGGTGACGCAGAACCAAACCATCGACGCGGATACTGCGGAACTGATCATCGAGGAATTCGGCCACAAAGTGGTGCGCGTGTCCGACTCTGACGTCGAAGACGTGATTTCCGATGTGGATGATGCGGATGAAGACCTGCAGCCACGTCCTCCGGTCATCACCATTATGGGTCACGTTGACCACGGTAAAACATCTCTGCTGGACGCAATCCGCGACGCCAAAGTTGTGGCTGGCGAAGCTGGCGGTATCACCCAGCACATCGGTGCGTATCAGGTGAAAACCGACAGCGGTACGGTTCTGTCGTTCCTGGATACTCCGGGCCACGCGGCCTTTACCTCGATGCGCTCTCGCGGTGCGCAGGTGACGGATATCGTTGTTCTGGTGGTTGCGGCGGATGACTCGGTCATGCCGCAGACGATTGAGGCGATCAACCACGCGAAAGCGGCCGAAGTGCCGATGATCGTGGCGATCAACAAAATCGACAAAGAAGCCGCTGATCCGATGAAAGTGCGTTCCGAGCTGCTGCAACACGAAGTCATCGTTGAGGCGATGTCTGGTGAGGTCCAGGACGTTGAGGTCTCCGCGCACACTGGCCAAGGTCTGGACGAGCTGCTCGAAGCGATTGCGCTGCAGTCCGAAATTCTGGAACTGAAAGCCAACCCAGATCGCGCCGCCCAAGGTGCCGTGATCGAAGCGCAGCTTGACGTGGGCCGTGGCCCTGTCGCGACCGTTCTGGTTCAGAAAGGCACCCTGCGCCAAGGCGATATCTTTGTTGTGGGTGAGCAATACGGTAAGGTCCGTGCGCTGATCAACGACAAGGGCGAGCGCGTCAAAGAGGCCGGACCTTCGGTGCCTGTCGAGGTGCTGGGTCTGAACGGCACGCCAGAGGCTGGTGACGTTCTGAACGTGACCGAGACCGAAGCACAGGCGCGTGAGATCGCGGAATACCGTGCACAAGCCGCGAAAGACAAACGTGCGGCGGCCGGTGCTGCGACCACGCTGGAACAGCTGATGCAGAAGGCGAAAGACGACGAGAACGTCTCTGAGATGCCAATTCTGGTCAAAGCTGACGTGCAGGGCTCTGCCGAAGCGATCGTTCAGGCGATGGAAAAGATCGGCAACGACGAGGTGCGCGTCCGCGTGCTGCACTCGGGCGTTGGTGCAATCACCGAGACTGACATTGGTCTGGCCGAGGCCTCCGGCGCACCGGTCATGGGCTTTAACGTCCGGGCCAATACCTCGGCGCGCAACACGGCGAACCAAAAGGGCGTCGAGATCCGTTACTATTCGGTGATCTACGACCTCGTGGACGACGTGAAGGCGGCAGCCTCGGGTCTGCTGTCTGCAGAGATCAAAGAAACCTTCATCGGCTACGCTCAGATCAAAGACGTCTTCAAAGTGTCCAACGTGGGCAAGGTTGCAGGCTGTCTGGTCACCGAAGGCGTGGCGCGGCGTTCCGCTGGCGTGCGTCTTCTGCGCGACAACGTGGTGATCCACGAAGGCACACTGAAAACTCTGAAACGCTTCAAGGACGAAGTGGCAGAGGTTCAGTCCGGTCAGGAATGCGGCATGGCGTTTGAGAACTACGATGATATCCGCGCAGGCGACGTCATCGAGATCTTTGAGCGCGAAGAAGTGGCGCGGACGCTGGACTAAGTGTCTAACGGATAGAAATGGAAAGCGCCGCCCAATGGGCGGCGTTTTTTGTTTCGATTTCTTTTGAAGAAATCGGAGTCGGAAACTTTTAAAGTTTCCGTTTAGACCCAATCCCTGATCATCGGAATAAGCGGGATATCCGCAGGCGGCATCGGATAGTCGCGGAAATCCTTGGGATAGACCCATTTCAACACCTGACCCTCGCGCGCAATCGGGGTGCCCTCCCATTTGCGGCATGCAAAGAGCGGCATCAGCAGATGGAACTTCTCGTAAGCGTGCGACGCAAAGGTCAACGGCGCGAGGCAGCTTTCCCAGGTGTTGATGCCAAGCTCTTCTTCAAGCTCGCGGATCAGAGCGACCTCCGGCGTCTCACCGTCCTCAACCTTGCCGCCAGGAAACTCCCAGAGACCCGCCATGGATTTCCCCTCGGGCCGTTGCGCCAGCAACACGCGACCGTCGCGGTCGATCAGACAAACTGCGGATACCAGAACAGACTTCATGATCGATAGTCCGCGTTGATCGTGATGTAGCCATGGGTCAGATCGCAGGTCCAGACCTTCGCCGCTCCGTCGCCAAGGCCCAGATCCACGCGGATCGCCAGCTCTTGGGCCTTCATATAGGTCGCACCTGCTTCCTCGGAATAGCTTTCTGCCACCCAGCCCTTTTCGGCCACCAGAACGTCTCCGAAATGGATGGTCAGCAGGTCGCGATCCGCTGCAGCCCCTGATTTCCCGATGGCCATAACGATGCGGCCCCAGTTGGGGTCTTCGCCCGCGATGGCCGTTTTCACCAGCGGAGAGTTTGCGATGGCCAAAGCATGGGTTTTCGCGTCCTGATCGCTCGCTGCGCCGGTCACCGAAATTTCTACAAATTTCGTCGCACCCTCACCGTCGCGTACCACCAGATGCGCCAGCTCCAGCATGACCTCGTGCAAACCCGCTGCGAAGGGTCCTTCGGGTTCTGTGATCTCAACGCCAGATGCGCCCGTTGCGCCCAGCAACAGCGTGTCCGAGGTCGAGGTGTCACTATCCACGGTGATCGCGTTAAACGTCACATCCGTCAGCTCTGACAGGATCTGTTGGAGAAGCGCGCGTTCGACCTTGGCGTCGGTGAGAATATAGACCAGCATCGTCGCCATATCCGGCGCGATCATGCCGGA
Organism: Cognatishimia coralii; assembly: GCF_037478305.1. NCBI lineage: Bacteria > Pseudomonadati > Pseudomonadota > Alphaproteobacteria > Rhodobacterales > Paracoccaceae > Cognatishimia > Cognatishimia coralii. Next base: position 303,936 of record NZ_JBBGAZ010000002.1, read on the forward strand.
TCCTTTGGCGATTCCTGCGATCTTCACGGGATGGCCGTCGATCATAACCGTCGTTCCAGCACCCTTGGCGTAGGTGTCGGTGGTCATGATACCGTGGGCTGCGTCTTCGATGGAGTCGGGCGCTAGGCCAGCCACCAATTCGTCGATCTTCGCGGTGATACGATCATGAGGCAGGCGCTCGCCAATGACGCCTGTGGACGAGGTGAAAACACGCTCCTGCGGCAGGCCTGTGACGCCCGCCACGGCCTCACAAATCGCCGCGACAGAGCCTTCTCCGGCGCGTCCCGTAAAGGCGTTCGAGTTGCCGGAGTTGATGATAAACGCCGCACCCGCATCGCTGTCCAATCCGACCTTCGCCTGACAATCCAACACGTTGGCCGAGCGTGTCGCGGATTTGGTGAACACCCCGGCGACTGACGATCCGGGCGCGAGCTCGATCAGGGTCACGTCTTTGCGACCCTGATATTTCACACCCGCTTCGACGGCGGCAAAACGCACACCGTCGATCACAGGCAGTTCTGGAAATCCCTCAGGTGCGAGCGGGGAGACAGCGGTGATGTCAGCCAATTTACTCGTCCAGCAGTTCGAATTGCGCGATAAGGTTCGGGTCCAGGCCCTCGGCCGCGGATTGGTCCACTGTCCCGCTTTCTGCTAGCTCTGCCACATAGGCCGCTGCGGCTGCGTTTTCCGCGTCCACCTGAATTTCCGGCAAAACCGCTTCGAATGTGGGAGCCTCTTGCGTACGCGTGTCGTTCAGAATGATCACGTGCCAGCCAAATTGCGTCTCAACCGGATCCGAGACCTCTCCGACCTTCAACTCAGCCACAGCCGCTTCAAACGGAGGCACCATCTGACCGGGGCCGAACCAGCCCAAAGCGCCGCCGCGTGGGCCGGAGGGGCCGGTGGATTTCGCTTTGGCGGTTTCGGCGAAATCAGCACCTGCGCGGATTTCGGTGGCGATGGCCTGGGCTTCTTCCTCGGTTTCCACCAGAATGTGGCTCGCATCAAATTCCTGTGCGCCGGTGAAATCGCCGTATTTCGCGTCATACATCGCGCGCAAGGCTGCATCATCCACCCGTTCGGCAAGCGCCGCATCCACCGCTGCGTCTGCCAGAATGGCCGTGCGTTGGACTTCTAGCGTTTTCGCAGTGCGTTTCGGGATATCATCCCCTACAGCTTGCGCCAGCAGGGTTTGCTGAATGATCTGGTCCAGAATGCCGCTGAACAGAACCTCAGGCGCCAATTGCTGATATTGCGCTGGCAATGTCTCGCGCACCGCGATCATGTGACCCAACGTGATCTCTGCGTTATTCACCGTAGCCACAACGGTGTCAGCCGACGGTGTTTCCTGAGCAAAAGCAGGAAGCGCAAAGAAAAGACCTGCCGCAGAAATACGCAAAGCTCTGAGTGTTTTTGACATCGAAACGTCCTTGGTTCGGGCCGCGACGGGGGGCGGCGTTGACACTGTATATATAGGCGCTTACATCGCTTTGAGGCCGATGCACGAGTCCTTTGCCCTGTTTCTATGAGCAGGCATCAGAACGAGCAAGCACAAGCGGCTAAAGATTTTGTCAACGAAGGACACATTCGCATGTTGGGTTTTGGAAAACTGTCCAAAATGGTCTTCGGAACGCCGAATGACCGAAAGATCAAGGCGACCAAAACCATAGTCGAAAAGATCAACGCGCTGGAGCCAGAGTTTGAAGCTCTGAGCGACGAGGGGCTGATCGAAAAGACCGCTGAATATAAGTCACGCGTTGAAGGCGGCGAAAGCCTGGACGCGCTCTTGCCCGAAGCCTTTGCGAACTGCCGCGAGGCCGCGAAACGCGCGCTTGGCCTGCGTGCCTTTGATACGCAGCTCATGGGCGGTATGTTCCTGCATCAGGGCAATATCTCTGAGATGAAAACCGGTGAGGGTAAAACCCTCGTGGCGACCTTCCCGGCCTATTTGAATGCTCTGACCGGCAAAGGCGTGCACATCGTTACCGTGAACGATTACCTCGCGAAACGTGACGCCGAGTGGATGAGCAAGGTCTATGGCGCTTTGGGTCTAACCACCGGCGTTGTCTATCCGCAGCAACCGGATGAAGAGAAGAAAGCCGCCTACGGCTGTGACGTGACCTACGCCACCAACAACGAGCTGGGTTTTGACTATCTCCGCGACAATATGAAGTCCGAACTGAACCAGATCTTCCAGCGCGACCATTATTTCGCCATCGTGGACGAGGTCGACTCGATCCTGATCGATGAAGCCCGGACCCCGCTGATCATCTCGGGTCCTGCGGCCGACCGCACCGATATGTACATGGCGATCGACAAGATCATTCCTGATATCGGCGACGAACACTTTACGCTAGATGAAAAGACACGCGCCGTGTCCTTTACCGACGACGGCAACGACTGGCTTGAGGCCAAACTGCTTGAGGCGGGGATCCTGCCCGAGGGGCAGTCGCTCTATGATCCGGAAAGCACCACGATTGTGCACCACGTGAATCAGGGTCTGCGGGCGCATAAGCTTTTTACCAAAGACAAAGACTATATCGTGCGCGGTGACGAAGTCGTGCTGATCGACGAGTTCACCGGCCGTATGATGGCGGGCCGTCGTCTGTCCGAAGGTCTGCATCAGGCGATTGAGGCCAAAGAGGGCGTCTCGATCAAACCTGAAAACGTGACTTTGGCGCAGGTGACCTTCCAGAACTACTTCCGTCTTTATGACAAGCTGGGCGGCATGACCGGCACGGCTCTGACCGAAGCCGAGGAATTTGCCGAGATCTATGGTCTGGGCGTTGTCGAGGTTCCGACCAACCGACCTGTGGCCCGTAAGGACGAAGACGATGCGGTCTATCGCACGGCCAAGGAAAAATACGACGCGATTGTGAACACGATCAAAGAGTCCAAAGAAAAGGGTCAGCCGACCCTCGTGGGCACGACCTCGATTGAGAAGTCAGAACTATTGTCGCAATTGCTGACTGATGCGGGGATCGAGCACAACGTTCTGAACGCGCGCCAGCACGAGCAAGAGGCGCAGATCGTCGCCGATGCGGGCAAGCTGGGCGCGGTGACCATCGCGACCAACATGGCGGGCCGTGGGACCGACATTAAGCTCGGCGGTAACGTCGAGTTTAAGATCATGGAAGCCATTGCCGCCGATCCCGAGGCTAATCCCGATGAGATTCGGGCCCGGATCGAAGACGCCCACCAAGCGGACGAAAACGCGGTCAAAGAGGCCGGTGGATTGTTCGTTCTAGCCACTGAACGCCACGAAAGCCGTCGGATCGACAACCAGCTGCGCGGCCGCTCTGGCCGTCAGGGGGACCCGGGTCGCTCGGCTTTCTTCCTGTCTTTGGAAGACGACCTGATGCGAATTTTCGGCTCTGACCGTCTGGACAAGGTTCTGTCCACTCTGGGTATGCAAGAGGGTGAAGCTATCGTGCACCCTTGGGTGAACAAATCACTGGAGCGCGCTCAGGCGAAGGTCGAGGGCCGCAACTTTGACATCCGTAAACAGCTGCTGAAGTTCGACGACGTGATGAACGACCAGCGGAAAGTGATCTTTGGCCAGCGCCGCGAGATCATGGAAGCCGAGGATTTGTCTGAAATCGTGCAGGACATGCGTCACGAAGTGATCGCTGATCTGATCGACATCCATATGCCGCCGAAATCCTATGCCGAACAATGGGACACCGAAGGCCTTAAGGCCTCGCTACAGGAAAACGTCGGCATCGATGCGCCGGTTGTGGAATGGGCCGCCGAAGAAGGCGTGGACGACGAAGACATTCAGGAACGTCTGGAAAAGGCAGCCGATGAATTCATGGCGCAAAAGGCCGTGCAATTTGGTCCCGACGCCATGCGCAACATCGAGAAACAGCTGCTTTTGCAGACCATCGACAGCAAGTGGCGCGAACATCTGCTGACGCTGGAACACCTGCGCTCTGTTGTTGGGTTCCGCGGCTATGCCCAGCGGGATCCGCTGAACGAATACAAGACCGAGGCCTTCCAACTGTTTGAAGGCCTGCTGGAAGGTCTGCGCGAAGAGGTCACCAAAAACCTTGGTAAGATCCGCCCGCTGACCGAAGAAGAACAGCGCGCGATGATTGCACAGATCCAGGCACAGCAAGAAGCGATCAACCAGGCGCAGCCGGGTGGTGAGGCTCCGAAGAACAAATATGTTCCGTTGGTCGAAGGCTTTGACGAAGACGACCGCTCCACATGGGGAAATCCGGGCCGAAATGATCCGTGCCCCTGTGGATCTGGTAAGAAATTTAAGCATTGCCACGGCAGCTATTCGTAAGCTGATCCCCCTAAAGTTTCCAAAAATCACCTAAAGGGCGCCACTTTCGCGCCCTTTTTCCTGTTCAGAAACACACTTGGGTTTTTGTGAGCAGGAGTAGGCCCGATGAAGTTCAAGGCAATGAAACTTAAGCGCCTAAATAAACTCAAGCGGTTGAAGAATTTCTCCGTCAAGAAAGACAGTGCAACCAAGGTGGCCTTGGTGGCCTTTACCGTCGCGACCGCGGGGGCCATTGGGTTCCTGATGCAAAGTGGCTCACCTCTTGAGGCCTCGGCCGTTGCAGAGCCGCGCGACAAGCTGATTGCGAAATCCATCGACACTGGCCTCAATGCCAACGTGCTTTTGGGCCGCAACGACGCGGACAACGCGCTGCCGGCCATGCCAGAAGAGCGCTACGCCGAAGCCAGCCTGCCTGCCCAACCGATTATTCTGACCGTCGCCAGCGAAGTTCCTGTGGCCAGCATGCCCAAAGAGGAAAACGCTCCGCTTCTGGGTTGTGACATTGCCGTTTCGGCGACCCCAGCCGTTGCGGCCATGGTGAACCTGAGTGTATCCGCGAGCTGCCTGCCCGGCGATCGCGTGACCATCACCCATGCGGGTCTGACCTTTTCCGAGGTTCTGGATGCCGATGGCGTGCTCGAGATTTCCGTCCCGGCAATGGCGATGGACGCGCAGTTTGATGTGACATTCCCCAACGGCTACGCGGCCTCTGCGACGGCTGACGTAGGCTCCTTGCAGTTCTACGACCGTGTTGCTGTCCAATGGATGGGCGAAACAGGTCTGCAAATTCACGCGCTGGAATTTGGCGCAAACTACGGCGAAGAAGGCCATGTCTGGTTTGGCAACGACCGTGATTTGACCGCTGTGATTGGCGGACGTGGCGGCTTTCTTATGCGCCTGGGTGATGGCTTTAGCGAGCTGTCCCGTATGGCCGACGTCTATACTTTCCCAACCGTCAATGCGGCCGAGGCAGGTGACGTACAATTGACCGTCGAAGCCGAGGTCAATGGTGCCAACTGTGGCCGCGCGATTTCTGCAACCACCTTGCAGGTCAAACCCGGCGGCTCGCCGATCAAAAAGACACTCAACGTAGAAATTCCCGGCTGTAGCGCAACTGGTGATTTCCTCGTGCTGCAAAATCTGCTTCAAGATCTGACATTCGCCCAAAAAGGCTAGTCAGTAGGGATTCATTTATGCGGCATCTTCGTGCGGCGGTCCTCGCCGCACTTTGTCTATTTCAAGGTGTGCTCACCGCGGCGGCGCAGGACATTACGCTGTCCGCACCAGATGGGGCTGTGGAAATTTCAGGCACTTTGCTTGGATTTGACGGCGAATTTTACCGAATCGACACGATTTACGGCGTTCTGACCGTCGATGGGACAGGCGTGAACTGTGAGGGCCCTGCCTGCCCAAGCCTCACGAACTATGTGGCCGAGGTGGTGATTTCTGGCGCGAGCAGCATGGCAGATGTGCTTGTGCCAGCTCTGGTCGAGGCCTTTGCACTCAGGAACGGCTATTCGATCCTCCGCGATGCCTCTAACGATAATCTTGTGCTGTATGAATTGAACAACCAGCAAAGCGGCGAAACCATCGCGCGGTTTGCGATCAATGCCACAACCACCGACGAAGGCTTTGCCGATCTGATCGCCAATGAAGCCGATATCGCCATGGCCCTGCGCGAAATCCGCGATCCCGAGGCAGCGCGCGCCGAGGAATCAGGCCTTGGCGATCTGCGTCATGATAACCGTAGCCGGGTGCTGTCCCTCAGTGCGCTGATCCCCGTGACAGAACTCGGCAACCCTGTGAAATCGCTCTCTGCCTTGCAGTTGGCACGGGTCTTTGCAGGCAAGATCGAGAATTGGAAAGAACTGGGCGGTGCGGATGCGCCGATCTCCCTGCATTTGCCAGCTCCGGGGTCCGGCCTTTTGCAGGCCATCGAAGACGAGTTGATGAAACCCGCAAACCTAAAATTTTCATCAAAAGTCCTCTATTATCCGCACCTGTCGGATCTGGTGCGGTCGGTGCAGTTTGACCCCTTTGCGCTGGGCATTTCGGCCTTTGAACGCACAGGTGGGGCATTGCCTATGAAATTGACCGGTGGTTGCGGTCACGAGATTTCCGCGACACGGCGCGGCATTAAAACCGAGGATTACCCGCTGTCCACGCCGATGTATCTCTATATTCCGGCGCTGCGCCAACCCAAGGTCGTGCGCGATTTCTTGCGCTATGTGCAAAGCGATGCGGCGCAATTTGTGATCCGCCGCGCGGGCTATGTGGATCAGGCGAGCGAAGAAATCCCGATGTCCGAGCAGGGTGAGCGGCTGGTCAATGCGATTGGGCAAGCAGGTAAGGCGGTCTCGATTGAGGATCTGCAGCAGATGGTTGTCGATTTGTCGCCGCAACGACGTCTCACAACAACCTTCCGATTTACGGCAGGTGTGTCCGAGTTGGACGCGCATTCTTTGTCAAACGTCGAACTCCTCGCGCAACGACTGGAACGCGGAGACTTCGACGGTCAGGAACTGACCTTTGTCGGCTTCTCGGATGGCTCCGGCGGTGCAAGCGCGAACCTTCAGGTGTCTCTGCGCCGCGCCAATCGCGTGCTGGAGGCCGTGAAGGCTGCCTCTGAAACCGCGGACCTCAGCCAGGTCACCCTCAAAAGCACCGGCTACGGCGAGGCCTTTCCCGTCGCCTGTGACGACACCGCCTGGGGGCGCCGAGTGAACCGCCGCGTTGAGGTCTGGGTACGCTAGTCAAACAGCAGACCTGCAGTCCGAAAGCTCATTTCGCGCGATTTGCCGATCACCAGATGGTCGTGCAGTTTGATCCCCATGACTTTGCAGGACTCGCGGATCTGTTCCGTGATCTCGATATCCGCCTGACTAGGCGTCGGATCGCCCGAGGGATGGTTGTGGATCAGGATCAACGCGGTTGCATTCAATTCCAAAGCCCGTTTCACCACCTCACGCGGATAGACCGGCACATGATTGACCGTCCCGCGCGCCTGTTCTTCATCGGCAATCAATGTGTTTTTCGTGTCCAGAAACAGAATGCGGAATTGTTCAATATCGCGATGCGCCATGGTGGTCTGACAATAATCCAGCAAGGCGTCCCAACTACTAAGAATATGCCTCTGCATGACCTTTGAGCGCGCCAAACGATGCGCTGCAGCCTCGATCAGCTTCAGCTCGCAAATCACCGCAGCGCCAACGCCCTTCACCTCTCCCAAACGCGCGACCGGTGCGGACAAAACCCCATTGTAGGACCCAAAGACCTCGAGCAACCGCCGCGCCAAGGGCTTCACGTCCTGACGTGGAATGGCGCGAAACAGCAAGAGCTCTAGCAATTCGTAATCCGGTAAGGCCTCCCCGCCTGCCGCCATAAACCGCTCGCGCAACCGCTTGCGATGATCGCGAATGTAGGATGGCATCTGCCCATTGGACAAAGGCGCGGGCCTTGCCTCGTCGCCCTGAAACAAGGGCATAGACACATCTGAAAAACCACGATTGGACATCACGGGCTAATTCTGCCCGAGCTTGGTTAATCAAAGCTGAACGGCTTTTCTCTTGCCGCAAATATCCTGGGGGAATTGGCGTAGCCAAGGGGGCAAAGCCCCAAATGAAAACGGGGCCAAGAGGCCCCGCTTTACTAACCTTTCATCGAGTCCCAGAACCCTTTGACCGACTTAAAGAAACTGTCGTTCTCAGGGTTGTTTTCCTTGGACTCCTGCTCGAACTCCCGCAAGAGCTCTTTCTGGCGGCTGGTCAGATTGACCGGCGTCTCCACGGCGATCTCGATGAACATGTCACCTTGGCCCGCACCACGCAGCGCTGGCATACCTTTAGACCGCAGGCGCATCTGACGCCCAGACTGGCTGCCTGCTGGGATTTTTACTCGGCTACGGCCACCGTCAATCGTCGGCACCTCAATATCGCCACCCAGCGCCGCGCTCGCCATGGACACAGGCACACGACAGAAGAGGTTCACACCATCGCGTTCAAAGATCTCGTGTTTGGCCACATCGATAAAGATATAGAGGTCGCCGTTTGGTCCGCCACGCATGCCCGCTTCGCCTTCGCCGGCCAAACGGATGCGTGTGCCGGTTTCAACGCCTGACGGGATATTGACGGAAAGCGAGCGGTCTTTCTCAACCCGTCCCGCGCCACCACAGACCTTACAGGGGTTCTGGATGATCTTGCCCAGACCGGAGCAGGTCGGACAGGTGCGTTCCACTGTGAAAAAGCCCTGCTGCGCACGGACCTTGCCCATGCCGGAACAAGTCGGACATGTTGTTGGCTCGGCCCCGCCCTCAGCGCCCGTGCCACTACAGGATCCACAGCTGACGGATGCAGGCACCTGAATGCTTTTCTGAAGCCCGGAATAGGCCTCTTCCAAGGTCACACGCAGATTATAGCGCAGATCCGAGCCGCGCGCGGCGCGTTGGCGTCCGCCGCCACGGCCGCCGCCACCCATAAAGTCGCCGAAAAGGTCGTCAAAAACGTCCGAAAACGCACTTGCGAAATCGCCCTGGCCCGGGTGTCCGCCACGTCCGCCACCGCCCATGCCGCCTTCAAACGCCGCGTGACCATAGCGGTCATAGGCAGCTTTCTTTTCAGCGTCCTTCAGGATCTCGTAGGCTTCGTTGGCTTCCTTGAACTTGACCTCAGCGGCCTCAGCGTTGTCGGCGTTGCGATCCGGATGATATTCTTTGGCCTTCTTGCGATAGGCTTTCTTGATTTCATCCGCAGAGGCCCCTTTGCCGACACCAAGCACGTCATAAAAGTCGCGTTTTGCCATAGGTTTCTCCTAACCGCCGGAATGATAAGGGCCGATCCGATGAGGACCGGCCCATCAATCAGGGTCCGACGTCGCGCTTAGCGCTTGTCGCCGTCCAGATCTTCGAAGTCCGCGTCCACGATGTCATCATCGCCCGCGCCCATATCCGCATCCGCTGGCGCTGCTTCGCCTTCGGCTGCCTCTTGGGAGGCTTTGTAGATCGCTTCGCCAAGCTTCATCGCGGCTTCAGTGACGTTCTGAACACCGGACTTGATCTTCTCGGCAGAGGCTTTCTCGTCTTCGAGATCGTCTTTCAGAGCCGCGATTGCCAGTTCGATCGCTTCGATGGTGGTTGGGTCAACCTTGTCGGCATGCTCTTCCATGGACTTTTCAGTCGAGTGGATGAGGCTTTCTGCCTGGTTGCGCGCTTCGATCAGCTCTTTGCGCTCTTTATCCGCCTCGGCGTTGTCCTCGGCGTCCTTGACCATCGCTTCGATGTCCTCATCAGACAGACCGCCAGAGGCCTGAATGGTGATGGACTGCTCTTTGCCGGTGCCTTTGTCCTTGGCGCCAACGGACACGATGCCGTTTGCGTCGATGTCAAAGGTCACCTCGATCTGTGGCATGCCGCGTGGCGCTGGAGGGATGTCCTCGAGGTTGAACTGACCCAGGATCTTGTTGTCCGCAGCCATTTCACGCTCGCCCTGGAACACACGCAGGGTCACGGCGTTCTGGTTGTCCTCAGCCGTCGAGAAGACCTGAGACTTCTTGGTTGGGATCGTGGTGTTGCGGTCGATCAGACGGGTGAAGACACCGCCCAGGGTTTCGATACCCAGGGACAGAGGCGTTACGTCCAGAAGAACAACGTCTTTCACGTCGCCCTGCAGAACACCGGCTTGGATCGCCGCGCCCATGGCCACAACTTCGTCAGGGTTCACACCTTTGTGTGGCTCTTTGCCAAAGAATTTGGTCACCTCTTCGATGACCTTTGGCATACGGGTCATACCGCCAACCAGAACCACTTCGTCGATGTCCGATGCAGAGAGACCTGCGTCTTTCAGCGCTGCGCCGCATGGCTTCAGAGAGTTCTTGATCAGGTCGGATACCAGAGACTCAAGCTTCGCACGGGTCAGTTTCATGACCATGTGCAGTGGCGCGCCGTCTTTGCCCATCGAGATAAACGGTTGGTTGATCTCTGTTTGGGTGGTGGAGGAGAGTTCTTTCTTCGCTTTTTCCGCAGCTTCTTTCAGACGCTGCAGAGCCATCTTGTCCTTGGACAGATCGACGCCGTGCTCTTTTTTGAACTCATCCGCGAGGTAGTTCACGATGCGCATGTCGAAATCTTCACCACCAAGGAACGTGTCGCCGTTGGTGGATTTCACTTCGAATAGGCCGTCGTCGATCTCCAGAATGGTCACGTCGAAGGTACCGCCGCCAAGGTCATAGACCGCGATGGTTTGAGATTCTTCTTTGTCCAGACCATAGGCCAGAGCCGCGGCGGTTGGTTCGTTGATGATGCGCAGAACTTCGAGACCCGCGATTTTACCCGCGTCTTTGGTCGCCTGACGCTGAGCGTCGTTAAAATACGCTGGCACGGTGATGACCGCTTGGGTCACGTCTTCGCCAAGGTATGCCTCGGCGGTTTCCTTCATCTTGCCCAGAGTGAAGGCAGAGATCTGAGATGGGGAGTATTTCTCGCCCTGAGCTTCCACCCAAGCGTCGCCATTGCCGCCGTTGACGATGGCAAACGGCACCATCTTCTTGTCTTTTTCAACAGCTGGATCGTCAAAGCGACGACCGATCAGACGTTTCACACCGAATACGGTGTTGTCTGGGTTTGTGACCGCCTGGCGTTTCGCCGGCTGGCCGACCAGACGTTCGTCGTCGGTGAATGCTACGATAGATGGCGTGGTGCGATCGCCTTCGGCGTTTTCGATCACGCGTGGCTGAGAGCCGTCCATGATTGCCACACAGGAGTTTGTGGTCCCGAGGTCAATCCCAATTACTTTACCCATGTCATATCCCTTCTAACTTAAGGCGATGTTCCGGAGCGAAGACCCGTTTTGGCATCTCGCCCCGATCCTGCTGCGTTTGACCATTCAGCCAAGACGCTTCGAAGCGTATATAGGGATGCTAAATAGGTGCTGCAAGCGTGAGATTGGGGCTTAAAAGCCAATTTTCGCAGGAATCTTGGGAGTGAATGTGAGGATATACGAATGAACTTGGCGACACCGCTGAAGATTCGCGGTTTTGACGTGTTTCAAGAGCTTTTGTCGCGCTCCGAGCAAGAGGAATTGGTCGCGGATATTCGTGCTATTGCCGAGGCTGCGCCGATGTTTGCACCGGTCACGCCGGGTGGGCGGAAAATGTCGGTCAAAATGACCTCGGGCGGGGCTTTGGGCTGGGTGACGGACCGGTCGGGCTATCGGTATCAGGCGCAACATCCAGATGGGATGGACTGGCCACCGATCCCCGCCTCTGTCTTGGCGATATGGGAGGCGGTGTCGGGCGTTTCGCGGGCGCCGGATTGTTGTTTGGTCAATTTCTATGGCGAAGGTGCCAAGATGGGCATGCATCAGGACAAGGATGAAGGCAATTTTGACTGGCCGGTTGTGTCAGTGTCCTTGGGGGATGAGGCTTTGTTTCGCATGGGATCTGTCGAGCGTGGTGGCTCCACAGAGTCGCTTTGGTTGAAATCTGGTGATGTGGTGGTCATGGGCGGTTCAGCGCGGCTGGCTTATCACGGCGTGGATAAGATCCGGTTTGGCTCGTCGACGCTGTTGCCGAAAGGTGGTCGCATCAATTTGACATTGCGGGCGGTGGAATAGGTCTTTTTCTTTGAAAGAGAAAGACTTCGGATTTTTTCAAAAAATCCGGGCGTCAAGGATCCAGAGAGCAACAGCCGCCATATCCGGCCGTCGCGCCATCCTGATGAATGAAGAGGCGCAACGTCAGGGCAAAACTGCGATCTGACATACCGTCGCTGCAGGCACCTTCTTCGATCAAAGCGGAAAAGCCCGCGTCTGAGTTTCCAGCGCCCAGTCCAATTTCCCGAGTTGGGCGGGCAACCAAACCGCTGGTCCAGTCCACAGCAAAGGCTGTCGGAGCGACATCGATGGCCTCAAACGTCGCCACGCTAGCCCCTGCGCTCAGACCAAAGAACCAGAAAGGTTCCGTGCCAACACAAGCCAGTGGCGTTTCAAAATCATGCCATGGCGCGTCCGAGGTCTGGGTCAAAAACTTATTGCGTACCCAACCGCTCGCCTCGCCGCTGTTGACCAAGGCCCAGCGCCCGTCTGGCGAGTGATCCACGACTTCGACGCCCGTAGCATTGTGATCCAGAGTACCCACGATATCGGTGCTGTGATGCGGGTCCACGCGGACATTCAGGCTGTCGTTGCTGGCAACGCCGGTCACTTTGGCAAGGCTGGGCACATCAGGCGACAAATGCCCATCTGCCAAACCCAAGCTTGGGGTCAGAAGCAGAACTGCAAGGACATGTTTCATCGACGCGAAGACCAACTGAGGGATGCCTGTCGGCGGGTATAAAACTCTCCCATCAAGCCTATCATCAAAAGCACCAATCCGACAATCAGAGGGTACATCACAGAGGTATTGCGCGGCACATAGTTGATGAAGGTGTAACCCCGCGCTTGGTCAATCGCGTGAAACAGCGGGTTCCAGTCAAACATCGCGAGCATAAAGCTGGGCAGCGTGTTGGCTGCAAACATCTTGCCCGACGCGATCATATTGGCGCGGGCATAGACCGTGTTCAGAACGCTGACAAAGGTCGGGAACCACGGCTTGATCGCCAAAAAGATCAGCCCCACGCCCATCCCCGTGAACCAGGCCAACATCAGCATCGCCAGCGCGCCCATCGGATCCTCGATCACCACGGGCGTGAAGGCCACGTGGTAAATAAACAGGATCCCCAACAACGAGAGCATCTGAATATAGAGCGTCCCCAATGCCGCCGCCAGGATCGCAATCGCCGTGTTCATCGGCGCATGTTTCATCATCGGAGAGCTTGGCCCCTCACTGCCGACCACGGCGCCCATGGTCTTGGTGTGGGTCATGAAAAGGAAAATCCCCGACATGATATACAAGAGGAAATCACCCCGGATCGCCGCGCCCTTGAGGCCCAGCAGCGAAAACATAAAGAAAAACGCCAGAACAAAGATCGCCGCCTGCATCATATTCAGCAGGATCGACATGACCGCATTGCCATGGGTTTTGCGCACCATCCGAACAATCGAATGATACACAAGCTCGGCAATTGTGATTGCCGATTGCAACGTCGTTCTTGGACCTGACTGCTCAAACATGCCTGCTGTCAGCCTTTCTGCTCGGGTGCCGGGCGACCTTCGTGACGATTTTCGCGCGGGCGGTGGCGGACTTCTTGCTGTTCCGTCGTGAAGTCATCATAAGAAAACCGAACGAAAACTTCAACGAATCTTGAGGCTGGAGCAGGCAGTGAATTACGACAAATTGACCGAAGTTATGCGGAAACTGGCGATTGAGGCCGGTGCAAAGATCATGGAGATCTATGAGTCCGACGATTTCGACGTAGAACTCAAGTCCGACGACAGCCCTGTCACCATCGCAGATCAGGCGGCAGATGCGTTGATTTCCGCAGGCCTCACTGCGGCTTTTCCCGACGTTGCTCTGGTGACTGAGGAGCAATCAGACAGCCATGATCAGGACGTGGATACCTTCCTGATTGTCGATCCTCTGGATGGAACGAAAGAGTTCATCAACCGTCGCGGCGATTTCACTGTGAACATTGCCTATGTGGAAAACGGCGTCCCAACCCGTGGCGTTGTCTATGCGCCTGCGCGTCAGCGGATGTTCTTTACTTTGGCCGACGGCTCTGCGGTCGAAGAAGTCGGTGATTTTGATCTGACCACCATAGGCGAGACCCGAGCAATTCACGTGTCAGACGCCGACAATGACGCGCTAATGATCGTCGCATCCAAATCGCACCGCGATCAGGCCACGGATGACTACATCAACAAATATGCGGTCAAAGACAGCAAGAGCGCGGGCTCGTCTCTGAAATTCTGCCTTGTGGCAACGGGCGAAGCGGATCTTTACCCGCGCGTCGGTCGCACGATGGAGTGGGACACGGCCGCAGGTCACGCGGTCCTCGCAGGTGCTGGCGGACAGGTTGTGCGGTTCGATGACCACAGCCCACTGGTCTACGGCAAAGAGGGATTCGCGAATCCGTTCTTCATTGCCTTTGCCCCTAGTGTGGATCTGAAACCCGCTTAAGGCGTCCCGTACGGGGCAATCTTCACAGCTTCGGATGGGTCCATCATCCGTCTGGGTAGGGCGATTACCGCTCTGCCCAGAGAAATTCCCTCAAATCCAAGTCAATCTCTTTACCAACGGCGGGGCAAGCCCAAGCCGGTCACGGATGATTTGGTGTGTTTTTTCCCTCCACGACTTACGCCAGATCCCGTGACCGTATGCGGCGCGGGTCTCGGTTTCCGTTAACCCAACGCGGTCGAAGTTTTGCCAAATTTTGGACGCGGTAATCGGATAGCAAGGATTCGGACGCTAAAGGTAAAGCCCGCCAGTGATCCATAGTAAGAGGTGATTTTTGATGTCAAAACAACGCATTACAAAGGCGGTTTTTCCTGTGGCCGGCATGGGCACGCGGTTTCTTCCGGCGACCAAATCCATCCCAAAAGAGATTCTGACTTTGGTGGACCGCCCGCTCATTCAATATGCGATCGATGAGGCGCGTGAAGCTGGCATTGAAGAGTTCATCTTCGTGACGTCTCGCGGAAAATCTGCGCTTGAGGATTATTTTGACGCAGCGCCCGAGCTTGAAAGCAAGCTGGCGGCCAAGGGCAAAACGGAACTCTTGTCCGAGGTTGAAAAGGCCACATTGCCGAGCGGTGCCATCGCCTACGTGCGTCAAAATCAGGCGCTGGGCCTTGGGCACGCGGTTTGGTGTGCGCGTCGATTGATCGGGGATGAACCTTTTGCGGTGCTTCTTCCGGACGATGTTATTAAATCCGATGTGTCTTGCCTAAAACAGATGGTCGACGCCTATGAGGGCGGCTCCATGGTGGCGGCGATGGAAGTGCCGAACCACAAGATCTCTTCTTATGGCGTTTTGGACATCAACACTCATGTGGGCAATGTGGTTTCTGTGAATGGCATGGTGGAAAAACCTTCGCGAGAGGAGGCGCCATCGAACCTGGCCGTGATCGGGCGCTATATCCTGTCGCCTCAAGTGCTGCGGAACCTGGACTCAACTGGAACCGGCGCGGGCGGAGAGATCCAGCTCACAGACGCCATCGCCAAAGAGATCGAAGACCAGCGTGGCGTCTTTGGGTATAAATTCCAAGGCACGCGGTTTGACTGCGGGTCGAAAGCAGGCTTTTTGCAAGCAACCGTCGCCTGTGCGCTAGAGCGTGACGAATTGCGCGACGAGTTGATGGAGTATCTGCAATCCATGCTGATGCTGCGGACTGCGGCGGAATAAGCAGAAAATTTCTATTGGGTTAAGAGCAGGAAGTTTTTAGGTTTGCCAGCAGATCCGCTGCGCAAACCTAAAAGGCTTTTGTGAATGCCCGACGTCGGCTCGCTCGACTATAAACGCCCAAAATTGTGGCGTCGCCTAAGACTTAGGCGACGTAGGCAGGGATTATTGTGGCGTGCTTTCCGTGCTCGCCGTCACTTAAAGGTGGTTCAGAACAACAGCGATCAGATCGCATCTCATGACATTTTGCTCTTTGCCGTTGTGCGAAACGAAGAAAATCGCCTGCCGTATTTTCTGGACTACTATCGTGGTCTTGGGGTCGATCACTTTCTGATCGTGGACAATGGCAGCGATGATGGCACGCGGGCTCTGCTGAGGGGGCACGCTGATGTTTCCATTTGGGAAACAAAGGCGAGCTATCGCACGTCGCGGTTTGGGATGGATTGGATCAACCGGCTCTTGGCGCAATTTGGTCACGGACACTGGTGCCTAACTGTGGATGCAGACGAGTTGTTTGTCTTTCCCAAAGCTTTGGGTGCCGATTTGCCGAGCCTAACTTCGGTGCTGGATCAGAACGCGCTAATCGGGTTTGGCGCCTTGATGCTTGATATGGCTCCGAAAGACGCGTTGGGCGATGCGGTTTACGAAGCAGGGCAGGATCCTATTGAAACATTGCCTTATTTCGATCCCGGTCCGTATCGGCGTGAGCGCCAAGGCCCGTTGAATAACCTTTGGGTGCAGGGTGGTTTGCGGGAGCGCAAGTTCTTTGAAAACCGGCCCCGGCGGTCTCCGACCCTGAATAAACTGCCCTTGATGAAGTGGAATAGGCGCTGGGCCTATGTGATTTCTACTCATTCAATTCTGCCGCCGCAGCTGAACATGATTTACGACGGTCCGGGCGGCGACACGCCGTCGGGGGCTCTGTTGCACACAAAATTCTTGCCAGAGATTGTTTCCAAATCAGAAATTGAAAAGCAACGCGGAGAGCATTTTACGCGGCCAGAATTGTTTGACGGATATTACGATGATGTGGCCTCCAGCCCAGTCCTTTGGGACGAGACTTGCTTGCGACACGAAGGCCCACAGCAACTCGAGGATTTGGACCTGATCGGCATAGGAAAAGGGGCGAAACGGCTCAATGTCGCCTTGCCCAAAGATCGCCCCTAGATTTAGCCATCCCGCGCATATTTCGTTATGCGAGTCCCTAAATCCATGACATATTGTCGGAAATCAAACCGAGCGTAGAATCTCGGTCGCTAAGCGGTACGATAAGTCAAAAGGAAATGCGTTAGGTGGGGCTTTGGAGCACCTATAAGCTGAGGCTGCGGCGGAAACGCTATTTGCTGCGCGCGCGCCGAAAATCGCGCCAACTTTCTGCGGTTCAGGACAATACGGGGCGGATCAAGCCCGGTGATACTCTTTTGGTCTGTACGCTGTTTAACGAAGCGATCCGCATGCCGTATTTCCTCAGATACTACCGAGATCTTGGGATCGATCACTTCCTGATTGTCGACAATGGCAGCACCGATGGCGTGATGCAGCACCTCACGGGGCAGGCCGATATCTCGGTGTGGCATACCTCCGGTAGCTACAAAGACGCACGCTTCGGAGTGGATTGGATGAACGCCTTGAAGCGGCGGTATTGCCATGGGCATTGGACGCTGGTGGTCGATCCCGACGAGTTCCTGATCTATCCGTTTTGCGACAGTCGCCCCATCAAGGCACTGACGGATTGGCTGGACAGTTCAAGGCTGCGCTGTTTCCCGGCGATGTTGCTGGACATGTACCCCAAGGGACAACTGACCGACCACGCCTATCGATCAGGTCAGGATCCGCTCGAGATCGCGCAATGGTTTGATCCCGGGAATTACGCGATTTCCAAGAACCATCTGCTTGGCAATCTTTGGATCCAAGGCGGCCCTCGGGCGCGTGTGTTTTTCGAGGATAACCCCCAAAAAGCGCCGGCTTTGAACAAAATTCCCCTGGTGAAATGGGACAAGAGCTATGCCTTCGCAAGCTCGACTCACTCGCTGATGCCCAGAGGGTTGAACCACGTTTATGAAGAATGGGGCGGCGAGAAAGCCAGCGGCATTCTACTTCACACAAAGTTCTTGGATACCTTCACCGAAAAGGCCAAAGAGGAAGAGCTGCGCAAACAGCATTACGCGGGCGGCGCGGAATATGCGGCCTATGCCCAAACACTGCGAGACCAGCCGGATCTTTGGTGCGAGGGTTCTGAGAAATATATCAACTGGCGCCAGCTTGAGATCCTTGGCCTTATGAGCAAAGGAAGCTGGGCATGACTATCGGCGTCCTTTTGTTGGTCCATACCGCTTTTGATCGCGCAGAACAGGTTGCGCGCCTTTGGTCCGAGGCGGGGTGTCCTGTGGTGATCCACGTGGATGCCAAGGTTTCGGAACAGGAATTCAAAGCCTTCGAAGGCGCTCTGGCGGATCGGCCCGATGTGAGATTCTGCGCAAGACATACATGTGTTTGGGGCATGTGGGGCTTGGTCGCGGCGACACAATCGGCGGCCGAAATGATGCTGGCAGAGTTTGAGGGTGTCGAGCGCATATACCTCAGCTCCGGGTCTTGCCTTCCGCTGCGTCCGATCAAGGAACTGCAGACCTACCTGGACGCGCGTCCCGCAACAGATTTTATCGAAAGCGCCGCGATCGCGGATGCGCCTTGGGCTGTGTCAGGCCTCGAGGAAGAACGTTTCACGTTGTATTTCCCGTTCTCGTGGCAACAGCAACGCTGGCGGTTTGACAAGTTTGTCGACTTGCAGCGGCGGTTCAAGGTCAAGCGCAAGGTGCCTGAAAAGCTCGTACCGCATATGGGGTCGCAATGGTGGTGCCTGACGCGCAAGACCCTGACGGCCATTCTGCAGGATCCAAATAGGGCGCGGTATGACCGGTTTTTTAAGTCTGTTTGGATCCCTGACGAAAGCTATTTCCAGACCATGGTGCGGCTTCATTCGAACCTGATCGAAAGCCGGTCCTTGACGCTCTCGAAGTTTGATTTTCAGGGCAAGCCGCATGTGTTTTACGACGATCACCTGCAGCTTTTGCGGCGGTCTGATTGCTTTGTGGCGCGCAAGATTTGGCCCAAGGCCGAGCGGCTTTACCAAACCTTTCCCAATGGGCGCGGCGAAGGGGACAATACTGCCGACCCAAACGCCTCGATGATCAACCGCCTGTCTGCCAAATCCACCGAACGGCGCAATGCGGGGCGCGATGGCCTCTATATGCAGTCCCGCTTTCCGGATCCACATTTTGAAAGCGGGGTCACGGCTGCGCCCTATTCCGTGTTCCAGGGGTTCTCTGATCTTTTTGAAGATTTTGAAAGCTGGCTGGCCTTGAACACGGGCTGCAAAGTGCATGGCCATCTGTTTGCGCCCGAGCGGGTAGAGTTTGAAGACCGCGTGACCGTCTATAAAGGCGCTTTGTCTGACAGTGCGCGACTGCGGGATTATAACCCTCGTAGCTTTCTGACGAACCTGATCTGGAACACCCGCGGCGAACGGCAATGTTTCCAATTTGGCCCACAGGACAATCAGGCGAACAACTGGCTGATTGCCAAAGATCCGAACGCGCAGATCTCGGTGATTTCGGGCGCCTGGGCTGCGCCTTTGTTCAAATCAGGCCGAGACATTGACGTTGTTCGAAGCAAAGCTGCTCTATTGCAAAAAAGAGAGGCGGAGTTCCTGAAAGTTCTGCAGTCCCCCTGGGTGAAAGCCAAGATCCGGATCTGGACGATGTCCGAATTTCTTGAAGCTCCGGTCGAGCCCCTGCAGATCATTGTCGATGAAATCGGAACCTATCCGCAAAACCGCCTGACGTGGTTGCCCACAATGACCGACCTGACAGGCTTTGGAAAATTTGTGCAGACCCTCAAGAATGCCGGCATGCATCCGCATTTGCTGGGCGATTTCACGGTGGAACCACAGCAACCTAAGTCTCAAACGCCGTCGCGACGGCCCTATCTGGTGCAATGATCTTAGATGTCTGATCGCTTTGACTATTTCGTTGTTTTCGCAGAAATGCGGACCGGGTCGAATTTCCTAGAGGCCAATCTGAACGCCTTTGAGGGGTTTAAGTGCTATGGTGAGGCGTTCAATCCGCATTTCATAGCCTATCCGAACTACACAGAGGTCTTGGGCATCGATCAGGCGACTCGCGACGCTGACCCACAGGTGCTTCTAAAGGCTGTGCGTGACGATCCAGATCACCTGGCAGGGTTTCGGTTTTTCAATGACCATGACCCGCGGGTTTTGGACGAAATCCTCGTTGATCCCCGCTGCGCCAAGATCATTTTGACGCGCAATCCGCTGGACAGCTTCGTCAGCTGGAAGATCGCACAGGCCACGGGACAATGGAAATTGACCGATGTGCGCAAGCGGCGGGACAGCCAGATCACCTTTGAAGGCAATGAATTCGCGGATCACGTGGCGCGGCTGCAGGCGTTTCAGGTCAAGCTGATGAACGGATTGCAAAAGACCGGTCAAACTGCGTTCTATGTCGCCTATGAGGATCTGCAGGATCTGGACGTTATGAATGGTCTGGCGACGTTCCTAGGCAGCGACGCGCGGCTTGAAAGCCTGGACAGCAAGCTCAAGCGTCAGAATCCCAGCCCGATTTCCGAGAAAGTGTCCAATATCCACGACGTCAGCGCGGCTTTGGCAACTTTGGATCGGTTCAATCTGAATAGGACGCCAAATTTCGAACCCCGACGCGGTGCGGCGGTGCCAAGCTACGTCGCAACCAAAGGGGCTGGTCTGTTGTTTATGCCGATGCAGGGTGGGCCAACAACTGCAGTCACGGATTGGATGGCAGAGATCGCAGGCGGTGCGGATCGCTTGCTCAGCAACCTCAACCAAAGGCAGCTACGCGACTGGAAGGCACGTCACCTGCCACATCGCAGCTTTACGGTCCTGCGCCACCCCGTCGCGCGGGCGCATGAGGTCTTTTGCACGCGGATCCTGTCGGATGGTCCCGGCAGCTATCACAAGATCCGCCGCACGTTGCGCAATCGCTTTGAACTTCCGATCCCCGAGGCAATGGAGGGGGCGAATTACTCCAAAGACGATCATCGCAAGGCATTCCATGCGTTTTTGACCTGGCTTCAGGCCAATCTGAACGGGCAAACCGCGATCCGTCAGGATGGTCATTGGGTCTCGCAAGCCAGCGTGCTTGAAGGGTTTGGAGGGTTTCAAGCGCCCGACCACGTCCTGCGCGAAGACGATCTGGTGAATAGCCTTCCAAGGCTGGCCTCAGAGGTTGGCGCTGGGCCCCATGGCTTTGTCGAGCGCCCTGTGTCCTTGCCGTTTGATCTGGCAGACATCTATGATCCCGACATAGAAAAACGCGCGCAGGTGACCTACGCGCGTGATTACGAAGCCTTTGCGTTCAAAAGCTGGCGTTAAGCCGCCTGAACTGCGTCTTCTTCGGTTAGAATTGTGTGCAGCGTCGCCGCCTCAGGGTTTGCGCGCAACTTGGTGCACACCGCAGCATCACGCAGGCGGCGGGACACGAATGCCAAAGCCTTGAGGTGATCAACGCCCGCGTCGCGAGGCGCGAAGAGAGCAAAGGCCAAATCCACCGGCTGACGGTCAACCGAGCTAAAGTCGACAGGCTTTTCCAAAAGGATAAAGGCGCCCATTACGTTCTCGATGTTATCCAGACGCGCGTGCGGAAGCGCCACGCCTTGGCCGACACCGGTCGGGCCAAGGCCCTCGCGTTCGTGCAGCGCATCTACAATCAAGGTCGCATCCAGCCCATAGGCGCTCGCCGCAAGATCACCAAAATCATGCAGCAAACGCTTTTTGCTTGAGGCTGCGGAAATGACTTTCACAGCCTCAGGGCGCAGGATCATTGAAAGGTCCATAGTGCCTGTATCTCTCTAACCAGTGGCAAAAGCCACTTTATTGAGGATCAATCCAGCCAATGTTGCCGTCTTCACGACGGTACACGACGTTCAATCCCTCTTTCCCCTCTTTACGAAACAATAGCACAGGAGACCCGGCAAGTTCCATTTGCATCACCGCCTCTCCGACGGACAGAGTTGGAATTTTGGTTTCCATCTCTGCCACGATGATCGGTGACAGCGTTTCAGGCTCTGCGTCCTCAGATCCTGATTCAGAGGCGAGGATATAGGATGAAGCGCCCGAAAGTTCAACCGGCTCGGCGCGATCCTTGTGGTGATCCTTCAGACGCCGCTTATATCGCCTGAGCTGGGTCTCCATTTTTTCGCTGCAACTTTCGAAAGCAGAGTAGATTTCCGTAGATTTTCCCTTGGCTTGCACATTCAGGCCGGTCGACAGGTGGACCGTGGTTTCACAGACAAATTCATGGGCGCTTTTGGAGAAAACCACCTGAGCGTCCGTGGGTCGGCCAGCAAATTTGCCGACGATGGTGTCGATTCCTTCGTTCACATAAAGTTGCAGGGATTCGCCAATGTCGATCTGTTTTCCGGAAATCTGAGTGCGCATTCGTTCTCCTTAGTTTGAACAAGCCAGAGCGGCACAAAACACCAATGGTTTTGACACGTTAGGCTTGAATGCGGGAAAATGACCTGTGAGCGCGCTGACCGACATCGGCCCTTTCAAGAAAGAGCGACTGCCTGTGCCAAAAATTACTCACCAGCGTCATATCCCTATTGGGGCAGGCGCGAGGCCACTTGTCAATCTGACTCGGGGGATTTTCGCTCAAAATCGCGCGCTTGGGATCGCGCGTGTCAGGACATCCGGAACTTGTCACCCAGATAGACGCGGCGCACGTTTTCGTTTTCCACGACCTCATCGGGCGTGCCGGACATGAGAATCTTGCCCTCGTGCAGGATATAGGCGCGGTCCACCACGTCGAGCGTTTCGCGAACGTTGTGATCGGTGATCAAAACGCCGATGCCGCGTTGCTTGAGGTCGGCCACAAGAACGCGAATGTCTCCGACGGAAATTGGGTCGACGCCGGCGAAGGGTTCATCAAGCAAAAGATACTTGGGGTCTGCTGCCAAACAGCGGGCGATTTCGACACGGCGACGCTCACCGCCGGACAAAGCAAGGGCAGGGGCTTGGCGCAGATGTTCAATCGTGAACTCTGACAGCAATGCTTCAAGCTTTTCGCGACGTTTCACGCGGTCTTTTTCAGCGATGTCGAGCACGGCCATGATGTTGTCTTCGACAGAAAGGCCGCGAAAGATGGACATTTCCTGAGGCAGATATCCGATGCCCATCTTGGCACGGCGATACATAGGCAGGCGCGAGACATCGTGACCGTCGATCATAACAGAGCCACCCTCGGGCATCACTAGCCCTGCGATGGCGTAGAAAGACGTGGTTTTGCCGCTACCGTTTGGACCCAAGAGGGCAACGACTTCGCCGCGATTGAGTTCGATATTTACGTCCCGAATGACAACGCGTTTACGATAGCTTTTACGCAGGTTGCGGACTTGCAACCCGGCGAGGCCCTGCTCAACGCGAAGTTCGGGGGCTGCCATCAGTTATTTCCCGGTTGCAGGACAGTGCGTACACGACCGTGGAAGGCGGCTGTGTTGTCATTCAGATTGACGTCCATCTTCCCTGCGGTGATGCGCGTGCCCTGCTGTAGCAAGGCGACATTGCCAGCCATGCGGATTACGCCAGATTCGACGTCATACTCGGCTGTATCTGCCTCGGCACTGTCTTTGCCGCTTTCGATGTTCACGCCACCAGAGGCCAGAAGCTGCGCGATTTTATTGCCTGCTTCGTCGTAGACCACATTCACCAAAGCCGCAGTCAAACGCATATTGCCCTGCGTGATCTCGACATCTCCGTCGAAGATGGCTTTGCCGGTGGCTTGGTCCACGGACAATGCGTTTGCCGATACTTCGATCGGGGCGTCTCTGTCAGAGGTTGAGACACCAAAATCCACCTTGAACTCCTGCGCCGATGCAGCGGCGATGGACGCAAGGCTGAGAGCTATGGCAAAAACGAATTGGCGCACAGAATTTCCCCTAATTACTGCCCGGCATGTATATCAGTTTCACGCCATTGTCGAAACGGAATTGGCCATTTTGCCCCTCACTTCCGCCGGAATAGACCATACTGCCGGCTTCAAATTCCCCAAATGGCCCCGATCCGTGAACAATCACGTCAGAACGGGCGCGACCTTGCAATAGATTTAAGGAGAGTTGCTGTGTGTGCAGGTCGAATCCCGTACTCGAGTTGATCTCTACATCACCAGCAAGATCCGCCGTTTGGCGATCAGTGTTTACGACAGCGCTTTTGGAGGTGAAACGGGCGATGCCTCCATCCGGAAAGGTAATATCGACGGAGACATCATCGGAGTTCACGAGATGCAACGCCTCTGGATTGGGGCGGGCGGAACCGGCGCGCAGGGCGATGAGATCTCCAGCGGTGGTTTGGCCTGCAAAATAGGGTTCGGTGATGCCCTGGCTGCGCAGCTTCTCTTCGATCTCAACCTGCGCAAAAGGCAGGGTGGCGATTGGGTTGCTGGGACGCGCAAAGAGGAAGAGGGTCGACAAGAGCACGAGAGCCGCCAGCGGAAGCAGGATCTTGAGCCAGGCGATCATCCTGGAATATGTCATCCCGCCCATTGCCATCAGTGCGCGAAAATATCCTGTTCCGGCCAGCCCGCCAGATCCAGTTTGGCACGCGTCGGCAAGAAATCAAAACAGGCTTGGGCTAGCGCAGTGCGGCCTTCGCGTTCCAGGCGCTCGTTCAGTTTCTCGCGCAGTTGATGCAGATAGAGGACGTCGGATGCAGCATAGTCCAGCTGCGCATTGGTCAGCTCCGGCGCACCCCAGTCGCTCATTTGTTGCAACTTAGAGATATCAACGCCGAGCAATTCCTGCAAAAGGTTCTTCAGCCCGTGACGATCTGTATAAGTGCGCACGAGTTTCGAGGCGATTTTGGTGCAATAGACCGGCGCGGTGGTGGCGCCAAATGCGTTCAGCATCGCTGCGATATCAAACCGGCCAAAGTGAAAGAGTTTCAGGACGTCAGGGTCCTCAAGCAGCTTGCAGAGGTTTGGCGCTTCGGTCTGGCCTTTGGCGATTTGCACCAGATGTGCGTTGCCATCGCCGCCGGACAATTGCACGACGCAGAGGCGGTCGCGATGGGGGTTCAGACCCATAGTCTCGCAGTCGATTGCAACGATATTGCCCAGATCAAGCCCGTCGGGCAGATCGCCCTGATATAGATGGTTCGCCATAAATGCCTCTGTTTGCAGGTGATCCCGATGTACGGGGTCTGTCCTTTGGATTCAATTGGTGCTGCAGGGATAGCAGCAAATCCACGCCGAATTTCGCATATTTGGGGTAAAATCTGTCTGGCGACTGTGTTTAACTTATGTGAACACCACAGACAGGAGCATAAAATGGCGGCCAATCTCGCGCGGGTTCTCGCAGATATCGACGAGGCAAATGAAAAAGATCCGCGATTGGATGAAGGGCTGCCTGAGGCGCTTTTGTATGGACAACGCATGTCTGAACAATGCGCGCGCCTGTTTCCGGATGCTTCTGAAACCTTGCAGATTGCGGCACGCGGACAGCATGTTGAGCGTTGGATTTTGAAACGCGCCGATTATCCTGAAGGAAAAGCCGGATATCTGAAATGGCGCCGGGATCTGGCGGATCATCACGCGGATCGCGTGGCTGGCTTCATGACTGAGGCCGGATACGAGGCGGGAGACGTTGAAGAGGTGCAGAAAATGCTGCGCAAGCAGGGCATCAAGCGCGACGCGCAGGTGCAGGCGCTGGAGGACGTGATCTGTTTTACTTTCCTGACCTGGTATTTTGCGCCCTTTGCGGCCAAACATCCGGCCGAAAAGGTTCTCGACATCGTGCAGAAAACCGCGCGCAAGATGTCGGACGAGGCCCGCGCCCGTGTGCGCGCGGAATTTGACCTGCCCGCAGATCTGGCCGCAGCCTTCGCCTAGAGGCCTCGGAAACTTTGAAAGTTTCCGACGTCGATTTCTTTTAAAGAAATCGGGACCTCTTAGCTGTTTTCGTCTTCGATGGCTTTCACGTCTTTTAGGTTCGGCGGCATCCAGCCCCGATCCAGACGTGAATTGAAAGCATGGCCCGAGCCATAAATCTTGGCATCCATCTCTTCGATGATCTCTTTGGTTTTTGCGACCAGCGGCTCGTTCAGATGCGTTGGAATGTTCGGATCATAGACTTCCGCCATTTCCACCAAGAGACGGCGGTCGTCGACCACAAATTCTTGTGCGGCCTTTTCTGCGTCAAACGGGTGCATGCCCATGGCTTCAAAGGCGGATCGACCGGCCCGTACAGAGCTGTCGAATACGTCGCGAATGATGTCCCGACACCCTGCCGCATAGAGATCGTAGACATGCGTGCGATCAATCGCCCGCGCGATGATGTGCACATGCGGGTAGGTCGAATGCACATAGTGCACCATCTGCGTGATCTGCTCTTTGTTGTCGATGGCGATCACCAAAAGTTTGGCTTCTTCAATACCCGCGGCGTGCAGCAGATCGGCGCGGGAGGCATCGCCAAAGAACACCTTCAAGCCAAAGGGACGCAGCGCTTCGAGTTGTTCGGCTGAATAGTCCAGAACCGTCGGTGTATATCCAGCCGTCCGCAGCATGCGGTTCACCATGCCGCCGAAACGCCCATGACCTGCAATGATGATATCGCCTTTTTCGTCGATCTCATCGGCCTCTTCTTCTTGCTCTTTTTCGTAACGCGGCAGGATGACCCGTTCGTAGAGGATAAAGAGACCAGGGGTCAGCAACATCGACAGCGCGACGATTAGCAAGAGATTGTCAGCAACCGAGGTCGGGATGACTTGATTGGCCACGGTGAAGGACAGGAGAACAAAGCCGAATTCACCTGCCTGCGCGAGACCCAGTCCAAAGAGCCATTTGTCCCCGCCGCGCAGGTTGAAAATCCGCGCGAGGATCAGCAGGATCGCGATTTTCAGCAAGATCAGGCCAACAGTCAGACCAATGATCGAGGCAAAATTCTCAAACAGCAGCGTAAAGTTGATGCCCGCGCCAACGGTCATAAAGAACAAGCCAAGCAAAAGGCCTCTGAACGGATCAATGTCGCTTTCGAGTTCGTGACGATATTCTGAGTTCGCAAGCACGACGCCTGCAAGGAAGGTGCCCAGCGCGGCAGATACGCCAACGAGGGACATCAAAAGCGCGATGCCAACAACAAACAACAGCGCCGTCGCGGTGAACAGTTCGCGCAGCCCTGCCATGGCGATAAAGCGGAAAATCGGGCGGGTCAGATAAACGCCACCCAGAATAACTGCGCCGATTGCACCGACTGTCACAAGGGCAGTTTGCCAACCGTTCAGGCCTTCAACGAGGCTTAGCCCGCTGCCATGTCCGTCTCCGTGATCGTCCCCATGGGAATCTCCATGACCCGGGCCATGCGAGTCAGCTCCATGCGCCGCATCGCCCGCCAGATCCATCAGCTCTGGCATGGCCAGAAGTGGGATAAAGGCGAGCATCGGGATGACCGCAATGTCTTGGAAGAGAAGCACAGAGAAACTGGACTGCCCGCCCGAGGACTTCATCAAGCCCTTTTCATTCAAAGTCTGCAAAACGATTGCAGTAGACGAGAGCGCAAAGACCAAGCCAATCGCCAAAGAGATCGACCAAGGCTGCCCCAAGAGCATTGCGATACCCATGACGGCGGCCGCGGTTCCCGTGACCTGCAATCCGCCAAGCCCCAAGAGCTTGGCCCGCATATCCCACAAGAGCTTCGGTTCCAGCTCAAGCCCAACAAGGAACAACATCATCACAACGCCGAATTCGGCGAAGTGCTGGATCGAAATCACGTCCACATGCAGCCAGCCTAGGATTGGGCTGATCACGATACCCGCGATCAAATAGCCCAGAACGGACCCAAGTCCGAGGCGTGAGGCAATCGGTACGGCAATCACACCGGCCACCAAGAAAATCGTTGCGAGAAGGAGGAAGTCGGTCATGGATCAGGCTCCCTTGATCGGCAGGTCGGCATGGGTGACGATGTCTTTGTCCATCGTCGCAGCGAAGTCGTAGGTATTGTCGCGGATCGCGCTCAGCAACCGACCATAGCCGGCCGCGTGGTCTGCAATTCCGCCATCGCTCTGTGCTTTCAGCGAGCTATGCAGCACATAGGGCGCGGGGAACGTCATGTGACACAGATTTGCGGTCTGTTCGAGCGGCGTCAGGAATGTGCGCAGCGGGAAGTGTTGGTAGCCCTCGGTGGTATAGGCCTCAACCGGACCAGCGGCCGTGATCGCCAGCATCATGGTCTTGCCAGTCAAAGCAGTGCCTTCGGACCCATAGGCAAACCCATGCTCCAGCACCAGATCCTGCCATTCCTTGATGATCGACGGCGTCGAATACCAAAACAGCGGGAATTGAAAGAGGATGACATCGTGCTCTCTCAGGCGCTCTTGTTCTTTTTCCACGTTGATCGTGTGGCGTGGATATTCGGCGAGAAGGTCGACGAAGGTGATGTCATCGACCGTTTTGGCGACCTCGACCATCGCCTTATTCGCGTGGGAATATTTGTGGCCCGGATGGGCGTAGTAAACCAAGAGTTTCGCCAAAATCATTTCCTCCCACCGAGTGACGCGCGGACCTTTTGAAAGCCGTTACACAACGTCTAGTCGAGGATCTCAGATAGGTAAACCATGCGCTGCTGCAAGGCGCTGTTCGCCTACGCACAAATGGAAAAGGCCGCCTCATTTGGCGGCCTTTTTGACTGTTTGCTGAGGCGCGCTATGCCTCCTCAGGCACATCGGGGTCTTGGACCTCGGGCACCTCTTTGCTTGGGGCTTGGACAGCGTCATCCGTATCCAGCAGTTCCGAGATATTGCCGTCCATGGATAGTCCCAACTCGTCTCCGAGCTTTTTCAGTGCAGGCATCTGAACAGCCATGCCCATGATGGAATCCAGCGCCTGATTGATCGGCGCTTTGCCGTCGCCACCACCGGTACCACCAGCGCCACCCTGATTGAGGCCCGACACATGATGAATGCGGATCGAGTCGATCTTTTCAGCGGGCTTCACGGCCTCGGCGAGAACCTTCGGCATCGCTTCAAGACGCGCCAGTGCGACCTTCATGTTGATCAATGCATCTGACAGCGCGTTTTCAGCATCGGTGATCGCGCGACGACCCTCTGCCTCGGCCAGCATGTCGCTTTTCTTCGCCTCAGAGCGGATGGTGATCGCGTCGGCATCACCCTGCGCTTCTTCGCGGTTGGCGGCAGCCCGGTCTTCGGCGGCATCCTTCTGGGCGGTTGCCATCAAGCGAACCTTGGTGGCCTCACGCTCGGCTTCGCGTTCGGCTTCGATGATCGCGATCTGTTTCACACGATCTGCCTGCGCAACTTCTGTGGCCGTGGTGACCGCCTCGGCTGCTTTGGCAGATTCCGCGCGGGCGAGATCGGCGGATGCACGTGCCCGGCTCTCCTCCTCGGATTTTTGCGCGATGATGATCTGGCGCTCTTGGTTGGCCACCTCTAGCTCGCGGTCCTTGGTGATTTCCGCGTCGCGAATGTTGCGTTCGCGGGCGATTTCAGAGGCGCGAATGGCTTCTTCGCGCTTGATCCGTGCGGTCTCGGATTCGCGCTGGGATTCCTCGCGGCGCTGGGCGATTTCTGCCTCTTGGGCGGCTTTGAGGGTTTCAACCTCTTTTTCTTGCTGAATGCGCGCTTCTTCCTCGTCGCGGATGATCTGGAACTTCTCGCGTTCTGCTTCCATCGCAGCGCGGCGTACGGCGACATCGGCCTCTGCATCAATCGCGGCCCGCTCTTTCTTCGAGGCAGCAATAACTTCGGCCAAGCGGCGCATACCGACGGCGTTAAAAGCGTTGTTTTCGTCGAGCGCCTCAAACGGGGTTTGGTCAAGCGCGGTCAGGGACACGGATTCCAAAGATAGACCGTTTTTGGTGAGGTCTTCAGAGACGGTGTTCTGCACTTCTTGCACAAAGTCCGCACGGTTCTCGTGCAACTGGTCCATCGTCATCTGAGCCGCCACGGCGCGCAGGCCGTCAATGAGCTTACCTTCGATCATTTCGCGAAGCTGGCCGACATCGAATGTCCGAGCACCAAGAGTTTGAGCCGCGCGGGCGATGCCTTCATCGGTTGGGGACACAGAGACATAGAATTCCACGCCCACATCAACCCGCATGCGGTCTTTGGTGATCAACGCGCCATCGTGGCTCCGTTGCACCTCAAGGCGCAGAGTTTTCATGTTCACGGGGCTCACTTCATGCAACAGCGGGATCACGAGGACGCCGCCGTCCATGATGATTTTCTTGCCGCCAGAACCGGTGCGCACGAGGCTGATTTCTCGGGTCGTGCGTTTATAGAGCCGCGCCAGAACGAGGCCGATAAATAGGATGAAAAAGAGAAAAGCTGCGATTAGAAAAAAGCCGAAACTGATTTGCATAGTGCCTCCATTAATTGTCGTTAAAAGTCGCCAGTGAAACGATGCGATAGCCGTCTTCGCGACGGTGACGCATCACGATGACTTCGGTGCCGGGTGCGATCACCTCATCATCGCGAAAGGGTTCCGCGCGCAGGTATTGCGTGTTGCCATGGCGATCAGTCACGCGCACTTCGGCAGGGCGGCCGCGCGCGGCGGTGCCTTGGCTGACCACGCCTTTGCGGCGGCCCAGATGCCGTTCCGACACGGATTCGGTTTCCACTTTAGGAATGACCCGCGCAAACAGCGTGCCAAAGGTCTTGGTAAACCAGCGCGCCCCGAAAAAGGCCGGAACCGCGGCCAAAGCGGCGTTGAGCGTCAGGCCAAGGGTCTCGCTTAGGGCCATTTGGACGCCGACCCCGATGACGCCGAAACTCAGGAACATGGACGCCAGCCAGATTGCGGCGGGCAAATTGCCCAGTCCGAGCCAGGCCAGCACGCTAAAGCTGCCTGCGGTTGCCTCAAGTTCAGTTTCCGCCAGATCCGTTTCAAGCGCGTCGAAATCTGTGTCGAGATCCGCCAGATCGGCGTCGACGTCAAAATCCAGATCCGCATCGGCCGCATCGGGTGCCGAGACATCCGCGTCCCCGCCGTCGCCCATCAAAGAGCCGCCCAGCATGAGGAACACCAATTCCAAGGTCAAAAGGCCGAAGAACAGCCCGATTGACACGGTAAACGGAAAGAATTCTGGCGTTAAAAACCCCTGCAACATCTATGCACTGTCCCCACAGTTTTCAGTATTCATTTGTATACAAAGTGGGGACTGCCGAGGGCAATTTCAAGAAGGCGCGCCCAGATCCCCGTCTAAATCGCTGGTATGAAATGACGGAAATCTGGTGTTTTGCAAGTATTATCAGGGTCGTTCCACCCTAGGGCGATCAGCGCAGGCGCAGCTCTGTTTGGGCGTCAAAAAACATAACTTTTTCAGGGTTATACGCGACTTTGACCGTGGTTCCGGACTTCAGAACCTCTTCGTCTTTGCTTTCGACAACGACGCGTTCGCCTGTAGAGGTGGTCAGGTATTCATAACTGACGCCGCCGAGTTGCTCGGAAATGTCGACAGTGATCGACGATTTCGCCTCTGTGACGCTCAGGTGCTGCGGGCGCAGGCCGACCAGAACGTCGCCTCCGTCAGCGGGCAGGCCGACCGAGGTTTCAAACACTTCGCCGTCCAACGCGGGCACGCGGACTTTGCCGCCTTCGACCACGCCATTGAGGAAGTTCATCGACGGAGAGCCGATGAAGCCAGCCACAAACTTGTTGTCGGGGTCGCGGAACAGGTCCATGGGTGCGCCGACCTGTTCGATGTGGCCTGCACGTAGAACGACGATTTTGTCGGCCAAAGTCATCGCCTCGACCTGATCGTGGGTCACATAGATCATGGTCGCGCCGATTTCCTTGTGCAGACGCGCGATCTCAACCCGCATGTCGACGCGCAGTTCGGCATCAAGGTTGGACAGTGGCTCATCAAACAGGAATACTTCGGGGCCGCGAACAATGGCGCGGCCGATGGCAACACGCTGGCGCTGACCACCGGACAGGGCCTTTGGCTTGCGTTTCAGATATTGATCAAGTTGAAGAATTTCAGAGGCCTCGGCGACCTTCTTTTTGATCTCGTCCTTGGGCACGCCGTTCATGCGCAGACCAAAGCCCATGTTTTCCTCAACCGACATATGCGGATAAAGCGCATAGGTCTGGAACACCATCGCGACGCCGCGATCAGAGGGGTCGGCGTGGGTCACATCCCGCGCGCCAATGTTGATCTGACCCGAGGTGGTTTCCTCTAGGCCTGCAACCATGCGCAACAATGTTGACTTGCCGCAGCCTGACGGGCCGACAAAGACACAGAACTCGCCGTCCTCAATCGTCAGATCGACGCCGTGAATGACCTGGGTTTCGCCATACTTCTTGATGACATTGGAAAGTGCGACACCTGACATGCTGTCCTGTCTCCTGTTACTGATTACGACGGGAACTGCCAGACCGTGGCAGCTTCTCCGATGTGTTGCGTGGCCCGCAGGAGCGCGGGTTTGAAAGTTTCCAGATCGCTGAGCGAACGGCGACTGGTTGATGTTGCGATTGAGACCGATCCGACCACTTTGCCGTTCTGCAAAAGGATCGGTGCGGCGATCGAGATGATGCCTTCTTCGTGTTCTTCCCGGTCAAAGGCGACGCCGGCGCTGCGAATTTCGTCGAACTCGGCCAAAAGGCTTTCGCGGCTTGCGTGCGAGGCTGGCGTAAACGTCACGAATGCCTGTTGTCTGAGCGCGCGCTCCAGACGTTCTGGCGTCATAAAGGCCAGAATAGCTTTGCCGACCCCTGTGCAATGGGCGGGCGCGACGCGACCAGTTTGCGCGAGGGTCTCAAACAGCGCAGTGGCGCGGCGTTTGTCGACGAACAAAACCTGTCCGTTTTCCATCTGGGCGAGGTGGATGGTTTCGCCCACCTCTTGCGCCAGCTCGTCCAGAATTTGCTCGGCGACTGGTGCCAAAGACGCGCTTTTCCAAGCGGCATGTGCCATGCGGACCAGACGCAGACCAAGGCTATAGGTCTGCCGGTCCTCGTCATAAGTCAGCATGCCTTGATTCGTAAGCGTCTGCAGGAAACGGTAGAGCGTTGCTTTGGGATGGGGGCTGAGACTCAGGAGTTCGGTAAACCGCGCCGGACGCCCCAGACCTGCCACCAGGTCCAGTGTTTCCAAGGCCTTACCAACCGTACCGTCTTTATTTGCCGGCTTGTTCATTCTGTCTCCTCCACGGTCTCGAACCCTTTTAGGGGCGCAAAACCTGTTGACAATCCTATTAACCCATAGCAGAGTTTTCAATAGTTAAAACTAAGTTTCATTATTTGGAACTAAATTTTACGAGTAGGAACAGAAGGGGAGGAAACCATGTTCCATAAATCCAAGGCGCTGCTTGCGTCTGTTGTGGCAAGTGTCGCGCTGAGCGGTGCTGCTTTTGCTGGAAGCCACGCAAAACTGTCTGGCGACCTCGTTATTTTCTCTGACATGTCCAACCCAGCGCCACGCGCGGTTATGGAAGGCATGGTAGAGCGTTTTGGCGCGATGCACCCAGATCTGAACATCGAGCTGACCGTCATCGATCGCGAAGCTTACAAAACTCAGATCCGTAACTTCCTGAGCGCGAACCCACCGGATGTGGCGAACTGGTATGCGGCGAACCGTATGAAGCCATATGTAGACGCGGGCCTGTTTGAAGACATCTCTGACCTCTGGGCAGAAGAAGAGCTGGCGGACCTGGCGTCTACCAAAGGTGCGATGACTCTGGACGGTAAGCAGTGGGGCGTCCCATATACTTACTACCAGTGGGGTGTTTACTATCGTAAGGACATCTTCGAAGAGCTGGGTCTGGCGGAGCCAGCGACATTCGACGAAGAGATCGCCAACTGCCAGAAAATCATCGACTCTGGTCGTAAGTGCTACACCATCGGCACCAAGTTCCTTTGGACCGCAGGTGGCTGGTTTGACTATCTGAACATGCGCACCAACGGATACGACTATCACGCGGCTCTGACGGCCGGTGAAATCCCTTGGACCGACGCGGGCGTTGCGGAAACCTTCGCAAACTGGCGCAAGCTGATCGACATGGGTGCGTTCATCGACAACCACACAGCGTATAGCTGGCAGGAAGCGATGCCATTCATGGTCAACGGTGAAGCAACCGCATACCTGATGGGTAACTTCGCGGTATCTCCACTGCGTGACGGTGGTCTGGACGACAGCAAGCTGGACTTCTACCAGTTCCCAGCAATCAACGCCTCTGTTGAGCTGGCTGAAGACGCGCCAACAGATACCTTCCACATCCCATCGGGTGCTCAGAACAAAGAAGCGGCAAAAGCGTTCCTGAAGTTCGTTGTGTCCCCAGAGAACCAAACTCTGATCAACAATGGCGACAACCTGGGTCAGCTTCCAGTGAACTCTAAGTCCTCTGTGGATGACGACAAGTTCCTGAAAGAAGGCTTTGCGATGCTGTCCTCCAACAGCCCAGGCGGTGTTGCGCAGTTCTTTGACCGCGACGCACCTGCTGAAATGGCGAAAGTTGCGATGGAAGGCTTCCAGGAGTTCATGGTCAAGCCAGACAATCTGGACAAGATCATCGCACGTCTGGATCGCGCAGCGCAGCGCATCTATAAATAAGCTCTAGATTGGCGCGGCTGGCCTAAGCTGGCCGCGCCTTTTCTGAACGTTTTCCCGAGTTCCGTCGCGCTTTCTCGCGACACAATCCGGAGATCCCTCATGTCTGCCACTCCCGCGACAGCGCGCCGTTCCTGGTACAAGCGCAATGAGATCGCCGTCACGCCATGGCTTTTCCTTGCCCCCGGTGTGCTGTTCTTTCTGGTCTATGTGATCTTTCCGATCTTTCAGTCGATCAACGTGTCCTTCTACGAATGGGACGGGCTGGGTCAGGCGGAATATGTCGGTGTTCGCAACTATGAGGAACTTTATTGGGACGATGCGTTCTACACGTCCCTTAGAAACAACCTGATCTGGTTGCTGCTGTATCTCCTGGCGATTCCTGCCGGTTTGATGATCGCGCTTTTCCTGAACCAGACCGTGACGGGCATTCGCCTGTATAAGTCTCTGTTTTTCTTCCCATTTGTGATTTCACAAGTGGTGGTGGGCCTGGTGTTCACCTGGTTCTATGACCCGACCTTTGGGCTTTTAAATCAATTCCTCGGTGTCTTTGGCATCGATCCGATCAACGTGCTGGGCGACGAGCGATATGTGACCTACGGCATCATCGCCGCTGGTATCTGGCCGCAGACTGCCTATTGTATGATCCTGTATCTGACCGGCCTGAACGCCGTGGATCCCGAGCAAATCGAAGCCGCGCGTCTGGATGGGGCCAAGGGCTACCGGATGCTTTGGCATGTGATCATTCCTCAGCTGCGTCCTGCGACATTCATCGCTTTCGTTGTGACCATCATCGGCGCGCTGCGCTCCTTTGACCTGATCTCGATCATGACCAATGGAGGGCCCTTCGGGGAAAGCCGAGTGCTGTCGTTCTATATGTTCGAAGTCGCTTTGTCTGAGTATGGTTTCCGCATGGGCTATGGCGCGGCCATCGCCGTGGTGCTCTTCCTGATTATGCTGTGTTTCATCGCTTACTTCCTGTGGTCCATGTACCAAGACGAAAAGGGAGGCCGTTAAGATGTTTCCAACACCTATCGAAAAAACCTCCCGTACGTGGCAACTGACCTATCAGACGTTGTTGCCAATGAGCCTTGTGCTGTGGCTCTTGCCTTTGGTGGCGGTCGCTGTCTTCTCGATCAAGCCTGATGCAGATTTTGTGCAGGGCAACTACTGGAGCGTGCCAAGCACGTTCAACGCGGTCGAGAACTACGGTAAGGTCTTCTTTGCCTCGGATATGCCGCGCTATTTGCTGAACTCTGTGTTCATCACCGTGCCCACAGTGATCGGCTGTGTGATCCTCAGCTCCATGACCGGCTTTGCGCTGGGCGTATATAAGTTCCGCTCAAACCTCTGGGTGTTCTTTATGTTCGTGGCGGGCAATTTCGTGCCGTTCCAGATCTTAATGGTTCCGGTGCGCGATCTGACCTTGGACATGGGGCTTTACAACACCAAGACCGGCCTCGTGCTGTTCCACATCGCTTTCCAAACCGGTTTCTGCACGCTCTTTATGCGCAACTTTATCCGTGCGCTGCCCTATGAGCTGATAGAAGCGGCCCGTGTTGAAGGCGTCGCGGAATGGCGGATCTTTTGGTTCGTTGTGCTGCCGCTGATGAAGCCCGCGATTGCCGCGATGTCGGTTCTGATCTTTACCTTCATCTGGAACGATTTCTTCTGGGCCGTCGTCCTGACCCAAGGCGCGGAAAGCCAGCCGGTGACCGCAGGGATCACCTCGTTCAACGCTCAATACCGCGCCGCCTATCACCTGATGAGCGCTGGTTCCATCGTCGCGGCGTTGCCGCCGGTGGCCATGTTCTTCCTAATGCAGAGGCACTTTATCGCTGGCCTCACTCTCGGAGCAGTTAAATGACGAAAATCACCTTTATTGGAGCAGGTTCCACGATTTTCATGCAGAATATCGTGGGCGACGCTCTCTTGACGCCTGCTTTGGCGGATAGCCACTTTGCGCTGATGGACATTGATCCCGTGCGCCTTGCGGAAAGCGAGATGGTGGTGCGCAAGATGATTGAGTCGACCGGTGCCGGGGCGACTGTGTCGTCTCATTCCGATCGCCGTGCGGCGATGGATGGTGCGGATTTTGTCATCACCGCGTTTCAGATCGGGGGCTACAAGCCCTGCACCGTGACGGATTTCGAGATTCCAAAGCAATACGGCCTGCGTCAGACCATTGCCGACACGCTTGGGATAGGCGGCATCATGCGCGGGCTGCGAACTGTGCCTGTACTGTGGGACGTGGCCGCCGATATGCGCGCCTGCTGCCCGAACGCGACGCTGTTGCAGTACGTCAACCCGATGGCGATCAACACTTGGGGTCTGGCCGAGCGTTTCCCTGATATCAAACAGGTCGGTCTGTGCCATTCGGTGCAAAACACAGTCGAAGAGCTGGCGCATGACCTGGATATCCCGAAAGGCGACATCCGCTACAAAGTGGCGGGCGTCAATCACGTGGCATTTTTCCTGCGCCTGGAGCAGGTAGAGGGCGAAGGGATGCGGGACCTCTACCCAGCACTCCGCGCAGGGTATCGCAGTGGGTCCCTTCCAAAGGGACCCCTGCTGATGCCGCGCTGTCCGAACAAGGTGCGCTATGAGGTGATGGATCATCTGGGCTACTTCTGCACCGAAAGCTCGGAACATCTGGCGGAATATGTGCCGTGGTTCATCAAAGAAGGCCGCGAGGATCTGATTTCCCAGTTTGGCATCCCGCTGGACGAATACCCACAGCGTTGCGAAGAGCAGATCGCGGATTGGAAACAACAGGCCGAGGCTCTGAAAGCCGCTGGCACGATTGAAGTCAAACGCAGCCACGAATTCGCGGCGGACCTGATGAACGCGATTGTCACGGACACGCCCTATGTGGCCTATGGCAACCTGCCCAACACGGGTCAGATCCCGCAGTTGCCGATGGGTGCTGCCGTGGAAACGCCCTGTCTGGTGGACAGCAACGGCGTGCAGCCAAGTGTCGTAACGGATATCCCGCCGCAGCTGGTTGCCCTGATGCGCACGCAGATCAATGTGCAGGAGCTGACGGTCAAAGCGCTCGTTGAAGAAAACCCGGAACATATCTATCACGCTGCCATGATGGATCCGCACACCGCTGCCGAACTGGACCTGCGCCAGATCCGCTCGATGGTGGATGATCTTTTGGCAGCCCATGGAGATTGGCTGCCAGCATGGTGCCGCCCGGCCAAAGCCGCATAGAAAGACAAAAATGACAAACGAAAAACGCAATCGCGGTTGGTACGGTAAGCTCGACAAGGACGGGTTCATTCACCGGTCCTGGATGAAAAATCAGGGCTTCCCGGATCATGTCTTTGACGGACGCCCTGTGATTGGGATCTGTAACACGTGGTCTGAACTGACGCCCTGTAACTCGGGCCTGCGCGATCTGGCCGAAG
Organism: Cognatishimia coralii; assembly: GCF_037478305.1. Lineage (NCBI taxonomy): Bacteria > Pseudomonadati > Pseudomonadota > Alphaproteobacteria > Rhodobacterales > Paracoccaceae > Cognatishimia > Cognatishimia coralii. Next base: position 341,515 of record NZ_JBBGAZ010000002.1, read on the forward strand.
GCGTGAAACGCGGCGTTTGGGAAGCTGGCGGCTTTCCGGTCGAGTTCCCGGTGATGTCTCTGGGTGAGACCCAGATGAAGCCCACCGCGATGCTGTTCCGCAACCTTCTGGCGATGGACGTCGAGGAATCGATCCGTGCCTATGGCATGGATGGCGTCGTCTTGCTGGGCGGCTGTGACAAGACCACTCCGGGTCAGCTGATGGGCGCGGCCTCTGTGGATCTGCCGTCGATTGTTGTGTCCTCAGGTCCCATGCTGAACGGCAAGTGGAAGGGGCAGGATATCGGCTCTGGCACAGACGTTTGGAAGTTCTCGGAGCAGGTGCGTGCAGGCGAGATGACCCTGCAGGATTTCATGAACGCCGAGTCGGGCATGAGCCGCTCCAAAGGTGTCTGCATGACCATGGGCACCGCCTCGACCATGGCGTCTTTGGTCGAAGCGATGGGGATGTCCCTGCCGACCAATGCGGCTCTGCCCGCCGTTGATGCCCGCCGCATGGCGCTGGCGCATATGACAGGCAAACGGATCGTTGAGATGGTCGAAGAGGATCTGAAACCCTCGGACATCCTCACCAAAGAGGCCTTTGAGAACGCGATCATGACCAATGCGGCCGTGGGCGGCTCTACCAATGCTGTGGTGCATTTGCTGGCTCTGGCGGGTCGCGTCGGCGTGGACCTCAGCCTCAAAGATTTCGAGCTGGGTGGAGAGATCCCATTGCTCGTGAACTGCATGCCCTCGGGCAAATACCTGATGGAAGATTTCTGCTATGCGGGTGGGGTTCCTGTGGTTCTGAAGGAACTCGGGGATCGTCTGCGGTCGGCGACGACCTGTCTGGGCGGCGATATCTCGGTCTATGCGGATGGGGCGGAGTGCTACAACGACGACGTGATCCGCTCGATGGAGAACCCGTTGAAACCAGCAGCAGGTCTGCGCGTCTTGCGCGGCAACCTCGCGCCGAACGGGGCGATCGTGAAACCTTCGGCGGCCACCGATGCGCTCTTGGAACATGAGGCCGAAGCCTTTGTGTTTGAAAGCATCGAAGACCTGAAGGCCAATATCGACAACGAAGATCTGCCCGTGACGCCCGACACCATTCTGGTGCTGAAAGGCTGTGGCCCCAAGGGCTATCCGGGCATGCCAGAGGTGGGCAATATGCCGATCCCGGGCAAGCTGGTGAAGCAAGGTGTGCGCGATATGATCCGCGTCAGCGATGCGCGCATGTCAGGCACGGCTTACGGCACGGTGATCCTGCACGTCAGCCCTGAGGCGAATGCAGGCGGCACGCTGGCTTTGGTGAAAACCGGCGACCGCATTCGGGTATCTGCCTCCAAGGGAGAGCTTGAATTGTTGGTCGATGAGGCTGAACTTGAGGCCCGCCGCGCTGCGTGGGAGCCTGAGCCTCCGCATTACACCCGCGGCTATGCCAAGATGTATATCGACCACGTGCTGCAGGCCGACAAAGGTGCAGACCTAGATTTCCTCGTGGGCAAAGATACCCGCCCCGTCACACGCGAGAGCCACTAATGACAGCCACATATCAAGACCTTAGGGGCAAGTCGGTGTTCATCACCGGCGGAGGCTCTGGCATCGGGGCGTTCCTGACCGAAGGCTTTCTGGCGCAAGGGGCGCAGGTTGCCTTTGTGCAGCGGTCGGACTCGTCTGCATTCTGCGATGAGATGGAGGCCAAACACGGCAATCGCCCGTTGTTTATCCAATGCGACATCACCGACATCGCGGCGCTTAAGGCAGCCATTGCGCAATCGGCTGAGGCCCATGGCGATATCGACGTCTTGGTCAACAACGCAGCCAATGACAAACGGCATGAGGCTGGCGAGGTCGACGAGGAATTCTACGACTGGATGATGGCGATCAATCTCAAAGCCTATTTCTTTGCATGCCAAGCGGTGGCCGAGGGGATGAAAGCCAAAGGCGGCGGCTCGATCATCAATTTCAGCTCGATTTCCTATATGATGGGGAACGCGGGCTACCCGCTCTATACGACCGCCAATTCCGGCATCAACGGCATGACCCGCAGCCTTGCGCGCGAGTTCGGACCCGACAAGATCCGCGTCAACGCGATTGCTCCGGGTTGGGTGCTGACGGACAAGCAAAAAGAGATGTGGGTCACGCCCGAAGCCCTTGAGGCGCATCTGGCGCGGCAATGTCTGAAAGACACGCTCGCGCCCGAAGATATCGTCGGAGCGACCTTGTTCCTTGCCAGCGAAAGCAGCAAAATGATGACCGGACAAGCGATGGTCGTCGATGGCGGAGTGGTGGTGACAGGATGACATTTCAAAATGCTGCTTTGGTGGCGGTGGATTGGGGCACAACCAATCTGCGCGCTGCGGTATTGGACGAGGCGGGCTCTGTTCTGGATAAGCGCGCGTCCGACAAAGGCATGGGGCAGCTCGTGCCGGATGAATTTGAACCGGTATTGGTCGATCTGATCTGGGACCTTTTGTCCGATGGTGCCGTGTTGCCCGTCATTTGCAGCGGCATGGTCGGTGCGCGGCAGGGGTGGCAAGAGGCGCCCTATGTCTCTGCGCCCTGCAAGGCCGCGGGCATGGAACAGGCAATGCAAGTGGCGACCTCAGACCCGCGGCTGTCGGTCTGGATTTTGCCCGGAGTGAGTCAGGCCAAACCTGCCGATGTGATGCGTGGCGAGGAAACCCAGATCGCTGGTTTCCTGTCCAAGTTTCCGAAATTCGACGGCGTCCTTTGCCTACCCGGAACCCACACCAAATGGGTGCGGATCAGCGCCGAAGAAATCGTCAGCTTTCAAACCTTCATGACCGGAGAGATGTTCTCGCTGCTCTCGACCCAATCGGTGCTGCGCCACTCTGTTGGGGCCGATGCCATGGACATCGCGACGTTCAACGAAGCAGTCAGCGACGCGATGAGCCGCCCTCAGGCGGTCGCAAGCAAACTCTTTTCGATCCGTGCCGAAACGCTGCTGGCGGATATACCCGAAGAGGTCGCCCGTGGGCGTTTGTCGGGATATCTGCTTGGTCTCGAACTCTCTGCATCCCGTCCCTATTGGCTAGGCATGGATGTGGCTCTGATCGGAGATCCCGCGCTCTGCGGGCTTTATAAAGACGCGCTTGAGGCGCAAGGTTGCCCGTCGCGGGTTCATGATGCCTCTGATCTGACCGTTGCAGGCCAATGGGCCGCTTACCAATCGATAAAGGACACGCCATGAGCCGCAATATCATCGCCATTTTGCGTGGGGTTTTGCCACAGGACGCGGTCGCGATCTGCGAGGAAATTCTCGCGGCGGGTATAGACCGGATCGAGGTTCCACTGAACTCGCCAGAGCCTTTTGACAGTATTGCGCGGATTGTGGATGCCATGGGGGATCGTGCGTTGATCGGGGCTGGGACGGTGTTGTCGGTCGCAGATGTCGACAAGGTCAATGCGGCTGGCGGGCGTCTGATCGTCTCACCTGACTGCAATCCCGAGGTCATTGCCCATACCAAAGCGCTTGGCTTGCAAAGCTATCCCGGTGTGATGACACCCACCGAGTGTTTCGCCGCTTTGCGTGCAGGTGCGGATGGTTTGAAGTTTTTCCCCGGCGATATGATCGGCCCAGTGGGACTCAAGGCAGTGCGTGCCGTCCTGCCAAAAGGCACCGAAGCCTATGCTGTCGGGGGTGCGAACCCAAGCAACTTCAAAGAATGGGTTGCAGCGGGGGCGACGGGTTTCGGCATCGGTTCTGCGATTTTCAAACCGGGGGACACGCCTGCCGAGGTGCGCGCAAAAGCAGACGCCATTGTCACCGCCTATGATGAGGCTTTGGCATGACGACCGTCTATGATCGTCGGGCTTGCAAGCTAGGCGAGGGACCTTTGTGGCACCCGGAACGGCAGCAGCTTTTTTGGTTCGACATTCTGGGCCGCAAGCTGATGAGCCGTTCCGGTGGCAAACCGCTGGAATGGCAGTTTGACGAATATGTGTCGGCGGCGGGCTGGGTGGATCAGGATACACTTCTGATGGCGTCCGAGAGCGGTCTTTATCGGTTTGATATTGCGACAGGCGCGCGCGAGTTGGTTGCGGCGCTTGAGGCTGACAATCCGGTGACCCGCTCTAATGACGGACGTGCGGACCCGCAGGGGGGCTTCTGGATCGGCACCATGGGGATCAATCTGGAACCGGGCGCTGGGGCGATCTATCGCTATTATCGCGGCGAGTTGCGCAAGCTGTATGGCGACATCTCGATCAGCAACGCGATCTGTTTCGCGCCATCAGGTGACATCGCCTATTTCTGCGATACGCCGACCCGTCAGATCATGGCGCAAAAGCTCGATGCCGACGGTTGGCCCGTTGGGCAACCTAAAGTTTTCGTGGACCTCAATGAGGCCGACGTGAACCCAGACGGCGCGGTCGTGGACGAGGGCGGCAACCTCTGGAACGCGCAATGGGGGGCGAACCGTGTGGCCTGCTATGGCACGGACGGAACGCTCAAACAGACCGTCAGTTTCGCTGCCGAACAGATCAGTTGCCCAGCATTTGGCGGCGCAGATCTGAAAACGCTCTTTGCCACCTCGGCTGCCGACGGGCTTGACGGAGAGACCGAAGGGCGCACCTACTCATACACATTCACCGATGTCTCGGGCCAAGCCGAGCATCGGGTCATTTTGTGAGCACCACATGAAACGCACATTAGGCACCTGTTATTATCCCGAACATTGGGAGCCAGAGATCTGGCCCGAGGACGCACGGCGTATGGTCGAGGCGGGGCTGACCTGGGTTCGGATCGGCGAATTCGCCTGGTCTCGGTTGGAGCCGACGCCGGGGGATCTACGTTTTGAGTGGCTGGATCAGGCGATCGAGGTGCTTGGATCGGCTGGGCTGAAAGTGGTGTTGGGCACGCCGACTGCGACGCCACCGCGGTGGATGGTGGACAAGCATCCCGACATGATTGCGCTGGATGTCGATGGCAAACCGCGTGGGTTTGGATCTCGGCGGCACTATTGTTTTTCCCACCTCGGCTACCGCGAAGAATGCGCGCGGATTGTGGGGCTTTTGGCAGAACGCTATGGCGCGAACTCGCATGTGGCGGCGTGGCAGACGGACAATGAATATGGCTGCCATGACACGACGATTTCCTATTCCGATGCCGCGCGCGTTGGGTTTCAGGGCTGGTGCGGCGAGCGCTATGGATCCGTTGAGGCCCTGAACAATGCCTGGGGCAATGTGTTTTGGTCGATGGAGTATAATCGCTTTGACCAGATCGCCCTGCCGAACCTGACCGTAACAGAGCCTAATCCAGCCCATTCGCTGGCATTTCGGCGGTATACGTCGGATCAGGTGGTGGCCTTCAACCGTTTGCAGGTCGAGATCATCAAGCAGCATTCCAGCGCGCCAATCGCCCACAACTACATGGGTCGGATCACCGATTTCGATCACTATAAAGTTGGCGATGACCTCGAGATTGCGAGCTGGGACAGCTATCCCATGGGTTTCCTCGAGGATCGCGTAGGCGCGGATGCGGCGCATCAAAAGGCCTTCGCGCGTCAAGGGGATCCGGATTTTCAGGCGTTTCACCATGACCTTTACCGCGCAGTCGGCAAAGGGCGCTGGTGGGTGATGGAGCAACAGCCCGGTCCTGTGAACTGGGCGCCTTACAACCCCGCGCCTCTGGACGGGATGGTGCGGCTGTGGTCTTGGGAAGCCTTTGCCCATGGGGCAGAGGCGGTCTGTTATTTCCGCTGGCGGCAGGCGCCTATGGCGCAGGAACAGATGCACGCGGGTCTCTTGCGTCCCGATAGCGAGGAAGCGCAAGCAATGCGCGACGTGCGCCAAATGCGCGACGAGTTGACAGACGCGCCAGAGGTGCAACCCGCGCAGGCGCGGGTCGGTTTGATCTTTGACTATGATGCAGATGCCGCTTGGGCGGTGCAGCCGCATGGAGCGGGGCTCAGCTATTTCGGACTGGTGTTTGACGCCTATAAAGCGCTGCGCAAACTGGGGCTGTCGATTGATATTCTGCGTCCCGAGACACGCGATTTCGCAGGCTACGACCTGATCCTTGCGCCGGGCCTGATGCATATGTCTGAGGCGCTAAAAAAGGCTCTATCCCAGCAGAATGCGCAGGTTTTGATCGGCCCGCGTTCTGGCGCGCGAGATCAGGATATGACGATCCCAGTGCCTCTGCCGCCGGCCTTGCCGGGCTTGGATGTGACCGTGGATCGGGTTGAGTCTCTGCGGCCTGACTCTCCGGAAGCATTGTCGTTGAGCGGGGCTTTCACGGGTTATCGCGAGATCCTGACGGGCTCTGCCACAGTCACGCTGACAGCTGAGGATGGAAACGCTGCGGTTATGTCACATGACGGCATGCACTACCTCGCGGGGTGGCCAGATGCGGAAGGGTGGAAGATCATTTTGACGCCCCTTTGTGCGCAGGCTGGGCTTGAGGTCATTGACCTGCCTGAGGGCTTGCGTCGCCGCGATACCGCGTCTGAAACCTTCTGGTTCAACTACGCAGCGCATGACGTGACATTTGACGGCCGCAGTTTCGCGCCAGCCTCAGTCACACGCGATCCTCGAGACGCATAGGTCGCTCACAAACAAGTCTCTGTCGCGCGTTTTTTAGAGCGCGCGGCCCAACGCCCTCAACATCCCTCAATCAACGTGGTGTCTCTTTGGGAGGAGCAAGATGGCGCGCGAGGTTTGGGATCGGCTGTTGGCCGAAGCAAAAGCAATGCATGAGGCGGATGAGGCCCTGACGGAGTTTTGTCCGTTTCCCGACGACGTGACCCCTCAGGAGGTGTCGTATTTCCAGATCCCGCCGCATGACTTGCTGATCGAAGAAACAGGGTTTGCAGACCCTGAAACGCCGATCAGACGCGCTTTCATCGACGCAGGCGCTCTGGCGAAATGGCGTGAGACCTACAAAGGAACCGACATCGGCGATGATTTCATGAACCGTTTTGGCTGTTACTGTCTGATCGGCGAGGGCGGAGCCTTTCAGAGCGATCAAATGGCGGCATGGGTCGTCTATATGCCACCGCATTTGCATTACCCTTGGCACCATCACCCCGGCGAAGAGATGTACCGCGTGATCGGAGGTGAGGGACGGTTCATGCGCAAGGGTATGCCGGATGAGTGGCTCAAGACCGGCGACGCCTGTGAACATGCTTCAAACCAGCCGCATGCGTTGGATACCGAAGACAGCCCGATCATGGCCTATGTGGTCTGGCGCAACGGGTTTGAGACGCCGCCGGTTCTCACGCACTAGCGATAGACTGGATTGGACCACGCACGGTTGCCTGCTGCGTCCACAATCGTCACGCGCATGAACGGAGAGTTCTTGAGCTTGTCCAAAGGAACTTCCGTCCGGGTCATTCCCGCACCGTAAACGCAGGCGGACCGCGAGCCCTTGCCTTGAACCATCACGGCTTTGACGGCGGTGGATTGAACCACAACGCAGTCGTCCTCCCATGAAACGCCCTTCAGCTCTGGGCCTGTGGACGAATAATAATGCCCTGCCTTAAGGGCCGCCAAAAGCGCGTCGGGTGTGTTCTCTTCGGCCTTGACCATGACCCAGCCGCCAAAGCTGTCGGGCTCACTGAAATGCGCGTCATCGGTGGCGCAGAGGTCCAACCGCCGACCCGCCGACAAAAGCTGGTCCAGCATGTAATGCCCATGCGCGCGATCGCATTCGACGCCGCAGGTGTGGTTGTAGATCTCGACCGCATGCGCGTGTTTGATGCTGTCGGCGTCGGCGAAGGTCATGCCGCCCCATTCGGGATGTGCAATGGCGACATAGGCACCGGCGTCCCACGCCCGTTTGGCCAGCTCTGGGCCGGTTTCCTGACCCTCAACGGGGTGGAAACTGGGCGAATGGGATGGCGCGAAATCCTCAGGCAGGCCGACGGCGAGGATGTGCCAGAGTTCTCCGTTTTCCATGGCACCAGAGTGAAGTTCGGCGCCTAATATCGTGGTGAAATCCTCGTCTCGGAACGGCTTGGTGTCGGTAATCGGATAGCCGTATTCGCCGACAAAGTGATCCGTCAGCGCCAGAAAATCATAGCCCTCGGCCTTGTAGCGGCGACAGACTTCGCCCGGATCCAATGCCCCATCAGACAAGTTGGAATGCGTGTGCAGATTACCGCGCCAAAAGCGGCCGGGCAGGTCAAAGAACGACTGTGACATAGGGCAGTCCTCGCTGTTTTCACCCCAATATCTTCAAAGTGTAATCGCCGCGTGACGCATCGGTGAATAGGAAAATTAAAGGGCATAGGGGCAAGTTATTTTGTGTGTCTTGGCACAGGATCGCGCGTAGGTTTGGTGCAAGAAACGCGTTTTAGGATTCATGACATGAAAACCCATGCACAAGCAGTGGTCATCGGCGGCGGTCTGGTGGGCTGTTCCATCCTCTATCACTTGGCGAAACTCGGCTGGACTGATGTGGTTCTGCTCGAACGCGATGAGCTGACGTCAGGCTCGACCTGGCACGCGGCGGCGGGGATCCATGGGCTGCATGACAACAACAATATCACGCGCATTCAGCACTATACGATGAACCTCTATAAGCAGCTCGAGAAAGAGACCGGGCAGGGCTGTGGTGTGTTTCAGCCGGGGTCTCTGTATCTGGCGCAAACGCAAGAGCGCGAACATCAGTTGCGGCTGCAAGAGGCCAAAGCGAAATACTATGGTCTGAATTTCTATGAGGTCAGCCGCGAGAAAGCCAAAGAGCTGCATCCGCTGGCGCAGTTTGACGACGTGCGTTGCATTATGTTCGAACCTGAGGGTGGCAATGTCGACCCTTCTGGCGTGACCCATGCCTATGCCGCGGGCGCGCGCGCGCTGGGGGCCACGATTGAGCGGTTTTGTCCCGTGATTGGCACGGATCAACAGCCCGATGGCTCGTGGATTGTGCGTACCGAGAAGGGTGACATTCATACGCAATGGGTGGTGAATGCCGCTGGCCTTTGGGGGCGCGAAGTGGCGGCGATGGCAGGGCTGACGCTGCCGTTGCAGCCGACAGAGCATCAGTATTTTGTCACGGAAACCATCGATGAGGTTGCGGCCATTGGACGCCGCTTGCCCTCGATTGCCGACCGCGATGGAGAGTATTATTTTCGCCAAGAGGGCAACGGTTTTCTGATCGGAGCCTACGAGAAAGACATGCGGTTCTGGGCCGAAGAGGGCACGCCCTTGGATTTCGCCCATGACCTCTTCCCCGATGATCTCGACCGGATCATGGAGAACGTTATGCGCGCGGTTGAACGGGTGCCCTGTGCCGAAACCGCAGGCGTCAAACGCGTGATCAACGGGCCGATGATCTGGAGCCCTGATTCAAGTGCGCTCTGGGGGCCTGTGCCGGAACTTAAGAATTACTTCCTTGTGGGTGGCATTATTCCGGGGTTTAGCCAGTCGGGAGGGCTTGGATTGCTCGCCGCGCAATGGATGATCGATGGCGAGCCGCAGTACGATATGTTCGCCTGGGATCTGGCGCGCTTTGGCGATTGGGCGGATGCCAAATTCACAAAGGCGCGGGTCGAGGATCAATATGCCAACCGCTTTGCGATCCACTTCCCTAACGAGGAACGCAGCGCCGGCCGTCCGGCGCGCCTGCGTCCGGCCTACGAAATGCAAAGCGAGATGGGCGCTGTCTTTGGGCTGAATTGCGGGTGGGAGCATCCTCTGTGGTTTGCCGACAAGCCGGGTATGACCGATACCAACAGCTTTACACGCCAGAACTGGTGGGAGCCCGTGGGTCGCGAATGCGAGATGCTGCGGAATAATGTGGGCATCATCGATATCTCGAACTTCGCCAACTACGTGATCAAAGGGCCGGGGGCGTTCGCGTGGCTGGATAAGCTTATGGCCAACAAGATCCCGACCGAGGTGGGGCGCTCGTGCCTGACGCCGATGATTTCGGTGCGCGGCGGGGTCTGTGGAGATTTCACCATCACCAAGGTTGCGGATGAGGAATATATGATGGTCGGCTCAGGCCTTGGGGAACGCTATCACCAGCGGTTCTTCCAGATGGTCGATCTGCCCGAAGGCACTACGTTTGAGATCGCCACCAACCGCATCGCCGGCTTCAATATCGCCGGTCCAAAATCGCGCGCCATGTTGCAGCGAATGACCAATGCGGATCTGTCAAACGAGGCGTTTCGGTTTATGCGGTCTCAGACCATCGAGGTGGCGGGCGTCACATGTTTGGCGATCCGCGTGTCCTTTACCGGAGATCTCGGCTGGGAGCTGCATTGCGCCGAAAGTGATCAGATCAGGCTCTATTCCGCCTTAATAGAGGCCGCAAAGGAGTTCGACGGAGGTCCTGTCGGCGGCCGTGCCTTAGGCTCACTCAGAATCGAAAAAGGCTATGGCAGCTGGTCTCGCGAATATTCGCAGGAATATTGGGCGCATGAGGTGGGTTTTGACGGGCTGGTCAAGCTCGATAAGGACTTCTTGCACAAGGATGCCTATCTCGCGGTCAAAGACACGGCCCCTCGCGAGGTGCTCAGCTATTTCGAAATCGAAACGCCGCATAATGCTGATGCTGCCGGAGGCGAGACAATTTTCACGCCGGACGGGCGCTCGGTTGGGCGGGTTACCTCGGGGGCCTATGGGTATACCGTTGGGAAATCTCTCGCCGTTGGATTTGCCAATCCCGAGGTTGCCGGGCCGGGTGATGAGGTCGAGGTCATGATCCTTGGCCTTCCGCACAAAGCACGCATTCTGGCGGAACCTGCTTTTGATCCGAAAGGTGCGCGGCTCAGATCTTAGCCTCGGATGCGCAGGCCATCAGCCAGTCTTTGAACAGCTCGGCTGATGGCGTCATGTGGTCTTTGAAAGTGGCGTAATAGGTCCATGGGCTCGGGCAATCGACGATCAACGGCTCGATCAAATCGCCGCGGTTCAGGAATTTCATCGCCAAAGATTTTGGCGCCACGACGACGCCAGCCCCTGCTGCCGCAAGTTCCAGCGCAGCAGTGGTGGAGTTGCATTGAAAGCCCACGGGAATACGCGTTTTTTGCATACCAAGAGCCGCGCAAATGGCGTCCCAGTATTCAGGCCTACCCAGGATGTGGATCGCACGTTCCTGAGCGAGAGTTTCTGCTGTGATTTCGGCATAGTACGGAGCCGCAACCAGAACCAGCTTTTCGTCCCACAGTTTCATATCATGTGCGCCAACATCGTCCTTGTGGGCGATGGTGATGGTAATGTCGCTCGCGTTTTCCTGCAGGTCCGCCCAAACCGTGCTGTTGAGTGCCAGCTCGATCTTCGGGTTTTGCGCATGAAACCCCGCCATGACCTGCGGCATCCAATGTTCGGTCAGGCTGACGGGGCAGGACACGGTCACCGCCCGCGTGCTGTTCTTGGTGATCAAAGAGGCTGTCGCGGTGTCGATATCCTGCAGCGCGCGTTGCACTGATGGCAGATATCCCTGTCCCACATCCGTCAGAGTTAGTGAGCGCGCGTGACGCACAAACAGCGGGCGCCCGATATAATCTTCGAGGCTGCGCACATGGTTGCTGACCGCAGCTTGTGTACAGTTCAACTCGTCAGCGGCCGAGGTGAAACTCAGGTGTCGGGCGGCTGCTTCGAACGAGCGTAGGAAGGAAAGGTGGGGCAGAGACTTCATGGATTAAGTCCTAAGAAAGGGAAAAGAGAATAGCAATTTCTATTCTTAGGTGTGCGCCGGATCTAGATTGGTTGCGCAAAGGTCACGGCTTGCTTTTCAAATGGCGTAGGTCATGGATTTCAGACTTAAAATGATCGGGTAGAAATGATCGGTTAACCGCCAGTTTCGTACCAATGGCGCGAAGGTTTTGACTTCGATCGAATAAACCGTGAAAGACATTGTATGAAGACTTTCTGCAAAATTGCGCTTTTGTCGCCGGCGGCTTTTAGCCTTGCGGCCTGCGGTGGGGGCAGCGGCGGTGTCGGAGGTGGTGGTTCGACTCTGGCTTCACTGGTTTTTGAGTCTTACTTTGTTCAATCTTGGTCCACATACGAAACGGCGGCTTCAAATCTGTTGGCAAGTGCCAAATACTCGATTCAAACCGCTACTAACCAAAGGTTTGTTGACGGCAATACATCTAGCACCACCACGGTCACGACGAATGCATTACTGCATTCGGGTATTCAGTATGCACACGCCGCGGGTCTTACCGGTCAAGGTCAAACCATTGCAGTCTCCGACGAAGGTTTTTTGACGTCCCACGTTACGATTTCCGATGATCTCGCAGACATTCAATCAGGTTTGCCAGTGGCCAGCCACGGGACCGCCGTGGCATCGATCATCACCGGGAATTCTTCGACAATGATTGGCGTTGCTCCTGACGCAGAGTTGATTGTGGGTCATTGGGATACAACTGATCTAACAGACACGGGACAAAAAGCGATAGCCGCAAACGCAGTGGCTTGGAACAATTCTTGGGGATTTGTTGATCCTGGCACTCGCCAAAATTCGGTGGCGAACACAACTTGGTTTAACAATGTATTTGGGAGTTCCGCCGGGTCCGATTATTTGCAGGTGCTGAGAGACTACACTGCCTCTGGCAACGTGCTTTTTGCGATCAGTAACGATCAATCCATTTCAACAATTGGTCTGATGGCAGGTTTGCCCTCGCTTGTCCCTGAGTTGGAGAGCGGCTGGATAGCCGTTGTAAACGGCGCGCCAGAAATGACCAATGGCGACATAACCGCGGTGTCACGGCTTTCAGGAGCCTGCCTCGAAGCGGCGCGATGGTGTATCACTGCGGACGGGACTTGGCTTGTTGCGACCAGCTCGGGCAACAACAATTACAGCAGGGGGTATGGTTCATCATATGCCACCCCGACTGTTGCCGGGTCTTTGGCCCTTCTTGCCCAGGCCTTTCCCAGCTTGACTCCTCACCAGCTTCGTTTGCGTTTGTTTGCAACGGCCGACAGTTCGTTTGCTGGGTTTAGTCAAGATCAGGTCGTAACCCTAATGGATGGCTACCAAAGCGCGGTAAGCAATGTATACGGTCATGGTTTCCTTGACGTAAAAGCCGCCCTTCTGCCGATCGGTCGCATGACCATCAATGCTGGGAACGGCCAAACCATCACGCCAAACCAGCCGCTCGTTATGTCTGGCTCTGCAAGCGGTGGCGCCATTGCGGCTTCGCTTGCAGGTGTGCAGGTTCATGCGACGGACGTTTTTGCGGGGGCCTTCTCGCTGGATGCGGACACGCTGGTTCAATCGAGCACACCCGGCGCGTTGTTCCCTGAGCAATTCGCAGCGGTTGAGGGGCGCAATGTGAACGACCGTGCCTTGTCTTCGGCTCTGTTTGACCGCGACCCGACGCTGCAGAACTCTTTCGGAGACCTCTATGTCGCGAGCTACCTACCCCAGAGTTCCGGGTCGCTTGAAACCGCGGGCTTCTCGGTTGGGCAACGCCACGCCACATCTTTTGGCCATGTCGACTGGCAGGCGGGCGTTGGGTCTGACAATGGTGCACTGCTGCCCATGTGGCAGAACCAGGATGGGCAGGATTTGGCCTCCCTGGGTCTGGCGATGACGTCGGCGCTGTCTGAAAACTCTGCGCTGCAGGTGAGCGCTGTTATGGCGACCTCTGCCGGACGTGGGAACACCAGCTCGATCTTCATGAACAGCAGCGAGATTTCTTATACGCAGGCGCAGGTCTTTGACCGCAATGACCGGCTCAAGCTGTCGGTGCGTCAGCCCTTTGCGATCACCTCGGGTTCAACGAACCTGACCCTCGCGACCAATTCTGGCGGCACCTATCAGCTTCAAACCTTTGCCGTGGATCTGTCACCCGCAAAGCGCGAGATGCAGATTGCTTTGGACTACGAAATAGAAGTGCAGCGCGACACGGATGTGATGCTGTCTTTGGTGCATGCGATGAACCGTGGGCATCAGGCGGGCAAAGAAGAATCCGGCGTGTTTTTCGGATATCGCAAGAGTTTCTGACGTTGTTGAAAGTCATCAGGGAAAGGCAGGCGTTTGACCTGCCTTTTTTCTTGTGTATATGGGGTGAAAGCGCCTGTGTTAGCGCTAAAATTTGGTGAATATTGAGGTTCCGATGATCCTGTGTTGCGGCGAAGCCCTTATCGACATGATCCCTGCCCCAACCGAAGGGGGCGAAGGGTTTGTTCCTCATGCGGGCGGGGCGATCTTTAACACTGCGATTGCGCTGGGTCGGCTTGGCCAAGACGTGTCTATGGCAACAGGCTTGTCTCGAGATCTGTTCGGACAGCAACTCATCGATGGACTCAGCGCGAGTGGCGTCGGGACTTCCATGGTCGTGCACAGCGACCGCCCGACGACTTTGGCTTTCGTGAAACTCGTGGACGGGCATGCGCGCTATCAGTTTTATGACGAAGCCTCTGCTGGCCGGATGCTACGCTATGAAGATTTCGCCAGTGTGCCGCAGGACGTGAAAGCGCTGTTTTTCGGCGGGATCAGCCTTGCCTGTGAGCCGGGCGCTGATGCCTATGCGGCTTTGTGTGAGGCCGAGGCGGCTGGCCGCTTGGTGATGATGGATCCAAACATTCGTCCCGGTTTTATTCAAGACGAAGCCAGATACCGCGCGCGCCTGTCTCGGATGCTGGCCTGTGCGGATATTGTCAAAGTGTCTGATGAGGATCTTGACTGGATACTGCCAGAACACAGCGGGATCGCGGCGCAAGCCGCCGCAATGCAGGCCATGGGGCCAAAAGTAGTGGTCGTCACCCGTGGCAAAGATGGCGCGACGGCGTTTCTTGCAGATGGGACGCAGGTGTCTGTTCCGTCCGAGCGGGCCGAGGTCGTGGATACGGTCGGGGCAGGGGATACCTTTAACGCGGGCGTGCTGGCCAAACTGTCTCAGATGGGGCTTTTGTCGAAACACGCGGTGCAAGGGATTGCCCCTGCGCAGATGCAAGAGGTGCTCGCACATGGTGCCAAAGTTGCAGCGGTCACCGTGTCTCGTGCGGGCGCAAACCCGCCTTGGGCGCACGAGCTTTAGGACCTATCCGGGCGGTTCCACAGCAGTCGTGCTGCGATGGGCGCGCCGATGATCACCACAATGATCCGGGTGATATGGTGGGTGATGACGTAGCTGAGGTCGCCACCTGCGATGATTGTCAGGATAGTCAATTCGGCTTGGCCACCGGGCGCAAACGCCAAGAGTGCATTGACCGGGGCCGAAAGACCCAGAGCTGTCACCACCTGCGCAAAAGCCGCCGCCAGCAGGGTCAGCACCAGCATGAACGCCATGCCAGCCAGGACCACACGGCGCAGTTCCCCGAGTGTCACGCCCACATATTTCGCGCCGACGATTGCGCCCAGAAAGAACTGCGCGGCGAGGATCGCCTCGGCAGGAGGACGTGAATGTATGAACCCTCCAAGGGACAGGGCTGCAGCGAGGATCAAGGGGCCGAGGATCGAGGCTCCGAACAGTCCGATGCGCACGCCGCCTTTCCAGCCCGCCCAAGCGGCAAACACCATAAGGCCCATTTCATGCAAAGGCAGGTCTCGGGCAGGCTGTCCGATCGGGTTGGTCAGGGGTGTGTTGTAGACTTGCGTTAAGATGATTGGAGCGGCGATCACGATCACCAGAACACGGGTGGCATGGATCAGAGACAGCACACGCACATTGCCGCCGGCCTCTTCTCCGAAAAGGATCATGTCCTGCAGCCCGCCTGGCATGGAGGCGTAGTAAGCCGTGGGATAGTCAAACTTACAGACATAACGAAAGAACGGAACGCCGATGACTCCGATCAGGATGATATAGAGCGGGATCAACGCGACCGAGCCTGCCATGCGCGGCAGTTCATGCACCACATCAGGGGTGATGGAACATCCAATGGTTACGCCCAATATCGTGCGGGCTGCGTCTCCGACCTGCCCAAATCCGCTGAGTTTCGCGCCAAAGAGCGCCGTGAGCAGACAGGCCGCCATGGGGCCAAAGAGGAAAGGAAGCGGGAGGCCGAGGCTCCAAAACACCGCCGCGCCGATGGCAGCGATGCCAAAGGTGTTCAACTGAGCGCGGGACGGTCGGAATGGCATGAGACTGATACTTGTAAAGACCCCTTTTGAGTATCAAACGGGTGCCAGAACGCAAGTCAGCACAAAGCCCGTGGGGGTTTCAATGCAGCTGACGCTCTTGTTCCAGTTCCAGCAATTCCAGCACCATAGTCACGGCAGTATTTGCGTTGGGCTCTTCACCGCCTAGCCCCATGCGCAGGTAAATACCGTCGATCAACGCGGCCAACCTGCGCGCAACAGAAGGCGCGCGTGCGCCCATCAAAGGCCTGAGGCAAGAGGTGAGATTAGACACGATTCGCCTTTGATAGACCCTCAAAAGCCGTTGCGCCTCGGGCAGGGTTTGGGCTGCCACATAAAAATTAAGCCAAGCTGAGAGAACTTCTTTTTTAAAGTTATTGGTCGAGAAAGACGCCCGCACAATGGCCTCGACCCGCTGCTGGGGCGTGTCCGACATCAGCAGAGCCCCCCGCACTTCGGCCCCATAGACCGACAAGACATGACGCATCGCCGCCATGAAGATTTTCTCTTTAGACCCAAAGTAATGATGCACCAAGGCGGTCGAAACACCTGCGCGTTTTGCGATCTGGGTGACGGTGACGTCTAAGGTGCCCGCCCGTCCGATCTCTTCGATCGTGGCTTGCACCATGGCCTTGCGGCGGATGGGTTCCATTCCAACCTTGGGCATTGTCCGTCTCCCTGCGCCCCTTAAGGGACCGTTTTTTATCTTGACGTATGGCAGAAGAATATTTTTTAACTGACTCGTCAATCAATAAAAAATCAGGGAGATCCCGATGACCCTTAAATCGACCATTTCCGCGTTGGCTCTCGTGGCCTCCGCATCCGCCGCTTTTGCTGACTGCGGCGAAGTTACGTTTTCAGACGTAGGCTGGACCGACATCACCGCGACCACTGCTGCGACCACCGTAGTTCTGGAAGCACTGGGCTATGAGACTGATATCAAGGTCCTGTCCGTGCCAGTGACCTACACATCCATGGCGGGTGGAGACATTGACGTCTTCCTCGGTAACTGGATGCCAACCATGGAAGCCGACATCGCGCCATATCGCGAAGCGGGCACTGTGGACACCGTGCGCGAGAACCTCGAAGGCGCGAAGTATACGCTGGCGGTGAATGCAGCGGCGAAAGCCATGGGCATCAATGATTTCTCAGATATCGCAGCGAAGTCTGACGCTCTGGACGGCAAGATCTTTGGCATCGAGCCAGGCAACGACGGCAACCGTCTGATCCAGTCCATGATCGATTCCGACGCCTTTGGCCTGTCCGGCTTTGAGGTCGTCGAAAGCTCTGAGCAAGGTATGTTGGCGCAGGTCGACCGCGCGTCCCGCAAGGATGAGCCGATTGTCTTCCTCGGCTGGGAACCACACCCAATGAACGCCAATTTTGACATGGGCTATCTGACCGGTGGTGATGACTACTTTGGCCCGGATTTCGGTGGTGCGACCGTCTACACAAACACCCGCGCGGGCTATGTGGGCGAATGCCCGAACGTCGGTGCCTTGCTCGGCAACCTCAAGTTCACGCTGGCAATGGAAAACGAAATCATGTCGGCGATCCTGAACGATGGCGAAGACCCAGAGGATGCAGCCGAAGACTGGCTGAAAGCGAACCCAGCGGCTTATGAAGCCTGGCTCGCAGGCGTCACCACCAAAGACGGTGGCGATGCGGTTGCAGCGGTCGCAGCGGCGCTGAACTAAGCCAAGGGCTCTAAACAGACGCGCGTTTCCCGCTAGCTTGCGGGGAACGCCCAGCGAGTCCTCAGGATGCAATGTTAATGTTTAAGGAGCATCCGAATGGACTGGCTCACGGATACGAAAATCCCCGTAGGTAAAACGGCCAAACGGCTGTTTGACTGGCTTCAGGACACAGGCGAGCCGTTTTTTGACTGGCTGTCCTGGGTGATGGAGCTGTTGATCGACTCGATCCTCTGGATCCTGCAAACGCCGCATCCGCTGCTTGTGACAGCGGTTTTCGTGGCGATTGCCTGGGGGCTCCAGCGCAACTGGAAAACCTGTGTGATGGTCGCGCTGGGGTTCCTCTTTATTCTGAACCAAGGTTATTGGGAGGAAACAACCGAGAGCCTCACGCTGGTGCTGTCGGCCTGTGTGGTCTGTATGGCGATTGGGGTTCCGATTGGCATCGCGGCCGCGCATCGCCCACGTCTTTATGTGGCCATGCGGCCGATCCTTGATCTGATGCAGACCTTGCCGACCTTTGTCTATCTGATCCCGGCGATTGTGTTTTTCGGCATCGGCATGGTGCCGGGTCTGATCGCCACGGTGATCTTTGTTCTGCCCGCGCCGATCCGACTGACGCATCTGGGCGTGTCCTCGACACCGAAACATCTGCTTGAGGCCGCGCAGGCCTTTGGGGCGACGGGCCGGCAGACGCTTTGGAAGGTCGAGTTGCCCTACGCGTTGCCGCAGATCATGACGGGCCTGAACCAGACGATCATGCTGTCGCTCTCGATGGTGGTGATTGCGGCGCTTGTGGGTGCGGATGGTCTGGGCGTGCCGGTTGTGCGGGCGTTGAACCAAGTGAACACAGCTTTGGGTTTTGAAAGCGGATTTATCATCGTGGTCGTGGCCATCATGCTCGACCGCGTGTTGCGGGTGGAACGGTAAGATGGCGGCAGTAGAATTTTACAACGTCTCCATCGTCTTTGGCGACAAACCCGCCAGCGCTTTGCCGATGATGGACAAGGGCTGCGACCGGGCCGAGGTGCAGGAGGCGACCGACCAAATCCTTGGCGTGCACAATTGTTCCCTGACCGTCGAAGAAGGCGAAATCCTCGTGCTGATGGGTCTGTCAGGCTCTGGCAAATCGACTCTTCTCAGAGCGGTGAACGGGTTGAACCCCGTGGTGCGTGGCGCGGTGAAGGTGAATGATGGCAAGGGGCTTGTGGACGTCACCAATGCCGACGACGCGACCTTGCGAGGCCTGCGTCAGAACAACATCGCCATGGTGTTTCAACAGTTTGGCCTGCTGCCCTGGCGGACCGTGCGTGAGAACGTGTGGCTGGGTCTGGAACTCTCGGGCATGTCCAAAGCCGACCGCAACGCGCGCACCTTGGAGCAGCTCGAACTGGTCGGGCTATCTGATTGGGCAGACCGCAAAGTCGGAGAGCTCTCGGGCGGGATGCAGCAACGCGTGGGTCTCGCGCGTGCCTTTGCTACCCAAGCGCCGATTTTGCTGATGGACGAGCCGTTCTCGGCGCTCGATCCCCTGATCCGCACAAAGCTGCAGGACGAATTGCTAGAGCTGCAACGGGATCTCAAACGCACGATTATCTTCGTGTCTCATGATCTGGATGAGGCGTTTAAGATCGGTAATCGCATCGCTATCATGGAGGGCGGTCGGATCGTGCAATGCGGCACGCCGCAGGAAATTTTCTCGGCCCCAGCCAATGAGTATGTGGCTGATTTCGTGGCCCATATGAACCCGCTGGGCGTGCTTTGTGCGCGGGATGTTCTGACGCCAGCCAATGATGCGCCGGAACAGACCGTCGCGCCCGAGACAGACATCCGCGACGTGATGAAACTGATCGGCGAAACCGGGTCGACCGTCGGTGTGATGGAAGACGGCAAGCTGATCGGCGAGGTCACAAAAGAGCGGCTGCTCAGCAAGCTGCTTGATCCGCGCAGCTAACGTGCATCACAGACTGCAGCGCTTGCCAAACCCGAGGCGGGCGCTGTGGTCATGCCAAAACGCGAGACTTCTGCGGCGGACATCCAATGCATCTCGTCTGCGCCTGCCGCGTCCAGCGTGAACCAATAGAACGCGCGCGGCGTGCCCATGACGTCGTAGTAGCTCAGATACTCTTGATGGATGGGGTCAGAGCGCGGGACATCACGACCTTCGACATCTCCGCCCCAGCTGTGCACGCCGACGCAGGCTCCGGGTGAAATTTGCCGTGTGACGCCAGCTAGAAACAGGTCTGTGCCGCCCGAGGCAATCAGACCTTGCGACGGAACAACGGTGGTAAACCCGCGTTTGCGCACTTCGCGGCTGAAAATCAGGTTGGCTTCGTCGTCGACAGAACCTTCGACCATTTCCAAGACCAGAGTCTTGGCGTCGGGATGACGCTCGACGATGTCCAGAAACCGCTCCAACGTCCCCGCGTCGATAGCCCCTCGCGCGACGATGTCCGAGCCATCGCTCGTGAATTGCATCGGTTCATATTCCGCTCCAACGCAGGCGCTCAGCGCAGCAATGGGGGCAAGGTACAGAAGGCATTTCAGTGAAATCATGGTTAAGCTTGTGATGCTAAGCCTGCCTTCGTCAACGTTTAAGCTGCATAAAGCCCCTCGATCGCCTCGCCATAGGCCTCCGTGATCTTGGAGCGACGCACCTTCATTGTGGCCGTGACTTCTCCGTCATCGTGATCAAGTTCCTTAGGCAAGAGCCAGACCTTTTTGATCTGCTCCACCCGCGCGAGGTTTTTGTTGCGGGCCGCGACTTCGCGGTCAACCAATGCGACGATATCGGGGTTTTCGGCCAGCGAGCGGAAGGTCGTATAGGAAATCCCCTTGCTTTCAGCCCAAAGGCGCACGGTGTCAAAATCAATCTGGATCAGGGCCGAAACATAGGGGCGTTTATCGGCAATCACGATGCATTCTTTGATGTAGGGGCTGGCCTTCATCGTGTTTTCAATCAGCGACGGCGTCAGGTTTTTACCCGCTGCGTTGATCATGATGTCCTTCTTGCGGTCCACGATGGAAAAGGACCCATCCGGTAGCGCTTCGGCCACGTCTCCGGTGTGTAGCCAGCCGTCCACGAGGGTGTCGGCGGTGGCTTTGTCGTTCTTGAAATAGCCTTTGAAGACAATGGGGCCTTTGACCAAAAGCTCTCCGTCCTCAGCGACTTTGGCTTCCATTTCGTCTGGAAAGAACCCGACACGCCCGTCGCAATCGCCCCAATTTGGTTGGATGGATGCAGCGCCCGAGGTTTCCGTCATGCCCCAGACTTCGCGGATATTCACGCCGATGCCGCGCAGGAACACCAAGAGGTCTTCAGAAATGGGCGCGGCAGCCGAAAGCGCGATTTTTACACGGCCAAGGCCAAGGTATGAGCGGATGTGGCGATAGACCGTTGCATCCCAGAAGCTATTGGCGAGGCGTTGGGTGAGGCTCCATTGGCTGCGTGGGGTTTTGCTGCGCTTGTGGGCTGAGGCCAGCGCGATCTCGGTCAGGCGACGTTGGATCGGATTGGCGGTTTTGATCTGCACCAAGAGTCCCGCCTGCATCTTCTCCCAAATGCGCGGCACGCCAAAGAACAGCTCTGGCGCCACGTCGCGCAGATCCAGCGTGATGGTCCTGAGGCTCTCGCCAAAGTTCATTGTGCGCCGTGCCGAGAGGCAGTTCACCACGGTCATATTCTGTTCAGCCACGTGACAGAGCGGCAGGTAGCTGAGGATGTTCACATCAGCGGGTAGGCCTTCGAAGAGATCGAGCGCGAGGCGCATGGCCGCATAGAAATTGCCATGGCTGATTTCCGCAGCCTTCGGCGCTCCGGTCGAGCCAGAGGTAAAGACCATCAGCGCGGTGTCGTCTGGTGCGATTGCGTCGCTTCGGGCCTGAATATCCGCCACGTGTTGCGGCAGGCTGGTCTGCCCCATCGCCTGCATCTCATCAAAGGACGTGAGCTTGAGATAGGTCTCATCCCGCAGCCCTTTGGGGTCAAAGACCACCAGTTGCCGCAAGTTCTTGGCGCGGTCGCCCAATTCGACGATTTTGTCGAATTGTTCCTGATCCTCGATGAACAGCACCTCGGTTTCCGAGGCATTTACGAGGTGGTCGATTTCGGCGGCGGGGCTGGTGGGGTACATGCCGACGACGATGGCGCCCACGGCTTGCGCCGCGAACTGTGTGAGCACCCATTCCTGACGGTTCTCTGACAGCACACCAACCTTGTCGCCGGGCTTCACGCCCAGTTCGATAAGGCCAGCCGCCAGCTCTTTGACGATTGCGTCCAGACGTGCCCAGGTAATCTCGTTCCAGACCCCATAGCGTTTCTGACGGATCGCAACCTTGTCGGGGCTTTGCGCACCATGTTCGGCAATGACCTGAACAGAGGTGCGGAAGTTGTCTTTGGTGAATGTGGTCATCCCAGCCCCCTAGCTCAGCCAGCGCTTGCGGCGTTTGTAGTGTTTCACATCGCGGAAACTCTCGCGGGCTTCGCCTTCGGTGGCGACGCCGAGGTAGAAGCTGCGGACATCCGGATCATCACGCAGCTTGGCCACATCGCCTTCCATGACGACCTGGCCGCCTTCCATGATGTAGCTGTAGTCCGCCACCGAGAAGGCGACATTGGCGTTTTGCTCGACCAATAGGATAGAGACACCGTCCTCGGTGTTCAGCCGTTTCACGGTGTCAAAAATCTCTGCGATGATCTTGGGGGCAAGGCCCAAAGATGGTTCGTCCATCAGGATCATCGAAGGCTTTGCGATCATCGCGCGGCCAAAGGCCAGCATCTGCTGTTCGCCACCCGAGAGATAGCCTGCGATCTGTTTGCGGCGCTCTTTGAGGCGCGGAAAGAAGTCATAGACGCGGTCGTAATTCGGTTTTACATCCCGACCACGCAACGCATTGGCGGCGGCGATGAGGTTTTCTTCGACGGTGAGTTCGGTAAAGATCCGCCGCCCTTCGCGGATGTGGAACAGGCCTTCGTGCACAAGCGCGTCGGGCGTGAATTCCTCGACCGGTTTACCTTTAAAGGAAATACGCCCTTCGCGGATCTTTCCGTTCTCAAGCTCCAGCAGACGCGTGGCCGCTTTGAGCGTCGTTGTCTTGCCCGCCCCATTGGATCCCAACAACGCAACGATCTTGCCTTCGGGGGCTTCCAAAGACAGGCCACGCAGCGCTTGGATAGTGTGGTGGTAGACCACTTCGATATTCTCAATCGTCAGCATCTTGGGATCCGGTTTATGGGGTGCGGTGCAGCGCGCTTGGGCTCTGGCCGAGCCCAAGCGCGCTGCGGTTGCGTCTGGGTTAGACCGTCAGCCAGTCAGAGGTCGGCGTGAACAGACGGCTCTCTGCCGAGTACTGATACACACGGCCTGTGCCTACTTTGTTGTTCTCAACCGAGATATTCGTGCCGAAATAGCCACCTAGATCCACGTCTTTGATCGTCGCCAGTGCCGCAGCCAGATTATCGGCCGTCGGAGCCTTACCCATCTCTGCATTGCGACGCAGCGCGATGGTCAGGATGTCCAGCGAGGCAAAGGCCTGAATACCCCAGGTCGGGAAGTAGTTCTCAAGCGGCGTACCCGCCAGAGCGACCTTTGAGATGGCTGCGATCTGCTGCAAGCGCGGCGCGTTTTCCGTGTCGTAGGAATAGCGATAGGGCATCACGCCTTGATAACCTTCGAGGAACGGTCCGGCCTCGGCGGTCACGCGGTCTGCGATCAGTTTTTCCATGCCCCAGAAGGTGCCCATGAATTTTGTGGTCAGACCGAATTGACGCGCGCCGCCAATGAGCTGCGGCCAGACGCCGGTCACATAGCCCTGAAGGATACAGTAATCCGGGTTCGCCTGTGCGATCTTGGTCACATGGGTTGGGATATCCGCGCCCTGTGGCTTGGTGGATTCAACCAGTACGACCTCAAGGCCCAGCTCGGCCGCTTTGGCCTGTCCTGCTTTGATTGGGTCGGTGCCAAATTCGGTGTTGGAATGCACAAAGGCCACCGTCTTGCCGCCTTTGGCCGCGATGTCTTGCAGGAGGATGTTGAACTGATCCTCATAGGTCGGGCCGGACATGAACTGATAGGGATGAGTCTCTGGGTTTGCCAATTCCGTGGCAAAGGACGTCGACGTCATCATCCGCGCCTGATCGCCTTTCAGCTCGGGGCCGACCAGTTTCATGAAGCCGGTGGAGTCGCCATAGTAGGCCACGACCTTGTCGCCTTCAGAGGCCAAAAGGCGCTGATAGTTCGCGAGAGCGTTCTGGGGCACATAGCCTGAGTCCTCAGTCGAGAACTTGATCTTGGTACCGGCAATGCCGCCTTCGTCATTGATGATTTTCTCATAGAGGCTGAAGGCAGGCGCGATCAGCTGGCCTGCCGTCGCGAAGGGGCCGGTTAGCGGCAAGGACGCTCCGATGATGAACTCGCCCGACATCGCGCGCAGGTAGGCGGGCATGCCAAGCGTCGCGGTGCCAGCAGCTGCGCCTGCTAGGACGCTGCGCCGTGTCATATTGAACTTCGTCATAATTTCCTCCCAGTTGTTGTTTTATCCGCGAGCGAAGGGCCAGCGGTTTAAAGCGCGAAACACTCGGTCCGAGATTTGGGTCATCCCGAGTGGTTCGAACATGATGAATCCGATGATAAGCAGGCCGAAGATGATCTCTTGCAGCGGCGCGCGGAACTGTGCGGCTTCGATGGAATCTCCGGCGATGGCCGAGAGGATCACTTTGAGAAGCTCTGGCGACAGAACGATGACCAGGACGCCAAAGACCGGCCCCATGGTGCGGCCCATGCCGCCGACAATCAGCGCGGCGACGAGTTGAAGCGACAGCAGAAGCTCGAATTGTTCAGGCAAGACGCGGGCGTAGAAATAGGCCATCAGAGCGCCTGCCAAGCCGCAACAGGCGGCAGATATTGCGAAACTGGTTAATTTGTAGCGCAACAACGAAATTCCGAGAATTTCGGCGGAATAGTCTCTTTCTCGGATCGCGATAAAGGCGCGGCCCACGCGGGTGCGGAAGAGGTTTTGCACCAATAGAACCGTCGCGAAAGCCATCACCGCGATCAGGATAAAGACCTCGCGTTGCGTGTCCAAAACCCAGCCAAAGATGCTGGGGTCCACAGTGGTCAGACCGGTTTTGCCTCCGGTCCATGGGGCCAGTGCGTCGAGTTCAATCAGGAAGATGATGATGAAGTTTGCGCTAAGGGTCGCGACCGCTAGGTAGACGCCTTTGACTCGCAAAGACGGCAGGCCAACGATCAATCCGATGACGGCAGCGAGGGCCATGGCTCCGGGGATGGTGAAGAAAGGTTGGATGCCTTCGGGGATCGACAGGGCTGTGGCTGCGTGATGCAGGAGCGTGACTCCATAAGCACCGATGGCGACGAAAGCCGCGTGACCAAGGGACATCAACCCAGTGTAGCCCGTCAGCACATTCAGGCCGACCACAGCCACCACCATGATGCCGACCTGACAGGCGACCAAAATCACGTAGTCATTCGCAAAGATCGGCAGCCAAGCCGCCAAAACCGCGAGCCCCCACACAAAGGAAAACTTATAGCGATTGTCGACGATCTTCTCGTCGGCTGCATATGTCGCTTTGAGGTTGCCGTTGATCATATGCGTTCAATCTCTTTTTGCCCTAAGAGGCCATGCGGGCGGATCAGGATGACGATGAGGACGGCCACATAGGGCGTGATCTCGACCCAGTCGCCGCCGAGTTGCCATTGGGCGAGCGCCTCAAGGATGCCGACCGCCATGGCCGAGATGAAAACGCCGACAAAGCTGTCGAGTCCGCCCATGAGCACAATCGCGAGGACCGAAAACCCGAAGAGGCCAAGGGCAGGGGACACCCCATCCCGCGCCGCAAGGATTGCCCCTGCAATCGCGCCCGTTGCGGCGGCCAGAACCCAGGCGTTTGCGAAAACGCGGGGGACAGAGATGCCCATGGAATAGGCGGTGGATTGGTCCTCAGACGCAGCGCGCATGGCAACGCCCGACGTTGAGCGGCGCAGCCAGATCACAATGGCTGCGAAAATGACCAGTGCGAGGCCCATGCTGACGAGGTTGGCTCCGAAGATGAAGATTTTGGAGCCGAAAACTTCAAACCGCAGCGCCGGATTGGGCGCGAGGTGGGGCACAGAGGCTGCGTCTCCGGTCCAGATCATGCTTTTCGCGCCAGACAGGACCGAGATCAGACCAACGGTGATCATAATCATTGCGAAGTTGGATTGGCCCAAAAGGGGCCGCATCAGGAAGCGTTCGATCAGGCGGGCGAGGATCGACGATCCGATGATCGCGCAGATCAGGCCAAAGATGATACGCGGCAGTTTTTCAAGCCACGCGAGCCATGCGGCCTCGGGCGAGAACATCTGCGCTTTGGATTTCGCCTCGACCAGCCAGTCGGGTTGGAACAAGAGATCCGGGAACCAAGGGGCCGCGGGCAGGAGCACCGCGAAGGTATAATACAAATACGCCCCAATCATGATGACATAACCATGGGCGAAGTTCACCACGCGGGTCGCTTTGTAGATCGCGACAATCCCCAAAGCGATCAGTGCATAAATTGCGCCCGCCATAAGCCCATTAATCGCGAATTGCAGAAACTGTCCCATCAGGCGGCCTGCCCGAGGTATGCGTCGATGACCTCTTTGCTTTGCGCGACTTCTTGCGGAGTGCCCTGTGCGATCTGTTGACCAAAGTTCAGCACCACCACGCGCGAGCAGATATCCATCACCATATGCATGTCATGCTCGACCAAAAGGATCGTTGTGCCGAATTGTTCCTGAACATCCAGAATGAACCGCGCCATATCGGCGGTTTCCTCTCGGTTCATGCCCGCGACGGGTTCATCAAGCAGCAGGATCTTGGGTTTCATGGCCAACGCCCGCCCCAATTCGACGCGCTTTTGCAGGCCATAGGGCAGGGCGGTGATCGGCGCTTTGCGGACGTGGTCGATTTCAAGGAAATCAATGACCCGCTCTTCGAGGTCGCGGCGCAGTTCCAGCTCTTCTTTCTGGGCCGATCCGAAATATCGCAAAGCCGACCAGACATTCGCATTCAGCCGCGTATGGCAGCCCAGTTTGATATTGTCCAAAACGGTCATGCCACGAAACAGGGCGATGTTCTGAAAGGTGCGCGCGATGCCAAGCGCCGCGCGAGCGTCCGGTTTCAGGCCCGAGATATCCTGACCCTCGACCGTCACGGTTCCGTTGTCCGGCTTGTAAAACCCCGAGATCACATTGAAGAGCGAGGTCTTACCCGCTCCGTTCGGACCAATAATACCGGTGATCTCGCCGGGCGCGGCCTCAAAGCTCACGCCTTGGAGTGCGCGCACGCCGCCAAAAGACAACTGAATGTCGTCTACCTTTAACAAATGTACCCCTCCCAATGCCCCTCTGTTTGATCAGAAATTAGGCATGTTGACTTTAGGCTAAATTACCTGACTATAAAGTCAAGTCTGCGACTTTCATATTGGGAATGAGGGACTATGGTGCGCCCCGATGTTTCCGAATCCATGACCGGAGGACCTATGGCACAGGGTGGTGCGCAAATCGCGACAACGACGTCTCCGTTTAAACGGGACGCGCTGCGTATGCGCAAAGTCGACTACATTCGGCAAGTGGCCAGTGACCTGTTCAATCGCAAAGGGTTTGATGCGACATCTTTGGATGAAGTGGCTGAGATCATTGGGATTTCAAAGCCATCAATCTACTACTACTACAAGAATAAATCCGAGCTTCTGCTCGATTGCTATACCCGCACGTTGGACATCTGTGAGTCCTTGATCGAAGAGGCTGAAGCGAAGGGTGGCACGTCGCTGGACAAGCTCTGCTACTTTACCAGAGAGCTGATTTACCTGAATTGCGCCCATGGCTCGATTGCCATTGTCAGCGAGCTGAATTCTGTCCCAGACGCGTCAATTGAGGGTCTGCGCAAGCGCAACACGGCGCTGACAGAGAATCTCTTGTCGCTGACCAAGAACGGCGTGGCGGATGGGTCGATGCGGTCAGACATCGGGAAACCGACGATCTATTTCATCATGGGTGGCGTGAACTGGATTCCACGCTGGCACCGCGAAGATGGCACGATGTCGGCCGAAGATATTGCCAATTCCTACACCGAGTTCTTGCTGCGCGGAGTCGCGGCACCTGACGGAAACTGAGATTTCCCCGCGACAGATGCCCGGACTGCGCTAGAGTTAAGTACTCTGCATCAGAGGAAGGGGAATTTCGTGTTTCATATCTGGCGGCGACTGCTGTGCGTTTGGGTATTTGCGTTCGCATGTGCAAGCCCTGCGATCGCAGAACGCGAATTGCATGTCGTGGCCGTCGGGAAAGGCTGGCTTGCATCCGGAGATTTCACCAATCCACCGCGCGCCAAAGTATGGGTAGACAGACCGGGCGTATCGGTTGTTTTGGTTCTGCTCGATCGGGGGGCTGTGGAATGGCAGATTGAAGCATCTGATCAGAGTGTCATCGAAACTATCATCCTAGGCGGGCAAGAGGCGGCGCCATTGGCAACGGGCGTTATTCCCAAAAGCTCGATTCTGTTTCACGACCTTCCATTGCCGATGGACAAAAACAC
Organism: Cognatishimia coralii; assembly: GCF_037478305.1. NCBI lineage: Bacteria > Pseudomonadati > Pseudomonadota > Alphaproteobacteria > Rhodobacterales > Paracoccaceae > Cognatishimia > Cognatishimia coralii. The sequence goes on from NZ_JBBGAZ010000002.1 coordinate 369,771, forward strand.
TGACTTGCCGTTCATAGACGGCTTTCTCGGTGGACCTTATCGCAATCTGCTAAATCGGCTTTTTCAAGAGACCGACGTCCGAGGAGCGGGCAGTGTTCAAGTCCGCAGGCAAGCTCCGGAGGGAGCGATTTCTGTCTCAACTTTGAACCAAAGCAGTCGCAGACCAGTCGGTTACCTCGAGCCTCTCGTGGGCCAGACCACGGATTTGCCAGGACGCCTGCAGGCGTATCTGGCGAACCCTTCGCATAGCGACGCACCAAAAGCGACGTTCACACCGACGGGTATGCGTTTTGAAACAAGCGAGGGAACCAAGGTTTTCCCTCTTCCAGACGATGTAGAGCGACCGTTTTTGCCCAATGGCGCCTATTATGACGCTGAAACCAACGCCATTTTTGGTGTCACCTTTGGCGGCCCAGGGTGGCTATATCGTGTCGATGTGGAAACTGATGCATGGGACGTTGTCGAAAATTTGCGCGGCTACGATGCGGCGGGGATTTTGCGTGACTCTGACAATGATCTCTTTGTTTTGACGGGCGCGCGCAGTCGCCCCGGAGAAATCGCGCTGCTGCGCCTAGGTGAAAGCATCGAAACCGTCCTGTTCGAGGTGCGCGCCTTGCCGGGTTTCACGGATCTCTACGCCTATCCGAACGCTTTTCCCCCAAGGCTCACGCCTCGCGTTTATGAAGACCAATGGTTGATCGCAGAGGCGACGAGCAAGCTGGATGAAGGGATAGCAGGTTATGGAAAGCACCGCCTCTATGCGTTGAATCTGGCCACACGCGAAGTCAGGTTGCTGGCATTCACGAATTTTGAGTGAGCAAACCCTGCGGGAATAACTTGGCGACCCCGGTAGGATTCGAACCTACAACCTGCCCCTTAGGAGGGATGCGTTCATAGCGCTATTCCTTTTGTGATTTCTTAGAGTTGGGTGTTTGTACAGCGTCATCCTGTACGTGGTTTGTACGAAAACGGGCCCTAATGTCAGCCTCATCGGTCTCGGCGTGGGCATAGATGCGCATGGGCAAATTAGGGTCTGACCAGCGGCCAGCCTTGGCCGCGGTGACGGGATCGACGCCCTGCCGGACGACTAATTCAGTGAAGAACCCGTGCCGTCCGGCTGGGTGCGCAGAAAGGTACGGGATGCCCGCCCGCTTGCAGATTGTCTTCCAGCGCGTGTTGTAACCTGTCGAGCTGCCATAGCCGAAGATGCGCGCTTTCATCAGCTTGCCGGTCTTGCGGTTCTTGGGGCGTTTGGGCAGCAACGCGAGAAGCTCGTCCATCATCTGAGGTGAGACAGTGATCCAGCTTTCTGGGTGGCCCTTCTGCGCCTTCACTCGGACTTTGTTCTCGTGCGGCCGAAGGTCATCCGGCTCCAGCGATACGGCCTGATCAATCCTTGCAGCCGTCTCAAACATGAAACGGACCAGCGCGGCATTGTACGGATCAGCAGCACCGCAAAAGGCTTCGATCCATTCCTTGTCAGCTGGCGTGCGCTCTACACGGCTAAGCTTCCCGCGCCGCTTGTCCTGCGCGATCCGCTCGAATTTATCATAAGGCTTTACGCGGATCAGAGGTGTGCCTTCCAATTCGTGCGCATTGTTGATCACCGCACTCGCGGGCGTCACGATTTCGCGCCACCAAGTATCGGTCGACGCTTTGGGTTTCAGTTTCGGCCCAAGGCTCTTCAATAGTGCGCCAGATATCGCACCGAGCGACAAGTCACCGATTGCTTCGACAATCGGGATCAACTGCTTCGCTGCTTTGGGGGACGCGTTGTAGAGCATGATTGCATCAGAGAACGTCTTGCTCGGTTCGTCGCCCACGACATAGCGTCGAATTTGGCGTTCGGTCTCATGGTTTATCCAGTCCCGTGCACCCTCTTCTGTAGATGCCTTAGTGCTTCGCCGGTATGGGCCGGCGATTGGCCTGCCGTTGTATTCGATCCACCCCTTGGCCCAATAGACGCGGCCCCTCTTATAAATTTGGAGCGGCATGACTGGCCTCCTTCAAAAATCGTGTCGATCTGCGCGGGCGTGATCAGCATGGTCCGCCCAAGGCGGTAAAATGCGCCCGTCTCGTTTGCCCGCTCACGCAACGTGCGTTCTGAAATATCGATCCCCATCCCGGCCATAACTTCGACCCACTGCGCGGGCGTTTTCCCGAGCCCCAGGATCTGAGAGCTGTCTGAATAGTTGGTCTCTGCCATTTCAGTTGTCCTTGTCCGCTTAAGTTGAATCGGCGACACGCATGGAATCGCTTGTTCTGCACCTTCTGACGTGGTCAGATGTGATTAACAGTAAATGTTCGTCATTTTTTGCAAAGTTCGCGAATTTCGACGAAGTAGTCAATTGGAAAATTTCGATGCCGCAGAAACATGCTGATCTTTTTGCTGCAATGGGTGCTCGTCTCACCATTGCTCGCAATGAAATCGGCTTCTCACAAGCGGCCATGGCGGAAGCTATCGGCGTCTCACCCCGCGCGTATCACAGCTACGAAAAGGGCCAGCGCGGAATGCCTGTAGAAGCCTTGGTCGCGATGGGTGAGCGGTTCGAGGTGGACGTGCCCTGGCTGCTACTCGGCACCAAATCCATTCGGGCTGGGCATGATTTCGAGGCGCTCAAACACATCGAAAGCTCGCTGGATAAGCACCTCACCGATGAGGGCATAAGAATCAAAAGCGAAAAGCGCGGGGCCATTGTCGCGCGCTGGTATCAATCGCATGTCGAAGGTCGTGAAGTGACGGATGATGACGTGCACACATGGATCGAGTTGGTAAGGGAGTAATCTGGTGAACAAGGCAAGCAAACGCTGGAACATGTTGCGGCATTCGGTCTTGGAGCGCACTCGCCGTGAGGTGATCGAACCCTTCGGGCCGCTTTACCTGATCTTCCTGGGAACCAGCGTGTTCTTCCTGATTGGCTTGGGTCGACTATCACTGGCACAACAGACCGCCGAATACTCGGTTTTGGCCGCCATCATGATTTTTGCCATCGCTGCGGCTGGCTTTGCACTTCCATTTTTGACAGGCGCGGTGCTGACCCTTCGCGCGGCCGATCGAAAACTGGAACGTCTCCAACGCGGGTGAACCGATGGCTTTCGGCGTCTTCATCCACCGCAGCGACTCGATCTACGACGATATTCCCTCGGAGCGGTATCAGTTTCCCAAGCAATACCTCTCTCGCGCCCAACAGTGCGAAGGGGATTGGATCGTCTACCTGGAGCCAAGCAAGGTCAAAGAGACCAAAGGCTATTTTGCTGTCGCTATGGTCCAGGAGATCATTCCGGATCCTAGGAAACCGGACATGTTCTTGGCCGTGATTGAGCCGGGAACGTATCTTGATTTCGGCGACCCAGTTTCATTCCGGGACGAGAATTCGATCATCGAAAGAGGATTGCTGAACGATCAAGGCAAGATATCTGGACGCGCGCAAGCTGCGGTAAGAGCCCTTTCAGCTGAAGACTTTGCCCGAATAGTCGAACGTGGACTTGGACGAGATGAGGGCATCCTGCCTCGCGTAGGCGGCATGATGCAAATGCCTGGGTTTCAAGATGCTCAAACACCTTTCCAACACCTGCCTGCACGGGAACGCGTCAACCAGCTGACCAACCGCGCGGTTCGCGATCGAAATTTCAGAAAGAACGTCCTGCGCGCCTACGGCGAGCGCTGCGCCATCACTGGTTTACGTCTGATCAATGGCGGCGGCCGTGCCGAAGTGGAAGCCGCTCATATCAGACCTGTAGAGCATGACGGCCCCGACATTGTCAGCAACGGTCTCGCCCTGTCCGGAACCGCGCATTGGATGTTTGATCGGGGCCTCGTTGGATTAGCCGACGACCTGACTATTCTGGTTTCCCGCCAAAGCAATGACATCGAAGCCGTGACATCGATGATCAACTCATCCGGCAAGATCTTGGTGCCGGACCGCCTCGCCAACCGGCCAAGGACTGAGTTTGTAACCTGGCACAGAGAGAACTGTTTCAAGCATTAACGATACTCAGTGCGGACCTTGGTGCAAAACGCAGCTAACGGCAGAAAAGAGCCTATTCTGTTGAAAAACTCACCCTTGATCGAGGCCGAAGTCACTGATTCAATTTCCATATTGAACGGGGGATTGAGTGATGATGGGACCGAGACAAGAAGCGCAGGCGGCTTTGTTTTACGAGTTTTC
>NZ_JBBGAZ010000003.1:0-285370 GCF_037478305.1 Cognatishimia coralii
GAAAACTCGTAAAACAAAGCCGCCTGCGCTTCTTGTCTCGGTCCCATCATCACTCAATCCCCCGTTCAATATGGAAATTGAATCAGTGACTTCGGCCTCGATCAAGGGTGAGTTTTTCAACAGAATACGCCCTTACCGCTACAACGACAACAACAACCCAAATACAAAGTCTGTGGGGCCACGGCTTTTCGACTTTTAGCGGGGCGCGAATAACCCGTATGGCAGCGCCCCCGCAAAGGACCCGCGATTTCTAGTTTCGGAATGCGTCCATGACTTGCACGAAAGCTTGCGACTCTGCTTGCTCATTGTTCATGCCAGCTTCGCGCACCAACGTGGCCACCATCTCTTGGAAGACTGAGTGCACTTCTGGGTCTTGCGCCATGGACCTTGCGACAAGCGACTTTTGCGACACTTTCGATTTCTTTATATTTATCAGCGCCCTATGTGTTTTTAGCTTTGCGACAAATCCCACATTTGTCGCAGCGACTGGGTCAGACGCATGCAGAAACGCAGGATTTTCCTGCTCCCTTTGAAAAGTACAGCCAAATCGCTCAGTCATGACATACCAGCCGCCATGCTTTGCGTGTGCGAACCTGTCCCTGTTCGACGTCAGAGCACTTTTCAACCCAATGGTACTCTTCCAAAATCGCTAATAAACGCTCAACCTTCCTTGTGTCGCGAATGTTGCTAGGCCCGCTCTTGACGACATCACGTTTCACAAAAGTCGTGTTTCTATGTTTCTTGATCAACCATTGTCTTAGCTGTTCAGCTTCCTTCATCGCAGGATCTACGAAGCCCGCATCCAATGCACAAAGAGCTTGTTCGACGTACCAGTTCGCAAGGTGGGCAGCATCAGATATTGTCTCGCGATTGACTGATTGCGCATCTGGGTCTGCCAAGAGTGTAAAAACACCCGCAATGCGTGCTGCCTGTTCAGCAGCCTTGGATGCAAAACCACGGATGCCTTCAAGCGACTGGCCTTTTGCTTGCTGTGCCTCAAGCCTGTTGGCAAAGGCTATCAATTCGTCCCGAGCCCCTGGATCTAACGAGAGCACACCCAAGTTCAGTTCCTTTGCATCACCATTAAGGTCTTTAGACTTGGAAAGGAGATGTGAGATCTGGGCGCTAAACTCGGCAAGGTTTACCTTCGCCCGTTCTTTCTCCCGCATTGTGGTGTCATCTTCTCTGATCAGGCGCGTGCCAATGTGGCTTTCGGGAACGGCGATGAGGCACCTCGAAAGGAAGCCCTGATCTTTTAGAATTTCGTTTGCAAAAACACTCTCTGCAACTTTGCCTTGCAGCATCAAATGCAAGCATCCCCGCCTATGCCTAAACGTGCGAAGAGGCTGCCCTGCCCTTGTCCTATTGAGCGGTGCGGCATCCCAAACTTTGGACAACCCCGCAACTGTCTTGAGCAAATTTTTTTTGCTCATGGCATGGCCCCCAAAAATCTGCCCCCCTTCGTCAGAAAAGATCCCGACCGAGGGGCTTCCGCTCTCAAAATGGTGCAGAAGGCCTTCGAAAGTTAGATCAGAGAGGATCTTTCTAGGGTCCGAGGGTTCAACGGGGGCTTGGGGCACCTGCCCTTCGACAACATTTCCCTCACTGCCGGCTTCCTTAATATGTTTGCGTCTAGTGCCTTAGGCTATAGACTGAATGTGCGGGTGTTTCTCTTAGAATATTCACCATGAGGTATTTGTTCACGAGGTTTGACCAACTCGTGGCTTTGTGAGGATACCGATGTATTCCACCCCGTTTGGCAATACGCATTGCGGCTGCCAAGGACACACCGATCAACGGGATTTCTCGTGCAGTGTGTCTTTGCTTAAGCTCTCGACCGTTGGGTGCCACCCTGATGAATGGAATGGGGGCATCCAGGCAATAATCTTCAAGTGGACAACTCAAAACTTCCGATGGACGCAGGCCAGTATTGATTAACACTAGAAAAGCGTCCCGCGCTTCCTCATTCAAACCATCAAGAGCACCTCGAGCCAGCAGTTTGCCTCGCACCCAATCTCTGGAGAAGGCAGGCCTGCGGTTCTCTGGATCAATGGCCTCGTCAAAGCGTAACTTGGAAAATGGGTTTTCCAGATCGCCATGTACCTTTAGCTCACACCAAGTGGAAACGATCTGGGAAAGATGGCCAAAGTCCTTATTGGCGGTTTCGGCTTTGGCTTTTCCGGCTTCCACCTTGCTTGCCCACCAAGACCTGAATGCCAGAGCATCCCCACGGTCGATCCGGTCCAAGCTCACCTGCGCGCTTTGCCTTTTCGAAGTTCGCGACAGCGCGCTCGCGGGGTAATGCCCATAGGTGCTTCTGACGATCCGATTTACGCAATCGCTTTGTCTTTGTGAGCTCTCTGAATTCTTCCCAAACTTTCCTAAGTGGGGGAAGGGAGACGTTGACGCTCCCAAGCAAGGCATCACGCACTTCTGGCGAAGTTTGGCGTGAGAGAGTGCCTGACGCAGCCAGCAGGCGAGGAATGTTCTCCTGAAAAGACCGTTTGAGCAACACATCGCTTGGAACATAGTCAAACCCACGACTTTCGGCCCCGCTCTTGGCTGCTTGGTACTGCTCATAAGCTAGAGCGTCTTCACCAAGTTCCAATAAGTGCCATTGCGTTCGGATCCGCTTCTCGACCTCAACGGCCTTGCGCTTTGCAACGCTCAGGTCTGCTGTCCGCAAAGCCTGTCGCACTTGGCGAACGGGCTGTCCCGACTTCCCGAGCACTTTGCCGAAAAGATGATTGGGTACATTTAGAACAAAATAGTAGCGTCCACGATCTTGCGTAATCCCCACTAGAGGTCCTCCAGCAATCAACCCGACTATGCGGGATTCCATGCGGGTTTTTATGCGGGAGGAACTTACAACATTCAGTTAAGGATCAGTAGGCAATTGATTTTATTTGGAAAAATTACAAACACACCAACTCAAATCGCTTGTTCGTGGCGGAGACGAAGGGATTCGAACCCTCGATACCGTTTCCGGTATACTCCCTTAGCAGGGGAGCGCCTTCGACCACTCGGCCACGTCTCCACTGACCGGAAGTAAAGAAAAGCCCCTACTTCCACAAGGGCTTTTTATCATTTTTTTGATAGGCTCGTGATCGTTGATCAAACGTGTCAAACTGCGCATGGCGCGGTCACGAAAGACCAGAAATTCTCTGCATAAACAAGGACTTCACCACTTCACTTTCCACGCCCATCAAAACGCTTGTTTCACTGCGAGCGTCAGCGGCAGCTCGGGTTTCGCCAATTTCTTCGCCTTGAGTTACAACGGTGATGCCGACCTCTTCGGATGTAAACAGATGCGGGTGCGTGCAGGCAATCACGGCGGCGGGGTCATGCAGGCTGCAACCATCAAATTTGCCGACGGTTTCATAGAACTTCAGATAGAAGTGGCTCATGTCCTGAAGCATGCCACCCAGCTTGGGCGCGGCCTCGGCCATCGCAGCGAAATCCTCTTTGGTGCAGAGGATCTGATGGGTGACGTCCAGCCCGACCATTTCGACCTTGGCACCGGAGGCAAAGACAACCTCGGCCGCATGTGGGTCGTGGTAAACATTGGCCTCGGCATAGGGCGTGATATTGCCGCCCTCTTTATACGAACCGCCCATCAGGACAATGCGATCCACGTTTGAGGCGAACTCTGGATCCGCTTGGATGGCCAGCGCAATATTGGTCAACGGGCCGATTGGACAGAGCACCAGTTCGCCTTTGTGCTCACGCGCCATGCGGACGAGGAACTCTGCGGCAGTTTCTTTGATGGCGTTGCCTTTGGGCGTTGCGGCGGGGATGTCGCCAAAGCCTTCGTCGCCATGAACATGGGCTGACGGCTTGATGTGCGGCATCTCAAGAGGCTTCTCGGCACCCCGAGCCACAGGAATATCGAGCCCCACTGCCTCAACCAGTCGCAGCGCGTTGCGCGTGGCGGTGTCGACGGTCACATTGCCAAAGATCGCAGTGAGGCCCAGCAACTCGATATCCTCAGCCGCCGCCGCGTAGAAAATTGCCATGGCGTCATCAATGCCGGGATCTGTATCGATAATGATCTTTGTCATAGGGTCCTCATATTTTAGCGGCCCATAATGTAGATAGCGCTAACGGAGGCAAGCGCGAATGCGCCTTGCCCGGCTGGAACAGTTTCAAATTTTCCGAAAGCCTCGGGTGAGGCTTAGGTATTGAACAAGAAGTGCATCACGTCGCCGTCCTGCACAACATAGGCCTTGCCTTCGGCGCGCATCTTGCCCGCTTCTTTGGCGCCCTGCTCGCCATTGCAGGCGATGTAGTCGTCATAGGCGATGGTTTCGGCGCGGATGAAACCACGTTCAAAATCACCATGAATGACGCCCGCCGCTTGTGGGGCCAGCGTGCCTTTTTTGATGGTCCAAGCGCGCGCCTCTTTCGGGCCGACGGTGAAATAGGTTTCCAGTTGCAAGAGGTCATGACCTGCGCGGATCAGACGATCCAGACCGGCTTCTTCAAGCCCCATTTCGCTGAGGAACATCTCGGCCTCTTCTGCCTCAAGCTGGCTGATCTCTTCTTCGATCTGCGCCGAGATGATTACATGGGTATTGCCCTGTTTGGCGGCCATTTCAGCCACGGCGGCGGAGTGCGCGTTGCCTTCGGCCGCCTCGGATTCTCCGACGTTGCACACGTAAAGCACAGGCTTGGTGGACAAGAGCTGCAGGCCTTTCCACAGTTTCTCGTCCTCTGGCGCGATCTCGACTGTGCGCGCGGGGCGATCATTTTCAATCGCCTCTTGCGCCATAGCCAGCAGGCGGTCCTGCTCTTTGGCCTCTTTGTCATTGCCTTTGAGCTTGCGCACCAGACCCTGACGGCGTTTCTCGATGCTTTCCAGATCCGCGAGCATCAGCTCGGTCTCGATGGTTTCTGCATCGGCAACGGGATCCACGCGATCATCCACGTGGGTCACGTCGTCATCGTCAAAACAGCGCAGAACATGAGCGATAGCGTCGGTTTCGCGGATGTTGGCTAGGAACTGGTTCCCAAGGCCTTCGCCCTTTGACGCGCCCTTCACCAGACCCGCGATATCGACAAATGTCATGCGCGTTGGGATGATCTGCTTAGAGCTCGCGATTGCCGCCAGCTTGTCCAGACGATCATCGGGCACAGCCACATCTCCGACGTTGGGCTCAATCGTGCAGAACGGAAAATTCGCCGCCTGCGCAGCCGCCGTTTTGGTCAGCGCGTTAAACGTGGTGGATTTGCCCACATTCGGCAGCCCGACGATCCCAACTTTAAAGCCCATATTGGCCTCCTGTCATTTGCTCTGCCGCTCTTACTGAGTGTTTGGGAATGACGCAAGGTGGTGTTAGGGTCCACGTATTGTGTTCAAGGGAGAATGAATAATGAGCTTTACGCCATTTCTATTTTTCGATGGCAACTGCGAAGAAGCGATAGATTTTTATGCCGAAATTCTAGGAGCCGATGAGGTTGTGAAAACGTCCTTTGCCGAGGCCCCGCCCGAGGCCGGCATGCCGCCGGATGCGCGGGTGATGTATTCCCATATCCGGATTGGAGATCACATGCTGATGGCCTCTGATATTCTGCCAGGTCAGAGCTATGCCCCTCAGGCCTCGGTGCATGTGACCCATTACGCCAAGGATGCCAAAGACGGCCGCGCGAAGTTTGCGAGACTGGCTGAAGGTGGCGAAATCCTGATGGACTATCAGGAAACCTTCTTTGCCTACGGGTTCGGAACATGCAAGGATCGCTTCGGCACCCACTGGATGATCATGATCGCCAAAGAGGAAGAGTAAATGCGCCAGCAGAGCTTTGAGAAATTCTACTATACCAAGGTCGGCCTCGGAGAGGGTTGCGGTTGTGCGGAACGGGTGATCGACAATCATGAAATCGAACGCATCCACGCGGGCATCAGCCTCGGCAAATCCGCAGGCCCCGGGCCGCTGCGCCGCATGATCTCGCGTCTTTTGGGTCGCAAAGCGCCCGCGCCGTCCGCGAAGGATTGATTTCCCCCAAAACTTTAGGCAAACCGCTGGGCGTAGTATTAAGGATCGCCCAATGACCGACTTCACGACCCGCATCGACGCCAAATTCGCCGAGCTGAAGGCGCAAGGTAAGAAAGCCTTTGTGTCCTATGTGATGGCAGGTGATCCGAACTATGAGACCTCGCTTGAGGTGGTCAAAGGCCTACCAGCAGCGGGTGTTGATATCATTGAGCTCGGCCTGCCCTTCACCGACCCTATGGCAGACGGCCCAACCATTCAGCTGGCCGGTCAGCGCGCGCTGGATCAGGGCATGACGCTGGAAACTACGCTGCAGATGGCACGCGATTTCCGCAAAGATGATGATACGACCCCGATTGTACTGATGGGCTACTACAACCCGATCTACAGCCGCGGCGTGGACAAATTCCTGCAAGACGCCAAGGACGCGGGCATCGATGGGCTGATTGTAGTCGACCTGCCGCCCGAAGAAGACGACGAGCTCTGCATTCCAGCGCAAGCGGCGGGTTTGAACTTTATTCGCCTCGCGACGCCGACCACCGATGAAAAACGCCTGCCGAAGGTTCTGCAGAACACCTCTGGCTTTGTGTACTATGTCTCGATCACCGGCATCACCGGCGCGGCTGAAGCGCAGGCCACCAATGTCGGCCCAGAAGTCGAAAGGATCAAATCCTCCACCGACCTGCCTGTGATCGTGGGCTTTGGCATCAACACGCCCGAGAAATCAGAGGCGATTGCCTCCGTATCCGACGGCGCAGTCGTGGGCTCGGCCATTGTCAAAATGATTGGCGAAGGCAAGCCAGCAGACGAAGTTCTGGCCTTCGTGAAAACCCTTGCTGATGGAGCGCACCGCGCCTGAGCCCATGCCCCAAGCCCCCACGCTTGAAACTGACCGCCTGATCCTACGCCCGATGGAGCTGGACGATTGGTCGGCCTACAAAAAGCTGATGGGATCAGAGCGCGCCGCCTATATGGGCGGGCCTTTTTCAGAGCGGGACGCATGGGGCATGTTTTGCCAGGACGCAGGCCAATGGGCCTTGTTCGGCCACGGCGCTTTGATGATGGTCGAGAAGGCCACCGGAGACGTTGTCGGCCAAGTCGGCATCAACCACGGGCCGCTTTTCCCAGAAAAAGAACTCGGCTGGATGCTTTACGAGGCTGCGGAAGGCAAAGGCTATGCCTTTGAAGCGGCCGAATGCATGCGGCGTTGGGCCTATGAGGTGCTCAGCATCAAAGGGCTGGTCAGCTATATCGACCCAGAAAACGAGAAATCACAAAAGCTCGCCGAACGCCTCGGGGCGACGCGCGACGACGACGCGCCGCGCCAAGCTCCCGAGGATCTGGTTTATCGGCATTTGACGCTTTAGCTGAGTAACTCGTCGAGCCTACGCGCGCAGATGAAATCATTGGCCGTCAAACCGCCTGCCTCGTGGCTTGTGTAGGTGACCTCGCAATAGCCCCAACCAAAGGCGATGTCCGCGTGGTGGCCCATTTTGTTGGAATGCCAAGCCGCTAGGTTCGCCATCTCAACCGCTTTGGCAAAGCCTTTGAAGTCAAAACGCTTTTTGATGTGATCCCCGGCCAATTCCCAGCCGTGCAGCAATGCAAAACGTGCTTGGACCTGCTCTGAAGACAGAAGGCCGTCGCCCAGGGTGCAGGGCTCGCAGGTTTCTTGAGTTGCCATTACGATGCCTTTGGGATTGGAGGGTAAAGCGGCTCAAACAGGCCCTTGGATTGCGCCTCTACGATATCCTTCGTCAGGTCGCGGTCGGCGGCGGCGAACATGTCGTCGAGGGTCTCGATCACGAAATAAACCGGCTGATGGATGTCGATACGATAAGGCGTCCGCAGGATGTCCTGAATGTCAAAGGGACGGACCACTGGATCGCCGCTGATGACCGCATGAGGCAGCTCGGTTTTTGAGGAAGCCAGCCCAGAGCCAAGCGCCTTAAGCGCGCCGTTCTCGTAGGTCAGACCGAACTCAATCGTGAACCAGTAAAGGCGGATCAGCCAGGAGTATTGCGATTTGTCGACTGTTTGCCCTGCCCGTCCAATGGCTTCGGAGAACGCCGCGAAACGGGGATCGGTCAGCAGCGGCGTATGGCCAAAAATCTCGTGAAAGATATCGGGTTCTTCGATGTAGTCGAAGTCTTCGCGAGACCGGATGAAGGACGCTGCAGGGAAGGTGCGATCGGCGAGCATGTCAAAAAACGTCTTAAACCCGATAAGCGCTGGCACTGGCGCGACTTTCCAACCCGTCTCGCGCTGCAAGACAGCAGAAATATCCGCGCATTGAGGCACTTTGCTGCGTGGCATATCGAGTTTCTTAAGCCCATCCAGATACGGGCGCGCCATATGGGCCTGAACCGCGTCCCATTGGGCGTCTACCAGATCCGCCCAAACGGCGTCTTCTTCGCTGGTGTAGGGAATCAACCCGTTTTTATCGGGCGTTTTGGCGGTATAAGCGGTCGATTTCGGCATGACTTTCCTCTCTTTGGGAAAGTTTCGCGCGAAACAGGGGCAAAAAATCACCTAAAATCTAGCATTGCAGCAATTATTAGGGCAAAATGTGCCTCACAAAACGCCAAAGCCAAAATTCATGCCCAACTTAGACGAAATCGACCGCACAATCCTACGCACCCTCCAGACAGACGGCAAAATCAGCCTGCAAGCCCTCGCCGGGCAGGTGAACATGTCCACATCCCCCTGTTTTCGTCGTGTGAAACGCCTGCAGGACAGCGGGATCATCACAGGCTATGTGGCACTTTTGGATCAAAAGGCTCTGGGCCTGAACGCGCAGGCCTATCTGCAATTGTCCCTGATTGATCACAAAGAGGAAACCATCCAAACCTTTGATCGCTTTGTACAAAACGAAGCGCAGGTCATCGAATGCGCCTCGATCACCGGGTCCAACGACTACCTCCTAAAGGTCGTGGCCGAAGACGCCGAGGCGCTGGAACAGTTCATTATGAAGCGTGTCTTAAGGCTCGGCATAATCAGTTCGTCTTACACGAACTTCGTTCTGCGCCGCACGAAATCCTCGACGGTTTTGCCGGTCTAACCCCGCTACCCAAAATTGGGGATTGCAAGTTTTTGCCCAAATTGGCAAACATCCCTTACCAATTTAGAGAGTTACGCTATGCCAGTGATCACCTGCATCGAGGATCTGAAACGCATCTATGAGCGCCGCGTGCCGCGCATGTTCTATGATTATGCGGAAAGCGGCAGCTATACCGAACAGACTTTCCGCGAGAACACCTCGGACTTTGCGGACATCTACCTCAAGCAGCGCGTCGCCATCGATATGACGGGCCGCAGCACAGCGACGCAGATGATCGGTCAGGATGTCTCGATGCCCGTGGCCTTGGCCCCTGTCGGTCTGACGGGCATGCAATCGGCTGACGGTGAGATCAAAGCCGCAAGGGCGGCGGGCAATTTTGGCGTGCCCTTCACGCTCTCGACCATGTCGATCTGCTCGATTGAGGATGTGGCCGAGAACACGGACAAGCCTTTCTGGATGCAGGTCTATACGCTGACAGATGATGACTTCATGCGTCGCCTGTTTGACCGCGCTAAAGATGCGAAATGTTCGGCCGCCGTGATTACAGTCGACCTTCAGATGCTCGGCCAGCGCCATAAGGATCTGAAGAACGGCCTGTCTGCCCCGCCCAAACCGACGCTCAAGAATATCATCAACCTCTCGACCAAGTGGCGCTGGGGGCTGGAGATGCTCGGCACCAAACGGCGCGGGTTTGGCAATATCATTGGGCACGCAAAGGGCGTGAACGACCCGAGCTCTCTGTTTGAATGGACCGCCAAGAGCTTTGATCAGGCGCTCGATTGGGACCGCATCAAAGAGTTCCGCAAGATGTGGGACGGCCCTCTGATCATCAAAGGCATCATCGACCCGCGCGACGCGGTCAAAGCTTTGGACGTGGGAGCCGATGCGATCATCGTGTCAAACCACGGCGGGCGACAGCTCGACGGAGCCCTCTCGGCCATCCGCGCCCTACCCCCGATTATGGATGCGGTGGGCGACAAGATCGAAGTGCATCTGGACAGTGGAATCCGGTCTGGGCAGGACGTACTCAAGGCCGTCGCGCTTGGGGCCAAAGGAACCTATATCGGGCGGGCCTTCATTTACGGGCTGGGCGCGATGGGGGAACCCGGTGTGACCAAGGCGCTTGAGGTCATTCACAAAGAGCTGGATATCTCGATGGGACTGGCCGGGCGACGCACAATCGATGAGATTGATCGCGATGTGCTGATGGTGCCGAAAGGGTTTTCGGGAGAGTGGGAATAAGGCGTTTCGCCTTTGACACCTAAATGTGGACAGGTGATAGTCTGATCAAAACGATCAGGCCACCCCGTGCAAATCTACTTCGAGCAAAACCTCGCCTTCCTCGCGATGCCCAAAACAGGCAGCACGGCCTATGAAATGGCCCTGCGCCCGCACGCCGATATCGTCTTTGCGAAACGCCGCAAACATATGACCGCAGGCCAGTTCAAACGCCGCATGGTGCCGTTTCTGGACGAGTTCTATGGCCTCAAACCCGAGGTCATGGCGATCATCCGCGATCCCATTGAGCAGATCCGAAGCTGGTACAGATACCGCGCGCGGCCCGTAGAAAAAGGCGGACGCGCGGATTGTCAGAATCTGAGCTTTGACGACTTCGTCCGCCTCGTGATGCAAGAGCCGCAGCCGCCAGCCGCTGCTATCGGCACGCAGCTTGGGTTTCTGTCGATGTTTGATGGCGTGATCCCCGTCCACCACATCTTTGCTTATGAAAAACAGCAGGTCGTGCGAGGCTTTCTCAATGACCGCTTTGGCAAGACATTTGAGTTCCAGCAAAAGAACGTCTCACCTGACAAACCGACACCTCTGTCGCCTGACGTCGAAGCCGAGCTGCGTGCCTTCCGCGCCGATGAATTTGCCCTTTATCAAAGGGTTTTGGACACAGGCGGGCATTTGCAGCAATACAACGGGTAAATCGCGGCCGAAAACACGCGAATACCCCTTTGCAATCTGATGATTCTACGCTAAGGCCAGCGCTTCACGCGGGGTTACAGCCTTGGAGGAACCCTGCCCTAATCTATTGGAGAATTCAAATGGCTGGACAGATCCCTGATCTTCACGCCGAAGTCCGGACGGGGACAGGCAAGGGCGCCGCTCGTCAAGCTCGTCGCGACGGCTTCGTACCTGGTGTTGTTTATGGTGGTGACGCGGATCCTATCGCGATCAACATCCCATTCAACGTGCTTTTCAAAAAGCTGAAAGACGGCCGCTTCCTGTCGACCCTTTTCAACCTGAAAGTTGAAGGTCAGGAAGACGTGCGCGTGATCTGCCGTAACGTGCAGCGCCACACTGTCAAAGACCTGCCGACCCACCTGGACCTGCTGCGTCTGCGTCGGACTTCCAAAATCAACCTGTTTATCCCGGTTGAGTTTGTGAACGAAGAAGAAGCGCCTGGCATCAAAAAAGGCGGCGTTCTGACTGTTGTGCGTTCCGAAGTTGAGCTGAACGTGACCGCGGGCGACATCCCTGAAAAGATCGTTGTTGATCTGGCGGGCAAAGAAGTTGGCGACGTTCTGACCATCTCTGCGGTTGAGCTGCCAGCAGGCGCGAAACCAACGATCGATCGTGACTTCGTGATCGCGAACATCTCTGCACCATCTTCCCTGCGGTCTTCTGACAGCGACGACGACGGCGAAGGCGACGCAGCAGAGGGCGAAGAGGCGGCAGCAGAGGAATAATCCTCGCGCGGCTTTTGCCAATGCATTGAAACGCGGCACCTTCGGGCGCCGCGTTTTTCTTTGGGGGTCTCTCGCTTTGAGGATCAAAGCCGCGTATGAAGGCACAAGAAAGACACCGCAGAGATCACGCCATGAGACTTTTCGTAGGACTAGGCAACCCGTGCGACAAATACGCTGGGAACCGTCACAATATCGGCTTTATGGCGTTGGACCGGATCGCCGAAGATCACGGGTTTTCGCCCTGGCGCAGCAAATTTCAGGGCGAGGTCAGCGAAGGCAAGTTTGGCAGCGACAAGGTCATCTTGCTTAAGCCGATGACCTTCATGAACAAATCCGGCCAATCGGTTGGAGAGGCGATGCGGTTTTACAAGCTCGAAAGCACCGACATCACGGTTTTGCATGACGAGTTGGATCTGGCCCCGGGCAAGTGTCGCGTCAAGGCGGGCGGAGGCCATGCGGGCCACAACGGGCTGCGCTCCATTCACCAGCATATTGGGCCGCACTACGACCGTGTGCGTTTGGGGATTGGGCACCCGGGTCACAAAGACGCCGTGGCGGGCTATGTCTTGCGGGATTTTGCCAAGGCGGATCAGGAGTGGCTGGATGACCTCATGCGCGGGATCAGCGATGGGGCGGAACATCTGGCGCGCGATGATGGCGGCAAGTTCATGAATGCGGTTGCGTTGCGTGTGGCCCCGCCGCGGTCTTCGACCAGCAAGCCGAAACCAAAACCTACGCCAGCCCCGAAGGCCACAGAGCCAGAGCCGGTCGAGGACAAGTCCCCCCTTCAAAAACTGATGGACAAGTTCCGCTAGACCTAAGGTTCCGTAGCGTCCTCGTTGCACGCTAGCGCCTCTACTCTCATGCTGAAGAAGGGTTGAGGGAGAGGTCACATGCGCCGTTTGGGTCGAATTGTATTCCGCATCATTTTGGTTCTGGTGATTGTTGTCGCCGCACTTGCTGTTTGGAAACGCGAGGAGATCCAACGGCTCTTGGTCGTGAACTCTCTGTTTGATGCTGACAAGATCGTTGGCAATTTCTCGTCCATGGAGGCGGCGTTTCTGAAAACCGACCTGCCCAAAGGCGATGGGCCGGCCTATGTTTTCCCACAGGGCGAGACGATCACCCTACCCAATGGCGCGGATCAGTGGATCAAAGACCGAAGCGTCACCTCTCTGATCGTTCTGAAAGACGGAGAGATGCGGTTTGAGGAGTACTTCCTTGGCACCAGCGCCGAGGATCGTCGGATCTCTTGGTCCGTTGCCAAGAGCTATCTGTCTGCGCTCTTTGGGGTGGTTCTGGCCGAAGGGGCCATCGACTCGCTTGACGATCCGGTGATCAAATATGCGCCTGAGCTTGCGGACAGCGCCTACAAAGACGCCACCGTGCGCAATGTGTTGAACATGGCCAGTGGGGTGGAGTTCGACGAGGACTATCTGGACTTCAACTCCGATATCAACCGTATGGGACGTGTCCTCGCGCTGGGGCAAAAGATGGACGACTTCACGGCCTCTATCGACAGCTCTTTCGCAGAACCGGGCGCCGCGTGGCAGTATGTGTCAATCGACACGCACGTCATCGGCATGGTGATCCGAGGCGCGACCGGGCGTCCAATCGCCGAGCTTCTGACCGAAAAGATCCTGACGCCCTTGGGCATGGAACGCGATGGCTATTACGTCACTGACGGCGTTGGTGTTGCCTTTGTGCTGGGCGGTTTGAACTTCACCACCCGCGACTACGCGCGCTTTGGTCAGATGATTGCGAATGATGGGGCATTCAACGACGCACAGATAGTGCCTGCCGATTGGATCGCCGCCTCGACCGCCCCGTCAGCGCCAACCAAAGCGGGACGGCAGCAATACGGGTTCCAATGGTGGATGCCCTCAGACGCCCGCCCCGGAGAGTATTTTGCACGCGGCATCTATGGCCAATACATCTATATCGATCACCCTCGGAACATCGTGATCGTGACCAACGGCGCAGATCGCGGCTTTCGCAACCAAGGTGTGAACAGCTCCAACATAGAAATGTTTCGCGCCATCGCTGAAAACCTGTAATCTGGTGATATGAAAGCAGATCCCAGCGTCAATATTTACGGCGAACCCCTTATTCCCTGTAGCACAGAGCCTCTGACAGGCTTCTTCCGCGACGGGGCCTGTAACACCTGCGCCTCCGATCAAGGCAGCCATACCGTCTGTGCGGTCATGACAGACGAATTCCTCGCCTATTCGAAATATGTCGGCAATGACTTGTCGACCCCGCGCCCGGAATACGGCTTTGCAGGCCTCAAGGCTGGGGACAGCTGGTGCCTGTGCGCGGCGCGGTTTCTGCAGGCCCATGACGAAGGCTGCGCCCCGCGCGTGAACCTATCTGCAACGCATTTAAGAGCGACGGACATCGTTCCACTACGTGTGCTGGAGCAATACGCCCTGCCCTAGCAGTCCTGTTCCAAAAGGTCATCAATGAACAGGCTGACAAGCTGCGTACGGTTATTCACGCCAGCCTTGCGGTAAATCCCCGCGCTCTGCGCTTTGACGGTGCCCTCGGATGTCGCACGCAACTCGGCGATGTCTGACACGCTAAGCCCTTTTATTGTAAAAAGCGCCACATCCCGCTCGGCGGCGGTAAGTTCCCAAGCATTGAAGCGGTCTTGGATGTGCTCCTGAAATGTCATCTGTACAGAACGCAAACTGGCCTCGGCCGCAGCTGTTCTTTTTAGAGAACGTCTGAGGGTCAGATAGCCGAATACCACCCCAAGGGTCAGGCCAATCGCAGCGCCTATTTCAAGCAGTTCGCGGGTTTGCCAGCGGATTGGATTTGTCCGGACGCCTATGATCGTCAACAAAATGTCAGACACAAAAAACACCGCGCAAGCGCCCTGCACGGCTGTAACTGCAATCAGAAACGCGCGGTTTTTATCCATGCGGGGACGTCAACTCCTGTCCGATGGTAACCGGGTCAATCATCATCGCCCTCGTCTTCATCTTCCGAGTCATCACCCTCGTCAGATCCTTCTTCGTCAGCTTCCTCTGACTCTTCGACATCATCGTCATCGCCGTCATCCTCGAGCTCTTCCCAGAAATCACGCAGGATCTCGCCAGTACGTTGGTTGAACACGATCTCGCGCTCATGGGTGCCGCTTTCGGCTTCAATCCGAATGCGACCCAGCCAAGTGCGCGATACGGAGACATCGGTATAGCCCTGAGCTTCAAGCTGAGCGATAATTTCTTCGACTGTAGGAGCAGCGGACGCTGGCATTGCGAAGGCACATCCTATGCAAAACGCTAGTACAAATTTTCTCTTCATCGTCTTCTCCGAATAGGCTGCTGACCAATGCTGCTACGGGACGTTTTGCATTGGTCAGCATGACGATCATTCAAGTGATTTCAAGCGAAAGCCGTGAGTGTGGGGAAGTTTGTGGGGCCTTTCGCTGAACTCGATCCACTTGGGACCTATGTTTCATCGTCACTTGCGGCATCGTCATCTTCATCTTCGTCGTTTTCATCTTTGCCAACTGCGCCAAAGGCGCAAAGTGGCTGCAGACAGGTCGCGGGCATTCATCAGTTCACCCAAATGCAACGAAAAAAGCTGGCTGATGCGACTTCGGGGATGCGGCATCAGCCAGCAGGTAACTGTTCAAGCGTTGGGCTTTAAAGTCACCTAAAGACGGTCCTCAGAGCGACTTAGTCGTCGTCTTCGTCTTCGTCCTCGTCTTCATCTTCGTCGTCTTCGTCTTCATCTTCGTCGTCGTCCATGTCGTCGTCTTCGTCGTCCATGTCGTCGTCTTCGTCGTCCATGTCTTCATCATCATCGGCGTCGACTGGCTCTTCTTCGGTGCCCAGCAGGGCCTCGGTGGCTGCGTCATATGTGAATTCGAACTCAGTACCGTCGCGGGTAGCTTCGACGATCACTTCGCCGCCTTCGGTTTCAACATCGACAACGGTATAGCCCTGACCTTCCAGATCAGCTGTGATCCGCGCTTCAAAGTCGGTGCTTTGTGCGAAGGCAGCTGTGCCAAGAAAAACGATCGCGGTGGTGGAGAGAATTTTCTTCATGTGTGTGTCCTGTGTTTACGAGGTTAGTCTTACGAGGGTTGTTCGACAGCGTTGGCTGCCTTGGACACAACTTGGGTCGAGAACACGGCCAGAGATATTGGGCTGGGGTTTAGATCGCGGGTTTCAGTACCAAGGGTTAGAAATTGGAACGAAAGTTTAACAGAGTGGCGTTCTCAATTTTCTAAATTTCCCATTAAAATTAAACCCTTAATTGCATCACCACCAAACCCCAAACTGCAATCGTGTTTTCAGCAATGTAGAGCAGCCAAATAGAGCGCCTAAGCCTTGGTTGAGATGCCTAATCCATCGGTTTATGCGCAATCCAGACGATGACGACTGGAATTTGGCGACCTACCAAACAAAAAAGGCGCCCAAAATAGGGCGCCTTTTAAGTGTCTAACGTTTTGAAGTTTTACTCAGCGTCTTTCATGTCAAAGCCAAGGTGGCGCGCGACAGTAAAGATGTCCTTGTCGCCACGCCCACACATGTTCATCACGATGATATGGTCCTTAGGCAGGGTCGGTGCGAGCTTCATCACATGGGCCAGCGCATGGCTAGGCTCGAGCGCAGGAATGATGCCTTCGGTGCGGCAAGAGAACTGAAACGCCTCCAGCGCTTCTTTGTCGGTGATCGACACATATTGCGCACGGCCGATGTCATGCAGCCAGGCGTGTTCTGGACCGATACCCGGATAATCGAGCCCTGCCGAGATCGAGAAGCCCTCAAGGATCTGACCATCGTCATCCTGCAACAGATAAGTGCGGTTGCCATGCAGAACGCCCGGACGACCTCCGGTGAGGGACGCGCAGTGCTCCATCTTTTGGTTCACGCCTTTGCCGCCCGCTTCGACGCCGACGATATTGACGGATTGATCATCCAGGAACGGGAAAAACAGGCCCATTGCATTAGAGCCACCGCCGATCGCCGCAATCACCGTGTCAGGCAAACGGCCTTCGCCCTCTTGCGCGGCGAGCTGCTCGCGAACTTCTTTGCCGATGATCGCTTGGAAGTCACGCACCATTGCAGGGTATGGGTGCGGGCCAGCCACGGTACCGATGCAATAGAAAGTATCGGCGACATTGGTCACCCAGTCGCGCAGAGCGTCGTTCATGGCGTCTTTCAGCGTGCCACGACCGGAGGTCACAGGAACAACCTCGGCACCCAAGAGACGCATTCGGAACACATTCGGCGCCTGACGCTCAACATCATGCGCACCCATATAGACGACACATTTCAGGCCAAACTTGGCACAGACCGTCGCGGTCGCAACGCCATGCTGGCCTGCGCCGGTTTCTGCGATGATCCGCGTCTTGCCCATGCGACGCGCCAGAATAATCTGACCCAACACGTTGTTGATCTTATGCGCGCCGGTGTGGTTCAGCTCGTCACGCTTAAGGTAGATCTTGGCACCGCCAAGTTCCTCGGTCATGCGTGGCGCGAAATAGAGCGGGCTTGGGCGGCCCACGTAATGCGCCCAGAGGTCATCCATCTCGGCCCAGAAGCTTGGGTCGGTCTTGGCTTTCTCATATTCCGCTTCCAGATCCAGGATCAGCGGCATCAGCGTTTCAGACACAAAACGTCCGCCGAAGTCACCAAAGCGGCCCTTGTCGTCAGGGCCGTTCATGAAGCTGTTGAAAAGATCGTTGGCCATAGCTGCCTCATTTCTCAGAAGTTGCCGAAAGTCTTAGGACGGAAAGCGCCCGGACACCATCGGAAAGTGACGTCAAAGTTTCGGTGCAGGCTTTTGTCGCGCCGCCGTGATGAAAGCGCGCATCAGGTCAGGGTCTTTCACGCCCGGCGCGCTCTCGACACCCGAGGCCGTGTCCACTTGCCGCGCCCCCGTCATCTGAACCGCAAGGCCCACGTTTTCAGGTGTTAGCCCTCCAGCCAGCATCCACGGTTTGGGCCAGAACTTGCGATTGATGAGTTGCCAGTCAAAGGCCAGCCCATTGCCGCCGGGCAGCACCGAGTCCTTGGGGGCCTTGGCATCGACCAATAGCTGATCTGCGACCTGACCGTATATATCGATCTGTTTGGCGTCCTCAGCCGTCGCAATGCCGATTGCCTTGATCACAGGCAAACCATAGCGCGCGCGCACCTCTGCCACACGTTCGGGCGTTTCTTTTCCGTGCAGTTGGATCATATCCAAAGGCACGGTGTCAGTCAGATGATCTAGAAGGGCGTCATCCGCATTCACCACAAGCCCCACTTTTGCCACGCCGACCGGCGTGTCCAACGCAAGCGCGCGTGCCAGTTCGGGCGCGGCATAGCGTGGCGATTTGTCAAAGAAATTGAACCCGACATAGGTCACGCCCGCCTCGGCCGCAGCCTTGATCGTCTCGGGCGTGGTCAGCCCACAGATTTTGACTTTGGTGTCCATAAGGCCCTCAAAATGAAAAGCCCCAGAGGATCTCCGGGGCCATCAGGTGATCTCTTGTGACAGGATCTAGCTCGCTTCATCCAAAAGGGCCAGTACCTCGTCCTTACCTTCGTTCGCTTTGCCCTTCAGGCGGCGCACTTCGCGTTGGCTGTTTTTCAGATCGCGCTGTGCGGCCCCGGCTGCAGCCCGGTGTTTATGCTCGCGCAGGTATTCCCAAAAGAAGCCGATCAAAAGCCCCGCGCCGATCCCCATGAAAATCACGATAAACAGCGGCAATGACACCGAGAAGTTAAAGTTCAGCAACTCTCCCATCGGAGTGGGCAGCAGGTTCAAAGTGACCATACCACGGTTGGCCAGAGCCACCGATATCAGGACCACCCCAAGGCTTGCCAAAAAGGCATAGCGAATGTAGCGCATTAGGCTTTTCCGTTTAGACGATCTCTTAAGAGCTTCCCTGTCTTAAAGAACGGAACGTGCTTTTCTTCAACTGCGACAGACTCGCCGGTGCGCGGATTACGGCCGACGCGCGCATCGCGCTGTTTTACCGAAAACGCCCCAAAGCCGCGCAGCTCGACCCGATCGCCACGCGCCATGGCTTCGGTGATCTCTTCGAAAATGGAATTCACAATGCGCTCTACGTCGCGTTGATAAAGATGCGGATTCTCGTCCGCGAGTTTCTGAATCAATTCAGACCGGATCATCTATAGCCACTCCCCAGTGTTCTGTTTTGTTTTTTTGAACAACAGTTCAGACTATAGAAACAATATTGGCCAAACGGAAACCTTAAGATCCGCCAAACCCCTGATTTTGGTGCGAAAAAGGTCAGGATTCGGGGGATTTAATGCATCACACAGAATTTAAGCTGGGTTAAAACGCAGCAATTTCGATGCTGCGCCGCAGAATAAATTCCCGATTCGCGATGCGTTAACGACCCTATGTTCGCCGTTTGGGACGCGCCTCGCCACCTTTGCCCGAGGCTCTGGCTGCAGGCTTTCCTTTCCCCTTGGCCGCCAGCTTGGCTGCCGCGGCACGGGCCTTGTTCTTTTTGCTGTTCGGCTTGCCTTTGGGCGGCGGTGGACCCTTGGGTTTGTCGCCTGGCCCGTTGTCGCGTTTCTTGTGGCTCTTTGGTTTATCCGTGGCGGCCTTGTCGGCTTTGGGGCCAAGGTCCCTCCACACCGTTTCGTCACGCAGCTTTTTGCTGTCGCCTTTGCGGTGTGGCTTGGCTGGACGGTCCTCATCGCGACGAGGTTTTTTGAAGGTCTTGCCACCGTCGCGCTTGGGTCCACGCGATTTGAACGGGCGGTCGGATTGTTCCGGCCGCTCCAATTTCGGTGCGCCTTCGATTTGGGTCACTTTAGAGCCCTCGATGGTCTGATCCGATCCAATGGCAGCAAGGAAGCCATCGACGCTTGAATCTAGCACCTGCACGAAGGTTTCACTCTGCTGAATGCGGATCGCGCCGATGTCGTCTTTGGTGAGATCTCCGGCCTTGCAGATCATCGGCAAAAGACGCCGCACTTCGGCATCCGCGGCACGGCCACCAGCGACCGAGAACCAAGTGCTTGGTCCGAAGTCCTCTTTGCGGCGGGGTTTGGTGTCAGCAAAGCTATTCAACTCTTCCGGGGCCGAGCGTGCAGTGCGCCGCAGGCGCAGATAAGCGGCCGCGAGTTGATCTGCGGTGAAAGCCTCAGTCAAAGCCGCGACGGTGTCCTGTTCGCTCTCATTGACCGGAGTCGCCCAGCCCTCATCGGCCATCATACGCGCGTCTTCGCGCTCAGAAACCTCTTCCGAAGTTGGCGCACCACCCCAATCTGCGTCCAGCTTTGCCATCTTGAGAATGCGCTGCGCTTTCTTGGCGCTGCGTTTGGTGACGATGAGAGCTGATGTGCCCTTGCGCCCTGCCCGCCCCGTGCGACCGGAGCGGTGGAGGAGCGTTTCATGGCTGCTTGGTAGTTCCGCATGCACCACCAGATCGAGGTTCGGCAGGTCAATCCCCCGCGCCGCCACATCGGTCGCCACACAGACATTCGCGCGCCCATCCCGCATCGCTTGCAGCGCGTTGGTGCGTTCGGCTTGGGTCAGCTCGCCTGACAGGCAGACAACGCGAAAGCCTCGGTTCGACAGCCGCGTGGTCAGACGGTTCACAGTCGCGCGGGTGTTGCCAAAGACGATGGCATTGGGCGCATCATAATAAAGCAAGCTATTGATAACCGCGTTTTCCACATCGCGATCAATGACTTGCATGGCGCGGTATTCGATGTCGGCGTGCTGGCGGGTCTCAGATTTCACGACCACGCGCACAGCGTCATTCTGATAATTCTGCGCCAAAGCCGTGATCATTTTCGGCACAGTGGCTGAGAACAAGAGCGTCTGACGATCCTCAGGGCATTCGCCCAGAATGAACTCCAGATCTTCGCGGAAGCCCAGGTCGAGCATCTCATCGGCTTCGTCCAGCACCACCGCGCGCACGTCCGACAGATCAATCGCTCCTTTTTCGATATGGTCGCGTAACCGCCCCGGCGTAGCGACGACAATATGCACCCCACGATCCAGCGCACGGCGCTCACTGCGGATGTCCATGCCGCCCACACAGGAGGCCATCACGGCTCCGGCCTGCGCATAGAGCCAACCCAACTCACGCTTCACCTGCATCGCCAGCTCGCGGGTCGGCGCAATCACCAGCGCCAAGGGCGTGTCGGCCCGTTCAAACCGCTCGCCTTCGCCCAGAACCGTCGGCGCAATCGCCAAACCAAAGCCCAAGGTCTTGCCCGATCCGGTTTGTGCCGAGACCAACAGATCCCGCCCCAGATGCTCGTCGCTGATCACAGCCTGCTGAACCGGAGTCAGAGTGGAATAGCCGCGCTCATCCAGCGCGTCTTGTAGGGCTTGTTTCACTGTCGGGGTCTTTCGAAACGGAAGGCCTGAGGCCTTGAAAAAGGAAAGGCCCCGCCCGATTGGGCGAGGCCAAAAGGTTTTAGATCAGAGATCTAAGCGATTACTCGTCGCCCTTCAGAGCTGCGCCGAGGATATCGCCCAGGGACGCGCCGGAGTCAGAGGAACCATACTGTTCAACTGCTTCCTTCTCTTCTGCGATCTCGCGTGCCTTGATGGAAAGACCCAGACGGCGTGTCTTGTTGTCGACATTGGTGACGCGAACGTCGACCTTGTCACCAACATTGAAACGCTCTGGACGCTGGTCCGCGCGGTCACGCGCCAGATCGGAGCGGCGGATGAAGGACTTCATGCCTTCGTATTCCACTTCGATGCCACCGTCTTCGATCGCGGTCACTTCGACAGTCACGATAGAGCCGCGCTTCACGCCGCCCGTCGCGTCTGCGAATTTGTCGCCGCCAACCGCTTTGATGGACAGAGAGATACGCTCTTTCTCGACGTCAACCTCAGAGACAACCGCTTTGACGAGATCGCCCTTGCGGTAGTTCTGGATCGCATCTTCGCCACGCTCTTCCCAAGAGATGTCGGAGAGGTGAACCATACCGTCGATGTCGCCTGGCAGGCCGATGAACAGACCGAATTCGGTGATGTTCTTGACTTCGCCTTCGACTTCCGCGCCCTCTGGATGGGTTTCCGCGAAGACTTCCCATGGGTTGCGCATGGTCTGCTTGAGACCAAGGGACACGCGACGCTTGGCGCCGTCGATTTCCAGAACCATGACTTCGACTTCCTGGGAAGTAGACACGATCTTGCCTGGGTGTACGTTTTTCTTGGTCCAGGACATCTCAGAGACGTGAACCAGACCTTCTACACCTGGCTCCAGCTCAACAAATGCACCGTAGTCGGTGATGTTGGTGACGCGACCAGTGTGGGTGGATTCCAGCGGGTATTTCGCAGCAACGATATC
The DNA here is from genome assembly GCF_037478305.1 of Cognatishimia coralii. Classification (NCBI taxonomy): domain Bacteria; kingdom Pseudomonadati; phylum Pseudomonadota; class Alphaproteobacteria; order Rhodobacterales; family Paracoccaceae; genus Cognatishimia; species Cognatishimia coralii. The sequence continues at coordinate 22,039 of NZ_JBBGAZ010000003.1, forward strand.
CCATGGATCTTCCATCAGCTGCTTCATGCCGAGAGAGATACGGTGGGTCTCTTTGTTGATCTTGATGACCTGAACTTTGACGGTTTCGCCGATGGTCAGGATCTCGTTCGGGTGGTTCACACGGCGCCATGCCATGTCGGTGACGTGCAGCAGGCCGTCAACGCCGCCCAGGTCAACGAAGGCACCGTATTCAGTGATGTTCTTAACAACACCGTCAACCGCATCGCCTTCTGCCAGCTTGCCGATAACCTCAGCACGCTGTTCTGCGCGGGACTCTTCGAGGATCGCACGACGGGAGACAACGATGTTGCCACGACGACGGTCCATTTTGAGGATTTGGAACGGCTGCTTCATGCCCATCAGAGGGCCCGCGTCGCGTACTGGACGTACGTCGACCTGAGAGCCTGGAAGGAACGCAACTGCGCCACCCAGATCCACGGTGAAACCACCTTTGACGCGGCCAAAGATCGCGCCTTCGACGCGTGCATCGTCGGCATATGCTTTTTCCAGACGGTCCCAAGCTTCTTCGCGGCGTGCCATCTCACGAGAGATAACTGCTTCGCCACGCGCGTTTTCAGCGGCACGCAGATAGACTTCTACCTCGTCGCCAACGGAAACTTCAGGAGCTTCGCCAGGGTTTGCGAATTCTTTCAGATCAACGCGGCCTTCCATTTTGTAGCCTACGTCGATGATGGCCTGACCCGCTTCGATTGCGATGATCTTGCCTTTTACAACGGTCCCCTCATCAGGGGTGTCCATTTCGAAGCTTTCGTTCAAGAGGGCTTCGAATTCCTCCATAGATGTCATTGCCATGTGGCGTGTATATCCTTTGATCGGTTTTACTGGCCGCGCGGTTGGCTCCGCCGGTCTTGGTTTCGTTCATCTGGGGCCGAGCGCTAAAGCGTTGCAATCCATGGCAAAAAACACAAACAACAAGGGCCAAAGGTTTCCCTTAGGCCCTGCTCACCATGACTGCGACTCTTGTCGGTCGTCAGATAGCGCGCTGTTTATGGGGGAATCGCCTGTTTTGCAAGGCTTAAGCCTCGATTTTCAGTGACTTGCCGATCCCGTGACTTTCTGCAAACAACTCCATATGTCGATTGTGATCAAAGCCATCTCCGCCGGAGACACCCTGCCCTTGCGTCACAAAATACTTTGGCCGGGCTATCCCGTCGAACACTCAATGCTCGACGGGGACGAAACTGCGATGCATTTTGGCGGTTTTTTAGAAGAGAAGTTGATCTGCGTCGCCTCCCTCTTTCGCGACGGCCAAGCGGTTAGACTGCGCAAGTTCGCTACTGATGCGAATTTTCAAGGCTTAGGATTTGGATCTTTGATGCTCCAACACCTTTTGAAAGTGGCCCAAGACTTGGATGCGGAAGTCTTTTGGTTCGACGCCCGAGAAACTGCCGTACCCTTTTACAAAAGACTCGGGTTTTCCATTGATGGCAACCGATTTTTCAAAGGTGCCATCCCCTACTTTCGGATGTCCCAAAGCCTGACCCAAAAGCCCTAACAATACCGCTCAGGCCCAACCCACTGATCCTCGCTATAGCGATCCCCATGGGCCCACCCCAGCGGCAAGGCCTCTTCCACGGCCTTCAACTCTTCAGGCGTCAACACGCGTTCCCACCCCGCCACCAGCTCCATGAAATGCGTCACAGCGCGCGTGCCCGGGATCGTTGTCACATGCTCCCCCTGTGCCAAGACCCAGGCGATGGCGAGGCCGGCGGCGGGTAGGCCCATATCCGAGGCCAGCGCGCGGAAGGGCTTCACGGCCTCCAAATTGGCGCTGTAGTTCGGCTCTAGGAACCTTGGGTTCGTGCCAAGCCACGGCAAGCCCGACGCGCGCTCCAGAGAAATCGGGTCATCCGTCAGCAAAGATCGCCCGACGGGTGAGAAAGCCACCAAAGCCGCACCTAGTTCGGCGCAGGCCTGCACGAGGCCCAGTTCCGGCGCGCGGGTGGACAGGGAATACTCTGACTGCACCGCATCCACATGATGCTCAGACGCCGCGCGGCGCAGGGACGTGGGCGCGATTTCGGAAAAGCCGATGCCACGGGTTTTGCCTTTGGCTTTCAGTTGCCCCAGAAACCCCGCGACCTCTTCAATCGGGATGTCAGGATTGCGGCGGTGCACATAGAAGAGATCCACGTGATCGGTGCCCAGACGCGCGAGGCTCTGGTCCAGCTCGCTTTCCAGATGCGCGAGCGTGTTGTCGTAAAACCGTTTGCCATCGCGTCGGGTGATGGCGGCTTTGGTGGCGATGTGGAACCCATCGCGTAGCCCAGCGCCATGTTTGGTGAAATATGTCCCGATGGCCGTCTCGGACGTGCCCATTCCATAGACATTAGCCGTGTCGATATGGGTCACGCCGACCTCGCGCGCCGCATCCAGGATCGCATGCGAGCGCGCCTCATCGGTCTCGCCGTAGAAATTGGAAAACGACATGGCACCAATGCCAAGGGCCGAGACTTCGGGACCATTGCGACCAATTCTGCGCGTCTTCATTGCGTAAACTCCTGAGGGGAAATCAATTCTGTTGCGGTAAACGTAAAGCCCGGATCACAGCTTGCCAAGAAAAGAGCCCCAAACCTTATGGCTGGGGCTCTCATTCTAATCACGACGGCGGTTTAGGCGATTTCCGAGACCATCTCGGATTTCGATTTCCGCACCTTTGGCATGTCTTTGAGCCAATCGCCCGTCTCGGCCCGAACACCCAAAGGCAAAAGCGTCACTGACCGCAGCCCCTTTGCCGAAAGACCAAGGATCTCATCGACCTTAACGGGATCAAACCCTTCCATCGGCGTGCAATCCACGCCCAGTTCCGCCGCGGCTGCCATGGCAAAGCCCAAGGCAATATAGGACTGACGCGCCGCATGCTCAAAGTTCACCTCTGCCTCGCGCGGCAGGTACATTTTCTTGAGATTCGTATAGTAGCTCTCGAGCGTTTCTGTCAGCCCGCCGCGTTCCTCGGCCATATGCTGCATGACCGCATCAATGCGCTCTTCGGTGTAGGTGTCCCAGGCCGCGAACACCAACAGATGGCTGCCTTCGGTGATCTGAGCCTGGTTCCACGCGACTTTCTGGATCCTAGCGCGGATCTCGTCATTGGTGATCACCAAAAGCTCGAAGGGCTGCAGCCCGCTCGAGGTCGGTGCCATCCTGATCGCCTCGATTATCAGGTCGACATCGGCTTGGGCGACAGCTTTGGTGGGATCCATTTTCTTGACCGCATAACGCCAGTCCAGTTTTTCAAGAAACATCTCTTGTCCTATTCTTTCTGCTGACCCCCGAGATAATCCGGCGCGGACTCCGGTCAAGCAGCGACCCTTGTCAATTCTGCGTCGCCGCTGGATCAGGCAGGCAACCGCGCCTCAATCTCGGCCACCGCTCGCGCCACTGCATCCTCAATTGAGAGGTCACTGGTGTCGATCAGAATGGCATTGTCTGCGGCCTTCAACGGAGCCTCTGCACGGTTCGTATCCCGCTCATCCCGCGCTTTGACATCGGCCAAAACTTCTTCACGGGTGTCTTTATGGCCCTTGGCCGCAAGCTCAAGATACCGCCGTTCAGCCCGCACCTCAGCGCTCGCGGTGACAAAGAGCTTGGCCTCGGCATCTGGGCAGATCACCGTGCCGATATCGCGCCCATCCAACACCGCTCCGCCAGCGCGGCGCGCAAAGGTCTGTTGAAAAGCCACCAATGCCGCGCGCACCTCAGCGATCACGGCCACTTTGGACGCCGCTTGGGCCACCTCGGGCGTGCGAAGGTTGTCGGCCTCCAAATCTTCGGCCATCAAAGCCTCTGCCGCAGCGATCGGCTCAGCCCCAGTGAGAACCTTGGCCCCGACAGCGCGATACAGAAGCCCCGTGTCCAGATGCGCGAATCCGAAATGCGCGGCGACCGCCTTGGAAATCGTGCCTTTGCCCGCCGCAGCAGGCCCGTCTATCGCGACGGTAAAGCTCATGCGTTCGTGCGCACGATTTGCGCGCCAAGATTGCCCATCAGGTTTTCAAAGATCGGGAAAGACGTCGCAATTGGCCCGCCGTCATCTACAGAGACCGGTTTTTGTGCGGCCATGCCCATCACCATGAAGCTCATGGCAATCCGGTGATCCAACTGGCTTTCGCAGGTGCCGCCACCAGGCACATTGCCGTGACCCAGACCTTTGACGATCCACCAATCTTCTCCCTCTTCGACCTCAACGCCATTGGCGCGAAGCCCTTTGGCCATCGCATCAATACGGTCGCTTTCCTTGACACGCAGCTCTTTGACGCCCTTCATGACCGTATCGCCTTGGGCAAAAGAGGCCACCACAGACAACACGGGATATTCGTCAATCATGCTCGCCGCACGCGCCGGATCAACGTCGATACCCTTCAGGTCCGGCGAGAATTTCGCCCGCAGATCGGCAACAGGCTCACCGCCCTCTTCGCGCTCGTTCTCAAAGGTCAGATCCGCGCCCATTTCCTGCAACGTGGTAAAGAGCCCAGCGCGGGTCGGGTTGAGACCAATATTGGGCACCAACACATCAGAGCCCGGTGTGATCAAAGCCGCACAGACAGGGAAAGCCGCCGAGGACGGATCACGCGGCACCGCGATCTCTTGCGCGACCAATTCGGGCTGACCCGTCAGGGTGATCTCGCGCCCCTCATCCGTATCGCGCACAGAAATATCCGCGCCAAAACCAGCCAGCATCCGTTCGGTATGATCACGTGTCGCTTCTTTCTCGATCACCACCGTCTGGCCCGGCGCATTCAAAGCCGCCAGCAATACCGCAGACTTCACCTGCGCCGACGGCACAGGCGTCGTATAGCGCACCGGCACCGGCTCTTTCGCGCCCACAATGGTCATCGGCAAACGCCCCTCAGAACGGCCCACCGATTGCGCCCCAAACAGGGCAATCGGATCCGTCACCCGCGCCATCGGACGTTTATTTAAAGACGCATCGCCCGTGAATGTCGCCGTGATCCCTGTCGTCGCCATGCACCCCATAATCAGTCGTACGCCAGTTCCAGAGTTACCGCAGTCAATCACCTGATCAGGCTCGGCAAAACCTCCGACACCTACGCCAAACACAGACCAGTCTCCGCCGCCATGATCGACAACGTCTGCCCCAAAGGCGCGCATCGCCTTGGCGGTGTCAATCACGTCTTCGCCTTCCAAAAGCCCCGAGATCTTGGTCTCGCCCACGGCCAAAGCACCCAAGATCAAAGACCGATGCGAAATCGACTTATCGCCGGGCACAATTGCCTCGCCTTTCAGCGGGCCGCAGGGACGAGAGGTCATTGGGATCGGGGCGCCATGTCCGGACATTCGGGTCTTCCTTATTCCAAGTCAGGCAAGCTGTTAGCGCAGAACATTCCCGGCGTCCATGACCAAGCCAAGATTTCATCTTGCCGCAAGTACTTCAGGGTGAATGGGAAGGATTGCTTGCAATCCCGCACAAAGAGGCAAAGCCCCTGCCCGCCTAAACCCTGCGGAATGTCAGATAATGGGCCTTGCGCCCTTCACGAAATGCCTTCTGCTCATAGCGAGTCGAAATCCAGTCTCCCCAAGGCTGCCGCCAGTCCTCCGCCGTCTCGGCCAACCATTCAAAGCCGGCCTTAGGCACCTCTTGCAGGGTTTGACGCACATAGTCAGGAATATCGGTCGCCACCCGCAAGATCGCGCCGGGTTTCATAACCCCATGCAGCGGCACCAGATGCTCTTGTGTCACAAAGCGACGCCGATGGTGACGTTTCTTCGGCCACGGATCGGGATAGAGCAAAAAGGCTTTGGACACGGACTCTGATGGCAACACATCAAACATATCCCGCGCGTCGCCCGGATGGATGCGGATATTCTCGGCCCCTGCTTCGCGGATCTTGCCCAAAAGCATGGCGACGCCGTTGATATAGGGTTCACAGCCGATAAACCCGACGTCGGGGTTCTGACTGGCCTGATGAATCATATGCTCGCCGCCACCGAAGCCGATTTCCAGCCATAGATCGCGGTCTCCAAACAGCCCCGCCAGATCCAAAGCCTCCCGCTCTGGATTGTCCTCCCAGCTCACCTTACCGGGCGACAGAGCCGCCAGATCCTCGTCCAGCCAAGCCTCTTGAGATTTGCGCAGCCCCTTGCCTTTGAAGCGGCCATAGAAGTTCCGCCAAGGCGCGCCAGAGGGGTGGGTTTTGGGCGTATCAGATGGGTTAGACATAGGGGATCCATAGGCTTTGCTGCGCGCCCTCTGCCGTATGAGCGCGTCATGTGCAAGCCCTTCGTTTGGATTATTCGCTGCGGAGAACCCCCGCCAAGGTCAGCTCGACCCGCGTCGGGTACCAGTTGTCGCTATTGGGGATGCCTTTGCTTTTCACCGCGAACTCAGCGTCTACCCCGCGTGAAATCATATAGGTGAGGTCTTCGTGGAACTCGCGTTGCGTGTCTTCAAAGACCCATTCGGAAAAATCAAACGGTGTGTCCCAGCCGTCCTGCTCGCGCCATTGCTCGTAGTAGCTCTGCATATTGGCCGCGCTCCAGAAGGGTTGGTGAAAACCTAGTTTGGACCCTAAGGTCATCTGTCGGTTTTGGCCTGCCAGAAAAACGCGGACGCAGGAACTCGCGCATTCCCCATGCACGATGGTGTCCAGCCCGAAATCAATCACGATCCGCGCCATTTCACGCCCGGCCCAAACGCTGCCACCGCTGCTGTTGAGTTCCAGCACGCGAAGCTCTTCGTTGGCGCGCAAGACCGCCAATAGGTGGTCCACGTCGTCAGATTCAATCTCGGAGTTTACCCTCGTCTCAGTGTCATAGACCAAAGTCGTGCCACGCACTTCGAACTTGGGTGGCAGGTCGCCATGGCTTTCAGCAAGGGTTTGAGTGGCCAAAAGTGTGGCAAAAACAACAAGTAAACTACGCAATTCAGATCCTCCGGCGTGCCCTTCAGAGCTAGCGCAGCAAGCGAGAGCTGCCAAGGCGGCAAAGAAAAAGGCCGCCAGTTTGGCGACCTTTGTGTCTCTTTCGTCAGCGCGATGTGCTTAGACGGCCGCTTTCAGCGCTGTCACCAGATCGTCTTTTTCCCAGCTAAACCCGCCGTCGGCATCCGGCGTACGACCAAAGTGGCCATAGGCTGCGGTGCGCTGATAGATCGGCTTGTTCAGACCCAGATGCTGGCGGATGCCGCGTGGCGTGAGATCCATCACGGACGCCACGGCCGCTTCGATCGCCGCGTCGGCGACGTTGCCAGTGCCATGGGTGTCTGCATAGATCGACAGCGGCTTGGACACGCCAATCGCATAAGACAGCTGGATCGTGCAGCGATCTGCCATGCCTGCAGCCACGACGTTCTTCGCCAGATAGCGCGCCGCATAGGCTGCGGAGCGGTCCACCTTGGTTGGATCTTTACCAGAGAACGCACCGCCCCCGTGAGGTGCCGCGCCGCCATAGGTATCCACGATGATCTTACGGCCGGTCAGACCCGCGTCCCCATCAGGGCCGCCGATGACGAATTTGCCGGTTGGGTTCACGTGCCATTCGGTCTCTGAGGTCAGCCAACCTTCAGGCAGAACTTCTTCGATATACGGCGCGACTATTGCGCGGATGTCTTCGCTGCTCAGCGCTTCATCCAAGTGCTGCGTGGAGAGAACCACAGAAGAGACGCCCACAGGCTTGCCATCGCGATAAACAACGGAAAGCTGAGATTTCGCGTCCGGGCCCAGCGCAGGCTCTTGACCGGATTTACGCACCTCGGCCAGGCGGCGCAGGATCGCATGGGAATACTGGATCGGAGCCGGCATAAGCGCGTCGGTTTCGTTGGTCGCGTAGCCGAACATAATGCCCTGATCGCCCGCGCCTTCGTCTTTGTCAGCGGCCGCATCCACGCCCTGCGCGATATGCGCGGATTGTTCGTGCAGCAGGTTCGTGACCTCTACGGTCTCATGGTGGAATTTGTCTTGCTCATAGCCAATGTCTTTGATGCAAGCGCGGGTGATCGCGTCGATCTGGCCCATGTAATCTTTGAGTTTGTCCGGATCAGACAAGCCCACCTCACCGCCAATAACAACGCGGTTTGTGGTTGCAAAGGTCTCTGCTGCGACGCGGGCCTCTGGTTCCTCGGCGAGGAAAGCGTCGAGGACTGCATCGGAAATGCGGTCGCAGACCTTGTCTGGGTGTCCTTCCGAAACGGACTCGGAAGTGAACGTGTAATTCTGTCGTGCCATGAAGTGCTCCATTGAGAAATCTAACCGCCACGTCAGGAAGCCGTTGTGGCGGCGGTGATATCAACGGGACTTAGGCGGGGTTGACCATGCGGTCAAGCGAATTCGCGGGGGCGGACGGTGATGTATCCCAGAAGCACCAGGATCAGAAATGCCAAAACAGGCGCGTCTCCTACCCAGGCATAGAGCGTTTGCGGTAAAGGATCCTGGCGGCGTACATCTAGATATCCCGCTTCATTCAGCGGCAATTGCGCCACGATCCGACCGCGTGCATCGATCATGGCCGAGACACCCGTATTAGCTGCCCGCACCATCGGCAGGCCCATTTCCATCGCCCGCATCTGCGCCTGAACGAGGTGCTGATAGGGGCCCGAGAACGTTCCAAACCACGCATCATTGGTGATCTGCATCAGCATATTGGCTCGGATCTGACTGGCGCGCACATCTTGCGGGAAAACCACTTCGTAGCAAATCAATGGCAGCGCGAGGCCCAACGGGCCAAGATCCATCAACTCGGCCCCAGCTCCGGGTGAGAAACCATGCCCCTGGCTCGCAGCCATGCCGTAATAGCCAAACCGCGCAAGGAAATCGCCAAACGGCAGATATTCCCCAAAGGGCACAAGGTGGTGCTTGTCATAGATCGCATGGACCTCGCCATCAGATCCGATGAGCGCGGCGGAATTGAAAAGGCGTGGGCCTTCAAAACGGTTCGCTCCGATCACCACGGGCGTAAGTCCGGCGGCCTCTGTGACCTGCTTCAAGAGCTCATCGCCATAGTTCAGGATCTCGGGCAAAGACGTCTCGGGCCAGATGGTCAGGGCAATTGGGCCGTCAGCCTCTGCTCGCGTCAAGGCAAGGCCACGAACAAAAATGTCATCGATCAGGTCCGGATCCCATTTTTCATGTTGCGCTGCGTTGGGTTGTATCAACCGGATCATTGGAGCGTCGTCGCGCGGTGCCATTGGCTCAGGCGCAGGCCAGAGAATGGCGAGCACTGCGGCGACAGCGAGGCCTAGGAATGCGAGCCGAAACTGCCCGTGAGAGTTGATCGCCTGCGCAACGGTCCAAGCAATCGCGAGCACAAAGACATTCAACCCATGCGATCCGACCCAGGTGACCACCTGCCCCAAGGCGCTATCAACCATGCCATAAGCAGGCATGCCCCAAGCAAAACCTGTGAAAACATATGCGCGGGCCAGCTCCATCAGAGGCAGCGCAAAGATCAAGGCAGAACTTCTGCCCAAGCGACCAGCCCCCCAAAAAGCAGCGGCCCAGAACAACGCAAGCCCGCCAGGCATAAGCACCAAGGCAAAGGGCGCCATCCAGCCATGCTGCTCAGGCTCTACAAGGAAAGGGCTCACAAGCCACTGGAGTGTCAGAAGAAAGTAGCCGAACCCAAAGGCCCAACCCTGTAAAGTTGGCGCATCGGTGCCCTTTGTGCGTTCAAAGAAAAGAAAGGCGAACGCAAAGCCAAGAACCGAGACAAGCGCCCATCCAAAAGGCGCTTGCCCCAAAGCCGAAATCACACCCAATATCGCCCAGATACCAAGCCGCCCCCAACGGGGCAGCCCGGCATATCGCGACACCAGATCAGCCGTCGGCATGGGCATTTTGATCGCTTAGGATCACACGCAGCCGTTTGATGCGGCGCGGATCGGCGTCCACGACTTCGAACTCTGTGCCATCGGGGTGCACAACGACTTCGCCCCGCGCGGGCACACGGCCAGCGAGCATAAAGACCAGACCACCCAGTGTATCGATCTCTTCTTCGTCGATCTCTTCGTGGTTGGTCAGCGAGCGCCCAATGACCGGTTCAAACTCATCCAGCGGAGATTTCGCCAACGCCAGATAGCAACCGGGGCTTTCCTCGCGCCACAGTGCTGCCTCTTCCTGGTCGTGTTCGTCCTCGATCTCTCCGACCACCTGTTCGATCAGGTCTTCGATGGTCACGAGGCCGTCCACGCCGCCGTATTCGTCAATGACCAAAGCCATGTGACGCCGTTCGGTCTGCATTTTTGTCAACAGAACACCGATGGGCATAGAGGGTGGCACGAACAGGAGCGGCCGCAGCATCTGACGCAATGAAAACCGCCCGCCAGATCCATTGAACCCGTGTTTCAGCGCCAGGTCCTTGAGGTGCACAAAACCAACCGGCGTATCCAGCGTGCCGTCAAAGACAGGCAAACGCGTGAAGCCGCTTTCGCGGAACACATCTACCAGTTCGGCACGTGTCATGGTGACAGGAACCGAGGCGATGTCCACTTTGGGCACGGCCACATCTTCAACCCGCATCCGACGCAGGTTTATCATCCCATGGGTCTGGGTGCTCGGCTTATTTGTTTGCTGAGGTTCTGCGACCTCGCCCACATCTGCGGGGCTAATCGCTTCGAGAATGCGACGAAAAAACCCGCCGCTTTTATTTAATTCTGGGATCTCGCCCTGCGCGCTCTGCGCTGCGATAGAAGACCCGTCGGTGCTGTCGCCCATTGTACCTTTCCAAATCGGGGAGAAACCCCGTTATCCTTCATAATATGGGTTACTCAACCCTAGTTTGCCAAGTATCTCGACCTCTAAACCCTCCATAAGGGCGGCATCTTTGTCACGAATGTGATCATATCCCAGCAAATGTAGCACGCCGTGAACCAATAGATGCGTGACATGGTCGCGCATTGGCTTGCCTGCGGCCTCGGATTCGCGGGCACAGGTGTCATAGGCGATGGCGATATCGCCGAGTTCCGGGTCTGGTCCTTCGGGCAGATCGGGGTTGCCACCGTCCTCATCAGAGCCGCGTTCCTCGGAGGGCCATGAGAGGACGTTGGTGGGGGTCGGTTTCTCGCGAAACTCGGCATTCAGATCGGCGATGCGCGCATCATCGCAGGCGAGAAGGCTGACCTCCCAGTCATCGCCCAAGCCGAGATGGGCCAGCGTCTGAGCGTAGGCCTGATCGGCCAGCCTCTGCAAGTCCAGATCCTGCCAGCGACTGTCTTCAAATTGAATGTCTACGATCATGTAACTGGCCTCGTGGGGGCCGACTGCCCCCACACCCCCGTGAGTATTTTGCGCAAGATGAAAGCCTAGGCTTTGTCGGCCATGGCGCGTTCAGAATCCGCGTCGTAGGCCTTGATGATGGCGGCCACAAGCGGGTGACGGACCACGTCATCTGCAGTGAAATAGTTGAAGCTGATGTTTTTGATACCGCTGAGCAGCCGCTCTGCATCACGCAGGCCCGATTGCACGCCGCGCGGCAGGTCAACCTGGCTGCGGTCGCCGGTGATCACCATGCGAGAACCTTCGCCCAGACGGGTCAGGAACATTTTCATCTGCATGGTTGTAGCGTTTTGCGCCTCATCCAGCACAACAAAGGCATTCGCGAGCGTGCGGCCCCTCATGAAGGCCAGCGGCGCGATTTCGATCTTTTTCTCTTCGATCAGTTTCGCGAGTTGTTTGCCCGGAAGGAAATCGTTCAGCGCATCATAAAGCGGCTGCATATAGGGGTCGACTTTGTCCTTCATGTCGCCGGGCAGATAGCCGAGCTTTTCACCCGCTTCGACCGCAGGGCGGCTAAGGATGATACGGTCCACATGGCCTCCGATGAACATCGACACGCCAACTGCGACAGCCAGATAGGTTTTACCGGTGCCTGCGGGGCCAATCCCAAAAGCCATCTCGTTTTTGAAGAGGTTCTGCACATAGGCCTTTTGTGCATCGGTCCGAGGCTCAACCAGCTTCTTACGGGTCTTGATCTCGACCTTTCCGCCTTTGAAGAGCTCCATCTGGTCGCCGTCCCGCGCTCCGGTGCCTTTTTCCGATCCACCCATGCGCAGCTCGCGATCGATATCCGCGTGTTCGACCGATTTGCCGGTTTCCAGACGTTGATAGAGGGACTGCAAGACCTCGGCCGCTTCTTTTTGATGGGCCTCTTCGCCCAAAATGGCCAACTGGTTGCCACGGCGAATGATTTGAACCGAGAGCTGCTGCTCTATATCCGCGAGATTGCGGTCATATTCACCGCAAAGGTCGATCAAAAGGCGATTGTCTGGGAACTCGATCAGAACTTCTTTCGATGTTTCCCCAGTGGATGGCGGGGTCAGGGCACTTATGGCCAAGCAGCTCTCCTTTTTGAATAATGGCTGAGTCTTAGCCTGCAAATTTTCCAAAAAACCTGCAAGCAGTTGGCTGTAAAATTCACGCCACAGTTACAAAAAAAGACCGCGAGCGGGTGCGCGCGGTCTTTTGGGTAATGAACTGTGATCTGGGACCGGATCATATCTTGTCGTGGAACTTAGACCCTTCCTTGTAAGGGCCAGTTGCCGTGTTTGGCGGCGCGATACCGGAACAGACTGGCTTGCCATAGCGATCAAGACGTTGGCTGAGATAGCCTTCGAGGCCGTCGTCAATAATCCAGTGGTCACAGCCGTTTGGATCGACCCAAATACCCGCCACAAGCTGGCTGAGGTGTTTGTCGTCAAAGCCCTGATCGATAGTTCGATCGGTGATGTTCTTGCCGCCCTCAAAAGTTTCCACACAGCCGGAAATCGCGGTGGCTGCAAAGAGAGCGAGTGCTGTTGATTTCAGTTTCATCGTCGCTCCCCTTAATTCAGACACATGATTTCGACGCGGCGGTTTTCCGCGCGTCCAACAGATGTTTTATTCGAAGCCCGCGGCATGCGTTCGCCATAGCCCCGCACGTCCACGATATTCGCACCCGTGCTAACACCGACATTCGCGACGGTCGCGGCGCGGTTGAACGAAAGCTTCATATTGCTTTCGTCAGAGCCCCGGCTGTCCGTATGGCCGATGATGATGTAAGCATCCGAGCCGTTCTGTTGAAAGAACTGCGCCAGTCGCGCGCGGCCCTGACTGGTGATGCGATAGCTGCCAGAGGCAAAGAACTGATCCGCATTCATCATGCCGCAAAGCTTGGAATGGTCGCAAACTGGAATGCCATGACGGTTTACATTCGGGGTCATATAGCCCTCTGCGCCGTCGTCCATCACCCAATGCTGACAGCCATCCGGATCGACCCAGATGGTTGGTTTATATTCCGCGCCTCGGATGGTTTTGGTGCCTTGCGCGACCGCAGTGGTCGCCACGCTGGTGCATGTGATCGCAGCAATTGCGATGCTCCCCAATGCACGGCGCAGGCCGGTTGTGAAATAATCTGCCACGATACTACCCTCACTGTCGCGCGCCACCCGGGCCGCAGCAGCCAAGGGAAGAGCCGACATCATTCATGACAGTACTGTAGCAAATTTTCCGATCATGTGAAGGGAAATCCACAAGATATTGTGGGCGACCATAGAAAGCCGCGCAACGCCAAGAAAATATAGGGAACGGGCTGAAAGGTTAACTTTTGTTACCTCAAACGAGGACGCCACCCAGCGAATTTGCGCTACTTTCAACGATTCTCACAGCGCGGATATCGCCGACATTCACATCTGCATTCGCCACGTGCACGGCGTGCAGATATTCGGACTTGCCGACCATCTGACCCTCAAGCCGACCTTTGCGTTCAAACATGACAGAGACCTCGCGGCCCACCATGGACTGCTGGATCTCTTGCTGTTGCTGGGTGATCAGGGCTTGGAGGCGGTAGAGGCGGTCTGAGGCCTCTGCATCATCCACCAGCGGACGTTCCGCTGCAGGCGTGCCGGGGCGGGTGGAATATTTGAACGAAAACGCCTGGCCGTATTTGACCTCTTCGATCAGGGCCATCGTGTCCTGGAAGTCTTCTTCGGTTTCTTCAGGGAAGCCGACAATGAAATCGCCAGAGATCAGGATATCCGGACGCGCCGCGCGGATGCGCTCGATCAGGCGCAGATAGCTTTCGGCGGTGTGGCTGCGGTTCATGCGTTTGAGGATCTTGTCGCTGCCTGATTGTACCGGCAGGTGCAGATACGGCATCAGCTTGCTGCATTCGCCATGGGCTGCGATCAGATCGTCCTGCATGTCATTGGGGTGGCTGGTGGTAAAGCGGATGCGTTCCAAACCGTCGACCTTGTCGAGCTCCCAGATCAGATCGGCCAGAGACCACGTACCGCCCTTGGGACCGTCGCCATGATAGGCGTTTACGTTCTGACCCAAGAGGGTGATCTCGCGCACGCCGCGCTCGACCAGATCGCGCGCTTCGTTCAGGACCCGTTCGGCGGGACGGCTGACTTCCGCACCTCGGGTATATGGCACCACACAAAACGCACAGAATTTATCGCAGCCTTCTTGCACGGTTAAGAACGCCGCCGGCGCGCGTTTGGCTTTGCCGCGGCCTTTCAGCTTCTCAAACTTATCCTCTTCAGGGAAATCCGTATCGAGCGCCTTCGCCCCGCCACGCGCCTTCTCTTCCATCTCTGGCAGGCGGTGATAGGCCTGAGGCCCCACGACCAGATCCACCAAAGGCTGACGACGCATGATCTCTTCGCCCTCGGCCTGCGCGACACAGCCTGCGACGCCAATCTTCAGGTCCGGCTTTTCTGCCTTCAGACCCTTAAAGCGGCCCAATTCGGAATAGACCTTCTCGGCGGCTTTTTCGCGGATGTGGCAAGTGTTCAGCAGGATCATATCCGCGTCATCCGGCGTTTCCGTCGTGACATAGCCTGCCCCACCCATAGCCTCGGCCATTCGTTCACTGTCATAGACATTCATCTGACAGCCATAGGTCTTGATAAAGAGCTTCTTGGGGTCGGCCATGATCTTACCTCTAAAATCCAGAGCGCCTCCCTATACCACGATGCGTGACGCTTGCAATAAGAGGCGATTTCGATCACTTTCAGCAAAAATCAAAAGTAGGCACCGATGCAGTTCACGAGTTTTGCCGAGCTATTGAAATCCGACGCGGGTCTTGTCGCCAAAGGCCCGCTTGCCCTGATCTTTGCCGAAGACGATGTGGAGCTGGACACCACCCTGCGCCACCACAAGGACATTGGGTTCAAGCAAGTGCTGGCCTTTATGCCCAGCGGTTTTAAGCTAGCGCATGATGTCGCCGAGATGGTCATCCGCATCGATATGGAGACCGCGAGCGGCCCTGACATGATCTCCGCGGTCAATGAGGTCGCAGAGGCCTGCACGGACCAGTGGCTCTACTACTGCTTCAACGCTGAATACTTGCTGTTTCCGTTCTGCGAGACGCGCAGCATTGGCGAAATGCTGGCCTTTCACGCCGAAGAGCGCCGCTCGGCAATGTTGACCTATGTGGTCGACCTCTATGCGGAAAACCTGCACCAGCATCGCGACGCGGTGACCATCGAAGGGGCGATGATGGACAAGGCTGGCTACTACGCTTTGGCGCGGCCTGATCCAGAGAACCACAATCATCCCAAAGAGCGGCAGCTGGATTTCTACGGCGGGCTGCGCTGGCGGTTTGAAGAGCATATTCCAAAGGCCAAACGCAAGATCGACAGAATTTCGATTTTTCGAGCCACACCAGGCGTTTACCTGCGTCCGGATTTCACGTTTTCCGACGAGGAAATGAACACCTACAGCTGCGCATGGCACAGCAATCTGACCGCCTCGGTCTGTTCCTTCCGCGCGGCTAAGGCGCTCAAGACCAACGCGGGCTCGACCTATGACATCAAGAGCTTCAAGTGGCACAATTCGGTGCCGTTTGAATGGCACTCTCGTCAGTTAATGGACCTCGGGTTGATGGAGCCGGGTCAGTGGTTCTAACCCCTTTCGGTGCTGCGTAAATGGCGCTTCCAGACACGCTCGTTGCCCGCCTTATTGAGACGGTGAAAACCCACGACCTCACTGGACGTTTTGCGATGCTCGGGCGTCAAACATGGGTCGGTTCGCGCCGAGGAGCCTCGGCAAAATTACTGTCCAAGGCACTCGAAGAGCACTTGCCCGGCGTGACCGAGGATCAACTGCACAATGCAGACGATGCCTATTCCGAAGCCCTGTTTCATCAACTTGGGTTTTCGCAGGTCGACTCGATCGATTATTCCGATTTTGAGAAGGCATCCATCGTCTGTGACCTGTCCCAAAAACTGCCCAAAGAGCTAGAGGCGCAGTTTGACGTGATCTATGACGGGGGCACGTGCGAGCATATTTTTGACCTTCCCACAGCCTATAAAAATATCGACAAAGCGCTAAAACCCGGAGGGGTTCTGATCGGGCAATCCCCTTGCAATAACTGGATAAATCACGGGTTTTATCAGATCTGCCCCGAAATGATCTTTGGCTATTGGCAAAACGCGCGCGGCTATGAGGTTTTGGACGTTCTACTGCAACCGCTCCGCCCCGCCCTTGCAAATCAGACCGCCCGCGTCAGCGACCCGACGCAAACCGGACGCCGCCCGCGCGTTCAAGGAGAGCTGCCCGCCGGAGCGCCTTTGATCATTCACTACGTGGTGCGCAAGCCCCTGACGCCAAAACGTGCCAAGCGGGCGTATCAGACCGACTACGTGCAACGTTGGAACGACTGACGTCGCCCCGATCGCTAAATTTTCTGAATGTCAGACTACTTACGGCGCAGACGCACCACGACGTCGACCTTAGAAATCTCGGCACCCGCAGGTGCTTCTGGCAGTTGGACGATCTTAAGCTGCTCTGCAGGCGCATCGGTCAACACACGATCATCTTCCCAGAAGAAGTGCGGGTGGTCGGAAATATTGGTGTCAAAATAGCTTTTAGAGCCATCCACCGTAATTTCCTGCATCAAACCAGCATCACAAAAGGCGCGCAGAGTGTTGTAGACCGTCGCCAAAGACACGCTTTCACCGACGCCACGGGCATCGTCAAACAGGCTCTCGGCAGTGACATGGCGATCCATTCCGTCACCCACCAGTAAAGACGCAAGCGCAACGCGTTGGCGCGTCGGGCGCACATCGGCGCTCGCCAGCCATTTGGTTCCATTCTTGATCGCGGTTGGTGTCATCACAATGCCTGCCATCTGGTTCTTGGCCAATATAAGCCCCGCTGACGCCCCTTTCAATTGAAAATGCGTCGCAAAGACAGGCGCTGCGGCCTCAGTGTCACCTTGCAGCCCCATGGCATGCAGTGCTAGACGGAAATGAAGACACAGAATGACAAGAAAGGGGCATGCCTCTATGGCCGATTATCCAAGCAGCTTTGACAAAGAGGACCTCCTTAAATGCGCCCGCGGCGAATTATTCGGCGAAGGGAACGCCCAACTGCCTGCTCCTCCGATGCTGATGATGGATCGGATCACGGATATTTCCGGTGATGGCGGCCTACATGGCAAAGGCCATGTGGTGGCTGAATTCGACATCACGCCGGACCTCTGGTTCTTTGACTGCCACTTCCCCGGCAACCCGATCATGCCGGGCTGTCTAGGCCTGGATGGCCTCTGGCAGCTGACCGGTTTCAACCTAGGCTGGCGCGGCTGGCAAGGACGCGGCTATGCGCTGGGTGTTGGCGAAGTAAAACTGACCGGCATGGTGCGCCCGGATCGCAAAATGCTGACCTATAAGGTGGATTTCACCAAAGCCGTGCAAACCCGCCGTCTGACAATGGGCGTCGCTGATGGTATTGTAGAGGCCGACGGAGAGGTTATCTACCAAGTCACAGGTATGAAAGTCGCCCTGTCCGAAAGCTAAGCCCACCCCGGCACAAATTCAGGAGTACGCATATGCGTCGAGTCGTCGTCACTGGTTTGGGCATCGTCAGCTCAATCGGCAATAACGCAGAAGAAGTCATCGCCAGCCTCAAGGCAGGTAAATCCGGCATCGAAGCCAGCCCCGAGATGGTGGAACACGGGTTCCGCTCTCAGGTGGCGGGCACGCTGAAAATCGACGTCAGCGAACATGTCGACAAACGCACCCTGCGGTTTATGGGGCCCGGCGCGGCCTATGCCCATATCGCGATGAGCCAAGCCATCGCGGATGCGGGGCTTTCGGAAGATCAGGTTGTTAACGAACGCACGGGTTTGGTGGCGGGCTCCGGTGGTCCATCCACCTCGGCCATGCTGACCGCGCACCAAACCGTGGCAAAGACCGGCGCGACAAAGCGGATCGGGCCATTTGCCGTGCCAAAATGCATGAGCTCGACCATTTCGGCGAACCTCGCGACGGCCTTTAAGATCAAAGGTATCAACTATTCGATCACCTCGGCCTGCTCGACATCCCTGCACTGCATTGGCAATGCCGCAGAGCAGATCATGATGGGCAAACAAGACGTCATGTTCGCGGGCGGCGGTGAGGAACTGGACTGGACCCTGTCATGCCTCTTTGACGCCATGGGCGCGATGTCCAGCAAGAAAAACGATGATCCGACCAAAGCGTCCCGCGCATTTGACCAAGACCGCGACGGTTTTGTCATCACCGGTGGTGGCGGCATTGTGGTGCTTGAAGATCTCGACCACGCTCTGGCACGCGGTGCGAAAATCTACGCCGAAGTCACGGGCTTCGCAGCAACTTCCGACGGCCACGACATGGTCGCCCCGTCTGGCGAAGGCGGCGAGCGCGCGATGCGTTTGGCGCTGCAGACTCTGCCTGAGGGTCGCAAAGTCAGCTATATCAACGCCCACGGCACCTCGACCCCTGTCGGCGACGTCGGCGAAGTCGAAGCGGTCCGCCGTGTATTCGGCGAGGGTAATGTGCCTCCGATCAGCTCGACCAAATCCATGACCGGCCATGGTCAGGGCGCGGCTGGCGCGATGGAGGCGATCTTCTGCCTCTTGATGCTGGACAATGACTTCATCACCCCATCAATCAACGTTGAAACCCTGGCCGACGGCATCAACGAAGGCGAAATCGCCACGAGCCTCGTGGAAAACGCAGGGCTTGATAGCGTGATGACCAACAGCTTTGGCTTTGGCGGCACCAACGGGTCGATGATCATGTCGAAATACACCGGCTAACCCACTGATTTAGCAACAAGACAACTTTAAGGGACGAAAGATATGTCTGACCTGCTCAAAGGAAAACGCGGCCTGATTATGGGCGTCGCAAACGATCGCTCGATCGCTTGGGGCATTGCAAAAGCCATGCATGGGGCCGGAGCAGAGCTGGCCTTCACCTATCAAGGCGAGGCCTTTGGCAAACGTCTTGCGCCTCTGGCGGAAAGCCTTGGTAGCGATTTCATGGTCGATGTGGATGTGACGGACGATGCGTCCTTGGATGCAGCGTTTGATCAGCTGGGCCAGCGCTGGGACAACATCGACTTCGTCGTTCACGCTATTGCCTATTCTGACAAGAACGAGCTGACAGGCCGGTTCCTGGACACCTCTCGCGCGAACTTCAAGAACTCCATGGACATCTCGGCCTACAGCCTGATCGAGGTCGCCCGCCGCGCGCATCCTTTGATGAAGGAGCAAGGCGGCACGATCCTAACCCTGACCTATCAGGGCTCTAATCGTGTGACGCCCTTCTACAACGTCATGGGCGTGGCAAAAGCCGCGCTTGAGGCTGCAACGCGCTATCTGGCAAACGACCTTGGCCCAGAAGGTATCCGTGTGAACGCGATTTCTCCGGGTCCGATGAAAACGCTGGCGGGCGCTGCGATTGGCGGGGCACGCAAGACCTTCCGTCAGACCGAATCCAACGCGCCGATGCGTGCCAATGCGACGCTTGAAGCGGTTGGCGGCACGGCTGTGTATCTCGCGTCCGAAGCCGGAGCCTGCACCACAGGCGAGATCATCCGCGTGGATGGCGGCTATCACGTGCTGGGGATGCCGCAGCCGGAAAACCTCTAGGTTTTATAGACATCTGAAAAGCAAAAAGCCGGGCATCACACCCGGCTTTTTCTATTCTGATCGAAAGACTTAGCAGCAGCCGCAGCTTTTCTCTTCGCCACCCGCTGCAACCGGTGCGCCGATGCTCACCAGTTTCAACGCAAAAGTCAGATCCTTGCCCGCCAGCATGTGGTTTGCGTCCAGCGTAACGGTTTCGTCGGTGATATTCACAACCGTTACAGGGATCACGTCACCCGCCTGCCCCTGCATCTGTAGCATCATGCCCAGCTCCAGAGGGATCTCGTCCGGGATCTGCTCACGCGGCACATCCTGCATCATGGCTGGGTTGATCGGGCCATAAGCGTCTTCGCATGGGATGTGGATGGTTTTCTCTTCGCCCACGCTCATGCCGGTCACACCGTCATCAAAACCCTTGATGACCTGACCAGACCCCAAAGTGAACGCCAGCGGATCGCGGCCCTCGCTGCTGTCAAAGGTGCTGCCGTCATCCAGCGTGCCGGTGTAGTGGATCTGTACGTTGTCGCCCGCTTTGGCGAGTTGTTTTGCATCACTCATGGTCTGTCCAATCTGTTCTCAGACGCCCCAGTGACCTCTGACGCGCCTCCCCTATCGGGAAAAATGCATTGATGCAAATCGCGCTGCATTGACTTCACGTCGCAAGGGATCATTCTGGCCGCAACGGAGGATCACCTATGCCTATCAAAGCTTGCGTTTTTGACGCCTATGGCACGCTGTTTGACGTCGCCGCTGCCGCTCGCGAAGCGGCGCAAGAACCGGGGCGCGAAGCATTTGCCACCCATTGGCCCAAGGTCGCGAATGACTGGCGCTTGAAACAGCTGCAATACACCTGGCTGCGTGCCGTCACAGGCGCCCATACGGATTTCTGGCAAGTCACCCAAGAGGGCTTGGACTGGGCGCTGGAGGCCTCTGGCCTCGCTGAGCCCGCGCTGCGCGAACGGCTTTTGCAGCTTTATTGGGAGCTGTCGGCTTATCCAGAGGTGCCAGAGATGCTGAAAACCCTGAAAGATCAGGGGTTTGAGACGGCGATCCTGTCCAATGGCTCGCCTGATATGCTCGCAGGCGCGGTCGACAGCGCTGGGATCGGCGATGTGCTAGACGATGTGCTCAGCGTGGAGAGCGTGGGTATCTTCAAACCAGACGCCTCGGTCTATGAGCTGGTGACAAACCGCTTTGGATGCGCCCGAGACGCAGTGCTCTTTGTGTCCTCAAACGGCTGGGACGCCGCAGGGGCCGCTGGTTTTGGGTTCACAACGGCTTGGGTCAACCGCGCAGGCGAGCCGATGGACCGCTTGCCATGGACCCCGCATCATGTTCTGTCTGACCTCACCACAATTCCAGATTTAGCGAGGGCCTGATGGCCAATTTTCAAACCTCTGACGGGGTCACGATTTTTTATACCGATGAGGGCACCAAAGAGGTCCCCGTCCTTTGCCTCTCAGGCCTAACCCGTAATTCCACCGATTTCAGCTATATCGACGGCCATCTCCCCGGCGCGCGGCTGATCAAGATGGATTATCGCGGGCGCGGCAAATCCGATTGGGTCGAGGATTTCACCACCTATTCCGTCTTGCGCGAAGCCCAAGACGCGATTGAATTGATGGACCATCTGGGTCTCGAGAGGTTCGCCATTCTGGGCACTTCGCGCGGCGGGCTAATTGCGATGACGCTGGGCGCAATGTGTATGGATCGTCTGATCGGCGTTGCGATGAACGATATCGGGCCGGAACTGGACACAGCGGGTCTGTCGGCCATCATGGGCTATCTGGGGCGTCCGCCCGTGTGGAAAACCTACGCTGAAGCAGCTGCGGTCCGGTCCAGCGTCATGGCAGGGTTTGCCAATGTGCCCGACAGCCGCTGGCGCGAAGAAGTCGAGAAACAGCATCACCAGACACCGAACGGCCTGATCAACACCTACGACCCCAAACTGCGGGACGCGGTCGAGGCCGCAAGCCTGCAAGCCGTGCCGGACCTTTGGCCCTTTTTTAAAGCCTTCGCTCATCTCCCTGTGGCCCTGATCCGAGGCGCGAACTCCGACCTTTTGTCCGCGACCGCCTTTGAGCGCATGCAAAAGGAACTGCCCGATGCTCTGGCCGTCACCGTCGCGGACCGCGGTCACATCCCCTTCCTAGATGAACCCGAAGCGTTGGACACCCTGCGTGCGTGGATTGCGAGGCTCACATGAACATAGACATGATCGAAGCCGCCGCCGAGCGGCTCAGGGGACATGCAAGACGCACACCGCTTCTATCGTCTCCGTTTTTGGACGAGATCGCCGGACGGCGTGCTTTCGTGAAACCTGAAAACCTGCAGCACACCGGGTCGTTTAAGTTTCGCGGCGGATGGTCTGCGGTCTCAGCACTCAGCGACGCACAGAGAAAACAGGGCGTAATCGCGTTTTCTTCAGGCAATCACGCGCAGGGAGTGGCATCTGCGGCATCGGCCCATGGCGTCAAAGCCGTGATCGTTATGCCTGCCGATGCGCCACAGATTAAAATCGACAACACCCGTGCTTTGGGGGCCGACGTCGTGCTCTATGACCGCGCAGGGGGCGAAAGCCGCGAAGAAGCTGCGGAGGCTTACACCAAAGCTGGCATGATCCTAATCCGCCCCTATGACGACGCTCAGGTCATCGCGGGCCAAGGCACCACAGGCCTTGAGATTGCCGAACAAGCGGCGGAGGTCGGCATTGATGCGGCAGAGGTTTTGATCTGTACAGGCGGCGGTGGCTTGTCTGCGGGAATTTCCTTGGCGCTAGAAGCCAAAGCGCCAAAGATGAAAGTACGCACCTGTGAGCCACAAGGGTTTGACGACGTACGCATCTCGCTCGAAACCGGTACGATCACGGCCCACAATAGCCCGGCAAAAGGCCTCTGTGACGCAATCCTCACGCCAGCCCCCGGCGAGATGACCTTCCCCATCCTCCACCGCCTCGCAGGCCAAGGCATCGCGGTCTCTGATGAAGAGGCCAAGCGCGCCATGGCGTTGGCCTTCAACCGCCTCAAAGTGGTGCTGGAACCCGGCGGCGCGGTGTCGCTTGCGGCGGCTCTCTTTCATGGCGACGCGCTCACTATGGACGCCACCATCGCCGTCACCACCGGCGGCAACGTCGACCCAGCGCTCTTTGCCCACGTCCTTCAGACCTACGGATAGATCCCATGCATTTCACGCTTGCGTCTTTTAATGTCAAAAACCTGATCGGAGCGGATCAGGAGTATTATCGCTTCCAGTCCTACACACCCGAGGAACATGCGTGGAAAGTCGATTGGATGGCGGATCAGATCCTGTCGATGGATTCCGATATCATCGGCTTTCAAGAAATCTTTGAAGAAGACGCGCTGCGCCATGTGATCGAGGAAACCAACGAGCGTGGCGCCGCACTCAATGCCGCCGTGATCCCCAGCCGCGACAAACGCTATCACCGCAAGACGATCTTTAAAAAACTGGGGTTTGACCCCTATGACACAGGCCACATCGCCTTTGCAAAGAACGTGAATGACACAGGCGAACCCGGCAATCGCCGCCCGGGCGTCGCGGTCCTCAGCCGGTTTGGGTTTGTCGGAGACCCAGAGGTCACTCAGGACCTACCCGAGCCGCTCGACATTCCCATGCAGGATCTGACCGGAGGCGACGGCGGGTCGATCCGGATCACCCGTCTCTCCCGCCCGATCCTCAAAGTGCGCGTGCCTGTGGGCGATCACGTGGTGACGCTTTTCAACTGCCACCTGAAGTCCAAGCTCGGCGAGTTCCCCCGGCCCGATCACGGAGGCCCTGCCCCGGAGGCGGACCTCACTCAATATGATCCAATTGGCCGTGCCCTTGGATCCCTACGCGCCGCCGTCCGCCGCATGGCAGAGGCTTGGGTTCTGCGCCGCGAGATCGTTAGGGAACTTGAGGCCGGTAACCCCGTCGCCGTCACCGGCGATTTCAACGATGGCGAAAACGCGGTCAGCTCGGAAATCATCTCGGGCGAGACACCATTCAAAAACTACGCCTGGATGCTGCGCCACGACGCTGAAACGCCGCGCGATCGCTACAGCGAGGCCGAGGACCACCAGATCCGCGCGGCTTTGCTGAAAATGCAGCTTGTCTCCGCCGAGAACCTCTTCCTGCGCAAGAGCCTGCGCGATGTGGTCTATACGACCGCCTTCGGCGGCGTGCATGAAAGCATTGACCAGATTTACCTGTCGCGACATTTCAACCCTGACAATCCCGACCGGATCGGCGATATGGAGTACTTTAGCGTCTTTAACGACCATCTCACCGACGGCAGCCACCCCGAAGCGCCCTATAACAAACTGGCCTCTGATCACGGGCAGATCATGGCCCATATGCGATTGAAATGAATGAAGATCGACCTCGGCACTCATAGCCTTAACGTGATCGATGAAGGCCCGCGCGACGGCGCGCCTTTGGTGCTGTTGCATGCACTCGGGACGGGCGCGCATCTTTGGGAGGATATGATCGAGCACCTGCCTCCGGGTCTTAGGATCATACGCCCAGATATGCGTGGGCATCGCGATAGCACGGCGCCTGAGGGTGCTTATAAGATGGGCAGTCTGGTGCGCGATGTGGAACGGGTTCTGGATCAGCTTGAGGTCCGCGATGCGGTTGTCGTCGGCCTGTCGATTGGCGGCATGGTGGCGCAGGGGTTGGCTGTGAAGCGGCTGGATATCGTGCGTGGCCTGGTGCTGGCGAACACCTCGGCGCGGGTTGGGATTGCCAGCCAATGGGACAAGCAAATCGAAGAGGTGCGCGCTAAAGGCACCGGCGGCATGACAAGCCGCACGATTGAGGCGTGGTTCACTAAAGACTGGCATCTGACCGGCAAGACCGAGCCTTGGCGCAAAAGCCTCGCGAGCCTGCCGGATGAGGTGGTGATCGGCTATATGGAGGCGGTGAAAACCACTGATTTTTACACGCCGACAAGCGGTCTGCGCCTGCCGACCTTGGGGCTCGCCAGCTTAGAGGACAAGATCATCCCGCCCGACATGACCCGAGAGACCGTAGAGCTTATTCCGGGCTCAAAAGTCGAAATCATTCGCAAATCCGGGCATCTTTCGCCCGTGGATCAGCCGATTTCTTTTGCGATGTCCTTGGTGCAATTCCTCAAAGATATCGGCCACATAGCCCAAGACGCGGAAATTTGACCCGACGGCAAATCACCGAAACTGAACTGATCAGTTTGATTTTGCATTTAAATCCCTTATCTCTGACCCCTAAGAGGGTTTGGGGACCGTTATGTCATCAAGATTGCCGATCATCTTCATCGTTATGACTGTTGTGATTGATGCCATGGGCATCGGTCTGATCATGCCTGTAATGCCTGATCTGATCCAAGAGGTTCAGGGCGTCGGCATCTCTGATGCGGCGATCTGGGGTGGCATTCTGGCTGCGTCCTTTGCGGCGATGCAATTCCTGTTTGGCCCCTTCCTTGGCAACCTGTCTGACCGCTATGGCCGCAGACCCGTCCTGCTGATTTCCCTGACCGTCATGGCGCTTGATTACATCGTCATGGCTCTGGCGGGCAGCATCTGGCTTTTGCTGGCAGGCCGGATCGTCGGAGGAATCACCGCCGCGACGCATTCCACCGCCAGCGCCTATATGGCGGACATCTCAACGCCGGATCAAAAGGCCAAGAACTTTGGCCTGATTGGTGCCGGTTTTGGCATTGGTTTCGTCCTTGGCCCAGCGCTTGGGGGTATGCTTGCGGAATTTGGCACCCGCGCGCCGTTCTTTGCGGCCGCAGCCCTTGCCGGCGCGAATGTGATCCTTGGCTATTTCGTCCTGAAAGAAACCGTCACAGACGAGATCCGCCGTCCTTTCCGCTGGAAACGCGCGAACCCGCTAGGTGCCTTTGCCGCCGTGTCCAAGCTCCCAAACCTTGGCGCGCTTCTTTTGGTGTTTTTCTTCTATCAGGTCTCGGCCTATGTGTACCCCGCGATCTGGAGCTATTTCACCGCCGAAGCCTTTGGCTGGAGCGTCAGCATGATCGGGATATCTCTGGCCGTGTTCGGGATTTTCTACGCTGCCAGCCAAGCTCTTTTGGTGCAGCCTTTGATCAATCGCTTCGGCTATCGCGGCACGGTGATTTTCGGTCTCGGTCTCGAAATTTTCGCCATGCTTTTCATTGGCTTGGTGCCCAGCGGCATGTTGATCCTCGCCTTCACGCCGATCGCAGCCCTCGCCTCTATAGGCCTACCCGCCCTGCAAGGCATCATGTCCCGTGTGGTCCCTGACGACGCACAAGGAGAACTGCAAGGTGTGCTTACCTCTGTGGCGGCCATTGGCATGGTGATTTCGCCCTTGGTAATGAACCAAACCTTCGCCTTTTTCACGCGCGAGTCAGCCCCGATCTACTTGCCCGGCGCATCCTTTCTGCTGGCAGCGGTCCTGATGGGCATCGCCATCGTGATCTTTACGTGGCGTAGTGCATCACAAGCGACACAAAACGCATAAAACTTTGTCGCAATCGGGCGGTCAGCTGCTAGCGTTAACTCACCAAGCTGGTGCGAGTTAACAAGGAATACCGACATGGCCCTAGTCAAAGCTGCTGTCTGCCACGAATTTGGCAAACCCCTCTCTATCGAAGACGTCGAGCTGCGCGCGCCGATTTCTGGCGAGGTCGAGGTGACCCTCGCTGCCGTCGCGATTTGCCACTCGGATATCTCCTATGCCGATGGCGCATGGGGCGGGTCTTTGCCTGCGGTCTATGGCCATGAGGCGGCGGGTGTCATTACCGCGATGGGGGACAATGTGACAGGTCATCAGGTGGGCGACAAAGTGGTTGTGACCCTCATTCGCGCCTGTGGCACCTGCCCAGCCTGCGCGGCCGGAACGCCGACGATCTGTCAAACCGCCTATGACGGAGACAAAGGGCCACTGACCATGCCCGACGGCAGCAAGTTGCACCAAGCTATGGCTTGTGGAGCCTTCGCCGAGAAGGTCGTCGTTGACCAAAGCCAAATCGCCGAGATCCCAGAGGATATGTCCTCGACCTGCGCGAGCCTCTTGGCTTGCGGCGTCATCACCGGCGTAGGCGCTGTGGTGAATGCGGCGCAATTGCGTGCCGGTCAGGACGTCGTGGTCATTGGCGCGGGTGGTGTCGGCCTGAACGCCATCCAAGGCGCGCGTATCGCGGGGGCTCGCCGGATCGTCGCCGTGGATATGAGCGAAGACAAGCTTGAAATCGCGAAGGAATTTGGCGCAACCCACGGTGTGCTCGCCACGGAAGACAAACCCTGGCGCGCCGCCAAAGAGGCCCTCGGAGGACGAGGGGCAGATGCGGTACTTGTCACTGTGGGGGCCGCCCCTGCCTATGACGCCGCGCCAAATTACCTCGCCTATGGAGGCAAGATGATCATGGTCGGCATGCCTCACACGGGCGCGGTGTCCACCTATGAGGCTGCGAATTTCGCCGCCGTAGGGCAGAGCATGATCGGCTCGAAAATGGGTGACGTGGTTGTACCGCGCGACATCCCGTGGATGGCGGACCTCTATGAACAGGGCCGTTTGAAGCTGGACGAGCTGGTGTCTGGCACATGGACGCTCGATCAAATCAACGAAGCCATCGCCGACACAAAAACCGGCACAGCCAAGCGCAACGTCATCGTGTTCTAAGGCGCGCTTGCGCCCGCGAAGACTTCGTCGCAAGCTCACATCCAAAGGAGAGCCTCATGCGTCTGATTGATCTGGATGTCATCGTCACAAGCCCCCCTGCGCCAGGTTGGGGTGGCCGCTACTGGATATTGGTCAAACTGCGCACCGACACGGGCCTTGTTGGCTGGGGCGAATGCTATGCGGCCTCGGTGGGCCCCGAGGCGATGACCCATGTGATCCGCGATGTCTTTGAGCGGCATATGCAGGGCGAGAACCCCGAGGACATCGAATTGATGTTCCGTAAGGTCTATTCCTCTGGCTTCACGCAGCGTCCGGACCTGACCGTGATGGGCGCGTTTTCCGGGTTAGAGATCGCCTGCTGGGACATTTTGGGCAAAGATCGCGGCCGCCCTGTCTATGCGCTTTTAGGCGGGAAGATGAATGAAAGGCTGCGGGCCTATACCTACCTCTACCCCCTGCCCGAACATGACAAAAACGCCTTTTGGACATCGCCCGCCATGCATGCCGAAGCGGCGGCTGATCTTTTGGCCCAAGGCTATACGGCGATGAAATTTGACCCAGCGGGTCCTTACACAATGCGCGGCGGCCATATGCCGGCGATGCGTGACATCACTATGTCTGAGGCCATGTGCCAAGCCATTCGTGGCGCAGTGGGCGATGAAGCGGACCTATTGTTCGGAACCCACGGGCAATTCACGACGGCTGGCGCGATCCGGCTTGGTCAGGCCTTGGAAAAATACAGCCCGCTCTGGTTTGAGGAACCGATTCCGCCAGACAATGCACCAGAAATGGCGAAAGTCGCGCAAGCCGTGCGCGTGCCCGCGGCCACCGGCGAGCGTCTGACGACCAAGGCCGAATTCGCCGAAGTCCTGCGCCTGGGTGCCGCTACGATCCTGCAACCCGCGCTGGGTCGCGTCGGTGGCATATGGGAGGCCAAAAAGATCGCAGCCCTCGCCGAAGTCCACAACGCGCAGATGGCCCCGCATCTTTATGCGGGTCCGGTGGAATGGGCCGCCAACATCCATTTCGGCATCTCGATCCCTAATATTCTGATGGTCGAAACCATCGAAACACCTTTCCACAAGAATCTGATCAAAGGCGGCATTCGCGTCGAAGACGGCTTTGTCCACGCGCCCACCGAACCCGGCCTTGGCATCGAAGTCGACGAAGACCTTGCCCGCGCGCATCCTTTCACCGGCCACGACCTACATCTGAACATGCAGGACGATCCTTGCGACTATGTGAATGGCAACTCTTTTGCTGGTGGCGCGCCACCTCTTGAATAAGTGACTTCGCAAAATGGCGGTTTCTATGCTAGGCTGGGTCAATTGTTTTAGGATTTAGCCGTGAATATCCAAAACTCCGCCGACTCTATGACGTCTTTTGAAGAAAGCGCAGCCGCTGCGGCGCGCTTCCTGAAAAGCTTTGCGCATGAAGGTCGATTGAAAATCCTTTGCCATCTCTCGACAGGCGAAAAATCCGTCAGCGAGTTGGAAATTCTATTGGATGCGCGTCAGGCTGCGGTCAGTCAAATGCTTGCGCGCTTACGCGAAGAAGAGATGGTTGAGACCCGCCGCAACGGAAAGACCGTTTATTACTCTGTCGCAGATCAGACCGTCGCCCAGATTATCGGCGTTCTCTATGAACGGTTTTGCGCCACGGACGCCACGCGTGAAGATCCCTCAAAAGAGTAAGAGCGCACCGCGCTTTATGCTCGCCTTTTCTTGACCTTGCCTTGTGCACCTCAGCGCCCTAGCGTTCCTTAAATTC
This sequence comes from Cognatishimia coralii, assembly GCF_037478305.1. Lineage (NCBI taxonomy): Bacteria > Pseudomonadati > Pseudomonadota > Alphaproteobacteria > Rhodobacterales > Paracoccaceae > Cognatishimia > Cognatishimia coralii. Next base: position 51,295 of record NZ_JBBGAZ010000003.1, read on the forward strand.
TCGCTTTAGCTCAACCGTCAAAGGTCTTACGCGCAGCTATGACGCTTCCATCGGCATTCAACGACTGGTTTGCCAGCCGAGGCTGGGCGGCCCATCCACATCAATTGCAGATGCTGGACCAACGGGATGCCCCCGCCCTTTTGTTGATTGCCCCGACGGGCTGCGGCAAGACCCTGGCTGGGTTCCTGCCCACATTGGTCGATCTGGCAGATGGGACGCATGAGGGGCTGCATACGCTCTATGTTTCCCCGCTCAAGGCGCTTGCGAGCGATATTCAACGCAATCTCAGCACACCGATTTCAGAGATCGGACTGCCCATTCGGGTCGAAGAGCGCACGGGCGACACCTCTGGAATGCGCAAGAAACGCCAGCGGGCTGATCCGCCGCATATTCTGCTGACGACGCCGGAAAGCCTTGCTCTGCTTACCAGTTACGAGGACGCGCCCCACATTTTCCGGGGCCTCAAGCGGGTTGTCGTCGATGAAATCCATGCTTTGGCAGAAAGCAAGCGGGGCGACCAACTGATGCTGGCACTGGCGCGCCTGCAAGCGCTGTGCCCCGATATGAAACGTGTTGGCCTTTCGGCGACTGTTGATCGACCAGACGACATCGCGAAGCTCTTGGCCAAAAACCCAGACCCTTGCGAGATCCTGACCGCAGACCCTGGCCCTGCCCCTGATATCTCGATGCTGCAGACCGACGAGGCCCCACCCTGGTCCGGAGGCGGCGCGGCCTACGCGATCCCGGCGGTTCTGAACGAGGTCAAGAAACACAAGACCACGCTGATCTTTCACAATACCCGCGCGCAGGCCGAAATTTTCTTTCACAACCTGTGGCTGGCCAATGACGAAGCTCTGCCTATCGGCATCCACCATGGCAGCTTGGACCGAGAGCAACGCCTAAAGGTCGAAGCCGCGATGGTGCGCGGCGAGTTGCGGGCGATTGTTTGCACGGGCAGTTTGGATCTGGGAATCGACTGGGGCGATGTGGGTCTCGTCATTCAGGTCGGCGCGCCCAAGAACGTCAAACGACTGGTGCAACGTATCGGGCGGGCCAATCACCGCTATAATGCGCCGTCAAAAGCCATACTGGTGCCTGCGAACCGATTTGAGGTCATTGAATGCGTGGCAGCTCTTCAGGCGGTGCAGGAAAACGATCTGGATGGGGAAACGCGAGGGGCTGGGCCTCGGGACGTCTTGTGCCAACATATCATGCTGCGTGCGGCGGCGGGGTCGTTTGATGCGGACGCACTCTTCGCCGAAATGACCTCGGCCGGGGCCTTCGCTGATCTGTCCCGAGCTGATTTCGACCTTTGTCTGACGTTCTGTGCAACCGGTGGCTATGCGCTGCGGGCGTATGATCAGTGGCAACGGTTAAAACAGGCGCCGGACGGAACATGGCATCTGCGCGATCCACGTTCGGCGGCCAAGATCCGCATGAATGCGGGCACTATTCAAGACAGCGACCTGTTGAAAGTGCGCATGGGCCGGTCCCGCGGCGGCAAGCCGTTGGGCGAGATCGAAGAAGCCTTTGCCGCCTCACTCACCACCGGCGACACCTTTCTGATCGGTGGGCAGATCGTGCGCTATGAAGGTCTGCGCGAGATGACCGTCGAAGTCTCGCGCAATCGCGGTCGCAAACCCAAAGTGGCGGTGTTCTCGGGGTCGAAATTCTCGACCTCAACCCAATTGTCCCAGCGCATTTTGCGATTGTTTGACAAAGGAGATTGGCCCGAACTACCCCAGCACACGAGCGACTGGCTGCATCTACAAACCAAGATGTCGAGACTGCCACAACCCGGGCGTCTGTTGGTTGAAAGCTTTCCGAATGATGATCGCCAAAACCTGTGTGTTTACGGATTTGCGGGCCGCAATGCGCAGCAAACACTAGGGCTATTGCTGACGAAGCGGATGGAAGACCTGGGGCTCGCTCCAATGGGCTTTGTCGCCACCGATTACGCCACCTTGATCTGGGGGTTGGATCACGTGAGCGACCCGCGACCCCTTCTGGACCCAAAGGAGTTGCGCGACGGCTTGGACGGCTGGCTTGCTGAAAACGCGCTGATGAAACGCACGTTTCGCGGCGTGGCCACCATCGCGGGCCTCATTGACCGCAACCTGCCCGGCAAGCGCAAGACCGGCCGGCAAGCAACGTTTTCCAGCGATATCCTCTATGACACTTTGCTGAAGTATGACCCTGATCACGTGTTGATGCAGATCACCCGAGAAGAAGCCATGCGCGGCCTCGTGGATTTCGCGCGCATCGAAGAGATGCTGGCGCGGATAGAAGGCCGCATCGATCATGTGGTTTTGGATCGTGTGACACCGCTGGCGGCGCCATTGTTTTTAGAGGTCGGCAAGGTCTCGGTTTCGGGTGCTGCGGAAGAACGGCTTTTGGCAGAGGAAGAGGCCAGATTGATGGAGGCTTCAGGCCTTGCAAAAATTAACTGATCCCTGCTTGCCACTACCCCCGATTTAGGTCACCTATGACTTATGAACGGCTTGGAATTTTCTTTGGCAGGCGCACAGCTGACGGCCCTTGGGTCAGGCGCGCTTTGGTGGCAGGAAAAACGCCTGCTTTGTGTTTCCGACCTTCATCTTGGTAAATCAGAACGTCTCGCGCGCCTGTCTGGGCAGGTACTGCCGCCCTATGACACGCAAGATACGTTGATCCGCTTGGAACATGATCTGCAACAAACGCAGGCTGCGATTGTGGTCTGTCTGGGCGACAGTTTTGACGATCTAGAGGTTCTGGACGAGTTGCCGGAGGCCGAGACCAACTGGATCCACCGCCTGCAAGCAGGCCGCCGTTGGATCTGGATTGAAGGCAACCATGATCCGGGGCCCGTGCAATTGCCGGGCAGCCATTTGGCCGAGCTGCCGTTGCCCCCGCTCACCTTCCGCCACATAGCTCAGCAGGGGAAAAGTGGAGAAATTTCAGGGCACTATCATCCCAAAGTGCGTGTGCAGACCCGCCTTAGATCGATTTCCAGACCCGCGTTCCTGTTTGATTCCGACCGGATCATCATGCCGTCTTATGGCACCTATACCGGCGGATTGCGCAGCTCTGATGACGCGCTGAAAAGCCTGATGCGCCCTGAGGCGCAAGCCATCGTCACGGGACAGACACCAAGGATCGTTCCGCTGCCAAAGTGACGCGACGCTCTCGTTGTGACCTCTGATCAGATCGGCATGCTCTAAGGGATTACGAACAGCAGGTGTCCTATGTCCCTTGATCCAATTGTCGAAGAGAAAATCCGTGCAGCCTTTTATGCACAGGCCTTTATGAAGACGATTGGCGCGGAAATTCATGGGGTCGAATTGGGCCGTGCCGAAATCACCGCGCCGCTGGGCGAGGCGTTTTTACAGCACAATGGCGTTGGTCATGCGGGCCTGACCTTTGCGCTGGGGGACACAGCAGCGGGCTTTGCCGCTGCTACGACCATGACTTTGGAGGGCAACGTGTTAACGACCGAGATGAAGATCAACCTGCTTGCCCCCGCCGCAGGCCAAAGGCTTCGTGCGGTTGGGCGTGTGATCAAGCCCGGCAAGCGGCTGATCGTCACGCAGGCCGATGTCTACAGCGAGAGTGACGGGAAAGCCCCGATCCACGTCGCGATTTTAATGGGAACAATGGTGGCGGCCCATCCAAAGACCTAGGCCGCCTGCGCGGATCCTTTGAAAGGATCCGACGTCTTTTTTCTTTCAAAGAAAAAGCTTAAGCGGTGAGCCCTTCGGGCTCGGCCAGGCCGTTTGCGCGGCAGCAAGCCGTGACCGTGTTCGCCAAGAGGCAGGCAATGGTCATTGGACCCACGCCACCCGGCACTGGGGTGATCGCCCCTGCACGCTCGACTGCGGATGCGTAATCCACGTCGCCCACAAGCTTGTTTTTACCGTCACGCTCGATGCGGTTGATGCCCACATCAATCACGGTCGCGCCTTCTTTGATCCAGTCACCGGGGACCATTTCAGGACGGCCCACAGCGGCCACAACGATATCCGCACGACGTACCACGTCTGGCAGGTCTTTGGTGCGGCTATGTGCGATGGTCACTGTGCAACTATCGCCCAGCAAAAGCTGCGCCATTGGTTTGCCAACGATGTTGGAGCGGCCAATCACAACCGCATCCATACCAGACAGAGACCCATGGTGATCGCGCAGCATCATCAAACAACCGAGCGGAGTACAAGGTACCATAGATTTCTGACCAGTCCCCAGCAGACCAACGTTGGAAATATGGAACCCATCCACATCTTTGGCCGGATCAATGGAGTTGATGATCAGATCTTCGTTCAGGTGCCCCGGCAATGGCAACTGCACCAGAATGCCATGCACATTCGGATCATTGTTCAACTGGTTCACAACGGCCAGCAGATCCTCTTCAGAAGTATCCGCGTCCAGCTTGTGCTCATAGGAATTCATGCCCGCCTCAACGGTCTGCTTGCCCTTAGAGCGCACATAGACCTGGCTTGCTGGGTCTTCACCGACCAGAACCACAGCCAAGCCCGGCGTGATGCCGTTTTCTTCTTTCAGCCGCGCCACATGGCCTGCCACTTTTTCACGCACGGTTGCGGCAAAGGCTTTGCCGTCGATAATCTGAGCTGCCATCTTGTCAGTCCCCCACAGTCTAAGAGGCTAGGCCTCTGCGTTCTCTTTGATCACCTGCGCCTCGCGCGCAATGGACCAATCTATCAGCCGTCGCCACAAATCCTCGGTCAGTTGGGGGTCTAGTCCCGCAGTTGCCGAGGTTGCTTTGACCTTGCTAACCACCTCTTCCACACGTTCGGGAATGCGGGCGGGCCAGCCGTTTATCTGTTTGAGCTCGATTGCGCGGTCGATCATGCCCGCACGCGCCACCAAAAGCTCGACCAAGTGACGATCCAGACCATCGATGGCCTCCCGCAATTCCTGCATGTTCTGACAGTCTTGAGGGGATTTCAGCGTCGTCATTGGGAGTCTCCTGCGGCCACTCTTTATGTGGCCGCAGAGAGCGCATTTTTCAACTTAGAACAAGCCCTCGATTTCACCATCTGCATTGAGGCAAATCGTCTCGGCCGCCGGTTTGCGTGGCAGGCCTGGCATGGTCATGATCTCACCGCAGACAACGACGATGAAACCGGCACCGGCAGAAAGGCGAACCTCACGCACTGGCACAGAGTGACCCACAGGCGCGCCGCGCAGATTCGGGTCGGTCGAGAAGCTGTACTGTGTCTTCGCCATACAGACCGGCAGGTTGCCATAGCCGGCCTCTTCCCACTCGCGCAGCTGGTTGCGGATCTTTGCGTCGGCCAGAACTTCGTCCGCACGGTAGATGCGCTTCGCGATGGTCTCGATTTTCTCAAACAGAGGCATGTCGTCGCGATAGAGCGGTGCAAATTGGCTGACGCCGGAGTCTGCGATCTCTGCCACACGGGTCGCAAGTTCCTTGGTGCCTTCAGAACCATGCGCCCAGTGCTGACACAGGATCGCTTCAGACCCTTGGCCTTCAACGTATTCCTTCACAGCCGCAACTTCGGCGTCGGTGTCGGTGACAAAGTGGTTGATCGCGACGACCACAGGCACGCCGAAGGATTTGACGTTGCCGATGTGACGGCCAAGGTTCGCGCAGCCGTCTTGAACCGCTGCGACGTTCTCTTCGCCGAGATCCGCCTTTGCCACGCCGCCGTTCATTTTCATCGCGCGCACAGTCGCCACCAGCACCACACAATCCGGTGCAAGGCCTGCTTTGCGGCATTTGATGTTCATGAACTTCTCGGCACCAAGGTCCGCGCCAAAGCCCGCCTCGGTCACAACGTAATCCGCCACTTTCAGCGCGGTTTTGGTGGCGATAACAGAGTTACAGCCGTGCGCGATATTCGCGAATGGGCCGCCGTGGACGAAGGCCGGGTTGTTTTCCAGCGTCTGCACGAGGTTTGGCTGCATTGCATCTTTCAGCAGAACAGTCATCGCGCCGGAGGCTTTGATGTCACGGCAATAAACCGGCGTCTTGTCGCGGCGGTAGGCCACGATGATGTCGCCCAGACGCTTCTCCAGATCCGCAAGGTCGGTTGCCAGGCAGAGGATCGCCATAACCTCAGAGGCCACGGTGATGTCAAAACCGGTCTCGCGTGGGAAGCCGTTGGACACGCCACCCAGAGACGCTGTGATCTGACGCAGCGCGCGGTCGTTCATGTCGACCACACGACGCCATGCCACACGGCGGGTGTCGATCTCTTGCTCGTTGCCCCAATAGATGTGGTTGTCGATCATCGCCGACAGCAAAGAGTGCGCCGAGGTGATTGCGTGGAAGTCGCCGGTGAAGTGGAGGTTCATTTCCTCCATTGGCACAACCTGCGCGTAACCGCCGCCTGCCGCGCCGCCCTTCATGCCGAAGTTCGGGCCCAAAGACGCTTCGCGGATACAGATCATCGCGTTTTTGCCGATGGCGTTCAGACCGTCGCCCAGACCCACGGTGGTGGTGGTCTTGCCTTCGCCCGCTGGGGTCGGGTTGATCGCGGTTACGAGGATCAGCTTGCCGTCCTCTTTGCCCTGAACCGAGTTGATGAACTCTTGGCTGACCTTGGCTTTGTCGTGGCCATAGGGCAGCAGGTCATTTGGTTCCATGCCCAGCTTGGCGCCGATCTCCATGATCGGTTTCTTGTTCGCTTCGCGTGCGATTTCGATGTCTGATTTATATCCCATGGCGGTCTTTCCAGTCGCTAAAGGTGGTGTTTGACTCGATTAATAGCGACAGAATGCCTCGGTACACGGAGCATTTCCGACACAAACAAGCATTCTTGCGTCTTGCGCGATAGATGGGGTTTCGTTTGGGAAACGGAAATCTCATTTCGCGTCCTATGCCAAACAAGCGGTCTGGATCACCATGCTTTCGCAAACAAAAAACCGGAGCTCATGCGAGCACCGGTTTATTTGTTTTGCTTGTCGAGCGCGTTAGGCGGTCGGCTCAGGCTCCATCCCGCCATCCGGCTTATTGCGCGGCTTGGTTTTCGGGATCGCCGTCACTGATGGCTTGTCCTCAGCACTGGGTGCTGAGCCTTCGTCATCATCGGACGCTTGCGGAGGCTCGCCGTTCATGACGCGCTGAATTTCTTCGCCCGTCAGGGTTTCGTATTCCAACAGGCCTTGCGCCAGACGTTCCCACTCATCCTTGTATTTGGTCAGAATTTCGTAGGCGCGGTCATAGCCGCCTTGGATAAAGGCGCGGACCTCTTCTTCGATCAGCTCTTTGGTATTGGCCGACACAGAGAAACCGCCGGTATTGCCGGAATAGCCCTCATGTGCCTCGGCATAGTCGATGTTGCCGACCTTATCGGACATGCCCCAACGCAGAACCATCGCGCGCGCCAATTGGCTGGCTTGCATGATATCGCCCGCAGGCCCGTTGGACACATTGTCCTCACCGTATTTGATGATCTCAGCAGCCTTACCCGCCATGGTCATGGCCAGCTTCTGCTTACATTCCTCTTTGTGGTAGTTCAGACGGTCCATTTCAGGCAGGGACACGACCATGCCCAAAGCGCCACCGCGCGGGATGATCGTCGCCTTATAGACAGGATCACATTCCGGCAGCTTCAGGCCGACAACAGCGTGGCCCGCTTCGTGATAGGCGGTCTTTTCTTTCTGATCCTGCGTCAGAACCATCGAGCGGCGCTCGGCCCCCATCATCACCTTATCTTTGGCGGATTCAAAATCCTCCATTGTGACGAAGCGGCGTCCTACACGGGCAGCCATCAGCGCGGCCTCATTCACAAGGTTCGCGAGATCCGCACCTGAGAAACCGGGCGTACCGCGCGCAATGATGCGCAGGTCGACGTCTGGGCCCAGAGGCGTCTTGCGCGCATGCACGCCAAGGATCTTTTCACGGCCTTTGATGTCAGGATTGCCAACGGTGACGTTCCGGTCAAAACGGCCCGGGCGCAGCAGCGCTGGGTCCAGCACGTCTTTCCGGTTGGTCGCGGCCAGAATGATCACGCCTTCGTTGGCTTCAAAACCGTCCATCTCGACAAGCAGCTGGTTGAGCGTCTGTTCACGCTCGTCATTGCCGCCGCCATAGCCTGCGCCACGATGGCGACCCACGGCGTCGATCTCGTCGATGAACACGATACAAGGCGCGTTTTTCTTGGCTTGCTCGAACATGTCACGGACACGAGAGGCACCCACACCCACGAACATCTCAACAAAGTCAGAACCAGAGATTGTGAAGAACGGCACACCCGCCTCACCCGCAATCGCGCGCGCCAGCAGGGTTTTACCAGTGCCCGGAGGCCCTACGAGCAACGCGCCCTTAGGGATCTTGCCGCCGAGGCGGGAGAATTTCTGAGGGTTGCGCAGGAACTCAACAATCTCTTCGAGCTCTTCTTTCGCTTCATCGATGCCCGCGACATCATCAAAGGTCACGCGGCCATGCTTTTCGGTCAGCATCTTGGCTTTGGATTTGCCAAAGCCCATCGCGCCGCCTTTGCCACCGCCCTGCATGCGGTTCATGAAATAGATCCAAACACCGATCAGCAGAAGGAAAGGCAGCAGGCTAAGGATAAAGGCCTGGAAGCCCGATTGCTCTTGCGCCTCGGCTTTCACAGGCACGTCCTGGGCCAGCAAAAGCTCGGTCACGCGGGCGTCTTCGGGCGCGATGGTGACATAATCCGTGCCGTCTGCTGTGCGATACACAACCTTTTCGCCATCCAAGGTGACGCTGGTGACAGTCCCCTCCTCGACGGAGGCGACAAAGTCGGAATAGCCAATTTCACGGCTTTGCAGGGTGCTGCTGTTGCCACTTAGCAGATTGAAGAGCGCGAGGATCAGCAGGAAGAGCACAACCCAGAAAGCGATATTACGTGCGTTGCCCAAGGCAATTCTCCTAAAATTCGGTTGGAGCCGTGTCTATCACAGCCTCCATGGGTGATAAATAGACATCACGCCGCAAGGTTCAATGCGAATAGGCGGATCCTAGCATAAACTTGTGAAATTCGGGTTCACGCAGGTTTAACGTCCACCCTTCGCCATAGTTTGCCAAGGGAACCGCGATCAACTCGTCGCCTTTCCACACGGCAGGCGAGGCCATCAAGGATTGTCGCGTGACGCCTGAGGCGCGCCAATCGTCCAATCCGGCAAGGCTTGGTTCACCCAAAGCGGTGACTTTGAGACCCACAGTCCAAGGGCCTTCAAGGTGCCAACGATCCCAGTTTGGTGCAAATTCCACCAGCTCGCGCACGGCATTGAATTCGCGCAGAATGCGGGCCGATTTTGCGGTCAGCTGAATGATACAGCCATTACAAGAGAAATTCCGACCTTCGGAAATCGCCTGATCAAGCTCGCTCAACGTGCCTCGGCGCACAGGATACGGTGTTGGAGACACCCAGCCCAACGCGTCATTCAATAGGCGACGACGCAATTCATAGGGCGCGGCCTTAAAGCCCTCCAGATCCAATACCAAATCACCCTTGTCCTGACGTGCCACCCGAGCCGCGAAATCCGCAGCGCGATCTTTCATGACGTCGCGCACTTGGCTCATGTTCTCGGCCACCGCAGCAAGGTTTTCCGACGAGATGCCGACGTCCTTCAAAACCTCAAGCGCGCGGCGGATGCGGACGCGGTCAAAATCTTCGTTGTCGTTTGAGGGATCATCGACCCAATCAACACCGCGCCGTTTCAGATAATCGCGCAGTTCAGAACGTTCGATGTCTAGCATTGGGCGCAAGAATTGCACGTCGTGGCGCGTGAAACGCTCGGCCATTTTGGCCAGCCCGTCGACACCGCTTTCGCGACCCAGACGCATGACAAAAGTCTCGGCCACGTCGTCCTGTGTATGACCAATGCAGACCGCAGCCAGTTTGCGACGCTCGGCCCACTCCGCAATCAAACGATACCGGCCTTGCCGCGCGGCATCCTGCAAGTTGCCTTCCCCGCCCCAGCCCGTCCAACGCGCCGTTGCGTGGGGAATGCCCAGTTTGACACAGACTTTGCGGGTGTAATCCGCCTCGGCAGCCGCTTCGGCGCGCAGGCCGTGATCGACTGTCATGGCCTCGATCTGTTGCCCCGTGGTCTCTGCGATTTCCTGCAAGGCCAGCAAGAGCGCAAGGGAATCCCCGCCGCCTGACACGGCCACGCCAATCGCGCCTTCAGCAGGCACTCGACTGGCGATTTTCGTTAAAATCGTCTTGCTGTCGCGCATCAGCTACATTGCAGCCTTTGCATCTCGGCTTGAGCATCACCGACGAAACTGTCGCCCGGATGGCGCACACCGACCTCGTTGAGCGTCACACAGGCCTCGCGGGTTTGACCCAGCTTGCCAAGAGCCGTTCCCAGGCGGAACAAGGCTTCGGGTGCCGTGTAGTTGTTGGGATGGCCGGAATAGCTTTCCAGATAGGCCCGCGCCGCATCTGCGGTTGCGCCTGATCCCTCTAGAGCCTCGCCCTGACGCAAAAACGCTTCGGCAGAAAGAGGGCTACCGGGATAGGTTTCGTTAAAGGCGCGGAATTGATCAGCGGCGGCAAGGAAATCCCCGGAATCCAGCGCATCATAAGCGCGCTGGAAATCCGCTTCTTCGCCCACGGCCAATTCGGTTGGGACTCCGTCGCCTGACCCCGTGTCCTCAAGATGATCGATTGTGCCCGCGACGTCGCCACCCAGAGTGGTGGTTTCGCCCAATTGGCTGACGTCGCCGCCTTCTAGTTCGACAAGGCGGAATTCAAGATCGCCAATCCGGTTAGTCCCGTCTTTCACGATCCGCTCGATACGGAATTCCAGCTGTTCCGTCTTGCCGGTCAAACGCTGCAGTTCCAGCTCAATCGCGTCAATGCGCGACAGAACGGACACCTCGTTCTCGGACCCACGCGGGGCCAAAGTCGTCGACAACTCCCTCTTCAGCCGCTGTACGTCCACAAACAGGATCGAGAGCTGCTGACGAATATCCGCCAAGGTTTCTTCTTGCTGGGCCGAGACCGTCGCAGGAGCGAAAGAGCATAGCACAAAAGCTGCGACTGCAATGAAACGCATGGCGAAATTCCTTAACTTAGCTGCTGAGACCGCCTGAAATGACAGTCACTGCGCGGCGGTTCTGTTCATAGCAGGCTTCCGCCGAACAGATCTCGATCGGGCGCTCTTTGCCGTAGCTGACGGTGCGCAGACGGACGCCGGCGACGCCTTTGGACAAGAGATATTCGCGCACCGCATTGGCGCGACGCGCCCCCAGCGCGAGGTTGTATTCACGCGTACCTTGCTCGTCGGCATGGCCTTCGATGATGGCGACATAGTCAGAATTCACGGCAAGCCAGCCTGCTTGCGCATCAAGGATCGCGCGGCCTTCGTCTGTCAGAACGGCCTGATCCACCGGGAACAACACGCGGTCGCCAATGGCCTGCTGGAAATAGCTGGGGCTTGTCGGATCACCGAATTGGGTATCGTCCGCGGGGCGATTGCCGCCAAACAGGCCTCCACCGCCGAATTGGCCAGCGTCCGTACAGGCGCTCAGCGCCAAGCTCGCCGCCAAAGCGGCTGTCAGTTTCATGCTGCTCATCTTTACCCCTCGCTTCTTTTCTCACTCAGACCGGATCTAAGGATTTGCTGCAAGCTTATCATAGTCCGGCATTCCTGAATATCTTTACTGTTGTAGCGGCGACCAACTGGGATCAGACCCCCCGCCCTGCGTGCGCACTGGCTTGAGATTGCGCCCTGAGACATCCACCGAATACAGCGACGCCGATCCATTCGCGCCCTGCGTTTCGCGGGTGAACATGATCACACGCCCATTGGGGGACCAGGTCGGGCCCTCATCCAAGAAACTCGCGGTCAAAAGACGTTCTTCCGAGCCATCCACGCGCATGACACCGATGTGGAAACGGCCTTTGTTCTGTTTGGTAAAGGCCACAAGATCGCCCCGCGGGCTCCAGACCGGCGTGCCGTAGCGCCCTTGCCCAAAGCTGATCCGCTGCGCCTGCCCGCCATTTGCAGACATGATATAGAGCTGCTGGCTACCCGACCGGTCGCTTTCAAAGACGATCCGCTTGCCATCCGGGCTGAACGACGGAGCAGTTTCGATTGACGGCGCATTGGTCAGGCGTTTGCGAGACCCGCTGTTGATGTCCATCAGATAGATATCGGTGTTGCCGCCCTCGGTGATCGAGAAGACAACGCTGTTTCCATCAGGTGAGAACCTCGGCGCGAAGCTCATGGTGCCCGGTTGATCCTCAAGCACACGACGGGTCGCAGAGCCCACATCCAAAACAAACACACGCGGGAAGCCGGTTTCATAAGATGTATAAAGCACGCGGTCGCCACTTGGCGAGAAGCGCGGGGCCAGCACGATAGAGCTGCTGTCCGTCAGGAACTGCAGGTTCGCGCCGTCATAATCCATGATCGCAAGGCGCTTTAGGCGTTCGTTCTTGGGTCCAGTTTCGCTGACGTAAACGACGCGGCTGTCAAAATAGCCGCTTTCGCCGGTGATCCGGCTATAGACCGCATCGGCCACCTTATGGGCAATCCGACGCCAGCCCTCGCGGGTGCCGCGGAAGCGCAGGCCATTGCCAAGCTCTTGGCCCGAGAAGACGTCATAAACCCGGAACTTCACCGACATCTCGCCCGTATTGTTCATGCTGACCGCACCGGAAATCAGCGCCTGCGCATTGATCGCCTTCCAGTCAGAATATTGCACCGGAGAGGAGAAATTCGTGATCGTGCTGATAAAGGCGTTCTCTGGGATCTCGCGGAAGAGGCCCGTGCCATTCAGATCCGCCGCAACGACGCGCGCGATGTTGGTCGCAAGCTCTTCCATGCCGATGGTTTCGGCGACAAAGTTCGGCACCGCGAAGGGCAAGGGTTCAATCACACCATCGGTGATTTCGATCCGGAGAGGACCGTTCTGGGCCTGCGCGAGCGGGGCTACGCCCAGGAAAAGAGCCAAAGCGCACAGCAATGATTTAAGGAAAGTCTTCATCTACGTCTCATTTTCTCCGGATTGAACGTCATTTCTATATCACGCCAATGGCCATATTTCTCAATCGGCAGATTAAATCCACCACGCTGACAGCGCAAAACCGCCCGCCGCGCGGCTTCAAAAGCTGCATTTTGGGCGCGGGTGTCGCCGCCGGTTGCTGACAGCAGTCTTAACGTACCGCCTACCACACGACCATCACGATCCAGTGACATGCCCAAGACCACGACCACATTTGCGGCCTGACTGCCCACATCCACGTTCCAACATTGCTGAACCGAGACCCTGAGGGACTCTTTTTCAGCAAAGGACAGTTGCGGACCGCTGGGGCGGGCGGGCGTTTCAGCCTGCTCTTGCGCCTCAGCCAAAGCGGCAGCAACGCTGTCGTTGGTTGTGTCAGGCGCAGGTGTTGGCACGGCGGGCGCCACGCCGCGCGGTCTGATGCGCGGACGCACCGAGGTCGTGGGGGCTGCAGCCACATCCTGAGGCTCAGTGGGGATTTCTGTCGCGGCCTCTTCGCGCGCGGTGGCCTCAGGGGCCTCTTCGGTCGCGGCCGCGTCCTCACTCGGTGCGCTCGGGGCTTGGTCGATCTCTGCGATTCGCAGGTCGGGATCTGGGGCCTCGACGGGCGTCGGCGCAACGCGACGCACAGGCCGCGCGATGGGTCGCACGGCTTGTTCTGGCGCGCTACTGGGCGGCTCGATGCTTGGCAACTCTGGGGCCACGGGTGTGTCGGGGATAATCGGAGACGGCGGCGCTGGTGGTGCGACCTCGGGCACAGGATCTGGCACGGTCGGCGTGGGCTCTGGCACAGGCACGGTTTCGATCTGGGGATCTTGCGTCGGCGTCAGGGCGGGGGCCGCGTCGCTCACGTCGGGCGCGACGGGCGTTTGCACGGCGGTTTCCGGCGACGGGACGTTTTCCGGCGCAAAGAGTGCGTCAAACTCCTCAAAGGAAATCATCTCAACGCCGGTGATTTCAAAGGGTTCGGGTGCCGAGCGAAACACGCCCCCAAAAAGCACCCAGCCGATCAGCAGAACATGTGCGCTGCCCGACACATAATGCCCCAGATGGAGCGGGAGCGCTTCAGCCGTTCTCGCCATCTGTTCCCGCACCATCCAAACCCGGGCCTCCGATGTCGGTCACCAGGCCGATGTCACTAAAGCCACCGGCATTGAGCGCGCCCATAACTTGCACGACTACCTCATAGGGGATTGCGCCATCTGCGCGCAGATAGACGCGATCTGAGTCCCGTTCAGCCGCGATGGCACGCAATTTTGGGATAAGATCGGCCATTGGAGTTTCGGTCGTCTGGATCAAAACGGTGCCTTCGGCCGTGACGGAAATGGTCAGGGGCTCTTCCTGTTCGCCCGGCAAAGGATTTGCTGCCGTCTTTGGTAGCTCAATCGGCACGCCGACCGTCAACAAGGGCGCCGCCACCATAAAGATGATCAAAAGCACCAGCATCACATCCACAAAAGGCGTGACGTTGATCTCTGCCATCGGCTGGCTGCGGGTGCGTCGAGACCGCCGCCCCCTGCCCTCTTTTTTGATGACACCAGCGCCCATGGATCAGCTGTCCAACTGACGGCTGAGGATCGTGGCGAATTCATCCATAAAGGCCTCATAGCCCGCGATGATGCGATCACTGTCTGCCGAGAGTTTATTGTAGAAAATCACCGCAGGGATCGCGGCCAAGAGGCCAAGCCCTGTCGCCAAGAGTGCCTCAGCAATCCCCGGAGCCACGACGGCGAGGTTGGTGTTCTGTTGTTCCGCAATCTCAATAAAGGCATTCATGATGCCCCAGACGGTGCCAAAGAGGCCCACGAAGGGTGCCGTCGAGCCAATCGTCGCAAGGATCGGCAGACCCTTTTGCAGATCTTCGGCCTCTTTCGCGACGGCCACATCCATCGACCGATCAATCCGGCTGGTAGCATTGGCAATTAGCCCGCCGTCTTGACGATGACTGCGATGCCATTCCAGCATCCCCGCCGCAAAGATCCGCGCTGAGCGGCCATCTGGATCGGGACCCATCTCTTCATAAAGAGCATCCAGAGGCTCTCCCGACCAAAACGCCCGATCAAACTGAGCAGCCTCGCGCCGCGCAACACGGTAGGACATCAGTTTCTGAATGATCACAGACCACGACCAGAAGGACGCGATGATCAACACCACCATCACCAGTTTCACAGTCAGCGTGGCGCGCGCGAATAGGCCCCACATCGAGAAATCTACGGCTGCTTCCATAAGTCTGCTCTTTATCGTCTGTTCTTTTACGGTGGCCTCTTTGGACCCATTTTGCGCAGAATCTACAGAAGATGAACGGGGAAAGCCACGACTTCCGCCTCAAATCGGTAAAATTGCCGAAATCAATGCAGCATTAGGCGGAGATTTGCTGGCAAACGGGCTGCCTGGCCGTTTTCGCCCACGCAAACGATGGTCACGATGGCCTGAAACAGCAGCTCATTGCCGCGTTTGACGATCTGTTCCATGACCAATCGAGCGCCGGTGACCTGAATGGCGCGGGTCTCAACCAAGAGTTCGTCGTCAAACTTCGCGGGCATCAGATAGTCGGCTTCAACCTTGCGCACAGCAAAGACCACGCCGTCCTCGTCTTTCATGGCGTTTTGATCGACGCCCTTCTGACGCACCCAATCGCTGCGGGCGCGTTCGATGAATTTCAGATAGTTCGCGTAATAGACGATGCCTGCCATATCGGTGTCTTCGTAGTAGACGCGAATTGGAAACTCATGCATGAAACCGCTCTCCCTTGGTTAGGCGGTAAAAAAGCCATGGCGGCTTTGCAAGGAATTTCTGGTTAACTCTGGTTAACGATGGGCGCTTGCAGGCGCGCAAACAGGCGCAAGGCGTGGCTGCTGTCGTCGGCAAAGCTGGGCATCATGCGGTCATATGCGGCCGCGATGACACCCGCGATCTCTGGCCGCAGCACTGCGCTGTTTTGGCCCGGCATCAGGGCAAGCGGAGATTTCGTCGCAAAGGCCTGATCGCCCCACATCAGCATGATTTGCACGGCCTGGCTGAGGGCAAGATCTTCGGCGGGTTGTTTGGCGGCGGCGCCAGCGATGCGGATAAACACAAAGGCGGCTTGGATCGCGTTTTGGTCGTCAAAGCGAAAGGCACGGTAATGCGCGGCGTCAGCTTTGTTGAGACGCTCCACCAAGGGCGCGAGGTCCGGGATCATGCGATCCAGATCCGGTACATCCAGCAGCTCCGCCCAATCGCGGAAGAAAAAGAACATGAGGTTTGAGCCAAGCTCGGGATCCGTTTCGGCCATCTGATGGCCTGCCAAAGTCACCACGGCCTCGACCGCGCCTTTCACCGTCTGCAATGTGGCGTCATCCACGCCGAACACAATTGGCGCAATCGGACGGCCCCAGCGCGCGAAGGCATAAGAGCCGTCTTGGCGTGTGAACAGCGTTTTGATCTCAGCAGGATCAGCAAAAAGGCTCATCAGAGGCCTCCGGGCGTTTATTCGAACAGATCATCCTGCGCACGGGGTTTAGGTGCCGAGAGGCCCAGATGCGTCCAGGCCTTCTGCGCCAGCATGCGCCCGCGGGGGGTACGTTGAATAAGCCCCTGTTGCAAGAGGAAGGGTTCAATGACCTCTTCAATGGCGTCCCGACTTTCGCTGAGCGCCGCCGAGATGGTTTCCACGCCGACAGGCCCGCCTGCGTAATTTTCCGCGATGAAGGTCAGATAGCGGCGGTCCGCGCCATCAAGGCCCAGATTATCCACGCCCAACCGATTGAGCGCGCCATCGGCCAGATCCTGCGTGATCCGCCCATCGCCCTCCACCAGCGCAAAGTCCACCACGCGGCGCAAGAGCCGTCCTGCGATCCTTGGCGTCCCGCGCGCGCGCCGCGCGATCTCGCGAGAGCCTTTGTCGTCGGCAGGTGCGGCGAGCTTGCGGGCGTTGCGGGACACGATCTCGTTGAGTTCGTCCTCGGTGTAGAACTGCAACCGTGTCGGAATGCCGAAACGGTCCCTAAGCGGTGTAGTCAGCAAGCCAAGCCGCGTGGTCGCGCCGACCAGAGTGAAGGGTTGCAGTTCAATCCTGACCGTGCGTGCAGCAGGGCCTTCACCGATCACCAGATCGAGCTCGAAATCCTCCATCGCGGGGTAGAGCACCTCTTCGACGGCGGGGTTGAGACGATGGATCTCGTCAATGAAGAGCACATCGCGCGCCTCAAGATTGGTGAGGATCGCGGCCAGATCGCCCGCTTTGGCCAAAACCGGACCCGAGGTCATGCGGAAATTCACGCCCAACTCGCGGGCCATGATCTGCGCGAGGGTGGTTTTCCCAAGCCCCGGAGGTCCGTGGAAAAGCGTATGGTCCATGGCTTCACCACGACGACGCGCGGATTCAATAAAGATCCGCAGGTTCGCGCGGGCTTCGGCCTGACCGATGAATTCATCTAGGCCCTGCGGGCGCAAGGCGCGGTCTGCATCCTCTGGGCGCGCTTCGGGGCGCAGAGTTGGGTCTGGTTCACTCATCCCCTAGCCTTTCGGAGCCAGCAGCTTCAACGCCGCCTTAATCAATGCAGCCGTATCCGCCTCTGGCATCTCTCCGGACACCTGCGCCACAGCACCCGCCGCATCGCCCGGCGTGTAGCCAAGATTGCCCAAAGCAGACAGAGCCTCGGCCTGTGCGGCCGCATTGCCCTCGGCCGCCTTTGACGCAGGTTTCGCGACCGCCGGTGAAGCAATGGGTGCCTCAATCACGTCGTCCGAAACCGGCGCCCCCGCGGCACCCGACAGGCTGCCGCCCAAGGCCATGACCGCTGGTGCTTTGTCTTTGAGCTCATGCACCACGCGTTGCGCCGTTTTCGGCCCGATGCCCTTCGCGGATTTGATCGCTGTCACATCGCCCAAAGCAATCGCGCGCCCGACCCCTTCAGGCCCCAAGGTCCCAAGGATCGCCAAAGAGGCCTTGGCCCCGATCCCTTGCACGGAGATCAGCAACCGGTGCCATTCCTTTTCCAACAGCGACGTGAAGCCAAAGAGCTGAAGATTGTCTTCGCGCACCAAGAGTTCCGTATAAAGCGCCACTGCCTCGCCTGCAGGCGGCAATTCTGCCATCGTGCGCTCGGAACAATATACGATGTAACCCACGCCCCGCACATCAATCAGAGCGTGATCAAGCGCCTTATAGTCGACGCGCCCCGCAATCTTGCCAATCATGCCGAGGCCCGCCGCAGCGCCTGATCCAACCCGCGCGATGCCCCCGCGTAATGGGCGTGGCAAATAGCGATGGCCAAGGCATCCGATGCATCCGCCCCAGCAATCTGAACCCCGGGCAATTGCAGTTTGACCATATGTTCCACCTGATGCTTTTCCGCATGCCCCACGCCAACCACGGTTTTCTTCACCTTGTTGGGGGCATATTCACCGATCTCTATACCGGCTTGCGCGGGCACCAACAACGCGATCCCGCGTGCTTGGCCCAGTTTCAACGTCGCCACCGCATCTTTGTTAACAAAGGTCTGTTCAATAGCCGCATGATCCGGCTGATAGCGATGGATCACATCCGTCAGCTGCTGGTGCAGATCATGCAGCCGCAGCGCCAGATCATCACTGCCTTTTGAATGACAAATCCCATTCGCGACATGGCTAAGGCGGCTGCCAACTGAGTCGATAATTCCCCATCCCATGTTGCGCAAACCGGGGTCGATTCCCAAAATTCGCATGATGTTTTCCTGTGCCTGCTCTGATCGCTCACGGATCGTTACAAAAACACTAGCACAAAACAAGAACACGCGCCAAGCGATTTACGACATCCATGGGTCGCTTCCAAATCATCAACGCCCAAATCGGTCGCAATTTTACAAGTCTATGCCGCAATTCATTCACGCGATCTGACACATGCAAAAACTGCATATCAGCTATGAAAAAAAGGTATTTGCATGGGGTAATTGTTAACACTATCTGCGGCTTACTGACGACCTCAAATGAAACACCGACCAAAAAAGGAAGTATGATATGGCCGCATTTGACTACACCCCCGCGCAGTCCCTCAACGCTGGTTTCTCCGGCCGTATCGGGTTTGCATTCTCCTCCCTCGTCGCGACTGTCGCACAGTGGAACGCAGCACGCAGCACCCGCGCGCAGCTGTCCAAACTGACCGATCGTGAGCTGGCTGACATCGGCCTGTCTCGCGGCAACATCGCGGACTTCTAAAGCAAACAACCGACCTTCACTGTCGTTGTTAAGCCGTGGTTGAGATTTCAACCGCGGCTTTTTCTTTGCCCGAAAGGATTACAGAATTTTCTGGATGTTTTCCGCCATCATCAGTGACACAGCGTCGCCCTGCATGGTCCATGCGCCGATCTGAGTGACAATAGATGAACTGGTGAAGAGTTCCTGAATACGGATTGCATAGATATCTGCACCGATCCCGGCAATCATCAGGCCTTTCAGCGCGAAAAAGCCGAGCGCCAACAGAAAAACTCCCAAAAACGGCACACGCCGCGCGCGCGATTTGGCTTGCACGATGACATAGCCGTCTTGATCGATGAAGGCCGGCGCATTTGAACGCATGGCTTTAGAGCGTTTGCGACGCAAGCGCTTGACACGATACTCGAATTCTTGCTGTTGGATATCCACGTTAACAATACTCAGACAGCGCCCCTGCCTGAGACGCGGTATGCCTGACAAATGTGGCGAGATTTAGGCAATAGCCGGGATTAGTCCGCCCGGCGTGTGAGGGTCAGCGTGGTCCATTCCCCGATCTCTTCGCGATGCGTGACATCAAAGCCGGTTGCGTCATAGGCCGCAACGACTTCGTCAGCTTGCTCGTTCAGAATGCCGGAAAGGATCGCGTGGCCTTTTGGCGCGATGTTCTGGCCCATATCAGGGGCCAGCATCACCAAAGGAGCCTTCAGAATATTGGCAAAGACCAGATCGAAGGGCGCTTTCGCCAGCAGATCCGCGTGGCCAAAGCCGGCCGCCTCTAGGCAAATAACACGACCGACCAGATCATTGGCTTTGACGTTGGCTTCGGCCACATCAACAGCCACCTGGTCGATATCGCTGGCCAAAACAGTTTCCGGCCAGATCCGCGCGGCGGCCATACCCAGAACCGCTGTACCACATCCGATATCCGCAACGTTATGGCCATGAAAACCACCGTCCACCAGTCGATCCAGCGCGCGCAAACACCCCAGCGTCGTGCCATGATGTCCGGTGCCAAAGGCCATGGCTGCCTCAATCAGCAGAGGCTCGCATCCCTCTGGCACCTGATCCGCGTCATGGCTACCGTATACAAAGAACCGCCCCGCCTGCACCGGAGACAGCTCCCGTTTGACCTTGGCGACCCAATCGGTATCCGGCAGCTCGCTCACCGCGAAATCCTTGGCGCCGAAGGCTGCCGCCAAAAGCGCCAAGCCGGCTTCGTCCGGCGCTTCGGTGAAATAGCCTCCGACTTCCCAAAGCCCAGACCCGTCTTCGATTTCAAACACACCCACGCCGGTTGGCATGGGATCAAGGTTCTCCATCGCTTCGCCAAGTTTGTCAGCATTATCTTTGCCGGTCAGGGTGGTCAGAGCTGTGAAAGTGGGCATTTGGGGCCTCTTGCGTAGGGATGCATCCCTTTGGCGGAAATATGATCCGGGATCAAGCGGGCTCTTGGGAAGTTGCTGGGTCTGACTGCCCAAGAGACGCAACAAAACGCCATCCCCAGAAAGCCGATAGGATACCGACAGCAGAGCCAACCATGGCTTGCGCATAAACCGCGCCGGTCGCGCCGGTCAGGCTGGCCATCCACCAGGCCACGGGCAGCATCAAAACGCCGTCCCTGAGCCAGGTCATCAGCGTCGCGCGGATGGGTTTGCCCAAAGAGTTGAAGGCCGACACCGAGACAAACAACCCACCCAGCAAAATGAAGCTGGCCGAGCCGACATAGCCGAAAGCGCGATAGACCTCTGCCCCTTCGGAGGACAGGTTGAAGGCCGCGATAATGCTGCTGGCACTCAAGGACAAAACGGCCCAGGCGAAAACGGTATAGCCCAAGCAGAACAGCAGAGCGTCGCGATATGTCGTGCGCACCCGCGCCCAGAGTTCAGCGCCATAGTTCTGACCAAAGATGCCTCCGACCGCACCTGACAGCGAAAAGATCGACCCGAAGGCAACCACGCTGACGCGGTTCACAACAGCCCAGCCTGCAACGGCGCTGTCGCCGAATGGGGCGATGACCGAGGTCAGGATATAATAGCCAAAGGGCGTCGCCATTTGTGTCAGCAAGGCAGGTCCCGCGACGGCGAAAAAGGGCAACACACAGCGTTTCAGCGCGGCAACGGTGGGCGGCGCAAGCAGGTCGTGTTTCCCGATCAGAAACCGCATGGCCTGAATGGCCAGTGTGATGCGAAACAGAACAATTCCGATTGCCGCCCCGTCCAGCCCAAGCAGATAAATCAGCGGAGGATCGATAAACAGCAACAACACACCGCCACTAACCGTCACATACATCGCGCGCCGCCCATCGCCTTCAGCGCGCAAAATCGCCGAGCCCGATAGGCCGATTGCCATAATCGCCAAGGACGGGATCGTGATCAAAAGATAGCGGGCGGCCATCTCAAGCGTCTCGCCTTGCGCGCCCACGAGTTCCAGCAAGGGATAGCGGAACAAAACGATCAACGTTGCCACGCAGGCCTGAAAGCCGACGGTCAGGATCATCGCCGAGGTCGCCTCTTCGCGCGCTCGATCCATATCGCCCCGTCCGATCTGGCGCGAGACAATCGCCGTTGTGGCAATCATCATGCCCACTCCCGTGGACACGGAAAAGAACTGCACCGCAAAGGCAAAGCCGATGGCGGCCACCAGTTGCTCGTTGCCGAAATAGGCGATCCAGAAGAGGTTCACGAGGTCGACGAGGAACACAAAGGTAATCCCCACGCCCCCCAACAGGGTCATGCGTGTCACATGCCCCATTGTGGATCCGTCCAGGAATCTGCCGCGCTCTGCCATCGCTATTCCGCCGGAGCTGCCAACGGGCGTTGCAAACGGGTTTCATAGCCTTTGACCGGATGGCGCGGAATAAGCAGCGCCAGACAGAAAGAGATCGCAGCGCCCCCGGCTGCCATGATGAACACAATCGCTGGGGAATAGAGCCACAAGAGCCCCAAAAGAACCGGCAGGAACACTGCTGCAATATGGTTGATCGTAAAGGCCACCGCCGCCGTGGGCGCAATATCTGCCGGATCCGCGATCTTTTGGAAATAGGTCTTCATCGCCAAGGCCATCGAAAACAACAGGTGGTCCACCACGTAAAGCACCATGGCAAGCACGACACCCCATCCAAAGAAATAGATCCCCCCATAGGCGAGGAAGACCAGAACCAACCCAATGTATTCCACCAAAAGCGTCCGTTGCTCTCCGAACCGCGCAACGATTTGGCCGATAAAGGGCGCAAAGATCATATTGGCGATCAGGTTGATCAGAAAAAGACCGGTCAGGTGATGCACGTCAAAGCCAAAGCGTTCGACCATCATAAAGCCTGCGAAGACCACAAAGATCTGACGCCGTGCACCGGCCATAAAGGTCAGCGCATAATAGAGCCAATAGCGCTTGCGCAGGATCATCTTTTTGATCTGCGGGGTCTCGGATTCATATTGCGGATAGGCAAAGAGCGCGAACAGCGCGAGCCCCACCGTCAAAAGACCCGAAACGAGAAACACAAAGTTATAGCTCAGACCAAGACCTTCCCAGGTCATCACAATGAGCACGTAAATCACCAGCGTGCTGGCAGACCCAACAGCCGCCAACCAACCCAACGCCTGCGGGGCACGCTCTTTCTTAAGCCATTGAAGTTGAACGGATTGATTGACCGTCTCGTAATAATGAAAGCCGATCGAGCTGAGCAACGTGATCATCAAAATGCCGCCAAGCGTCGGGAACCAAGCCGTGACGGCACTTGCAGCACCAAGCAGCACGAGAGACAAAAGCCCCAACACCTGCTCGCGAATAAAGATGATCACAAAGATTACGAGGAAGGACAAAAAGCCTGGGATCTCGCGGACCGTGTGCAAAAGGCCAATGTCTGAACCATCGAAATTGGCGACTTCAATCACGAAGTTATTCAGCAGCGCCGACCAGGTCGAAAACGCCAATGGCATGGCAATCGCCATCAGAACCAAAAGGCCGAAGGGGCGTTGCCAGACGGGGCGGTCAGAGGCCGCGCTTAAAGGGACTTTTTCAAACATACTTCGCGCTTACGCCTGTTTTCACCCTATGGCGAGCGAAATCCGCGCGCCTAAGGTGTGCGGAACTGAACAGTTGTCAGTTGTAGTCAGTAAAAACTCTGTGGATCGATATCGACGGACAGACGTAGATCGCCCTTTGGTTTCACCTGACTTACCCACGTTGCCAAAGCCTGTTGGATCGGCGCGGACTTCTCGGCCTTCACCAAAAGGCGCACGCGATGGCGACCTCTGACACGAGCAATCGGCGCGGGCGCGGGTCCAAACACCTGCGCGCCGATTTCGCGCAATGGCCCATCATTGCGCGCCAATTGGTTCCCGATATCAAAGACTTGCTGCACATCAGGAGAGGACAGAATGATCCCGGCCATGCGCCCATAAGGAGGCACGCCTGCATGCCGGCGCTGATCAGCTTCGGCCTGCCAAAACCCTTCTTCGTCGCCGGATAAAATCGCACGAATAACCGGATGATCCGGCTGAAACGTCTGCATCAATGCCGTGCCTTTTCGTTCCGAACGCCCCGCGCGCCCCGCCACCTGACGCATCAATTGAAACGTGCGTTCTGCCGCGCGCATGTCAGAGCCCTGAAGGCCAAGGTCCGCATCAATCACCCCCACCAAGGTCAACAAAGGAAAGTTATGCCCCTTGGCCACCAATTGCGTGCCGATGATGATATCCGCGCCACCCTCGGCAATCTGGTTGATCCCCTCTTTCAACGCACGCGCCGAGCCAAAGAGATCCGAGGACAAAACCGCCAACCGCGCCTCTGGAAAATGCGCCTGCGCCTCTTCGGCAAGCCGTTCCACACCCGGCCCCACAGGCGCCAGCTTGCCCTCAACCCCACAACTCGGGCAGGCCTCGGGCATAGGTTTGCTCTCGCCGCATTGATGACAGAGCAGACGTTTCAGGAACCGATGCTCCACCATCCGTGCGTCGCAATGGTCGCAGCCGACCTGATGCCCACAGGCCCGACAGATCGTCACCGGAGCATAGCCGCGGCGGTTGATAAACAACAGCGATTGCTCACCTTTTTCCAACCGACTGCGCACAGCGGACTGCAAGGTCGGCGAAATCCATTGCGCGCTCGGCAGGTCCTCAACCCGCATATCAATCGCGCGCATATCCGGCAGAACCGCCGGCCCAAAGCGCGAGGTCAGCTCGATACGCTCATACTTTCCGGCATCCGCATTGGCCCAGCTCTCAAGGCTTGGTGTCGCAGAGGCCAGAATAACCCGTGCGCCACACAGGCTCGCACGCAGAACCGCCATATCGCGGGCGTTATAAAGCACCCCGTCGTCCTGCTTATACGAGGTGTCATGTTCCTCATCGACCACGATCAGACCCAGGTTCTGAAACGGCAGGAACAAGGCCGAGCGCGCCCCAATCACCACCTGAGCGCCGCCCTGCCCGACCATTCGCCAGATCCGGCGGCGTTCGGTCATGGTCACGCCCGAATGCCATTCTGCAGGCTTAGCCCCAAAGCGTGCCTCAACCCGCGTGAGGAACTCGGCGGTCAAAGCGATCTCGGGCAATAGCACTAAAGCCTGCCGTCCGGCTTCAATACAGGCAGCCACCGCCTCTAGATAAACCTCGGTCTTCCCAGACCCCGTGACGCCACGCAGCAAGGAAGTGCCGTAGACTTCATCCTTGATACCTGCCGAAACCTTCTCAGCCGCAGCCGCCTGGTCCTCAGTCAGCTCTTTCGGCCCAAAATCCGCATCCATCCGCCGATAAGGCTGATCGCGCGGTGTGTCCTCTTCCAGGACAACCCCTTGCTTAACAAGGCCCTTCACGACGGACGATGTCACCCCCGCCAACTCGGACACTTCCTTTAGCGTAAACCCAAGCCCGCCATACTCCCGCAAAGCCTCAATCACCCGCGTGCGGGCATCTGTTACGCGATCAGGCGCACCTTCTCCAAGGCGATAAATCTTGCGCATAGACGGCGGATCACTCAGCCCCGGCGCCCGCGTCGCGAGCCGCAGCATAGCAGGCATGGAGGTCAGCGTATAACTCGCCGCCTTCTCCAGAAACATGCGCATTTCTGACCGCATCGGCGCCACATCCAGCACCCGATTGACAGGCCGCACTTTGGCGATATCCCAATCCCCGCGTCCGCGTCCCCAGACCACGCCCAGCACCTTGCGCGGCCCCAAAGGAACCTCTACAAACGCGCCCAACCAGCATCCTCCTTCAGGAGCCTTGTAATCCAAGGTCCGGTCCAAGGGCTGGGTGGTCAGGACAGCAACCAGATCACCTGCGTCAAAGAAGTCCGGGTCTTTCAAATCCGCCTCGCAAAAAGGGTTTGCGCTAACACCTCGATGAGGTAAACGAGGCGCGACCCTAGACCAACCCGTAAAAGCCAACCCAATCAGGACGCGCGTTATGAAATTCTTTGTAGACACTGCAGAAATAGATGCAATCGCAGAACTCAACGACTTTGGCATGGTCGATGGTGTCACCACCAATCCATCGCTGATCAAAAAATCCGGCCGTGACATCATCGAAGTCACCAAAGAGATCTGCGAGCTGGTCTCTGGCCCCGTTTCCGCCGAGGTCACCGCGACCGATGCAGACACCATGATCGCCGAAGGCCGCAAACTGGCCGAGATCGCGGACAATATCGCGGTCAAAGTCCCGCTGACCTGGGACGGTCTGCAGGCCTGCAAGACCCTCACCGACGAAGGCAAAATGGTCAACGTCACGCTCTGTTTCTCTGTGAACCAGGCGATCCTCGCCGCGAAAGCTGGCGCGACCTTTATCTCTCCGTTCATCGGGCGTCTGGATGACATCAACCTCGACGGCATGGACCTGATTGAAGACATCCGCACCGCGTACGACAACTACGGCTACGAGACCCAGATCCTCGCGGCCTCGATCCGCACCGCCAACCACATCGCGGAATGTGCACGTATCGGCGCCGACGTGATCACCGCACCTCCTGCGGTCATCAAAGGCATGGTCAACCACCCGCTGACCGACAAAGGCCTAGCGGCCTTCCTCGCGGACATCGCAGCGGCAGACATCAAGATCCTCTGATCTTTCTCTTGCCCCAAATATCCTGGGGTGAATGAGGCGTTCTGCACAGCAGATCGCCTCAGAGGGGCAAAGCCCCTCCACCCCACCTCAAAAAACACCCGCAGGTAGAAAAAACACAAGATATTGCGAGTGGCTTCTGTTAGAGTGCCACAAAAGACTAACAGGCATCTCATGAGCAGCACGGCAAAAATCGAAGATACTCTGCGCGACAAGATTCTCTCGAAACCCGAGATTATCCTTGAAGACCAAGATGTTATGAAGGCGCTTATTGCGGCCAACGAACGCTCTATGGGCGGCAATATTGTCGATTTGCGCGGCATCGCGATGGAGCGTCTTGAGGCACGACTGGACCGGCTGGAAGACACGCATCGCAGTGTTATCGCTGCAGCCTATGAAAATCTGGCGGGCACCAATCAGGTACATCGCGCAATTCTGCGCATGCTGGATCCACTGGAATTTGAGATGTTCCTCAAGGATCTTGACGGCGAAGTTGCCAACATTCTGCGCGTTGATGCGGTTCGTCTGGTGCTTGAGACCGCGCAGGACGAGAAAGAAGCGCAGATCAAACGCTTGGGCGACGTACTTAGCGTTGCAGAACCCGGTTTTGTCGAACGCTACCTGACCGGAGGTCGCAATGTACCTGCGCGGCAGGTCACTCTGCGCCAGATGGAAAGTGGGTCGAAACCCGTATTTGGGGAACGTGCTGACTTCATCCGTTCTGAGGCCTGCCTGAAACTGGATTTCGGCGAAGGCCGCTTGCCTGGTATGCTGGTCATGGGCGCCGAAGATCCGCACCATTTCACGCCGCAGCAGGGCACAGATTTGCTGAGTTTCTTTGCGGGCGTCTTTGAACGCGCCATGCGGCGCTGGTTGTCGTGATTTCGCCAGCGGCGACTGCTGCGCGGGACAGTTGGCTTGAGGCCGAGAAGGCCTTGAAAGGCAATTCAGACAACACGCTTAAGGCCTATTTTGCCGATGTCACAGAGTTCCTCGCCTTCATGAGCGAACATAAGGGCGCGCAGCAAGGGTTGGCTCCGCTTTCAAAACTCACGGTGTCAGATATGCGCGCATGGATGGCGCGGATGCGGACTGGCGACGCGGGGCCGCGCACGCTGGCGCGCAAGCTATCGGCGGTGAAGGGATTTTTCAGGTGGCTGGCAGAGCGTGAGGGATTTGATCCAACCGCTGTTCTGTCAACGCGCGCGCCCAAGTTTCAAAAGAAACTCCCACGCCCCTTGGCTCCGGACGCGGCCAAGGCCGTGATCGAGACAGTGGAATTTCAAACGCGCGAAGGCTGGCAAGGGGCGCGCGACATCGCTGTTGTCACTCTTCTATATGGCTGCGGTTTGCGGATATCTGAGGCTTTGGGGCTGAATGCAGACGCTCACCCCCTGCCCGATGTCCTGCGGATTGTGGGCAAGGGCAACAAAGAGCGGTTGGTGCCTGTTATCCCAGCTGCGCGAGATGCGGTTGCCGACTACGTGCGCCAAGCGCCCTTTCCGATGGAACCCGAGCGACCCTTGTTTATCGGCGCACGTGGCGGACGGCTGAACGCGCGGCATATTCAGGGCGTCATGCAGAATGTACGTATGCAATTGGGACTGCCCGCAAGCGCGACACCACATGCAATGCGCCACAGCTTTGCCACCCATCTGCTTGAGGCCGGCGGAGACCTGCGGGCGATACAGGAACTCTTGGGGCATGCTTCGCTGTCGACGACGCAGGCCTATACGGCTGTGGACACCGCACGCCTCATGGAGGTTTACAACCGCACGCACCCGAAGGCGTAACTGGCGGCCCTGCATGCCTCCGGCGGGAGTATTTGGGGCAAGGTGAAAACGGCGACTTACTATTCCAAAGATACCCCAATGGGTCCTATGTGGTGTACGGGCACGGCACAGTTGGCAAATTTTGCTCAAAAATTAATCAAGCACATCAATTTTTCACCCATTGCTGCAACGCAGAAATTCAAGGCGGCCGCCAGTTTTACTATGAAGGGCGCAAGCCAGCCCTGTCTGCATAGCCATACGAGTAAATTTTGTCAGAGAACCTCACCATCGTTGTCGTCGAGAAAGATCGGGATCGCGCCTGCGCGATTGTCGATTCCTTAGCTGAGACCGGCTCACACAAGATTCACGTGCTTTCCGAGGTCAGCGGCTTGGCACGCTCCGTCGCGCGCTTTGCCCCGGATGTGGTCTTGGTCGACGTCACCGATCCATCGCGCGACGCGATTGAACAACTGGCTCTGGCCTCCGATCCTTTAGAGCGCCCGGTTGCGCTGTTCGTTGATCGCTCCGATGCGCAACTGACCAAGGCAGCGATTGAGGCCGGTGTCTCGGCCTATATCGTCGATGGGCTGCAGAATGACCGGATCAAACCGATCCTCGACGCCGCCATTGCACGGTTTCAGATGTTCCAGCGGATGCGCACCGAATTGGAAACCACCAAACGCGCGCTTGAGGAACGCAAGATCGTGGATCGGGCCAAGGGCATTATTATGAAAGCCCGGGGCGTG
The DNA here is from genome assembly GCF_037478305.1 of Cognatishimia coralii. Lineage (NCBI taxonomy): Bacteria > Pseudomonadati > Pseudomonadota > Alphaproteobacteria > Rhodobacterales > Paracoccaceae > Cognatishimia > Cognatishimia coralii. The sequence goes on from NZ_JBBGAZ010000003.1 coordinate 79,991, forward strand.
GGCGAAGAGGACGCCTATGCGCTGCTGCGTAAAACCGCGATGGATCAGAGCAAGCGCGTGGCGGATGTTGCCCAGGCGCTGGTCACGGCCTCGGAGCTATTGTCATGAGCCTTACTCCGATTGCAGCGGGCTTTATCCCTCTGGTCGACGCTGCCCCTTTGATCGTCGCCAAAGAACTCGGGTTTGCAGAAGAAGAAGGTCTCGACCTGTCGCTTGAACGTGCACCAAGTTGGAGCACCCTTCGCGATCAACTTGCCTTTGGGCAAATTCAGGCGGCACATATGTTGTCGCCGGTGCCCGTGGCCTCTTATCTGGGATTGATGAACGGGCTGCCGAAATTGCAGGTTCTGTCGGTTCTCAGCATGAATGGCAATGTCATTGGCGTCAGCCCCAATATGGCGGCCCTGTTGGAAGTGCGCGGCTATGGGTTTGATTTCAAAGACGCCAAAGCAGCCGCGCTTGCCGTTGCATCGCTGCCAAAACCCTTGCGCATTGGCGTGCCGTTTTATCTGTCGATGCATTCAGAACTGGTGTCGATTTGGCTGAATGCTGTGGGTTTAAAGGCGGGAGACGACTTTCAGATCCAGGCCGTGCCCCCGCCCTTGATGGCGCAAGCAATTAAGAACGGAGACCTCGACATCTTTTGTGTGGGAGAACCCTGGGGGTCTGTCACTGTAGATACGGCGAATGGTACTCTGATCCTGCCGGGGGCCGCGATTTGGACGGCAGCGCCCGAAAAAGTTCTGGCGACACGCGCGGACTGGGCCGAGCAAAACGAAGACACAGCGCTCAAGTTGATCCGCGCCTTGTGGCGCGCTGGGCAATGGTTGGACCAGCCCAGCAAGCATGTCGCTCTGGCAGAGGTTTTGGCCCGCAAGGACTATGTGGGGGTGAACTCTGATCTGATTGACAGGGCTTTGACAGGTCGTTTGGTGCTTAACAGTACCGGGGCCAATAAGCATCACGACAATTTTCTGCGTTTCCACACGGAGGGGGCTACCTTTCCGTGGCAATCACAAGCCGATTGGATCGCCGAACGCCTTAAGGCGCGTCATGGGACAGTCGACGACGTGGCGGCCGCCGAGGTTCACAAGATCTTTCGCAGTGACCTCTATCGCCGTGCTTTGGGGCAATTGGGGGCGCCGATGCCCTTGAGCAATTCGAAAATTGAGGGCGGACTCACCGAGTCGACCGAGGTCCGTGCGGTGACTGGCAGCCTTAGTCTTGGGCAAAACCGCTTCTTTGACGGGCAAACCTTTGACCCTCAGCGGTAGGTTTGCACATTTTTTGTGCAATCGCAGCGAATGAACGCTGCAATGCAGAAAAATTAAAGAAATGGACTCGCCAGCCTTAGGGGTGCGTCGCATAAGATGATTAACAACACGACAACGGCGTCGTGTCCCTCCCTCCCAAAGTTCTGGGAACTCTCTGAGCAAAGTCGCTCGACCTTTGACCCCCTATCCCTGGGGCCAAATGCGTCGGCGGCTTTTTTTATTTTGCCCAACAGGGCTTAACAACGAGGACAGAAGACATGAAGAACATTGCTTCGATCCTGGCAGCGACCACATTACTGGCAGCGCCTGCTTGGGCTGAATTGGAACTGGAAAAAGACGAGCTGACCTTTGGCTTTATCAAGCTGACGGATATGGCACCTTTGGCCGTTGCGTATGAGCAAGGCTTCTTTGACGACGAAGGCCTGTTCGTGACGCTGGAAGCGCAAGCGAACTGGAAAGTTCTGCTGGATGGTGTGATCGACGGCCAGCTTGACGGCGCGCATATGTTGGCGGGTCAGCCTCTGGCTGCAACCATCGGCTACGGCACCGAGGCCCACATCATCACACCATTCTCGATGGACCTGAACGGCAACGGCATCACCGTGTCCAACCAGATCTGGGAAGAGATGAAGCCTTATGTGCCTCTGATGGACGATGGCCGTCCACAGCACCCAATCTCTGCCGCCTCTCTGAAGCCTGTGGTTGAGAAATACACTTCTGAAGGCAAGCCATTCAACATGGGCATGGTTTTCCCAGTGTCCACGCACAACTATGAACTGCGCTATTGGCTTGCGGCAGGTGGTCTGGAACCAGGCTACTATTCGCCAGAAAACATCACCGGCCAGATCGGCGCGGATGTTCTTTTGTCTGTGACCCCTCCTCCACAGATGCCAGCGACCATGGAAGCGGGCACCATCTATGGTTACTGCGTGGGTGAGCCTTGGAACCAACAGGCCGTGTTCAAAGGCATCGGTGTACCTGTGATCACCGACTATGAGCTCTGGAAGAACAACCCAGAGAAAGTCTTCGGCATCACCAATGAATTCGCCGAAATGTACCCGAACACCACCAAAGCTGTGGTGAAGGCTCTGATCCGCGCAGCAATGTGGCTGGATGAAAACGACAACGCGAACCGCGAAGAAGCCGTGGAAATCCTGTCGCGTCCTGAATATGTGGGCGCGGACTATGAGGTTATCGCGAACTCTATGACCGGTACTTTCGAGTATGAAAAAGGCGACAAGCGCGAAGTACCAGATTTCAACGTTTTCTTCCGCTACAACGCGACCTACCCTTATTACTCTGACGCAATCTGGTATCTGACCCAGATGCGCCGCTGGGGCCAGATCGCCGAAACCAAGCCTGACAGCTGGTACGACGAAGTTGCGAAATCTGTCTATAAGCCTGAGATCTATCTCGAAGCCGCGAAACTGCTGGTCGAAGAAGGTCTGGCGAACGAAGCGGACTTCCCTTGGGACAGCGACGGCTACAAAGCGCCGACCCCAGCCGCCGACATCATTGACGGCATCCCATACGACGGTCGCACCCCGAACGCTTATCTGGAAAGCCTGCCGATTGGTTTGAAGTCTGGCCAAACCGTGGTTGGTGCAGAAGTCCAAGGCTAACCCACACCATTACCCTCTCCCCGCCTTGGGGAGAGGGCTCCCCCCGCGATTTACACCGCAGCTATTCGAATTCTCAGGACCAGTGCTATGACAGCCATCGACCCACAAACCATCACCGAGGCAGATCGCGAGGCACGACGCGCGCGTCTGTTTACGCGTATCAACAAAGCCGACGCCTGGTTTCAGGTTCTGGGCCTTGCTTGGATCACCCCGATCCTGAAAGCCGCAGCGGGCGACAACCCGCGCGCGCAAATGAAAGAAATCTGGCGCCTTTTGTGTGTGCCATTGCTGGCGATTGCAGCCTTCCTTGTGATGTGGGGCACTTTGGCGCCAACCGTTCAGACCTCTCTGGGCGCGGTCCCCGGGCCGCAGCAAGTCTGGACCGAAGCCGTCAACCTGCATGAAGACGCGCAGGCCAAAGCCGAAAAGCGCGAAAAGCACGAAGAGCGCGTGGCAAAACGCAACGAGCGTTTCATCGCAAACGGCCAGCCTGAAAAGGTCAAAGACATCCCCTTCACCGGCGCGCCAAGCTATTATCAGCAAATCTGGACCTCGATCCAAACCGTGTTCTTCGGCTTTTTGATCGCCACTGTGATCGCCGTTCCACTGGGGATTATGGCGGGTCTCAGCCCGACCGCGAACTCTGCGATCAACCCGCTTATTCAGATCTTTAAGCCGGTGTCTCCGCTGGCATGGCTGCCGATTGTCACCATGGTCGTTTCAGCCGTTGCCGCGTCCGAAGGCGGGCTGTTTGCGAAATCCTTCCTTGTGTCGGCCATCACCGTGACGCTCTGTTCCTTGTGGCCAACGCTGATCAACACTGCGCTGGGTGTTGCTTCGATCGACAAAGATCTGGTGGCCGTGTCCAAAGTTCTGAAAATGAACACTTACACCAAGATCACCAAATTGGTTCTGCCCTCTGCCCTGCCGCTGATCTTCACCGGTCTGCGTCTGTCCCTGGGTGTGGGCTGGATGGTTCTGATTGCAGCTGAAATGCTGGCACAAAACCCGGGTCTGGGCAAATTCGTCTGGGATGAGTTCCAGAACGGTTCCTCCAGCTCTTTGGCGAAAATCATGGTCGCCGTTCTGACCATCGGTATCATCGGCTTCCTTCTGGACCGCGTGATGTACGCCATACAATCCCTCTTCACCTTTACCTCGAACCGGTGATCGACATGAGCTTTTTCAAATTTGAAAACGTCGACAAGAGCTTTGGCGAAGGCACCGCCAAGACCGAGGTTCTGAAGAACATCAACCTAGAAGTACAGGAGGGCGAGTTCCTCGTCCTGCTGGGCTTCTCGGGCACCGGCAAAACCACTCTGATCAACCTGATGGCGGGTCTAGAAGAGCCAACCAAAGGGTCCGTTACCTTCAAGGGCGAACCGGTCAAAGGCCCAAGCCCCGAGCGCGGTGTGATCTTCCAAAGCTATTCCCTGATGCCTTGGCTGACGGTGAACGGAAACGTCAAACTGGCGCTGGATTCTGTTTTCCCGAATATGCCGAAGGCGGAAAAGGAAGAGAAAGTAGCCCATTACGTCAAGATGGTGGGCCTGTCCCATGCAGCCACCCGCCGCCCTGCGGAACTGTCGGGCGGGATGCGTCAACGGGTGAACGTAGCGCGTGCGCTGGCGATGAACCCAGAGATGCTGCTCTTGGACGAGCCACTGTCCGCACTCGACGCCCTCACCCGTGCCAATCTGGCGGATGAGATCGAGGCGATCTGGCAGGGCGACAAGAAAACCTGTGTGCTGATCACCAATGACGTTGACGAGGCCATCATTCTAGCCGACCGTATCATTGCGCTGCGTCCTGACGGCACCTTGGGTGAAGAGTTCAAAGTCTCGATCCCGCGTCCACGTGACCGCATGGAGATGAACAACCACGACGGCTTCAAAAAGCTGCGCGCGGATGTGACCAAATACCTGATGGATGTAGGTATTGAGGCGAAGGTCGAAGGCTCTAAGATCCTGCCGGATGTCACCCCGATCCACGGTGCACCCAAGGCGGTGGCGGACGCGCAAAAAGGGATGATCGACAAGAACTTCCTCGACTTCTCACAGCTGCACAAAATCTATCCGACGCCCAAGGGCCCTCTGACTGTGGTTGAGGATTTCAACCTCAAACTGAACCGAGGCGAGTTCATCTCTCTGATTGGTCACTCTGGCTGTGGCAAATCCACGGTTCTGACCATGGCGGCGGGACTGAATGACATTTCCAAAGGCGCGATCCGACTGGATGGTCGTCACGTCGAAGGCGCAGATCCCGAGCGCGCAGTGGTGTTTCAATCACCAAACCTCTTCCCTTGGCTGAGCGCTCGGGAGAACTGTGCGATTGGCGTGGACAAGGTCTATCCGAAGGCCAGCCAGGCCGAAAAGCAGGATGTGGTCGAGTACTATCTGGAACGTGTCGGTCTGGCCGATGCCATGGATCGCCCGGCCCATTCCATGTCCAACGGTATGAAGCAACGTGTCGGCATCGCCCGAGCCTTTGCTCTGTCGCCGAAACTGCTCTTGCTGGATGAGCCCTTCGGCATGCTCGACAGCCTCACCCGCTGGGAGCTGCAGGAAGTTTTGATGGAAGTCTGGGACCGCACCAAAGTCACTGCGATCTGTGTGACCCATGATGTGGACGAAGCCATCCTACTGGCGGACCGCGTGGTTATGATGACCAACGGTCCACAGGCGACAGTCGGTAAAATTGTAGACGTTAATCTGCCACGCCCACGCAGCCGCAAGGCCCTGCTTGAGCATCCGGATTACTACAAATTCCGTCAGGAAGTGCTTGATTTCCTTGAAGAGTATGAGCATGGCGCCAAGCCCAAGGCCAAAACTCCCGCAAAAGCGATCGCCGCGGAATAAGGGTTTGGGACCAGCGATGTTCAGACTTTCGAAAGCCAGCCTGCCTAATGTGCACTCTCTTATTGAGGAGAGTGTCCATGGCGGATCTGACCAAAGACGAAGTGAAACTTATCCAAGACAGCTATCGCGGCATCAAGATGCAGCAGGGCTATCTGGCAGAGGCTTTCTATCGCATCCTGTTTCGCAACACACCGGCTGCGCGCGAATTGTTTCCCGAGGAAATGTCGGGCCAGCTCGAGAAGTTCAGCGACATGCTGGATTTCCTTGTGAACAACCTCAGCACACCCTGGCTGTTCACCGGCAAGATCAAGCGACTTGGTCGGCGGCATGTGAATTACAACGCCGAGGCGGAACATTACGAGCTGGTGGGCGAGGCCTTGATCCAAGCGATCGAGGATATGGCGCCCCGTACGTTAACGGATGCGGAAATCGCGGCCTGGGAGAAGGCCTATCGCGGCATTGCCTCGATGATGAAAGACGCGGCGTATACGGACGCCGCCTAACACGGGCCCTCCCTGCCCGCACAAAAGGGCAAGGAGTAAATCGTGTCTAAGAAACTTGTTGTCATCGGGGCCGGTATGGCCTCGGGCCGGGTGCTGGAGCACCTGCTAGAGGCCGACAAAGAGGCCTATGACGTCACGCTGTTCAATGCTGAACCGCGCGGCAACTATAACCGGATCATGCTGTCTCCGGTCCTCTCGGGTGAGAAAACCTATGAGGAGATCGTGACCCATGACGCCGATTGGTACGAAGAGAATGGCGTGACCTGTCGCTTTGGCGAGCACGTCACCCAAATCGACCGTGAGCGCAAAGTGGTGGTGGGTCAGAATGGCGAAGTTGCCTATGACAAGCTTCTGATCGCCACGGGCTCTGCGCCCTTTATCATTCCGGTGCCTGGCAAGGATCTGCCCGGCGTCATCGCTTACCGCGATCTGGAAGACACCAACGCGATGATTGAGGCCTCTGGCATCGAAGGCGGCAAAGCCGTTGTCATCGGCGGTGGCCTTTTGGGTCTTGAAGCCGCAGCGGGTCTGAAAGCGCGCGGCATGGATGTGACTGTCCTGCACCTGATGGGCCATTTGATGGAACGTCAGCTGGATGAGGCCGCAGGCTATCTATTGCGCCGCAGCCTTGAGGACAAAGGCATCGAGATCAAATGTCAGGCCTCGACCGCTGCGATCCTGGGTGAGGACAAAGTAGAAGCGGTCATGCTGCAAGACAAAACCGTCATCCCTGCCGATCTGGTGGTGATGGCTGTTGGTATCCGCCCAGAGACACGTCTGGCGACAGATACTGCCTTGGATGTTGAGCGCGGCATCACCGTAAGCGATGCGATGGTCACTTCCGACCCGGACGTCCTTGCGGTTGGCGAGTGCGTCGAACACCGTGGCCAACTTTTTGGTCTGGTGGCTCCGCTCTATGACCAAGCAAAGGTCGTCGCCAAGACGCTGCTCGATGAGGCCGCCGAATTTGAACCCAAAGAGGTTGCCACCAAGCTCAAGGTCACCGGCTGTGACCTCTTCAGCGCCGGTGATTTCGCCGAAGGCCCGCGCCGCGAGGACATCGTCTTCCGCGATCCTGCACGCGGTGTTTACAAACGTTTGGTTCTGGAAGGCGACGTTCTGGTCGGGGCTGTCATGTATGGCGACACAGCCGACGGCAACTGGTTCTTCGGTCTGATCAAAGACAAGACCGACGTCTCTGAAATGCGCGAAACTTTGATTTTCGGCCCAGCCTATCAGGGGGGAGATAGCCTGGACCCTATGGCGGCCGTTGCAGCCTTACCGCTTGACGCGGAGATCTGCGGTTGTAACGGCGTGAGCAAGGGGCAGATCGTTGAGGCCATCCAAGCCGGATCCACGGATCTGGCGGCCATCAAGGCAACCACCAAAGCCAGCGCATCCTGCGGCACCTGTACCGGATTGGTCGAACAGGTTCTGGCGACCACGCTGGGCGATGATTTCGTCATCCCCGCGCCGGCCTCGATCTGTGGCTGCACCGACCTCACCCATGAGGACGTGCGCCGTCTGATCAAATCCAAAGAGCTGAAAAGCCAAGAGGCTGTCTGGCAGGAACTCGGTTGGAAGAGCCGCAATGGCTGTCACGTCTGCCGCCCTGCGATCAACTATTACCTGCTGGCCGATTGGCCGGTGGAATATCAGGACGATCCGCAGTCGCGCTTTGTCAACGAACGCAGACACGCCAACATTCAAAAGGACGGCACCTATTCCGTCGTGCCTCGGATGTGGGGCGGCATGACCACGCCAAATGAGTTGCGTGCGATTGCCGATGCGGCTGAGAAATACAATGTGCCGACAGTTCACGTCACCGGCGGTCAGCGGATCGACCTTTTGGGTGTCAAAGGCGAAGACCTGCCCGCGATCTGGGCGGATCTGAACGCGGCGGGCATGGTCTCGGGCCATGCCTATGCCAAGGGTCTGCGGACGGTGAAAACCTGCGTCGGCAAAGAACACTGTCGCTTTGGCACGCAGGATTCCACAGGTTTGGGCATCAAGCTTGAGGAAAAACTCTGGGGTTCATGGTCTCCGCATAAAGTGAAGCTGGCCGTGTCCGGTTGCCCACGCAACTGTGCCGAGGCGACTTGTAAAGACATCGGCGTGGTCTGTGTGGACAGCGGCTATCAGGTCGGCGTCGCAGGGGCTGCAGGCATGGACGTTAAGGAAACCGAACGTCTGATGGATTGCACCACCGAGGAAGAGACCATCGAGGTTGCGACCGCCTTTATGCAGCTTTATCGCGAGAACGCGAAGTACCTCGACCGCCCTTATAAGTGGGTTGCGAAAGTGGGGCTGGATTGGGTCAAAGAGCAGATCGTCGAGGATATCGAGAACCGCAAGGCTTTAGTTGAGCGTTTCGAGCTGTCCCAGTCGATCTATCAAAAAGACCCATGGGCCGAGCTGGCCCAAGAGGAAGAGGCTCCGAAATTCGCGCCTCTGGCAAATCTGACATTGGAGGCCGCAGAATGAGCTGGATTGATATCGGATCTATCGACCAAATCCCGGTGCGCGGCGCGCGGGTTGTGAAGACGAAACTTGGCTGTATTGCGGTCTTTCGCACGGCAGAGGACGAGGTCTTTGCGACCTCGGACCGCTGCCCGCACAAAGGCGGCCCTTTGAGCGAGGGTATCGTGCATGGCACCTCAGTGACCTGCCCTCTGCACAACTGGGTATTTGATCTGAACTCGGGCGAGGCTCAGGGCGCGGACGAAGGTAAGATCGACACCTACGCAATCCGCGTTGAAAACGGGCGTCTGATGCTAGATGCAGCGGTCATGGAGCGCTCGGCAGCATGAGTGTCAAAACCACCTGCGCCTATTGCGGTGTCGGCTGTGGGGTTCTGGCGGATGTCGGCCCTAACGGTGTGGCGATCAAAGGCGATCCCGATCATCCGGCTAACTTTGGGCGGCTCTGTTCCAAAGGCTCGGCGCTCGGCGAGACCCTCGGGACCGAGGGTCGTCTTCTCGCGCCGCAGATCGGCGACCGTAGCGCAGGCTGGGACGAGGCTCTTGATCTGGTTGCAGACAAGTTTTCCGCCGCCATTGCCGAACATGGGCCCGACTCCGTGGCCTTTTATGTCTCGGGTCAGCTGCTGACCGAGGACTACTATGTGATCAACAAGCTCGCGAAGGGCTTTGTTGGCACGGCCAATATCGACACGAATTCGCGGCTCTGTATGGCCTCGACCGTGGTTGGCCACAAAAGAGCCTTTGGCACGGACACGGTGCCGGGGCTCTACACGGACCTGGAGGAGGCCGACACAGTCGTGTTGGTCGGGTCCAATCTCGCCTGGTGTCATCCGGTGCTTTATCAACGGCTTGCGGCCGCGAAAGCGGCACGGCCTGAGATGCGCGTGATCAACGTGGACCCGAGGAGGACGGCGACATGTGATCTGGCAGATTTGCACCTCAGGATTGCACCAGGCGGGGATGTGGCCCTGTTTAACCATCTGCTTGCTGAGATTTCCGAGCGTGGCTTGGTGGATGAGGCCTATTTGACAGAGGCCGTGTCTGGGTTTGAGGCCGCTTTAGATGCTGCGCGGGCAGATGATGTTTCAGAGACCGGCCTGTCTGATGCAGATCTGGCTGCCTTCGTCGACCTGTGGCTTGCCAACGAGAAAACCGTGACCGTGTTTTCTCAGGGCGTGAACCAATCCACCAGCGGCGTGGATAAGGTCAATTCGATCATCAATTGCCATCTGGCGACGGGTCGTATCGGCAAGGCCGGCATGGGGCCTTTGTCTGTGACCGGGCAGCCCAACGCTATGGGAGGCCGCGAGGTCGGCGGGCTCGCGAACACTTTGGCCTGTCATTTGGATATCGAAAACCCCGACCATTCCAAAGCCGTACAGGACTTCTGGAACGCCCCTGTGATGCCCGCCGCGCAGGGCCTGAAAGCTATCGACATGTTTGACGCGGTGGAACGCGGCGACATCAAAGCGCTCTGGGTGATTTGTACCAATCCCGCGCAGTCCCTGCCCGACGCCGACCGCGTGCGCGCGGCCATCAAGGGCTGTGACTTTGTGGTTGTCAGCGACATGTATGACACGACCGATACGGCGCAGGTTGCCGATGTTGTGTTGCCTGCAAGCGGCTGGGGTGAGAAATTCGGCACCGTCACAAATTCAGACCGCCTAATCAGCCGCCAGCGCGCGCTTCGCGCGGCTCCGGGCAAAGCGCGGCACGACTGGGAAATCATCTGCGGCGTCGCGCGGCGTATGGGGTTTGGCGAAGCATTCAACTACCACGGCCCTGCCGAGATTTTCCGTGAGCACGCGGCGCTGTCGGGCATCGCGGCGGCGTTTAACAAAGACTTCGACATCTCGGGCCTCGCCGAGATTTCGGATGACGACTACGAGACGTTTGAACCCCAACACTGGCCCGTCAGCGCCGTGAAAACTGGGGGCCGGTTCTTTGGCGACCGCAAGTTTTTCACCGAAGACGGGCGCGCGCGCATGGTGGCGGTGTCTCACAGGCCCCTTGCGCAAGCGACGGATGAGGACCGTCCCTATCGTTTGAACACCGGTCGGATCCGAGATCAGTGGCACACGATGACCCGCACGGGTCAGACTGGGCGGCTGACCCAGCACATGGGCGAACCCTATCTGGAAATCCACCCCGAGGACGCGCTCAAGCTTGGGCTGGCGGCCGCGACTTTGGCCAAGGTCGATAGCCCTCACGGCAGCGCCATTCTGCGGGTCATGATCAGCGACCGCGTTACTCAGGGCGAGGTCTTTGCGCCGCTTCATTGGACTGAAGACACCTGCCCCACGGGTCGTGTGAATGCTTTGGTCGCGCCCAATGTCGACAAGCTTTCGGGGCAGCCTGAAAGCAAGGCAACGCCCGTGTCGATCTCGCCCTATAAGGCGGCCTGGTATGGGTTTGCGGTGTCGGCGCAGAAGCCGCAGGCCAAAACCGACTATTGGGCGCGCGCGCGGACCAATGCTGGCTGGCAGGTCGAGCTAAGCCATCACGAGGTGCCCGAGGATTGGCAGAGCTTTGCACTGGAGGTTTTTGGGCTTAGAGATGTGGACATCATGTCGGTCTCCGGCGCGAAACCCGGATCGGCGCGCATTGCGTTCCAAAAGGACGGTCAGGTCTTGGCAGCTCTTTTTGCCGCGCCTACTCCGGTCGAAGTCTCACGACAATTCGTGTCAAGCGCCATCGGATCAGATATCCCAATCCTCGCAGGTCGCCCCGGCGCGGATCAGCCCGATCCCGGCCCGACGCTGTGTGCCTGTTTCAACGTCGGCGCCAACACGATCCTGCGCGCCATCGAGACGCAGAACCTCGCGACGGTTGAGGAAATTGGCTCAGCGCTTGAGGCCGGGACCAACTGTGGTTCTTGCCGTCCGGAAATCTCTGCTATATTGGCTGGAGCCCATCTGAAAACCGCGGCGGAATAGGTCATGCAAAGCTTTCCGATGTTCATCAAAACTACGGGCCGGACGATTGTCGTCGTCGGCGCCGGAGAGCAGGCTGCGCAGAAATGCCGTCTGTTGTTGAAGTCGGACGCGGACATTTTGCTGCTTGGAGATCAGCCGGATGACGAACTGAGTGCGATGATCAAACAGGGTCGCATTCGCCATCTTGCGGGGCCCGTCAAGCGCGCGTCATTTGCTGAGGCAGCCATCGGTTTCATCGCAACCGGATCACCTGCGGCGGACGTGGCGATCCATGCGATTGCCAAAGATGCCGGACTTTTGGTGAATGTTGTGGACCGTCCGGAACTCTGTGATCTGACCACGCCGTCCATTGTGGACCGCGATCCGGTTGTTGTGGCGATTGGCACTGAGGGCAACGCTCCTGTTCTGGGCCGTCGCATCAAAACCCAGATCGAGCAGATGCTCGACCCAAATCTCGGCCGCTTTGCCGCCGCTGCGGGGCGTCTGCGTGGGATGGTTGCGCGCTATGTGCCGCAATCGCAGCGTCGTGCCTTCTGGCGCGAGGTCTTTGCAGGCCCCATCTGGCAGGCTTTCAAACGCGGATCGGAACGCGAGGCTTTGCAGAGCCTCAAGCAGCGTATCACCGGTGGTTTTGACGAAAATCGCGCGGCGCAAGTCACTGTCGTGGATACAGCGGCAGGCGCGGCTGATCTGATTTCCCTGCGCGCGGTTGAGCGGCTGCAGGAAGCTGACGAGATCTTTTATGAAACGCCGTCTGATGAAGCGGTTCTGGAACTCGCACGACGGGATGCGGAGCGCCACCTGATGGGCGGCGCTGGTCACGATGTTCCTTGGCCTGCAAAGATCTGCGTGGCCTTTATCAAGCGCGCGGCCAAACCGGGGCGCAATGTAGTTTGGATCAAGAATTGCGCAGAGCCTGGTACTTTGGGACTGCTTGAGGCCTTTGAAACAGATCCGGACATTCAATTTGAGTTCTTATTGGCTGCGCCAATGGCAAAAGATGCCGAGGCCCTTCGCAAGCAGTAGACCACTACGTTAGGTTCGCACCCGACCCGAGGGCGGGGTCTCACGTTGGCACAACGCTCGTTTCATTCAAAACGCCTGATCTTTCTGACACGTCGCTATTTCGCACCCGCCCAAGGGGGGCGGGTCGGGTGCGAACCGGATCACAAGCGATCCGGTGGGCTCTCTAAAACGGCACGTCGTCAGCCGCCGTCACAAATTTCGCGACCAGCTTCTTTTCACCCGCCTTATCAAACTCGATCACCAGCTTGTCGCCTTCGATCTCCATGATCTCGCCATAGCCGAACTTTTGGTGGAAGACCCGATCGCCAACGGAATGGCTAGACACCGCCTCAAGATCAATCACAGACCCACGGCTTTCGCGTGGCTGAGAAATCCCGCGCTCCCCTGCCCGATCCTGCATCCGCTTCCAGCCCGGAGAGTTATAGGTATTGGCGCTTTGCATACGTGATTGCATGCCGCCACCAAAATCCCCTGCCGCGGCGCCATAGCCGCCGCCGTAAATACCGGGCGCGGTCAGAACCTCGACGTGATCCTCGGGCAGCTCATCAATGAACCGACTCGGCAGTTGGCTTTGCCATTGACCGAAAACCCGCCGGTTGCCCGCAAAGGAGATCGTACAGACCTCTTCGGCCCGCGTAATGCCGACATAGGCCAAGCGGCGTTCTTCCTCGAGGCCCTTCAGACCGCTTTCATCCATCGAGCGTTGCGACGGGAACAGCCCGTCCTCCCAGCCCGGCAAAAACACCACGGGAAACTCCAGGCCCTTGGCCGCGTGCAGCGTCATGATCGAGATCTTTTCCTCGGTGTCCTCACTCTCATTGTCCATGATCAGGCTGACGTGTTCGAGGAAGCCTTGCAGGTTCTCAAAGGATTCCAAGGCCTTGACCAATTCCTTGAGGTTTTCCAGACGGCCCGGAGCCTCGGGCGTCTTGTCGTTCTGCCACATGGCAGTGTAGCCGGACTCGTCAAGAATGACTTCGGCCAGTTCGATATGGGTCAGAGCCTCTTGGGCTGAGTTGAACGTGGTTGTGGTCCGCGTAAGGCCATCGTCGATGACCTCTTCATCGTTCAGCGGCACTTCGACCTCGCGCTGCACGCCCAGCGCGCGCCAGCGGTCGATGCCGTCGATCAAGAGCTGCAATTCTTTCGCGCCTTTGCCGCCAACTCCCTTGAGTTCCAAAAGCTTGCGCGCACCTTCGACCAGCGACAGCCCGTGATCGCGCGCGCAGGTCTGGATCTTTTGCTGGGCGACATTGCCGAGGCCGCGTTTGGGCGTATTCACGATGCGCTCAAAGGCCAGATCGTCATCGGGGCTCGTGACAACACGGAAATAGGCCATCGCGTCGCGGATCTCCATCCGCTCATAGAACCGAGGCCCGCCAATCACGCGATAGGGCAGACCGATGGTTAGAAACCGATCCTCAAAGGCGCGCATTTGGTGGGAGGCGCGTACGAGGATCGCCATGTCCTCAAGGCTCTTGGGGTCTTTGCCACGGGTGCCGGATTGCAGCGCCTCGACGTCTTCGCCGATCCACCGCGCTTCTTCTTCACCGTCCCAGTGGCCGATCAGACGGATTTTGTCGCCGTCCTCAGCTTCGGTCCAAAGCGTCTTGCCCAGGCGGTTTTCGTTACCTGCGATGACCGCAGAGGCTCCGGCCAGAATATGCGGGGTTGAGCGATAGTTCTGTTCCAGCCGGACCACATGCGCGCCGGGAAAATCCTTTTCGAACTTCAGGATATTGCCCACCTCAGCCCCACGCCAACCATAGATCGACTGGTCGTCATCGCCGACGCAGCAGATGTTTTTATGCTCGGCCGCGATCAGGCGCAGCCAGAGGTATTGGGCGACGTTGGTATCTTGGTATTCGTCCACCAGCACGTAGCGGAACCAACGTTGATATTGCGCGAGGATGTCACTGTGCTTCTGAAAAATCGTGACCATGTGCAGGAGGAGATCGCCAAAGTCGACGGCATTCAGCTCGCGCAGACGGGTCTGATATTGCGCGTAAAGCTCGGGGCCGCGGTCGTTATAGGCCTGACCCTCCGAGGCAGGCAGGTTCTCTGGCGTCCAGGCTTTGTTTTTCCATCCATCAATGATCGAGGACAGCATCCGCGCAGGCCAGCGTTTATCGTCGATATTGGCGGCTTGGATGAGCTGTTTCAGAAGGCGGATCTGATCGTCGGTGTCCAGAATGGTGAAGTTGGACTTAAGCCCCACCAATTCCGCGTGACGGCGCAAGAGTTTCACGCAGATCGCATGGAAGGTGCCAAGCCAGGGCATTCCTTCGACAGTCTGTCCCAACATGCGCCCCACGCGGTTCTTCATTTCACGCGCGGCTTTGTTGGTAAAAGTCACCGCCAGAATTTCATTCGGCTGCGCGCGGCCCGTGTTCAGCAAATGCACGATCCGCGCGGTCAAAGCCTTGGTTTTCCCGGTCCCTGCCCCCGCCAGCATCAAAACCGGACCATCCAAGGTTTCCACGGCCTCACGTTGCGCCGGATTAAGCTCGTCCAGATACGGCATCGGCCGCGCCGCCATCGCGCGGGCGGACAGGGAGGCGCCCTCAAAGGCGTCAAATTCGTCAAAGCTGCTCATGGGTGAAACCTTAACGTTTCAAAGCAGGGTTGAAAAGCCAAGTTCGCGTAATGTTCACATAAGGATTTTGCGAAGAGGCCAACGAATTTAACTAAATTGCGCGCAGATTATCGGGCAGTGTTAACGGTTCCGGCAGCATGACGTGGCAAACCAATAGAGGTCGTGTTGGAGAAATTTGATGTGGGTTCTGGAAAAATTGAGATCTGGTCTCAGGGCTGCGCCCGTCGCGGTTCTTTTTGTGGCGTGCGTTGGGTTGTCCTATTGGGGGTATCTTCAGCTCCCGCCAAGGGCCGTGAACTATCTTTTGTCGCATGACTACGTCACACAGGCGGAACTGTGGAAGCGTCGCGTGCTTGCACATTTTGACGACGTCGCGCGCCCCTTGACCGAAGCCCAGCTTTCGCTTGATGAAATCAACTATTTAAAGCGCGTTCCCGACGCGTCGGACATCTACCGTATCAAACTTTTTGACCTTGAAGGCACGATAATCTGGTCGTCGCGCAATCGCGAAATTGGCAGTGTGAATGACAAAGCCTATTTTAAGGAAGTTGTCGCAAAGGGGCAGACCTACGTTCAACGCGAGGAGAAAGACGCTAAAGAGATTGATGGTCTCGCAATTCATTCGCTCTTTACGAACATGGACGAAAAACACATCGTCTACGAAGTCTATGTCCCTGTTTTGGAACGTGGCACAGTTGTTGGGGCTATTGAATTCTATACGAATGCAACGACTCTGCATCAGCTTACATTGCGACGGATGCAAATTGCCTTTGCAGCTGTTGCCGGGATAATAACGCTGTTACTGACAATCACTGCTTGGATTTCTTCGCGGGCGTCTCAATACCAAGTCAAAATGGCCAAACGCCAAACGGCAGAAGAGCGTGAGTTTGTTGAAAAGCAGATGCAGCTCGCGCGTGAGGTACAGCTCTTGGGCGACCTCAACGAATGGCTTCAGTCCAGCCAGTCCTTGAGCGAACTCTTTGACATGGTCGCGCGTTTCATGAGCCATTTGTTGCCCGACGCGGAAGGCTCGATCTATGTCTATTCTAATTCACGCGACGTGCTGGACGGGTGTGCTGCTTGGAACGGAGGTGAATACAAGCCTCATATCCATCCCGAAGACTGCTGGGGGCTGCGCCGTGGGCGCACCTATGAATTTGGTCGTCACGAAGTGAACTTTTGTTGCGATCATGCAGAGCCGCATGATGATCGCCCCTACTACTGTTTTCCGATCCTAGCGCATGGGGAAACTGTTGGGCTGATGAATTTGCGGCGCCGCATGACATCCAGCAACAAGGATTTCTACAAATGTAAGAAACTGGCGCAGATGTGTGCCGAACAGATTTCGATGGCAATTGCCAATGTGCGCATGCGCGATCAGCTTCAAGAACAGTCAACGCGCGATCCTCTGACAGGTCTGTTCAATCGCCGCTATATGCTGGACCGTCTGCGCCGCCTCCTAAACGCAGCCAAGGCAAAAGGCGACAAGGTCTATATGATCTATCTGGATGTGGATCACTTTAAGAAGTTCAACGACAATCACGGCCATGACGCGGGTGATAGTGTCCTGAGCGAAGTGGCAAGCTGTCTGCAGGACGCCTGCGATGGCGAAGATGTCGCCTGCCGTATGGGTGGCGAAGAGTTCATGCTGATCTGGCCCGGCAGCGATCTAAAAACCGTCGAGGCCCGCGCGAATAAACTGCGCGAAAAAGTCGAAGCGATGCGCGTGCTCTATCAGGAAAAGCACCTGCCGACCGTGACGATCTCGGCAGGGGTCGCCTGTTTTCCCGACAATGAACGCGATATCCAGGCCCTGCTGCGCCAGGCAGACGAAGCGCTTTATGCAGCGAAAGACGGTGGCCGCAATCAGGTCCGCATCTATGGAAAGACGCAAGCCAAGCTGCCCGCAACAAAACCAAAGCCCGTGCCGCCCTCCTCGTCATTGGCTGCGGAGTGACCTCAAACACCGCGAAAATGCTGCAACTGCAATATTTCGAATCGAAGAAATCATTGCGTTCGCAATGGCTTTTGGGGGATTTTTTCCTTGCGAAAGCAACGACCTAACAAGATCCTGAATTTTTTTCTGAGATGGCGGATAAAACGCCGATTTATTCGACGAGATCGTCATAAATCCGTCGTATTGGGTATTGCCTCAGAGGTTTTCACTCCCTAACCCTTTCGCAAGTGCAGAAACTGGTACCAAGGGAGAGGGTCCGATATGACAGAATTTAAGAAAATTCTCGTCGCCAACCGAGGTGAAATCGCAATCCGCGTCATGCGTGCGGCCAATGAAATGGGCAAGCAAACGGTCGCGGTTTTCGCCGAAGAGGACAAGCTGGGCCTGCACCGATTTAAGGCCGACGAGGCCTATCGCATCGGCGAAGGCATGGGGCCTGTGGCGGCCTATCTCTCGATTGACGAAATCATCCGCGTGGCGCGGGAATGCGGGGCGGATGCGATCCACCCGGGCTATGGACTTTTGTCTGAAAACCCAGACTTCGTGGATGCCTGCGCTGCCAACGGCATTACCTTCATCGGTCCGAAAGCGGAAACCATGCGCGCCCTTGGCGACAAAGCGAGCGCGCGCCGTGTAGCGATTGAAGCAGGCGTTCCGGTCATCCCGGCAACCGAAGTACTTGGCGACGACATGGAGGCGATCAAAGCTGAGGCGAAAGAGGTTGGCTATCCTTTGATGCTAAAGGCCTCCTGGGGCGGCGGCGGTCGCGGCATGCGCCCGATTTTCGGCGAAGATGAGCTTGAAGAAAAAGTCCTTGAGGGCCGCCGCGAAGCCGAAGCTGCCTTTGGCAATGGCGAAGGCTATCTGGAAAAGATGATCACCCGCGCGCGTCACGTCGAGGTTCAGATCCTCGGTGACAAACACGGCGGCATGTACCACCTGTTTGAACGCGATTGCTCCGTTCAGCGCCGCAACCAAAAGGTCGTGGAACGCGCCCCTGCCCCCTATCTGACCGATGAACAGCGTCAAGAGATCTGCGAACTGGGCTACAAGATCTGTAAGCACGTGAATTATGAATGTGCCGGCACGGTCGAATTCCTGATGGATATGGAAAGCGGCAAGTTCTACTTCATCGAAGTGAACCCGCGCGTGCAGGTCGAACATACGGTGACCGAAGAGGTGACGGGTATCGACATCGTGCAGTCTCAGATCCTGATTGCCGAGGGCAAGACGATTGCCGAGGCAACCGGCAAATCGGCGCAGGACGAGGTGCGCCTGAATGGACATGCGCTGCAAACACGTGTGACCACAGAGGATCCTCTCAACAACTTTATCCCTGACTATGGCCGGATCACTGCCTATCGCTCGGCAACTGGCATGGGAATCCGTCTGGATGGCGGCACGGCTTATGCGGGCGGCGTCATCACGCGGTACTACGACTCGCTTTTGACCAAAGTGACAGCCTGGGCCCCAACGCCTGAAAAAGCGATTGCGCGGATGGATCGGGCGCTGCGCGAATTCCGTGTGCGCGGTGTCTCCACAAACATCGCTTTTGTCGAAAACCTACTGAAGCATCCGACCTTCCTGTCCAATGAATACACAACGAAATTCATTGACGAGACCGAGGATCTGTTCCGGTTCAAGAAACGTCGCGACCGCGGCACCAAGGTTCTGAACTATATCGCGGATATTTCGGTCAACGGGCATCCCGAGACCGAGGGTCGTGCGGCGCCTGCCGCCGATCTCAAACCCGCCGTTGCCCCTGCCAAACGCGCAGAGCCCGCGATGGGAACACGCAATCTGCTCGAACAAAAAGGCGCGCAGGCGGTTGCCGATTGGATGAAAAAGCAGAAGCAACTTCTGCTGACCGACACCACCATGCGCGATGGACACCAGTCGCTGCTGGCGACCCGCATGCGCTCGATTGACATGCTGAAAGTCGCACCGAGCTATGCCGCGAACCTGCCGCAGCTCTTCTCGATGGAATGCTGGGGTGGCGCGACCTTTGATGTGGCCTATCGCTTCTTGCAAGAATGCCCATGGCAGCGCCTGCGCGATCTGCGCGAAGCGATGCCAAACCTGATGACCCAAATGCTGCTGCGCGCCTCCAATGGCGTTGGCTACACGAACTACCCTGACAACGTAGTGCAGAGCTTTGTGGCGGAGGCCGCGAAAGGCATCGACGTGTTCCGCGTGTTTGACAGCCTCAACTGGGTGGAAAACATGCGCGTCGCGATGGATGCAGTCGTTGAAAGCGGCAAGATCTGTGAAGGTACCGTGTGCTACACCGGTGACATTCTCGACCCGAACCGCGCAAAATATGACATCAAATATTATGTCGGCATGGCGAAGGAACTTGAGGCCGCTGGTGCCCATGTTCTTGGCCTGAAAGACATGGCGGGCCTGTTGAAACCTGCCTCTGCGCGCCTCTTGATCCGCGCTTTGAAAGAAGAAACCGGCCTGCCGATCCATTTCCACACCCATGACACCTCGGGCATCGCCGGCGCGACCATTCTGGCTGCTGCCGACGCAGGTGTGGATGCGGTGGATGCCGCGATGGACGCGTTTTCTGGCGGTACGTCGCAGCCCTGCATGGGCTCGATTGTCGAAGCCCTGCGCAACACGGATCGCGACACCGGCATCGACATCAAGTCAGTGCGCGAAATCAGCGATTATTGGGAAGCGGTCCGCGCGCAATATACGGCCTTTGAAAGCGGTCTCGCGGCTCCGGCGTCCGAGGTCTATCTGCACGAAATGCCCGGCGGCCAGTTCACCAACCTCAAAGCACAGGCCCGCAGCCTTGGTCTTGAGGAACGCTG
Source organism: Cognatishimia coralii (assembly GCF_037478305.1). Taxonomy (NCBI): domain Bacteria; kingdom Pseudomonadati; phylum Pseudomonadota; class Alphaproteobacteria; order Rhodobacterales; family Paracoccaceae; genus Cognatishimia; species Cognatishimia coralii. The sequence goes on from NZ_JBBGAZ010000003.1 coordinate 100,065, forward strand.
GCATGAGGTCGCGCAGACCTATGCGGATGTGAACCAGATGTTTGGCGATATCGTCAAAGTGACGCCGTCTTCCAAGGTGGTCGGTGACATGGCCCTGATGATGGTCAGCCAAGGCCTAACCCGCGAAGAAGTTGAGGATCCAAGCCGCGATGTAGCCTTCCCTGACTCGGTCGTCGACATGATGCGCGGCAATCTGGGCCAGCCTCCGGGCGGTTTCCCTGAAAGCATTGTCGACAAGGTTCTGAAGGGTGAGCAGCCCAATATAGAACGCCCCGGCGCGCATCTGGCGCCAGTGGACATCGAAGCCACCCGCGCCGAGCTGTCCAAAGAGCTTGAAGGGTTCAGCGTCGATGACGAGGATCTCAATGGCTATCTGATGTATCCAAAGGTCTTTAAGGACTACATGGGCCGGCACCGCCAGTATGGCCCTGTGCGGACCCTGCCAACGCGGACGTTCTTCTATGGCATGGAACCTGGCGAAGAGATCACGGCCGAGATCGATCCCGGTAAAACGCTGGAAATTCGTCTGCAGGCCGTGGGTGAGACCGATGAGAACGGCGAAGTGAAGGTCTTCTTTGAACTGAACGGTCAGCCACGTGTCATTCGCGTTCCAAACCGTCTGGTAAAATCGGCCACGGCGGCGCGGCCAAAGGCCGAAGTCGGCAATGCCAACCATGTTGGTGCGCCGATGCCAGGGGTTGTGGCCTCTGTTGGGGCCGTCGTCGGCCAAGAGGTGAAGGAAGGCGATCTTCTTCTCACCATCGAGGCGATGAAGATGGAAACCGGCATTCACGCAGAACGCGATGCGGTCGTGAAAGCGGTCCATGTTCAGGCCGGAGGCCAGATCGACGCCAAGGATCTGCTGGTCGAGCTGGAATAACAACAAAGGCCCTGACGCAAAGTCAGGGCCTTTTTGTTTGACCCGTTGGGGCCGCGCTCTAAGCTCGTTTGCAAGTGAAACGCACAACATAAGCGAAGAGCCATGTCCGTTACGATTACCCCGATTTACGCATCCTTGATTGCCCTGATCTTTTTCGCCCTATGCTGGCGTGTGATCGCTTATCGTCGGGCGCATAAACTGTCGCTGGGCGATGAAGGAAATCGCAGCCTCTTACGCCGTATGCGGGCTCAGGCCAATTGCGCAGAATACGCGCCTTTTGGTTTGCTCTTGTTGCTGATGCTGGAAATGCAGAGCGGCAATGTGGTTTTTGTCCACGCAATGGGGCTCTGCCTGCTTTTGGGCCGCGCGGCCCATGCCTATGGGTTTGCGTCAAAGCCGATGAACCTGCCGATGCGTCAGCTCGGTATGGTGCTGACCTTCATACAACTCATCGCGACCAGCATTGCTTTGCTGCTGGCCGCTCTGATCTGATCCTTAACGACGCCGCTTGCTAAAGCTGCTGTCAGGCGATCCCATGTGACAGCGTGGGATGACTGGGAAGTCGTTGGTCAGGAAATAAGCGTAGGTGCCGTTCGGATAATCCGCAGTCGTCACAATTGCGCCGTTGCACTCATCCAGAGTGCCCGCGCCTTCGACATAGACGTAGTCCTGAACGAAGGTTCCGTCATAGTCTCCGGACGGCTGAGACCCACCCGGGCGGTTGCCGGATTTCAAGCGATAGGAGCTGGTCATCTCGACCACTTTGCCGTTCACCTCTGCTGTAATCGCATAGATCGGAAAGCCATCCGCCGCATAGCCGATCAGAGGTGAGGCTTTGGATTTCGACCAGCCCAACTCTTGCATCAGGCCCACCGGAAGCCCGTGATAGTGATAGGCGCCGGTAGGTTGAACATGACCGTAGTTGGCGTCCAACCCCAGCGGGATCGCGCCTCCCAAGGCTTCATAGTTCCAGCCCGAACGCCGGTTGCCCTTCCAGACTTCGGCCGTGCCCGGATCAAAGGGCACTCCATTCACGGCGACGCCAAAGAGCACCCCGCGCTTTTGGGTCGGTGAATTGCGCAAACGCGGATTGGTTGGCATCTCAAAGCGATAGTTTTGCGCCGAGATCCGATTTGGATTGCCGCGACTGGGGAACCGGCCAACTTGGTGTTCGGGAATGCCGTTTGACGTAATGATGCGCTTGTTGCCGCGCACCGAAATTGAGACTTTGCCACCGGATTTGGTCTGAGTGGCGCGTGCCAGTGACAAATCCTGTGCCTCAGTGGCGGTATGTGCCCGGGCATGCGGTCTGCCTTGCGCGTCGGCTTGCACCACCAACCCTAGGCTCAGGGCGCTGGCGACAACCGCCGCTGTGATCTTTGTTGTTTTGGACATTGCTCTTCTCCTCGATGCTCTCCTAAGGCATCACCAACACCGGCCCCTGCCCGTCTTCGCCAAAGTCCAGAACCGCTGTAAAAATGCCCGGAACCGCGCCCTCAAAACGCAAGGTCGCACGCGCCTCAGCCTGGGTGCTGCTGTCAATGGTGACAAACAGCGCTTCAGTGCCCAAGGCCCCGGGCGCAGACACCGCGAACAGGGTCACGGCATGGGCAGACCTATTATAGATCGACAGCTTCAGCGTGAGGGTACTGCCATCAAAGCTTTTAACCTCAGCATCCGCAATGATGTCTGCGGCGCCATGATCGTCATGGGCGAACGCCAAGCTCGGCAAGGCCAAGGTCATCGCGCAAAAGCTGCGGCGTGTCAGGCGGGGATATGTTGGATCAACCGTCTTCATGGCAAATAGAACGCCCGAGCCAATGACTTCCGTCGCGCCATTTTACATTTTTTTGACATCGCTGCATTTTTTCCCTTGCGGCTTCCGAGCAGAGTTTATATCCCACGCCTCACCTAAGGAAGCGGGCGTAGCTCAGGGGTAGAGCATAACCTTGCCAAGGTTAGGGTCGGGCGTTCGAATCGCCTCGCCCGCTCCAATTAGGGACAGATGCACCACCCATGCATCAGATATGACGATGGTTTGCGGGCGTAGCTCAGGGGTAGAGCATAACCTTGCCAAGGTTAGGGTCGGGCGTTCGAATCGCCTCGCCCGCTCCATCGGTCAAACTTCCAATAAATCGCGCAATAGCTTGGACATTCGCGCAGGCGTGCCTATAAGGCCGTGACGACAATCTAAGGACAGGCCTCATGCGGACAGCCAGCGTCTCTCGCGCCACTGCGGAAACCAAGATCGACGTTGAGATCAATCTCGACGGCACCGGAAGCTATGACAACCAGACGGGAGTTGGCTTCTTTGATCACATGCTGGATCAACTGTCGCGCCATTCGCTGATTGATATGACGATCCGCGCTGAGGGGGATTATCACATTGATGATCACCACACGGTCGAGGACACTGGGATCGCTTTGGGTCAGGCCTTGGTGCAGGCGCTTGGCGAAAAACGTGGCATCCGGCGTTATGGCGAGTGCCATTTGCCGATGGATGACGCGCAGGTGCGCTGTGCTTTGGATCTGTCTGCGCGGCCGTACCTGGTGTGGAATATGGATATTCCAACCCAGAAAATCGGTCAGTTTGATACTGAACTGGTGCGCGAGTTTTTTACGGCTTTTGCGACCCACGGCGGGATCACCTTGCATGTGGACCAGATCCACGGGCTGAACAGCCACCACATCGTGGAGGCTGCGTTCAAAGCCGTGGCGCGGGCGTTGCGCATCGCGGTCGAAACCGATCCGCGCAAAGCGGGTGACATCCCGTCGACCAAAGGCACGCTCTAAGCGGGCACTGCCCTGCGCTGCCCCTCGCGGCGCAGGAGCCATTCCGCGAAGAGCAGGTTTGGCACCCAGCAGAGCCAGGCCACCAATGTGTAGCCGGCTTCAAACCCTAGAGTTGCTGCTAGGATCGGCAGGTAAATGCGTAATGTGACGGCCGCCAAAGTCAGCGCCGCCGACCGGATCATCCAGCGCCGATGCGCCGCGATATCCCCCAACATTGCAAGCCGCACCGCGTTGCCCGTGACATATAGCCAAGCCACACCTAGCAAAGCGAAACCAGCGCCTGCGACGGATCCCGTTTGCGTCGTCATCGCCAGCCAAACACCCGAGATGCCGCCAAGAAGAATGGCAACGGCATAGAGACGCCCGAGCCAGCTGTGCAGCGTCAAGCGCCGCATCCTCAAGCGTGTCCAGAACTGGAATGGCACCAATGCCAAAGCGATGGTGGCTCCGACGACATGTCCGTAAAACACCAACGGGCGCTCCAACGCGTGATAGATCATTGCCGGTTGCGCGAGCTCTAACGCTACAAAGGCAAACCGAAGCGACGCCAGAATGACCACAAAAGTCAGCGCCCAAAGAACCCCCAAAAACCATCGCATTGCTGTGTTTTGCATCATCATATCGGCCTCCAAACCTGACACTGTCAACTTAAACTTGACGCTGTAAAAATCATTTTAACTTGACGCTGTCAACCCAGTCACGCAATTAGGGTTCATGCGTGCCATCACACCAGCCAAGAAACACCACCACGGAAACCTGCGTCCCGCCTTGATCAAAGCGGGGCTAGAGCTTTTGGAGGAAGGCGGGATTGACGCGCTTACTTTGCGAAAATGCGCCGCGCGTGCCGGGGTGTCACACGCGGCTCCAGCGCACCATTTCGACGGGCTCCCCGGGTTGAAACAGGCCATCGCGACCGAGGCTTTTGTCATATTTTCTAATCACTTGCAGGAGGCCATCGATGCGGGCGAACAATCCGCGCGGGGTCGCCTCAAATCGATCTGTCGCGGGTATCTGCAATTCGGCCTCACCCACCGCGGCCTGCTGAACGTGATCTTTGGCTTTGACGGACTCGCGGCCATCGCCAACCCCGAGGGCAAAGACGAGGCCCACGCCTATTTGATCCTACGCAGCGTCTGCGCCCCATTTGTGCCCGCAGGCACCGACGAACGCGTGATCGAGGCACAGGTCTGGTCACTGATTCACGGCTTTACTCTGCTGTATATCGCTGGGGAATTCGGATCCCCTCCGCCTGACATCGACATCGGCCCCTTTGACGAAGTCATGGCGCTCTTGGACCGGATCGGCACCCCTCCCTCTTGACCCTGCCCGCTTTTGGCGGCAACTGAGAGCCCAAGTGATCAAAGGACCCGCATGCCATGCTGACAGCCATCATCGACTATGAAAGCGGCAATCTGCACTCCGCAGAAAAGGCCTTTCAACACATGGCGCAAGAATTGGACGCGGGCGAAGTCGTGGTAACTTCGGATGCGGGCACCGTCGCGCGCGCCGATCGGATTGTTCTGCCCGGTGACGGCGCGTTTCCGGCCTGTGCCGCAGAGCTGCGCGGCCACAAAGGCATCTATGACGCAATGGTTGAAGCGGTTGAAGCCAAAGGCCGTCCTTTCTTGGGGATCTGTGTCGGAATGCAGCTGATGGCGACCACAGGCCACGAGTATGAAACGACACCGGGTCTAAATTGGGTCGCTGGAGATGTTGAAAAGATCGAACCAAGCGATGCCAGCCTAAAGGTGCCCCACATGGGCTGGAACAACCTTGTGATAGAACAGGCGCACCCCCTGCTAGACGGTGTCGAAAGTGGCGATCACACCTATTTCGTGCACTCCTATCACTTCAAAACCCACCGCCCCGAGGACCGTATCGCCTATGTGGACTATGGGCAGGACATCACGGCCATCATCGGGCGCGAGACGATGGTGGGCATGCAGTTCCACCCGGAAAAAAGCCAGCATGTCGGCCTCAGAATGATCGGGAATTTCCTGACCTGGACGCCTTAGCAGCAACAAAAAAAGAGCGCCTCAAAGGCGCTCTTTCTTCTTTGAAATCACGTTGATTTAGTTCACACGCTTCCAGGTGCCACCGTCACGGCAGATACCCAGAACGCAGCCAGACACGGACAGGCTGTTGCCGCTGAGAACCATCTTAGACTTGTAGGTCTTGTCACGGTCAGGCGACCAGATCTTGCCCTTGCCATAATTGCCACCACCCAGGTTCTCCATGTCCCAGATGATCTTCTTGCCGACGTTTTCGGTCTCAAGGTTGCTGCCATCCGGATTAAAGGACTTCACCAGAGTGCCACAGATCGTGGACCCGCAGTTGGTGACTTCGATGTGGCCATAGTTGCCATTGTCATCTTTCGCGGTTTGCCAGGTGCCATGCACCGGATCCGCCAGAGCCATTGTTGCACCAAAAACAGTCGCAGCGGCTGCGATCAGAACATGTTTCATAGTATTTCCTCCCAATTTTGCGAAAATCATGAGACAGAGACGATTTTCGATCAACCCTGACTTTGGGTCAGGTTGCATTTCACATCCTCGCGTGCGAAAGCCCCCGTGACCAAAATACAGCAGTTCTCTGCCCTGACAAAACAGGATGCGCGCCATGATCCTTTACCCTGCAATCGACCTCAAAGACGGCAATGCTGTGCGCCTTTTGCATGGGGATATGGACAAGACGACCGTGTTCAACGAAAACCCCGCCGCCCAGGCGCTCGAGTTCGTCGAAGCTGGCTGTGAGTGGCTGCACCTCGTGGACCTCAACGGCGCTTTTGCGGGCGAACCGGTGAACGCAGCGCCGGTAAAAGAGATCCTGTCACAGACCAAAGTCCCCGCCCAACTCGGCGGTGGCATTCGCGATATGGCGACGATCGAGATGTGGCTGACCCACGGCCTCGCCCGCGTGATCCTTGGTACCGTCGCGGTAGAAAACCCCGACCTCGTCCGCGAAGCCGCCAAGGCCTTCCCCGGACAAGTTGCTGTCGGCATCGACGCCCGCAACGGTTTTGTCGCCACCAAAGGCTGGGCTGAGGAAACTGACGTGCAGGTCACGGATCTCGCGAAATCCTTCGAGGACGCAGGCGTCGCGGCCATCATCTACACCGACATCCTGCGCGATGGCGCGATGAAAGGCCCGAACGTACAATCCACTGCCGATCTCGCCAATGCCGTCGACATCCCCGTGATAGCCTCTGGTGGCGTCTCGTCTCTGGACGATCTACGCGCACTGAAATCCTGCGGCGCGCCTCTGAACGGAGCCATCTCCGGCCGCGCGCTCTATGACGGTGCGATTGACCTCGCCGAGGCCCTCGCCCTACTCAAAGCCTGATTTCTCTTGCCCCAAATATTCCGGGGGTGAAGGGCACAGCCCGAGGGGGCAGAGGCCCCTTCCCCCAGCCCCAAATCCACGCCATAAGACGCCCATGCTAAAGACCCGCCTCATTCCTTGCCTTGATGTTGCCGACGGCCGTGTGGTCAAAGGCGTGAACTTCGTCGGCCTGCGCGACGCCGGAGACCCGGTCGAAGCGGCCCGCGCCTATGATGCGCAAGGCGCTGACGAGATCTGCTTTCTGGACATCCACGCAACCCATGAAAACCGCGGCACCATGTTTGACATGGTCCAGCGTACTGCGGAGCAGTGTTTCGTGCCTCTGACCGTCGGTGGCGGCGTGCGCAGCAAGGATGACGTCCGTGCGCTATTGCTGGCGGGGGCGGATAAGGTTTCGTTTAATTCGGCAGCCGTGGCGAACCCAGATGTGATCGCAGAGTCTGCGGATCAATTCGGCAGCCAGTGCATCGTCTGCGCCATTGACGCGAAAACCGTGGGCCATAACGAGGACGGCACGCCAAACAAATGGGGCATCTTCACCCATGGCGGCCGCAAAGAGGCTCTGGATGCTGACGGCAACCTCATCGACGCGGTCGAATTCGCCAAACTCGTGGCTGCCAAAGGCGCCGGAGAAATCCTTCTGACCTCAATGGACCGCGACGGCACCAAATCGGGCTTTAACCTGCCCCTGACCCGCGCGATCTCGGATGCGGTCAATGTCCCGGTGATTGCCTCGGGCGGTGTCGGTAATCTGGATCACCTCGTCGAAGGCGTGACCAAAGGGGGGGCAAGTGCCGTGCTCGCGGCCTCGATTTTCCACTTTGGCGACTATACTGTGGGCGAAGCCAAGGCGCATATGATCGCCAATGGCATTCCAATGAGGCTGACATGAGTACCCTAAACGACCTCGCCGACACCATCGCCCAGCGCGCCAAAGCCGACCCGGACAGCAGTTGGACAGCGAAGCTTTTGGCCAAAGGCCCCGAGAAATGCGCCGAAAAGTTTGGTGAAGAGGCGGTTGAGGCCATCATCGAGGCGGTCAAAGACAACCGAGAAGGTTTGATTGCGGAATCCGCCGACGTGCTCTTCCACCTGCTCGTCATGCTGCAATCGCGCGGCGTGACATTGGAAGACGTGCTTGCAGAGCTCGAAAAACGCCAAGGCACCAGCGGCATCGCGGAAAAAGCCTCGCGCCCAAAATCCTAAAAACGGCAAAGCCTCCCCCAAAATCTGTCGCAGATAGAACTAGACAGACCTGCCCATTCCCACGCAGAGTACTAGACAGATCTGTTTAGTAACACGCCGCCTGCGGAAAAACGCGGGCCGTCCGGGGAGGAATGTCATGAAATCTCACTACCGCGCAGTCGTCATCGGTGGAGGCGTCGTCGGCGCATCCGTTCTGTACCATCTCGCGAAATTTGGCTGGAAAGACGTGTGTTTGATCGAACGCTCGATCCTAACCGCAGGCTCCAGCTGGCACGCGGCAGGCGGCATTCACGCCCTGAACGCAGATCCCAATATCGCCGCCCTTCAGGCCTATACCATCGACCTGCTCAGCGAGATTCAGGAAGAATCGGGTCAGGACATCGGCCTGCACATGACGGGCGGTCTCACCATGGCGGGCACGCCCGACCGTTGGGAATGGCTGCAATCGGCCTATCGCACCTTCCAGTCCATCGGCATCGAAGACGTCCGACTTGTGACCCCGAAAGAAGCAGGCGAGCTCTGCCCGATCATGTCCACAGACGGCATGCTCGGTGGTATGTGGGCCGACCGCGAGGGCTATGTAGACACCACAGGCACCGTCCACGCCTACGCCACCGCCGCCAAGAAACGCGGCGCTGAGGTGATCGAACATAACCGCGTGCTCGAACTCCATCAGGTCGAGGGCGGCTGGAAGGTTGTGACCGAGAAAGGCACGATCCACACCGAGCATGTCGTCAACGCGGCGGGCCTTTGGGCAAAGCAAGTGGGCCGCATGGCGGGGATCGAGCTTCCGGTGAGCCCGCTCAACCACCACTACCTCGTGTCCGACACAATCCCCGCGCTGGAAAAGCTCGACTTTGAGGTGCCGATGACCGTCGACCTCGAAGGCTTCACCTATATGCGGCAGGACCAAAAGGGTATCCTGCTGGGCATCTACGAGATCGACCACCAGCACTGGAACATGGACGGCGCGCCTTGGGAATACGGCTTTGAGCTGCAGCAAGAAGACCCAGATCGGATCGAGAAAGAGCTGATTCTCGGGTTTGAACGCTATCCGGACCTGCAGAACGTGGGCGTAAAGACTTGGGTCAACGGGGCCTTTACCTTCTCGCCTGATGGCAACCCTCTGGTCGGCCCCGTGCGCGGCAAGCCCGGCTATTGGTGTGCTTGCGCTGTGATGGCAGGCTTCCTGCAAGGCGGCGGCGTCGGCAAATCGCTGGCGGAATGGATGATCCATGGCGAACCCGAGGCCGACGTCTATGGCATGGACGTCGCGCGCTACGGCAAGTTCGCCGAGAACAAACAGTATATCAAAGAAACCACGGGCCAGTTCTATTCCCGTCGCTTCGTGATGACTTACCCAAACGAGCAGCTTCCTGCGGGTCGGCCTTTGAAAATGGCACCCGCACATTCGGAAATGAACGAGGCAGGCGCGGTTTGGGGGCAGAGCTGGGACATGGAAGTGCCGCTTTATTTTGCGCCCAAGGGCTTTGAGGAAACCCCGACGCTCAAGCGCTCTAACGCGTTCGAGCATGTGGCGGCGGAATGTAAGGCCGTGCGTGAATCCGTCGGCCTCTTGGATATCTCGGCGTTTTCGCGGTTTGAGGTCACGGGGCCGAACGCTGAAGCCTGGCTCGATAAAGTCATGGCCTGCGCCCTGCCCAAACCGGGCCGCGCGAAACTTGCGCCGATGCTGTCAGAGACCGGGCGGCTCAAGGGCGATCTGACCGTCTTTAACTGGGGCGATGGATCCTGGTGGATCATGGGATCTTACTACCTGCGCGAATGGCACATTCGCTGGTTTGAGGACCACATGATGGAAGGCGTCACCGTCCGCGATCTGGGCGAAGAGACCTGCGGCTTCTCGCTCGCGGGGCCAAACTCGCGCAAGGTGATCGAGAAACTGACGGATGGCCCGATTGGCGACCTGAAATTCATGGGCTGTGGCCAGTTCGACATCGGCATGATCCGCGCGAAAGTGGCGCGGATGTCGGTGGCGGGGGAGCTCGGTTATGAGATCAACTGCCGCTATGGCGACCACATCACCCTGCGCCGGATGCTGCTTGAGGCAGGTGCGGATCTGGGCATTCGCGAATATGGGTTCAATGCGCTTTTGTCACTGCGGCTCGAAAAGAGCTTCGGCATCTGGTCTGCGGAATTCACGCAGCTCTACACGGCCGCGCAAACCGGAATGGATCGCTGGATCGCTTGGGACAAAGGCGATTTCATCGGACGGGATGCCGCGATTGCGGAGCGCGATGGGAATGGGCCTGCACAGGTCGAGGTGACGCTGGAAATTGACGCTTCGGATGCGGATGCTTCTGGCTATGAACCGGTCTGGCAGGACGGCAAGAAAGTCGGCTTTGTCACCTCTGGCGGCTATGGGCACACGGTCGGCAAGTCGCTTGCCATCGCCATGGTCAACCAAGAGGTCGCAGGCGAAGGCACCGATCTGCAAGTCCACATCGTTGGCGTCGAAAAAGCGGCCAAGGTCATTGCGCCGTCCCCTTACGACCCAACCGGCTCTGCAATGAGAGGCTGATATGACAGAGGCCATACAAGGCCGATCGCGCAGCGGTCGGCGCGGCCGAGGGGGTAAACCCGAGGCCGCCGCCCCCCTGAGGGAGGTGAACTATCGTCAGCTTAAGAACCCGTTTCCTACAATGGATGTGTTCTCGGCCGACGAGATCGCCAATATGCACGAGACCGCCCTTCGGACGCTGGAGGAGTTGGGCATCAAGGTGCTTTTGCCCGAGGCTCGCAAGATCTATGCCAAAGGCGGCGCACGCGTCGATGAGAGCACCGAGATGGTCTATATCGGCCGCGATATGGTCGAGGCGGCGGTTGCCTCGGCACCCAAGTCGATCAAGGGCATGGCAGGTGCGCGGCATCGCGATATCACGCTGGAGCTGGGGTCGCTGGTGTTTCAGCCAGGCGCTGGGGCTCCGAATGCGACGGATCTGGAACGTGGGCGCAGGCCGGGATCAGCTCGGGATTACAAGGAATACATCCAGCTGACCCATCATTTCGATGTATTTCAGATGATCTCACCGCAGGTCGAACCGCAGGATGTGCCGATCCACGAACGGCATTATTTCACGTCGGACATGCAGCTGACGCTGAGTGACAAGTTCCCGTTTACCTTCTCGCGCGGCACACCGCAGGTGATGGATTGCTTTGAGATGATCCGCGACTTCCGTGGGATCTCTGATGATGAATTTCAGGCAAATCCTTGGAATTACACGATCATCAACACCAACAGCCCACGCACCTTGGACATCCCAATGGCGCAGGGGCTGATTGATTTCGCCAAATTCGGGCAGATGTCGATTGTCACGCCCTTTACGCTGATGGGGGCGATGGCGCCGATCACAGTGGCGGGGTCGATCACACTCAGCCACGCTGAGGCCTTGGCGGCGATCACTCTGGTGCAACTTACCAGACCCGGCGCGCCGATTTGTTACGGGACGTTTACCAGCAATGTGGACATGAAGTCCGGCGCACCTGCTTTCGGGACACCAAGCCACTTCCAGGCCTCGCTCGCCGCAGGGCAGCTCGCTCGGCACCTTGGCCTACCCTGGCGGTCGGCCGCGGGGTCTGCGAGCAACGTGAATGACGTGCAGGCGGCCAATGAGAATCAGATGGGGCTTTGGGGCTGTCTGATGGCAGGGGCCACTGTGGTGATCCACGCGGCGGGCTGGCTTGAGGGTGGGTTGACGGTGTCCTACGAGAAACTCGTCACAGACGCCGAAGTGCTGAATATGGTGGCTGAGCTTTGCGCGGGCAAGACCGCGACGGCAGACGAGATCGGCTTCCACAATGCTTTGTCCGAAGTCGATCCGTCAGGCCATTTCTTTGCCTCCAGCCAAACGATGGAGCGCTATAATTCCGAGTTTTATGAACCGGTTGTGCATGACTACGCCAATTTCGGCACTTGGACTGAGCGTGGGGCGCAGGACACCAATACCCGCGCTACGGCGGTCTGGAAATCCATCCTCGCGGCGGATAAACGGCCCGAGGTGGATGAGACCCGTGTGGAAGCTCTGCGCAATTTCATCGAAAAGCGGAAATCAGAGGGCGGTGCCCCGCCCGAAAGTTAACAGATGAGCAAACGCAAACCCCCTACCCTTGTGCGCGATGATCCCGCGCGTGCACCTCTGGTTGGCAATGTAAAAGTCACCCGCGAAGATTGGCTGAACTTGGCGCGTAATGTGCTGGTCGATGAGGGCGTGGGCGAAATCAAGATCGCGATCTTGGCCGAGAAGCTCGGTGTTTCACGCTCCAGTTTCTATTGGTATTTTGAGAACCGCCGCGACCTTCTGGAAGCGCTTTTACAGGAATGGGAGACCCGCAACACTAAGACTTTGGTCAGCAAATGCGGGCAGCCCTCGCGCACGATCAGCGAAGGGGCCTGCAACTTTTTCCGCTGTTTTGTAGACACAAGCCAGTTTGATCATGGTTTGGATTTCGCGGTGCGCGAATGGGCACGGCGGGATGTGGCGGTGCGTGCGCGTATTGATCTGGCCGATCAAACGCGTCTGCATGCGGTGACGGAGATGTTTCTAAGGCACGGTTACGAGGCCTATGACGCTGAATGCCGCGCGCGGATTCTCTATTATATGCAGATCGGCTATCACGCGTTGGATGTGCGCGAGTCTATGGACGTACGTTTCGGTCGCGTTGCGGGGTATCTCAATGGGTTTACCGGGAAGGACGCCGACCCAGAGGCGCTCGAGGAGTTTCGCGCCTTTGCAATGGCGCATGCGACCTAGAGCTTTGACGAAATAATCCCTGTTGCGAACCCGCCCATGCGCAGTTCGCCAAAAAGGCGCTGATACTCGATCTTTGGGCATCGGTTCATGATCACGTCGATGCCGGCAGCCCGCGCTTTGGCAGCGGCTTCGGCATGCTCGACCCCGATCTGCATCCAGATAGTCTTAAGGCCCTTCAGATGCTCCATCGCCTCATCGACAATGGGCGGTACCGCCTCGGATCGACGGAAGATGTCGACCATATCCACTGGCTCGTCGATCTCGGAGAGCGACGCCCGTACAGTTTGCCCAAACAGTATTTTACCCGCGTGGCCCGGATTGACCGGAATGACCTTAAAGCCCTTCAGCCCCAAGTAACGTGCGACATAGTAGCTGGGTCGCACGGAATTCATGGACACGCCAACGACCGCCACGGTCTTGGTGCGCTGCAGAACGGATTTCAGAAAGGCATCATCATAGGTTTCCATGCATTGCACCCTAGAAAGCAAATCCATGAATGGAAAACAAAAAATGCGCCCAGACCGAAGTCCAGGCGCAGTCACGGAACGAGGGACAGTGAAGTCAGAGGCAAGAGTTCCGATCTTGCCCCTCTCTCATGAGATAGTGCGTCCACGAGAGGAATGAAGAGCATGTAATATGCTTGTGAACATATCGTTACGCGTTCAGCACTTGCGGCCAGTTTGCGTCAGCGTCCTTGATGAAGCCTTCCTTGTTCAACGCCCAGCGGGCACGAACAGCGCGGCTGAAGTTCAGATAAAGCTTGTCGTTGTGGATCGACCAGGCGTTTGCCTCGGTCTTGGCGGTGTACCCTTTGGCGACGGCATAGGCACAGTAGCCGCCGTATTGGGGTGCCCAACGCTCGGGATTTGCTTCGAAGTCCGCAAGGTTTTCGGCACTGGCAAAGCGCCACTCGGCCCCTTTCCACATGATGGCATGCTCGGCTGAGCCTTCGACGTCGGTTTGCTCTTTGAAATAGGCGACCGGGTCATAGCCACGGATGGCCAGACCATCGACGGCGAAAACTTCGGGGGTCATGGCGAGGGCGGGCGTTGCAAGCAAGCCTGCGGCGGGGGCGGCCATGGCGGTCAAAACAAAGGTGCGGCGGGTCAGCATTGGGGTCTCCATCGTTGCGATGGCATGACAATATGCGTGCAAAAACGCTGTGACATCCCCGCCCACGGCTTTGTGAGCGCTTGCGAAGAATGTTTCAAACGCTCCTAGTCGAAAATATCGAAGAGATCGTCGACCCCGTCAAAGAGCTTTTCACCCCATCTTTTCAGCTTTTTGGACTTCTTCTTTTTGCGATCTTTGGTGCGGTAATAGTCTTCGCGGTCATATTTCTTATGCCCTTTGGATTTCTTTTGTTTCAAAGGCTTAGAATAATGAACCTCGTGGCTTTTAGCCTTTACGGGCATCATTTTCAGATCGTGCAAAGGTGCGCCGCAAGACGAGCAGGCAAGTTCGTGTTGCACCTTGCCATGAAGCGATAAAGCCGCGCGGGTCCCGCAGTAACAGCAGGTGGCGATTTTCTGGCCCATGGGTGCTCCTCTCCTCACTCTGTTTCAGATATCGCGTTTATTTCACGCGTTTCAAGGCAAGGCGGGGGCGGAAACTTTGAAAGTTTCCGATGTCGATTTCTTTTAAAGAAATCGAGTCAGGGCTTGGCGGCATAGAGTGCGACGGCCGCTGCGTTGGAGACATTGAGCGACCCGAAGCCCCGCGCGAAGTCGATTTTCACGAGTTGATCGACGGTCTCTTTGGTCTTTTGGCGCAGTCCTGGCCCTTCGGCGCCCAAAACCAGCGCAACGGCGCGATCACGTTTGCCTTCGAGTGCCTCATCAATGCTCTGCTCGGCTTCGCCATCCAAACCCAGCACCAGATACCCCATGCCCTGCAATTCAACGATTGTATCTGCAAGGTTGCGCATCCGCAGGTAAGGCTGTCGTTCCAAGGCACCGGACGCGGTTTTCGCCAAGGCTCCGGTCTCTGGTGCAGAATGATGTCGTGTTCCAATGACGGCCTGCGCTCCGAACACTTCTGCCGAGCGCAAGATCGCGCCCACATTGTGAGGGTCTGTGACCCGATCCAAAAGCACCAGACGTGGCGTCGTGTCATCGTCAGGAATCGCCCGATCTGCGAGACGTCCCCAATTCAATGGTTTCACTTCCAAAGCCGCGCCCTGATGCACGGATTGCGGATCAATCGGCGCTTTGAACTTGCGCGGATCCACCATTTCCGGCGCAATCCCAGCGGTTTCAATCGCATCCGCCAGTTTGTCATGCGCGTTCTTCGTGACCATCAACCGCAGCTTTTCACGCGCTGGATTGAGCAGCGCATCGCGCACCGCATGCAACCCAAACAGCCAAACAGTCTCGGCGTTTTGCGCCTTTTTCGCCTGCTCTTTTTCAACGACCCACTTGGGTTTTTTCATGATCTTCACCTGCGCTGTGATATGGCGCTCAGCAATGGGCAATGTCGCCACGATCTGCAAGCGATTT
The DNA here is from genome assembly GCF_037478305.1 of Cognatishimia coralii. Taxonomy (NCBI): domain Bacteria; kingdom Pseudomonadati; phylum Pseudomonadota; class Alphaproteobacteria; order Rhodobacterales; family Paracoccaceae; genus Cognatishimia; species Cognatishimia coralii. Next base: position 115,556 of record NZ_JBBGAZ010000003.1, read on the forward strand.
TCTTGTTGACGCCCCCTGACATGGCCTGTAATCAGCCCCTCACATTCGGCAGCTACTGCCGACCGGTGGGCGACAGGCCGCAAGGTGTGGCAGGGGACTGTAACTCCCTCGAGGCGACTCACGCTTGGTTCGATTCCAAGGTCGCCCACCATTTTTCCAAACTGGAACAGTGAGATGCAATGCGGCGAAGCCGAGCATTGGCTGTGTCGCGCCGCTCAAGCTGGGGTATTGCTCGGGACAAGCCCCGGCAGGAATGGCTTTTCAGCGACCTCTCTGGCGTGGATTCCCCAGATCATAAGGCCAGGCCACAAGAGATAGGCTTGGATCTCAATGTTCTCGCCAAAAGAAAGCAATATGACGACCAAGGCAAAGCCCAACGGCAAACGGCCTCGGGTTGAGGTCAGCGCATCGGCCAAGGCGAGAAAGATCTGGAATACTAATGGGATCAACAAGGCCAAGAAACCTGTCACCCCTTTTACAAACAACAGCCCATACCAGGTGTGATGGCTGCCGATGGGCATATATTCCACCAGATGCGGTCCCGGCGCGACTCGCCCATGGCCAAACCAAACTGCCTCTTCGCGCCAATGTTCCTCGGCAATCCGCTGAAGGGTTGCGCGCACCCGTGTGCTGTCGGCGCGTGCGTTTTTGAAAGTGTCGATGGCAGAGCCAACGCCCTGTATCAGCCGATCAACCGTCAAACCAATGCTGACCAGAATGCCCGACAGCGCAAACCACGCCCAGCGCTTGCCAAGCTGTGGTAAAAGGCTTGGCGGGATGGTGCAGAAGACAAGCCCAACCAGCCCCATGCGCGATTTTGACGCCAAAACCATCAAGGTGCCCGCCGCGATGCCTATGGCTTTCCATTTCACCACCTTTTCTTCCGTCGCAAAGAGCACCATCAACACGCCCAACAGGGCCGCGAAAGGAGACCATGGCGCATAGAACTGCCACCGTGCCGCGCCGCTCGACGGATCGATGGAATACAGAAAGACGGTGAAGTACTCAGGCCCCGGCCCGCCGACGGCCTTTAGGGGTGAGACAAAGATCTTGCCCGGCAACCCCGCGTAAGGCGCGACAATCATCAGCGGTGCGAGGATCAGGATCCAAAGCCCGACAACGCATTGCCCGCGGATCAGGATCTCTCGCCGGATCGGCAGAATCGCCCCCGCCAGCGGAAACAGAGCCATCAAAGCCCAGCCCTTGGCCCAACCGATGGTCGAGCGGATCACCGTTTTGGTGCCAAACCCCCAGTTCACATGTCCAATCCAAAGGATCGGCAACATGGCCAGCATCCCGATGACCCAGAACCAAATGACGGGTGGAATGGGGTGTGGCCGCAAATCCGCGCGCGTCGCGGGCCCCAAATACAAGGCCGCCAAGGCCAAGCCACCCAATGTCCAGCCAAGGACTGGGCCAACAACATAGAGGCCTCCGATGGCGTACAAGGGCCAGGTCCAAGCAAGGCTTTTGTAAACGATGGCCTCTGCCGGATTTCTGGGGGTCAGATCATCCATCGCGGCGTTTCACACCGATCAGCCAGGCAATGAGGCTGCGGCGCACCCACCCCAGGGTCAGAGCAATCACCATCAAAAACGTCGCCCCAACACCCGCGATAACCGCAAGTTTTTTGCGCGGGGAGCTTGGACGGTCTGGCAAAGATGGGTTCTCCAGAACCTGTACCAGAGGATAGGATGCAAAAACATCGACCTTCGAGGACTGCGCCCGCGCGATCGCGGATGCAAAGACAGCCTCCGCCACCTGAAAATCCCTCTGAAGGTCCTCGAGCTGGGCAGCCGCAATGGCCGCTTTTTCCAAGCGCGCCTTTTCAGCAAGGTGACGGGTGTTCAAAGCATTGTACTGCGCCTGAACACCCGCCCGCTCTGCCTCGCATTCCACCAGTTTTGCCAGCAGGGCCGTCCTGTCTCCGAATTGAGAAACATTCAGGCGTTCTGCATCGGACGCGGGCAATCCCGTGAGTGTACTTGCCATGCGCAGTGTGGCGCGTTGTGCATCCGTGTAGGCGGCTTCGGCGCGGCGCAGTTCTGGGTGGCGGGATCCGTAGATGGATCGCGCCTCTCGGAGCTCTGTTCGCTTGACTGCGGCGTCCTCGACCAGGGCGAGGTATTGATGATCGGAATAGAGATCCAAAGCGCGGGCGGCATAGGTTGCAGAGAAGCCCACACTGGCCTCCAGCGCTTGAACATAAGCTGTTTTTTCTTCGAGCTGTGCGCGCAGTTCGATCAGTTTGGCGTATCGGTTGTCGTTTTCTTCGACCTGTGCATTGAACTGATCGCGCGACAGAAACCCAGTTTGATTGCGCAGATCACTCACCGCTTCTCGCGTGGACAAGACCGAGTTCCGATATTCCTCAATCGCTCGGATCGCGCCTTCTTCGCGGACCATTTGGTCATCGTTGCGCAACAGTTCCACCTCGTGAAAAAACGAGCTTAACACGGCCTCAGCGCGGGCTTGGGCTTCGATCGGTGAAGGGCCCGTCAGCTCGATGTGGATCAAGCCGGTCTGGTCTACCAGCGTCACTTTGGGCAGAGGCAAATCCCGACGTAGGATCGACAGTTGATCTGCCGCGGATTGCATGATCCGGTCGGCGCGGATCAGTCGTTTGTAGGTTTGAGTGGGGCTGATCGAGTTGGAGGCAAAGGCCGAAGACGCAAAAGAGCTGGCTTGACCGATCCCTTCCATATTGACGGAGGCCGAGACCCCCGCCCCCGGCAGGATCAACGACATCGAGGACGTATAGACCGGTGCAGCTGAGGAAAGATAAGTCACGATCGGCGACCAAATCACGCCACACCAGATGCTAAAGACCGTGATGTAGCGAAAAACGCGCTTGAACAACAACGCGCGTGCGCTTTTTGATCGTAGCCTGCGGATCAGGGTCCGGAAGGTCAGCGGTGCAGCTGGCTCTATGTCGGAGTAAAATGCCATTGGGTGGATCTCTCTTTTCTATGAGAGCAGATTGCACCACCAAGCGTTTGTTTTCTGGGGAGAAAAAGGAGGGAAAGAGGGGCGTTTGGGTCGCCCCTATCCGTTTGGCTTAAAAGACGCCCTGATCGCGTGCGACCATCGCGGCCTGCGTGCGATTAGACACGTCAATTTTATGATAGAGCGTTTTCACATGGAGCTTCACTGTTGGCTCTGACAGCTCTAGGTCGCGGGCGATTTCCTTGTTGGATTTGCCTTCGGTCAGGCCCTTAAGCACCTGCGTTTCTCGATCCGTCAGCGACTTGAGAAGCGGGTGATTGTTTGGCTCTGGCTCTGCAGTCATAAAGTCCAGAGGCGCGTATTTTTCACCCATGGCCATGAATTTGATCGCGTTCACCAGGGATTTCGCTGGCAGCGTCTTGGGGATGAAGCCGATAGCACCCATCTCAAGCGCCTGCTCAGCAATCTCGCGGCTGGCTTCGCCCGACATCAGAGCAACGCGGTGCACGCCATTGCGATCAGCCGCTGTCTTCAGGCCCTCGAGTCCGTTCATACCTGGCATATTGTAGTCGAGCAGCACCAGATCGTAGGTGTAATGCCCGTCAATCAACGCGCAAGCCTCATCGAGGTTTGCAGCTGTATCCGTGTCGATGTTTCCCTCGGCCTGCATGAATGCCACCAAAGAGTCGCGCAGCAGATCGTGGTCGTCAGCAATTAGAATTCTCATACTTAAAGTCCTTGTTAACCAAACTAGGAAGTAGGCCTTCTGTCCTATCGTGTATAAATGTGGCTCATTTTTGGAGCAAGAAGGTGTAAAATGTGGTTAACGCCTTCATCCAATGGGATAGGGCCCAAGATTAACGAATAGATCATTGTTCCCCACTGGGCGACAAAGTTCACAAAAATCCGTTTTGTTGTCCATCTTTGCTGAGGTGTTCTCCCATCGAAATTACCATGCTTACCCCAGTGACCAACTCGGAGAAGTGGAATGAAACACTACAGAGCGGACGAAATTTTTTCTCAGGTAACGGTGAAGCCGGAACTAGAGACATCGCATGTCCTGGGCTTTGACATGGTAAACGCCACCACGTCGGAGGTTGTGCAAGCCCTCGTCGCCCCAGGTCGTCGTCGCGTAGCATTCATGAACGCGCACTGCATGAACGTGGCATCGCGATCCGAAGACTATGCACACGCTCTACACCGCTCTGATCTAATCTTACCCGATGGCATCGGAATTGAAATCGCTTCAAAGGTTGCGTCCGCTCCACTGAAAGAAAATCTAAATGGAACCGACCTTGGTCCGCACCTGATGCGGATGGCCGCGGAAAAAGGCTTGCGGGTCTACTTGCTTGGCGGAGAGACCGGAACCGCAGAGCGTGCGGCTCAAAGACTCTCGATGCAATTCCCAGACCTTCAGATTGCAGGAACACGCGATGGTTTCGGCGGGCTTGTTGGAGCTGTCGAAGACATCAACGCCTCCGGCGCCGATATTTTGCTGGTGGCCTTGGGCGTGCCCCTGCAAGAGCTGTGGATTGACCGCCACTTCAAAGATTTGAATGTTCGGCTGGCAATGGGTGTTGGTGCTCTTTTGGACTTCTGGGCTGGCAATGTTTCGCGGGCACCCGCGTTTATGCGTGAAGCGCGTATGGAGTGGGTCTGGCGGCTGGCTATGGAGCCTCGGCGCCTTGCGGGACGGTATTTGATTGGCAATGTAACGTTCTTGGCACGGGTCGCTATCGCGCAAATGAAGCAAATCACCCTGCGTGACAGTGCCAAGCGTGCAATGGATTTTTGCCTGAGTTTGACCGCGCTTCTCTTGTTGGCACCGGTATTTCTCGCGATCACTCTTGCCATTCGGATAGAGAGCCGGGGCAATCCGGTCTTCAGCCAGACGCGTGTTGGGCAAAACGGGCGTCATTTCACGATATACAAGTTCCGGTCAATGTATGCGGACGCAGAGCAGAGACGGAAGGCGCTTGAAGCACAGTCCGACCGCGCCGGCGTCTGCTTCAAAGCCAAAGATGACCCCCGCATCACACGGATCGGACGGTTTTTGCGCCGCTATTCGATTGATGAATTGCCTCAGATTTTCAACGTCTTACTAGGCAACATGTCCATCGTGGGGCCACGCCCTGGCCTGCCGAGCGAAGTTGCCGCCTACTCGGACCATGCCAAAAAACGCCTTGGTACAAAGCCTGGCCTAACCGGCCTGTGGCAAGTTTCGGGCCGCGCCGACATTGGCTTTGATCAGATGGTCGAAATGGATCTGGCCTATGCGCGATCACGCTCAGCTATGCTGGACATTATGATCATTGGACTCACCCTGCGTGCTGTCCTGACCGGGCGAGGTGCCTACTAAGAAAAGAGAGACCTACCCAGTCGGATAGGTCTCTATTCTCTCGAGGCAGAGCAAGGCTGAAATTTTCTGCCACTATGTGCCCACCAGATGGAGGCATAGATGCGTTTTAAACATTCACTTTGGGCACTTTTAACCACACTCACGCTTAATGTGCCGGTGTCGGCACATGCCATGGAATGTTCATCCGATGATCATATCCTGCAAGCCACTACCACCAAAGTGACATGTTTTACGCTGCAAGATCTCAAAGTTTTGGGAGCGACAGAGATTGAGACGTCTACCCTCTGGACCGATGGGGTCCACCAGTTCACTGGTGTTTTGTTGAGCGATCTTTTGCAGCATCTTGATGCTGAGGGGAACACGATCCAGGCAACCGCGATCAACGATTACTCGATCACCATTCCGGCGAGCGACGCCGTTGATGGCGGCCCTATCGTTGCATATTTGATGAATGGTGAAACAATGTCCCGCCGAGACAAAGGCCCCTTGTGGGTTGTTTATCCTTTCGACAGCGATGCAAAATTCCGCACAGAAACGATTTACTCTCGCAGCATTTGGCAGCTTAATAAGATCCAGATCCAAGAGTAATTGCATCAGGCGAAAGCTTGGGCAGAAAGTTATATCGTGACCAAACTTGATGGCAATTTTCGTGCCGCGCAGCTGATTTTCTTTAGTGCAGCCGTCGCGTGTCTGGCTGTGATTATTTTCCTTGCGGGGTCGGTTGCGCGCGATCTCAGCGAACTCAGGTCGGCAAAGCGCGACACAGTGCAATGGACGCTTTCGCAAGTCGAAATCGAGTTTCTGGATTTTGCGTTGACGCTTGAAAATCAGGTCGGCGCGGCAACCCCAAATCTTTCCGATCTGCGCAAGGATTTCGACGTTTTCTATAGCCGCCTTTCTATCGTATCCGAGGGGCGACTTTTCAATGATGCTCGGGTTGAGAAAAAGTTCGGCGATGCGACGGACCGGATCCAGGCTTTCCTGGATAGCACCGCGAATATCATGGACAGCTCGGATGCTCATTTGGTGTCTAGCCTACCGAGCATCTTGGACAAAACGCTTGCTCTAAGGCCATCGGTTCGCGCGCTATATATCTCTGGGCTCGGGTATTTTGCCGAACAGTCCGATTTGCTACGCAATCGGCTCGCGAACACGATGCTGGAGCTGTCCGCAGCGTCGGGCATGTTGCTGGTATTGCTTGCGATTTTAACGCTCTATTCACGCACTACCAACCGGCAATTGCGCAGACAAAGCCATGCTTTGGTCAGCGCGAACGCACGGATGGAGACTATTTTGGAAACGTCTCTGGACAGCGTGATCGTGTCAGATTCCTTAGGGCATGTGATCGACTTCAACGCCGCAGCGGAACGCACGTTTGGCTATAAGCTCGAAGACATCAAAGGCAAGCTGATCCGGGATTTGATTGTGCCGCACGGCATGCGCGCGGCCCACCAACAAGGTATGGAGCGCATGCAGGCGACCGGGGAAAAACGGCTCGTGGGACATGGACACATTCAAATCTCGGCTTGCCGTGCGGATGGGACAGAGTTCCCAGTGGAATTGGCCTTGGAAAGCGCACAAACGCTGGACGGAGAAATCATCATCGCCTTCCTACGTGATATTTCGGAGCGTGTGCGGACCGAAGAAGAGCTCCGCGAGGCACGTGACCTGGCACTGGCCGGCGAGAAGGCGAAATCCGACTTCCTCGCCGTCATGAGCCATGAAATCCGGACGCCGCTCAACGGTCTGTTGGGCAATCTGACCTTGCTTGGCGACACGCGCTTGTCGCGCGAACAGTCGCAGTATCAAGACAACATGGAGATCTCAGGGCGCCAGTTGATGAAACACGTGAACTCGGTTCTTGACGTGGCGCGGTTTGAAAGCGGCAAGATGCCCGTCAGGACGAGCAGCTTCCACGTGGGTCAGCTTGTCCAAGAGATCCTTGACGGACAAAGCGGGCCTGCAGAACGGCACCAAACCACGCTGAGCTGGCGCTTTCTTGGGACCCCAGTGGACTGGATGCGATCTGACCGAAATCACATTGAGCAGATCCTTTTGAACCTTGTTGGCAATGCGATCAAATTCACAAAAGGCGGTCGCGTAGAGATCGAGATCGAAACTCATGACACATCAATCGAGTTTCGCGTCATCGATACAGGGGTTGGTATCGCCGAAGCTGATCAGCAGCGGATCTTTGAGGATTTTGAGAGTGCAGGGCCAGCGACTGGCGGCACGGGTTTGGGCTTGGGTATTGCGACGCGCTTGGTAAACCTCTTGAAGGGCGAGATTGGATTGGAAAGTACACCGGGTGAAGGCAGCGTGTTCTGGTTCTCTGTTCCTTTGCAGATCGTCGAGGCTCCGGCCGAAACAGAGCTGGCGGACCAAAAGAACGCGCCGATGCCTGGGCTGCGGATACTTTTGGCAGAAGACAACGACATGAACGCCTTTGTCGCGCAAAAAATGCTTGAGAAAGAAGGGCATACGGTGACACTGGCCGAGGATGGCCTGCGAGCTCTTGAGGCCGTTCAGCATCAGGTGTTCGATGTGATCTTGATGGACATCAATATGCCCCGCATGGACGGGCTGACGGCCACGCAAAAGATGCGTTCAGAGATCGAGGCTACCAAAACCACACCGATCCTGGCCTTTTCCGCCAATGTTCTGCCCGAAGACAAGGACCGTTTCTTGCAGAACGGCATGGATGGCTTCATCGGCAAGCCGATCCAGATGGAAGAGCTTCGTTCAGCTCTGCAAGCGGTTATGGTTGGTCATGTGCGCCCTATGATGAAAGGCTCATCGGCGCAGCTTCCAACGAACGAAGCCCGCGACCTTTTGGGCGACAACTATGACGCTTTCCTGGCACGGTTCCGCGATGAGGCGGACAAATTGATCGAATGGATCAAGGCTGGAGACACACCGCCAGGGGATGTCGAGCATCATTGTCACAAACTTATCAGCACGGCAGCGATGTTTGGCGCCAAGGCGTTTCAGGACGCGCTCCGCAAATCTGAGAACGCCGCCAAACGAGGCGACGTGGAAATGTATCTCACGGAGCTGGTTGAAGTTTGGACAGAAACGCGCGCGACGCTTTAGTTCAGCGCCGCACCCACTGCCAACATCCCAAGAACACGCGCGGCTTCTGCAACGTTTGTGACGGTACTGTCATAACAGGCGATCCCGTCGCCGGGTAGCATGTAGGGATCATAATCATCCCGATCCGCGCGCCGCAGCATGTCCTCGATATCTCTCTCGATTACCACAGAGACGCCTGTAACAGGATTGCGCGACATAAGGATCGCCGAGCGATGTGCGCTGGTCGTCCTCGCCCCCCCCACACAGTTCGTGTCGATCACTGCTTGCATGTGGCGCGTACCATAGGGGATCTCTCGCACCGTGCGTCCGATGGCAGAAGGCGCGTTGCCCGTCGCGGGTTGCGTCAGGTTGGACAGGAACAAAGACACACCAGGCGGGCTGATCGGGCTGGGGCGCATCAGATCGTCCTGGAAACACTGGCGCGACGGCACAAAGACCTGATCTCCGGTCAAAAGCATGACATCCACCATATTGCGCCCTTCAAAGACGCCGCGCATGTCGATTTTGTAGAGTTTACCCCCACGTCGCAGTTCGACTGCAGAGATATCTGCGTCGGGCCGAATGCCACCTGCGTTGCGCAGCGCAGCAGAGAGATTGCGTGCCTCAGTCGAGGCTCCCAGCGCTTGGGCTCGGTTGGTGTCGATTGTGTCCCCTACCCCGCCGATTTCGACCTGATGGGGTTCAAAGACCGCGCCTGACACGCCAACGCTGACAGAGGCAAAGTCAGCCACACGCACAGAGATCGGCGGTGCGGTGTCATAGAGACCCGTTTGCTCCAACGCTTTGGCCAGAGCGCGTTCTATTTCCGGACCCGAGCGACCCTGCGCTTGTATTGAAGGCATAAACGGCACCTTCAGTGTGCCGTCACGCGAAATCACATATTTACCGGACAATTCTTCGTCGGTGCCAATACGCACATCCAGCAGGTCGTTCCGCGTCAGTTTCTCTCCGAGCAGCGTTTCAATCGCGATGCTCTTGCCCGCGATACCGCCGCGTAGGGGCAAACACGGCACTTGGTTCATTTCAACAGATCGTAGGAACCGATTGTCCTGCGGCGTGGTGATCTCTCGATACTGCGCTTGATAAGCGTGGCCTCTACTGACGGGTTCTACATTGTATGGGGTACGCACGGTGGCGCAGCCCGCTACTGCGATGAGTGTCAGCGCAGAGACAGCCTGTTTAAATCCGTTAATCACTGATCAAATCCCAATAGTGAACATACTCTTAACATTAACGAAGAAACCTCCACACACCCTTCAACTACTCTGGCGAACGCACCTATCCCAATGGGTTGGCGTTGCTGCTTGTGTGACAAACATTGACCGTTTGCGGAGCCTTTTAGCGCACGCACTCCCTCTAAAGTGAAGAGGCAATCACAAGAGGTGTCAAGTGCAAGTATCCGCGGTTCACAAAGCGTATTTGAAAGGACTTATGTCCTATGGCGCCTCAGAAATGGTTGCCAAGATCTCTCGCCTTTTCGTTGTTGTCGTGATCGCTCGCATGCTTGCGCCCGAGCAGGTTGGCCTCGCGGCTGCTGCCTTCGCGATTTGCGAAACCATCAAGGCGTTGACAGAAAATGGCGTCGGGCAACGAATTATCGCGGCGAGCGATAACGAGCTGGAAGCGACAGCCGCCCGCGCCCATTGGATTTTCTGGCGGTGGGCCATGGCGCTGATTGCGTTCCAAATCGGACTGGCTGCCGTGCTGTTTGCATGCGGATTTCCGGTGATCGCGGGCCTCGTGGCCGTTGCCGCTTTGGAATATCTTTTCATGCCAGGGGGACAGGTGCAGGTCGCCTTGGCCATGCGCGAGGGCAGACATCCCCAAGTGGCCACCATTGCAGGCGTTCAGATTGTCAGCGCGAACGTCCTGACCATTCTCTTGGCCATTGTTCTGCCCTCGCCCATTGTATTGATCCTGCCTCGTGTGTTGACCGCGCCTATCTGGCTGATCGCGGTGCGCCGCCTGCGTCCTTGGCGCAAATGCGCGGCTGTGACGCCAGAGCCTATCGCCCCGTTTGTCCGCTATGGCCTGCCAGTTTTGGGTGTTGAAGCGGTCAAAGCGATGCGCATGCATTCTGACAAGCTGATCGTTGGAGCTTTGCTGGGTGCCGAGGGACTGGGGCTTTATTTCATGGCCTTCAATGCTGGTCTGAACATCGCCACATCCTATGCCTCGGCACTTGCGAAAATTGCCTTTTCCCACCTAAGCCAAAGCCTGCGTCTGGACGTGGATGCTCGCCAATCGGGGATCCTAAGCCTGATCGTCATTTCCCCATTCATAATCGCACAAGCGCTGTTGGCTCCAACTTACGTGCCGCTCTTGCTGGGAGACAGCTGGGCCGACGTGGTACCCGCGGTCTCGATCCTCTGTCTTTGTGCTCTGCCCCTGACGCTCTGGACCGTTGCGGCCGCACGCCTACGCCTGAGAGGGCAGCCAGAGATCGAATTGGGTGTCGATGCGCTGCTTGTTCTGATGCTTACCCTGTCCGCCGTCGTAACCGCACCCATGGGGTTGACCGCGATGGCAACCGGTTACCTGGTCACCACATCGGCTGTCCTGTTGCTGGCCAGTGCCCCCCTATTTTTGCCGTCCCTCAGCAAGCCAATTCAGGAGATTTAAACATGCCAAAGTTTTCGATCATCATGCCTTGTTTCAATGCTGTGAATACGGTGGATGCGACAATCGCCGCCGTGGTCGCACAAACCCGTTGGGAATGGGAGCTGATCTGTGTCGATGACGGGTCCAGCGATGGCACCGTGCAGCGACTTCAAAGTTGGGCGATGGCGGACGCGCGGATCCAGTTGATCCGGCAGGACAATGCCGGCCCCAGCGTCGCACGTAATCGCGGTGTCGAGGCCGCGCGGGGGACAATCTTGTGTTTTTGTGACGCGGACGATCTGTGGGTCGAAACCAAACTGAGCATTTTGGACAAAGCATTCTCTGACAGCCGCATCGACGGAGTCTACGGCCAGATCGCCTTTTTCCAAAGATTTGGGGATATCGATACGACGTCCACTGTCGGCAAATCGGAACTTTCGATCCCAGAGTTAATGGGCGAGAATCCCGTCTGCACCATGAGCAATATCGCAGTGCGGCGCGCAGTCTTTGAACGTTGCGGTGGTTTTGCCGAAGGCCTCGTTCACAACGAAGACCTGGAATGGTTGATCCGCATTGTCGGAATGGGCGCGACTATTCAACCGATTGATCGCCTGCTCGTCTGGTATCGCACCTCGACAGGCGGTTTGTCGGCCGATCTGCGCAGGATGGCGCATTCCCGGGATTTGGCACTTACCACCGCTGCACGCTTTGGATTTACCCCCAATGCCGCGCAAGAAGCCGTCTATCTACGCTATCTGGCCCGCCGCGCGCTGCGTCTGGATCAGGGGCGTGGCGTGGCGCGCGGGCTGGCTCTGCAAGGCCTGCTGAAGAGTCCACGCGGTTTTCTCTTTCCACTTCGTCGCGGTGCAGCCACTGCGATTGCGGCCTTTGCCGCGCCGCTGCTGCCGGCACCCGTTCAACGCAAAATTTTCTCTAAGTAATCGAGGCCAACATGTATCGCGCAACCATCGTCGTCCCTGCTTTCAACGTCGCCGCAACCCTTGGTGCCACGCTGACCTCTCTGCAGGCCCAAACCTATCAGGACTTTGAGGTCATCATCGTGGATGACGGCTCTACCGACAATACCAAACAGGTCGCCGAGCAATTCCTAGACGATCGCCGGTTTTGGTATATCCAACAGGCCAACCGAGGCCTTTCCGGCGCGCGCAATCGAGGGATTGCCGAGTCCAGCGGTGAATTCATCGGTTTCTGCGATGCCGACGACCTCTGGCACCCTGACAAGCTGCGTCGCCATATTCGCCACCTTGATCGCAATCCGAATGTCGGCGTGAGCTATGCGGGCTCTCAGATGATCGACGCCGAGGGTCGTCTTTTGTCGGTCAAACAATCCCCAAGGCTGCGCGGCGTGACAGCGGCCCATATTCTGAAGCGCAACCCGATTGGAAATGGCTCCTCCGCTGTCATTCGTCGCGCGGTGTTTGATGACATCGCCTATGTCCATCACGAGGCTTATTCCGCCTTTTCCTATTTCGACGAGACCTTCCGCCAGTCCGAGGACATCGAATGCTGGCTGCGCATCGCGCTTCTGACCGATTGGGATTTTGAAGGCATCCGGGGTCTGCTGACGTATTATCGGGTCGCGGGCGACGGGCTCTCTGCCAAGACCGAGCGCCAATTGGACTCCTGGGAAAATGTGATTGCAAAGCATCGCAGCCTTCACCCGGCTTTTTTCGCCCGCCACGAACCTGCGGCACGCGCCTACCAACTGCGGTATCTGGCGCGCCGTGCCATCAGCAATGGCGATGGCAAAACCGCACGCGCCTATCTGAAACGGGCTTGGTCACAGTCTTACGAGCCGCTTTGGGCCGAACCCATCAAGTCGGGCGTCACGATTTTGGCGGCTCCGGTGGCCTCGCTCTTCAAAGTTTCCGCCCCCGCGCAGAAAGCGCTTGTTAAGGCCAATGTGCCTACACTGCGACAGAGTTCGCAGTCCCCTTTTCAACCCATCCTTAAGGGAGATCATTATGAGTAAACCACGTATTGTACATCTGCTGGACGACACTACCACAGGCGGCGTAACTCGCGTCGTGACCCATATCTGCAACTCGCAGCGGTTGGCAAATCAAGCGCATCACGAAATTCGTGTCATCCCCAAGAACACCGCCGACGTGCCGGTGATTGAGGCGGATTTGATCGTCTCGCATTTGACTATCAGTTGGCGTGGCTTGGCGGGATTGATTGCCCTTCGCGCCAAACATCCCAACATTTCGCTGATTCATGTCGAGCATAGCTATACCCAAAGTTTCACGGCCCTGAATGTGGCCAAACGTGAAAGGTTCTTTTCCCTGCTGCGCACGGCCTATTCGCTGTTTGACACTGTGGTCGGCGTCAGCCGCGCACAATACAGCTGGCTGGTCACACGTGATCTTGTGGCCGCGGAACGGTCTTGTGTCATTCGCTCGGCCGTGGATCTCTCGGCTTTCGCAGCGCTCGAGGCTCCCACAGGCCCTTGTCGCGTGTTTGGGGCCATCGGGCGGCTGGAACCTCAGAAGGGGTTTGATACGCTGATCATGGCGTTCAGCCAGTGCCAGGAACCTGACGCGCGTCTGCGTATTTTTGGGCGCGGTGGTCAGCACGAGGAATTGGAACGCATGGCTCAGATCGACCCGCGCATCACATTGGAAGGCCACGCCCCGGACCCCGTCCGCGCTATGTCAGAGGTGCAGGCCGTCTTGCTACCTTCTCGGTGGGAAGCCTATGGGCTGGTTGCGCAAGAAGCACTCGCCGCGCGTCGCCGGACCTTGGTGGCCCCTGTGGATGGGCTTTGCGATCAACTCGAAGACGGCGCGCATCGCGTCGCGCGCAACACCGTTGCGGATTGGACGCGGGCTATCGATGCCAGCCTGACCGCGGATCTAAGCAAGATCCCAGACTCGCAAGCCCGTCTGTCAGAACGTGTCGCGGGTGTCTTTGAACGCAACTGGGAAGGCTTGATCGCGCGCAGCTTGGTAAAGGAACTGCCTGTGGCTGCGTAGCTGAAGCATTGCCAACATTGGAATAACCTTGAGCCGCGAGCCATGCACTTGCGCCGATCCCGTCAGAATTCGCGGCTCAGGGTTTTAAAGAATATGCCCTAGCGAAATACACCCGAAATTGGCCTCCGAACCCATTTTCTCAGGGTTCAACGACAAAACGTTCAAGAATTTTTGTTGTACTGGCGATCCCTGAAGGACTCGAACCCTCAACCTGCTGATTAGAAGTCAGCTGCTCTATCCAGTTGAGCTAAGGGACCGCTGAGATGTGTTTCGCCGCTTGATAGCGATTTGTCAAACCACCTCTTGTCCACGGCGCCCAAAGTTTTAACGGAAGTTTCAAAGCCTTGAGAAACCGTCATTCGCAGACACAGATTGGGACGTCGCCCTTGATTTGAAAAATTGTGCGTTTCGTGCGAAGACCGTGCCAATTGCGGAGGGAGGATGCTTACGGGCACCGCGAAAAACCATGACAGATCAGGAAAATCAGGGCATCAGCGCCACGAATTTTGACATCGCGGATTTCATTCCGTACCGCCTTGCTGTTGCTGCGCGCGCCTTCAGCGAAGAGGTCGCGGCGATCTATCGCGAGAAATTCGGTCTTTCGATTCCGGAATGGCGCGTGCTTGCGCATTTAATGAAAGAAGGCAAAGCCTCGGTTCGGGATATTGAAGCCCGTGTGACCATGGAGAAGTCCAAGGTCAGCCGCGCAGCCGACCGGCTTAAAGACCGCGGCTTGTTAACGAAACGCGCGGACACAATGGACCGTCGCCTTGTTCATATCGAACTCACTGAGGATGGCGAAGCGCTGATGGCTGAGCTCATCCCAATGGTGATCGCCTTGCAAAAGGACTTTGAAGCCCGTTTGGGAGATGATCTCGACGGTTTGGACCGCGCGCTGACGCGGATCCTTAAGGACGACGTCAAATAAGGCTTAGTGTGTCCAAGGTGCACGGCGATCTGGCGCGAAATTTTCGCCATAGCCACGCGCGCGGATGTTGGGCTTGCGCTTGTGGGGATCTGTCACTTGAACTTCGATGCCGTGGTCTTTGGCATAGTCAAGCGCGGCCTCTTTGGACGCAAAGGTCATTTTCACCTGAGACTGCGTGTCGTCAGATCCGGTCCAGCCCATCAATGGATCAATGTCGCGGCTTGAGGCCTGCGCAAATTCCAGCACCCATGTTTTGGTATTTGCAGTGCCAGAAGTCATGGCATTGCGGGCAGGCTGATAGATACGTGCGATCATTTCGGGCTCCTTCGTCCTGAGCGCTTTATCCCGAAATATTGGCTTTCGAGCAAGGGAGAAAAGCGCGAGATTGCAGCCAGTCGACGTCGGTGAATTTTGGGGGGAAAGGTTAGACTTGGTTGCCGTCCAGTCCACGGGGAGCGAGGGGTAAATGTGAACCGAGCAGCAACCAAGCGCTGCTTGCTCAAGAAATATACGTGTCATTGCAAATTATGTGCAACAGAAGGATGCGAAAAAAACTTACGGAATATCACTTTGTTTTTGCGAGGTATTTCCCGACCAAGATCACCGGCGCATTTGTACAAATGTACAACAATTGACATTTTCTAAGTAAGACCAGTAGGTTCTGTGCTTTACGCTAGGTAAACGCACATCGTTTTGCAGTCGTCTCCCACCCAAACTGCGACATTCTGTCACCACCAGAAAACCGCCCCTTTACTGTCAAAAACCGACAGGAATTTAGCGCTAACCTGTTGTAAGTTTGACAGCAGGCTTGCACCTGACCGTAAAGATCGCACATTAGGGCCCAAGAATAGGAGCGCAAATTGCCTTACGCCAATTCCGACAGCACGCCCGTCCAAAACGCTCCGCGAGAAAAGCTCGAGGGCGGCAAACGCTTTGTCATGGCGACGGAATTTGACCCTGCTGGCGACCAACCCACGGCGATTGCAGAGCTGAGCCAAGGTGTTTTCGACGGAGAGCGCGATCAAGTCCTGTTGGGCGCAACCGGCACCGGCAAGACGTTCACGATGGCGAAGGTCATAGAGGAAACGCAGCGCCCCGCGATTATTCTGGCACCCAACAAAACGCTTGCGGCCCAGCTTTATGGCGAATTCAAAGGCTTCTTTCCCGAGAACTCGGTCGAATATTTCGTTTCGTTCTACGACTACTATCAGCCAGAAGCCTATGTTCCCCGGTCTGACACTTATATCGAAAAAGAAAGCCAGATTAACGAACAGATCGACCGGATGCGTCACTCTGCGACCCGCGCTTTGCTAGAGCGGGACGATGTGATCATCGTGGCCTCGGTCAGCTGCATCTACGGCATCGGCTCGGTGGAGACTTATTCCGCGATGACGCAGGATCTGATTGTGGGCCAAGACTATGATCAGCGACAGGTCATGGCGGATCTGGTGGCGCAACAGTACCGGCGCAATGATCAGGCGTTCCAGCGCGGTTCCTTCCGCGTACGGGGTGACAGCCTCGAGATCTTTCCGGCCCACCTAGAGGATCGCGCCTGGCGCCTGTCTTTCTTCGGCGAAGAGCTTGAGGGGATTACGGAATTCGACCCGCTCACCGGCGAAAAGACGGATACGTTTGAAAAGATCCGCGTCTATGCGAATTCCCACTATGTGACGCCAAAGCCGACGCTGAACCAAGCCATTCTAAACATCAAAAAAGAGCTCAAGATCCGGCTTGATCAATTGGTGGATGATGGAAAGCTTCTGGAAGCACAGCGTCTGGAACAACGTACCAATTTTGACCTCGAGATGCTTGAGGCGCAGGGCTTTTGCAACGGGATCGAGAACTATTCACGCTATCTGACGGGCCGTGCGCCGGGTGAGCCGCCCCCCACCCTGTTTGAGTTCATCCCCGACAACGCGATTGTCTTTGCTGATGAAAGCCACGTCTCTGTGCCTCAGATCGGCGGCATGTATCGAGGCGACCATCGGCGCAAGTTCACGCTGGCCGAGCATGGGTTCCGCCTGCCCTCGTGTATGGACAACCGCCCTCTGAAGTTCGAGGAATGGGACGCCATGCGCCCGCAGTCGGTGTTTGTCTCGGCCACCCCCGCCAATTGGGAGCTGGAGCAATCCGGCGGCGTCTTTACTGAACAGGTGATCCGCCCGACCGGCCTCTTGGATCCGGAGGTCGAAATCCGCCCTGTCGAGATGCAGGTCGATGATCTGCTGGACGAAGTACGCAAAGTCACCGCCAACGGGTTCCGCACCTTGGTGACGACGCTCACCAAGCGCATGGCCGAGGACCTCACCGAATACCTGCATGAACAGGGCATCAAAGTGCGCTACATGCACAGCGACATCGACACGCTCGAGCGGATCGAGATCCTGCGCGACCTGCGTCTTGGGGCCTTTGACGTTTTGATCGGGATCAACCTTCTGCGCGAGGGTTTGGACATTCCTGAATGTGGATTGGTAGCCATTCTGGATGCAGACAAAGAAGGCTTCCTGCGCTCGGAAACCTCTCTGATCCAGACCATCGGCCGCGCCGCGCGGAACGCAGACGGGCGTGTCATCATGTATGCCGACCGGATCACCGGCTCGATGGAGCGCGCGCTGAAGGAAACCGAGCGCCGTCGCGAAAAGCAGATCGCCTATAACGAAGAACACGGCATCACGCCCGCGACGGTCAAAAAGAACGTCGAAG
The DNA here is from genome assembly GCF_037478305.1 of Cognatishimia coralii. NCBI lineage: Bacteria > Pseudomonadati > Pseudomonadota > Alphaproteobacteria > Rhodobacterales > Paracoccaceae > Cognatishimia > Cognatishimia coralii. Next base: position 133,182 of record NZ_JBBGAZ010000003.1, read on the forward strand.
ATGTTCTGGCGGGGCTCTATCAGGGCGACACCGACATGAACCGCGTAACAGCCACCATCGACAAGCCGATGCATGGGGCCAATCTGGAAGCCCACCTGCAGGGCCTGCGCGAAGAGATGCGCAAGGCTGCCGAGAACCTTGAGTTCGAAGAAGCCGCGCGACTTCGCGACGAAGTAAAGCGTCTTGAGGCGGTGGATCTGGCCGTCGCGGACGACCCTCTTGCACGGCAATCCGCGATTGATGCTGCGGCGGATGCGGCGACCAAAGGGCGATCAACCGCGGGCCGCCCTGGTCAGCGTGGCGGGAATGTGAAGCGACGCGGGCGTTAGCACGTCCTTTGTGCCCGCTTTGCTTGGTTTTCAGAGGCTACAGCCCATTAATCTATAAAGAACGCGTCTTAAGTTCATGAAATTTTGAACATTTGTCCAATTGAGACCAACGACACTCGGGTTCTTTCAAAAAGAGCACCAAAACCGAAGCCAAATTCCCCTCAAAGATACCTCGAATTTCGGTCAGAGAATGACCGCTTTGAGCGGCAAATACGCTGCCAAATTGACTTATCCACATTCCAATTTTTGGACTCAAATCCGCAATTTATCCACATTAGGTAAACTATAATTTCCATAATCGAACAAAACTGTGGAAAACTCGGTGATTTTCTTAAATCAAGAAACAGTCATTGGTACGCCAGGTAAAATTGGCGGGAAACCGCGAAATTGACTTATCCACAGAAAGTTAATCTACGTGCACAAGCGCCTACACACAACCCAAAAAGGCATTGAATATCAGTGAATTACGGAAATTGCGCGCTCAGGCCGCCCAAATGGACGAAATGTCCACCTCAGCAGCACGAGCTGCACGACAAAGCGCATCAAATTTTCAGGATTTATCGCAGAATATGCACCGCGCAGTTCAGCTGACGCAGCAATTGCGCAATGGTTTCGACCGACTTTAGCTCTCGCCGGCTTTCGGGACTGACGGATAGGATCACACAATCCACATCTTTGGATCTCGCGAAATCCGGAATCACCTGCACAGGCTTCCCGTTCAGAACGACCCCTTCAACATTGCTCAAGCTACCACCGATCTCAGTGAGGGCGGACTCGATCTGAGCCCGCGTTTCGTCCTGATACCCATAGGGCAGATAGCTGCTGGCATACTCTGGAATATTCCCCATCACATGCAACAACGTCACACGCGCTTCTTCGCCAGCCAGTTGGCGGGCCACAGAAAGTTTGGGCGCAAGATCCGCCCCCTCATCCAAACTCACCGGCATGAGAATATGCGCGTACATTGGGGTGGCCTAGGTTCGATAGGTGTCGATCACATCATACATGACCGGCTCGAAATTCTTACACAGCGCCGAGATATGTCTATTGCGCTCGCGCATCTCGGGCGTGCGTAACATCGCCTGAAAATCTTCGCGCTTCTCCCATTGAGAATAGTTGGCAATGCGCGTCTGCGCGTCATTCACATGTAGCCCCGCAGCAATAAAACCCGGCTGTTTGGAAATGAAATCCGCATAGGCTTCGTTCAGGGCATCTATGAGGTCCTGACACGTCCCCGGCGTCATTTCAAAGGTCGTGATAACAGTCTGGTAATCGTTGCGTTTGGCAATTGCTGGCATGAGGCCTCCTATTTCTAAGGCAAGCCTAACGCGACAAAGAGGCCCGAGGCCACTGATTTTTCCAAAGCACCCGCTAGGTCTGAAATCCGGGCGAATGTTCAACCTTTAAAAGAGTGAAAAGTTCAGGCATACTGCCCGCAAACAAAAGCCGCAAAAGTCGGCACTATGAGGCAAAGCATGAAACTCTTCCTGAAAGGCGCCGCGGGCGCTTTGTTAATTTCCGTGGTCACCTCCACCTCCGCAAGCGCGGGCGTCATTGCCAGCGCATGCGTAAGGTCCGACCGAGAGGCCGCATCCTGGCGCATGTGCACGTGTCTGCAGCACGTCGCCAATCAGTCGCTGTCTCGGGCCGACCAGCGCCTTGCGGCCAAGTTTTTCCGCGACCCGCATATGGCGCAGGAAATTCGCACGTCACGCGCGCGCTCGCATGAGATCTTTTGGGAACGCTACAAGGCCTTTGGCGACACCGCCGAAGTCATGTGCAAAGGCGTCTGATCGTCTGATCCGCATCCCTTTTGCGTTTAGTCTCATTTACGCATAGATTTGAGAAATCCAAATCTATGAGGGCGGAGCTATGCTCAAAAAAGGCGTCACATTGCGGGGGCTTGAGGTATTTGAGGCGCTGGCCACCCATGGCTCTGTCGCTCAGGCCTCAGAGGCGACGGGCCTGAGCCAACCTGCCGTCAGTCAGCAGCTGCGCAATCTGGAAACAGCCCTTGACGTCGCGTTGGTAGATCACGGCACGCGGCCGATGGTCTTGACGCCAGCGGGGCGGAATTTCCTGCGCCATACGCGGTCGGTTTTGTCAGAACTCAGGCTTGCGCAATCCGAACTTTCGGTGATGGACTTAACCCATCTAACATCCTTGTCGATTGGGATTATTGATGATTTTGACAATGACATCACACCGCGCTTGGTGACCGCTTTGGCCGAAAGCCTCACCAACTGCAGTTTCCGCATGGTGACGGCGGCCAGCCACGACATTCTCGCGGACCTTAAGGATCAAAGCCTACACCTCGGCGTTGCAGCGAGTTCCGGGGAAGTCCTTGAGGGCATTATAGAATATCCTCTCGTTCGAGATCCCTTCATCCTTGTGACGCCAACGTCCCAAACGCCACGCGGCAAGTCGGTCGAAGATATCATCCAAGACCTCCCCTTCTTGCGCTACGAACGCCGCCAGCTGATCTCACGCCAGATCGACGCGCATCTGTCGCGGTATAAACAAGACCTCGGAGACCGGTTTGAGATCGGCAGCCACATGGCCTTGATGGCCTGTGTCGCGCGCGGCATTGGATGGGCGATCACCACGCCATTGGGGTTCATGCGGGCGGCGCGGTTTCACGACGACGTAGTGGCGCATCCCCTACCCTTTGGACAGTTCCACCGTCAGATTTCTGTTTTTGCAAGCGCGGACTGGGCCGACGCCGTGCCGCTGAATGTACGACAGAGTCTGCGTCAGCTTGTGGGCGACCGCATGATCACTCCGTTGGTTCAAAAACAGCCCTTCCTTAAAGGCGAGTTGCGTCTACTGGACAACTAATCTGATTTTGATTTTCTTAAATCAGCCGATGTCGCGTTTCAGCCCATCGGCGCAGATTTCGATCAGGTCAAGCGCGCCATCGAAATCACGCGTGTAATAGGGATCGGGGACTTCGATCATGTCTGTGTCCCCATACTCCGTGAACAGCCGCACCGGAGTGTCATTCCCCTCAGGCCGCAGAGCCTCGATGTCGCGCATGTTGTTGGCATCCATGCCGATGATCAGGTCAAAATCCTCAAAGTCCCGCACCCTGAACTGCCGCGCCCGCAGGTCCGAGAAATCGTATCCCCGCCGCGCTGCTGCCTCTAACATCGGACCGTAGGGCGGCGATCCGACATGCCAGCCACCGGTGCCCGCGCTGTCTGTTTCGGCCTGAGATATCTCGCGAAATACCCCCTCAGCAGAGGCGCTGCGGCAAATATTTCCAAGACAGACAAAGAGCACCTTCATAGACTTCTTCCTTCGTGCAATGTTGAGGCGACAGTATCACCAGCACAGGCCGCCCTCTATGACCAATATCGTGATCCTCACCGGCGCAGGCATTTCGGCGGAAAGCGGCCTTGGCACCTTTCGCGACGAAGGCGGACTTTGGGCGCAGCATCGGATCGAGGATGTGGCGACACCCGAAGGCTTTGCGCGCAATCCGAAGCTGGTGCATGACTTCTATAACGCGCGCCGTGCCCAGGCCGCAGAGGCCGTGCCAAACTCCGCGCATCTTGCTTTGGCAGAATTAGAGGCAAAACTGGACGGCCAGATGTTGATCGTCACGCAAAACGTTGATTCCTTGCATGAAAAAGCCGGAAGCGTATCAGTCCTGCACATGCATGGTCGCCTGAATGGCGCCCTCTGTGCGTCTTGCGATCATCGCTGGGAGGCTCCGCTCAGGATGACCCCGTCAGACGCCTGCCCTGCCTGCGGTGCAACCAGCACACGCCCCGATGTGGTCTGGTTCGGAGAGATCCCTTACCACATGGACCAGATCGCCGAGGCACTGAGCAAAGCCGACGTCTTCGTCTCGATCGGCACGTCAGGCGAGGTCTATCCGGCGGCGAATTTTGTCGCCGAAGCCGATCATTTCGGAGCCCATACCATTGAGTTGAACCTGGAACCCTCAGCAGGCGCCTCGCGGTTTGCGGAATGTCGCTTTGGACCGGCCTCAGAAATTGTGCCCACTTGGGTGCAGGAAGAACTCGCACGATAAAGAAAAGGCCAGAGAAACCTCTGGCCTGTCTGTGCAGTTTTAGCTTGGCTTAGTGGTCGTGGCCCCCGCGGCCGCTGTGATCTTCGCCATGGTTCATGTGTTCGTGTCCCATGCCAGCTTTGCGTTCCAGATCGACGGGGATTTCCACCACTATCTCTCCGGATTTCTCGAAGGTGAATGTGACGGTCAGTACGTCGCCTTGCTCCCAAGGCTGGGTCAGCCCCATGAACATGACGTGGTCGCCACCACGGTCCAGCATACGTGCGCCTTCGGCAGGCACTTCGAAGCCTTCTTCGACGTGCATCATTTTCATCACGCCGTCGCCAATCTCCATGTGTGTGTGCAACTCAACACGTGCCGCCGCGTCGGACGTGACAGAGATCAGGCGATCCGCCTCATCGCCGTGGTTCATGATGGTCATAAAGGCAGCGCCTGCCTTTGCAGCTTTGCCAGCAGAGCGCGCGTAAGGGTCGTGGATCATAATATGCGTGTCGGCAAAAGCAGGCACAGCGAAAGAAGCAGCAGCGACAGCCGCAAGGGTCAGGGATTTGACGGACATAGGAGTCTCCGGCGTAGGATATTGGTTTGAAAGGAAAAGAGGGGTTCAAACCAGGGTCGGAGGCCCACGCGCAGAAGGGGAAAGACGCGCAATAGACGCGGCTTGGCGCTTGGTGAAACAGCAGAGGCGCGTCGCAGAGAATTCTGCGGCCACGAGCACAACGGCGTCTCCGCCCAGAGCGTGCTGCAGCATCAAAGAGAACTCGGGGCAGATATGGCTTTCGCCAGTTGGTTCTCCGTTCTCGTCGATGGCCACCATGACAGGACCAGCGCCGGTACAAAGCTCCATAAAGCCCGCAGGCCCCGATGCCCCACGCGCAATCGCCATGCTGTGCCCCGTCAGGGTCAGCACAAAGATCAGCACAAAGGCGATATGAGAACGAAGCCGAGTCATCTCGGGCGGTATATCCGCTGAAAGCCGCATTTGAAAAGCGACAAAAGGAAACAGCCCCGCCTGAGATCAGACGGGGCTTAAATCACTGTCCAGTGATGGACGAGATCAGCTTAGGCTTGAGCAGCCTGCGCTTTTGCGATCTCTTTTTTGATTTTCAGAGCGTTGTCAGACAGCTCGCTGTCTTTTGCTTTCGCCATGAACGCGTCCAGACCACCGCGGTGGTCGACAGTGCGAAGAGCCGCTGCAGAGATGCGCAGCTTAACGCCACGGCCCAGCACTTCGGATTGCAGGGTCACGTCGTTCAGGTTCGGCAGGAAGCGACGCTTGGTTTTGTTGTTGGCGTGGCTGACATTGTTGCCAGTCATTGGGCCTTTTCCGGTCAGTTCGCAACGGCGCGACATGGGTTCATCCTCGTGTTTCGGTCAAAAGGCCAATCGAGGCCTTTGAATACAAATGGGCGCCGCTTTAGACAGCGCCCGGAATTTCGTTGGGCGTCTTTAGGCCTGAATCCGGGCGAGGTCAAGTGATTCACGACAGGTAAATGACAATCGCGCAGAGGCTTTTGCGTATTTACCAAACCTGCCTAGAAAATCCTAGGCTTGCGGGATGTGCAGCGCCTTAAGCACGCGGTCAGCAGCCGCACTTGGGCTCAGCTTGTTTTCGGCCACATCCGCAGCCAACCCGTTGATTTCCTGCAGGGCTTTCGGGGTTTCCAACTGTGCCAGAACCGTTTGCCGCAGCTCTTCGATGAACCAATGGCGGGCCTGAGCGGCGCGTCGGCTGTCCCACTGTCCCTGTGCGCGCCGCCATGAGGTCAGCTCGCACATTTGCGCCCAGGCTTCATCAAGACCGTTTTCCTCAATCGCTGAAACGGTCATGGCCTTAGGGAATCCTTCGGGATCCTGTGGGCGCTTGCGCAACAGACGCAGCGCTCCGGAATAATCCGCACAGGTGCGGGTGGCGGTGGCCTTGAGGTCTCCGTCGGCCTTGTTCACGAGGATCAGATCCGCCATTTCCATGATGCCGCGTTTCACGCCTTGCAGTTCGTCGCCGCCGGCGGGGGCCAAGAGCAAGAGAAAAAGGTCCGACATCTCTGAAACAACCGTTTCGGACTGCCCGACCCCAACAGTTTCGATCAGAACAACGTCAAAATTCGCAGCCTCACAAAGAGCAACCGCCTCGCGAGTCCGCCGCGCTACACCGCCCAGATGGGTCTGGCTGGGGGATGGGCGGATAAATGCGTGCTTGTCGCGACTAAGGCGCTCCATGCGTGTCTTGTCGCCAAGGATCGAGCCGCCAGAGCGCGCCGAGGACGGATCCACCGCAAGCACCGCCACGCGCATGCCCTGCGCGGTCAGAAACATGCCAAAGCTCTCGATAAACGTAGATTTCCCGACCCCCGGCGTGCCAGACAGGCCGATCCGGATCGCCTGTCGGCCTGCAGGGCGCAAGGCGTCCAACAGCGCAGCCGCCTGTTCGCGATGATCACTGCGCCCGCTTTCCACCAGAGTGATCGCCCGCGCCAAAGCCCGGCGGTCTTGGTTCAAAATCCTGTCCCGAAGTTCAGTGATATCCATTGCGGTCGCGATCCTATGGTCTTTGGGCTGCTTTCATGCCCGCGCAGGGTGGCTCTGTCCAGCCCAACCTCACAGCCTGGCGTCTCTGTCGCATCGGATTGGCGCTTTACGCCCCCTTGGGCTTGCCCGATAAAGCAGCATGACCGAGCTGCCGATCCACTCTGCCATCCCAGACCTATTGCGCGCCTTGCGCGATACAGGACATGCCGTTTTGCAGGCGCCTCCGGGGGCGGGGAAAACAACGGTCGTGCCGCTGGAAATGCTGCGGGCGGGGCTGGCCAATGGCAAGATCCTGATGCTGGAACCCCGTCGCCTCGCGGCGCGGGCAGCCGCTGAACGCATGGCGCAGACTTTGGACGAATCCGTCGGCCAAACCGTCGGATACCGCGTCCGCGGAGAGACCAAAACCTCAAAGGCCACCCGCATCGAGGTCGTCACCGAAGGCATCCTGACTCGCATGCTACAAACCGACCCTGAGTTGACAGGCATTGGCGCCGTCATATTCGATGAATTTCACGAGCGATCTTTGAATGCCGACCTTGGGCTTGCCCTGTGTCTTGAGGTTCGCGAGGCCCTAAGGGACGACCTGATCCTGCTGGCCATGTCCGCAACCTTGGACGCAGCACCCGTCGCGAAACTCATGGGCGACGCGCCGATGATCTCGTCTGAAGGGCGCAGCTTTCCGGTTGAAACGCGCTGGCTCGACTCACCTTTGCGCAAAGACATGCGCTTGGAACAGGCTTGCGCCGCGCTCATTGAGAGGGCTGTTGAGGAAACCGAAGGCGGCGTTCTGGTCTTTCTGCCCGGTGAAGGCGAAATCCGCCGTGTCGCCGCGCAGCTGTCTTTGCCACTTGATTGCCAGATCCACATGCTCTTTGGTGCGATGGATTTCAAAGCCCAACGGGCCGCCATCCAACCCGCGTCTTCCGGGCGAAAGGTCGTATTGGCCACATCAATCGCCGAGACCTCTCTGACCATTCAGGACGTCCGCGTTGTCGTGGACGCAGGCCGCGCGCGGCGGGCGCGATTTGATCCTGGTTCTGGTATGTCACGGCTGGTCACCGAAAAGGTCACCCGCGCCGAGGCCACGCAACGCCAAGGGCGGGCGGGTCGCGTTGCCGAAGGTGTCTGCTATCGGCTTTGGACCAAAGGAGAGGAAGGCGCATTGCAGGCCTACCCTCCGGCCGAAATCGAAAGCGCAGACCTGACTGGGCTGGCGCTGGAACTGGCGCAATGGGGGGCAGAAGCTGCTGACCTTGCTTTCCTCACACCCCCGAATGCGGCCACGCTGTCTGAGGCGCGCGCGCTTTTGGCAATGCTAGGCGCACTGGATGCACGCGGACAGATCACAGATCATGGCCGCGCGATTGCCAAGCTGCCACTGCACCCGCGCCTTGCGCATATGCTTTTGACCGCAGGCCAGCGGGCCGCACCGTTGGCCGCTCTATTGGCGGCTCGAGATCCGCTGTCTCGCGGCGCGCCCTGCGACCTTGGCCTACGAGTCGAAGCGCTCGCAGACTTGAAAGGTTTCGAAAGCCGCCGTCCCTATCAAGTCAACCGCGGCGCCCTTCACACGATCAAAGACGAGGCCAAGCGCCTTGCCAAAGGGATTGCCGCATCATCCCCAATGAGCCTCGGAGAGATGGCCGCCCTCGCCTATCCCGACCGCATCGGATTGCACCGCAAAGGCGATGCGCCGCGCTTTGTGTTGTCCGGTGGCAAGGGGGCTATCATGGCCGAAGACGACCCAATGGCCTCGGCGCGATTGATCGTGGCAACGGATCTGGACGGCAATCCACGCGAGGCCAAGATCCGGCAAGCGGTGACCGTCAGCGAGGCCGAAATCAGAGGTCTCTTTGGCGACGGGATTGCATGGGAAGAGACCTGCAGTTGGTCCAAACGCGAAGGACGCGTTATTGCGCGCAGGCAAGAACGACTGGGCGCAATCGCGCTGTCAGACCAAATCTGGAAAGACGCCCCTGACGAAGCCGTCGCCATGGCGATGCTCGATGGGGTACGCGAGATCGGACTGGTGCTGAGTGACGCGGCCAACAGGTTCATAGCGCGTGTCAACTTAGCCCGAGATGAAGGCGAAGACCTCCCCGATATGTCACTAGACGCGCTTTTGGACACGCTCGAGGATTGGCTGCTCCCCTATATCAACGGGATCAAAACCACCGCCCAATGGCGCAGTTTCGACTGCCTGAATGCCCTGCGCGCGCGTCTGGACTACGCCCAAACCCAAACGCTAGACCGTCTCGCACCGGCGCATTTCACCACACCTTTGGGAAACAAAATCCCAATCGACTACGCCGGTGAACATCCCGAAATCAGCCTCAGACTCCAAGAGCTCTTCGGCCAGACCACCCACCCGATGGTGGGCAGAACCCCTCTACGAGTCACACTGCTCTCGCCAGCACGCAGGCCGGTGCAAACCACGCTGGATATCCCCGGCTTTTGGGCCAGCTCATATGCCGACGTGCGCAAAGACATGCGGGGCCGCTATCCCAAACACCCCTGGCCCGAAGACCCGACTCAAGCCGACCCCACCCTGCGCGCAAAACCGCGCAAGTAGACCCTTTTCTCTTGCTCAAAATATCCTTGGGGGAATTGGCCCTAAGCCAAGGGGGCAAAGCCCCTATCCAGCCCTATTTCCCCAAACACCAGCGCATAATCGCCTTCTGCGCATGCAGACGGTTTTCAGCCTCATCAAAGATCACCGAATGCGGGCCATCCATGACCGAAGACGTCGCCTCTTCGTCACGGTGCGCTGGCAAGCAGTGCATGAAAAGCGAGTCGGGTTTCGCGTGACTCATTAGAGCATCATCCACCTGATACGGCCGCAGCAAATTGTGCCGACGTTCCCGCGCGGATTGCGCGTCGTGCATTGACACCCAAGTGTCCGTGACCACCAAATCAGCGCCTTCAACGGCCTTCTGCGGATCCCTCTCGATCACAACATTACTGCCTTTGGAACGCGCCAGTTCCAGAAATTCTTCTTCAGGGTCAAGCTGTTCCGGCCCGGTGAAGGTCAGATCAAACCCGAACTGACCTGCCGCATGGGCAAAGCTTGCAAAGACGTTGTTGCCGTCACCCGACCACACAACCTTTTTGCCTTTGATCGAGCCGCGATGCTCTTCATAGGTCAGGATATCGGCCATGATCTGGCAGGGGTGCGTGCGATCCGTCAGGCCATTGATCACCGGCACATCTGCGTATTCCGCGAGTTCCAGTAGCGTCTGCTCTTCAAACGTCCGGATCATGATCAGATCCACATAACGGCTCAGAACCCGCGCAGTGTCGGCAATCGTCTCGCCATGACCAAGCTGCATTTCTTTGCCTGACAGCACCATCGTCTGCCCGCCCATCTGGCGCACGCCAACGTCAAAGGACACGCGAGTCCGGGTCGAGGGTTTTTCAAAGATCAGTGCGACCATGTGGTTGGCCAGAGGCTGATCCGCATCCGGTGTGCCCTTAGGCAGACCCGCGCGCGCCTCTTTCATAGTGCGCGCTGTGTCGATCATCGACCTCAGATCCGCAGGATCGGTTTTGTGAATATCTAGAAAATGGGTCATGTCTCGGCCCTCAAGCTTTGGCTGTCAGAGACTGTGCGGCCGCATCGATACGCGCGACAGCCTCGGTAATTTCGTCGTCAGAGATGTTCAGAGGCGGCAGCAAACGCACCACATTGTCAGCGGCTGGCACGGTGACCACGAGGCTCTCATAGCCCGCGTTCACCACATCCATGCAGTTCACTTTGCATTTCAAACCGAGCATCAAACCCGCGCCGCGAACACCTTCGAAAACATCAGGATTGGCTGCCACCAGACCTTCGAGTTTCTGGCGCAAAAGCCCCGCGCGACGGTTCACGTCTTCAAGGAACTCAGGCGTTGCGACCTCATCCATCACCGCATTGCCCACAGCGCACGCCAGCGGGTTGCCGCCATAGGTCGAGCCATGGGTGCCAGCGGTCATGCCAGAGGCCGCGTTTTCCGTTGCCAAAACAGCGCCCAGAGGGAAGCCCCCACCGATGCCTTTTGCGACCATCATGATATCAGGCGTGATGCCTGCCCATTCATGCGCAAAGAGTTTACCTGTCCGGCCCACGCCACATTGGACTTCGTCCAGGATCAACAAGATGCCTGCCTCATCGCAAAGCGTGCGGATCGCGCGCAGATCGGCGTCATCCATCGGGCGAATGCCGCCCTCGCCTTGCACAGGCTCAAGGATGACGGCGGCTGTCGTCTCATCAATCGCGGCTGATAGGGCGTCGACATCTCCCCAAGGCAACTGGGTGAACCCTGGCAGCAATGGACCAAAGCCCTTGGTCATCTTCTCGCTACCCGCTGCCGCGATGCCGGCGGAAGACCGGCCATGAAACGCGCCTTCAAACGCGATGATCTGGGTCTTTTCGGTCTCGCCCTTCTCATACCAATATTTCCGCGCCATTTTGACGGCGAGTTCACAGGACTCGGTGCCGGAATTGGTAAAGAAGACCGTATCCGCGAAACTCGCGTCAACCAGCTTGGCCGCCAGAGCCTCTTGCTGTGGGATCTGATAGAGGTTGGACACATGCCACAGGGTTTCCGCCTGATCGGTCAAAGCGGCGACCAGTTTCGGGTTCGCATGCCCCAAGACATTCACGGCAATCCCTGCGCCCAGATCCAGAAAACGTCGGCCATCCGCCTCGATCATCCAGCAGCCTTCGCCTTTGACGAAGTTCAGCGGGGCCCGATTATAGGTCGGTAGAACAGCGGGGATCATAGCGTGGTCCTTTTTCTAGAACGTTGTGCGTGCAACACAGGACAGGAACTGTCAACGGCTGTGCGCAGGCTTGCGGTGTTTTACGGATGTTTAGTGAGGTTTGGTCGGCATTTCGCCAACACGAAAGGCGCGCCTGCAGGTCAAGTGCAGGTTGGATATTTATCGCAGTCGTCGGACGCGGATATATGTCGCAAGAATCGCCATAGGCCGCTGATACACGCACATCTGGCGTTTGAGAACCCTCTTTGAAATCCCATCTCGCGGGCAATGCGTGCTTTCCCCTTGCAGAGCCTTCGCGAAAGGCGCACCACTCGGGACATGACCGTGAAGCCCAATCCTCCTCTTGCTGCAGCCCTGACTGTGCTTGCCTCTAGTTTTGTGGCGGGTACGACCCTCTTGGCCAAAGCCCTCGGCACCGAAGCACTGGGGCCGCCGCTCCATGCGTTTCAGATCAGCCAGGGGCGCTTTATCTTTGCCCTGATCGCGATTTCCACGGCGGTTTTGATTGTGCGGCCCAGGTTCAAGCGCACGCATCTGGGGCTTCATGTTGGCAGGTCCACCTTTGGCTGGGGCGGCGTCACACTGATGTTTGCAGCCGCCGCCTTCATTCCCCTGTCAGACGCCACAGCGATCAGTTTCCTCAACCCCGTGATTGGCATGTTGCTCGCAATCCCATTGCTAGGTGAGCGGATTGGCAAATGGCGCGTGATGTCCGCGATCATCGCCTTTGCCGGCGCCATGCTTTTGACCCGCCCGAGTGCTGGCGTGATCGAATTCGGAGCGCTTTTGGCTTTGGGGTCAGCTGCTCTTCTAGGGGCGGAGCTGATTTTCATCAAATTGCTGAGCGGACGCGAAGGGCCGCTCCAGATCCTTTTGGTCAACAACATCATTGGCTGCACAATTGCGTCAGCCGTGGCCTATTTCGTCTGGATCTCACCCACGCCCCTGCAATGGGTGGCGCTGGCGGGCGTCGGGTTCCTGATGGCGGCAGCGCAGAGCTGTTTTATCAACGCGATTGCCCGCGCGGACACGGGCTTTGTCGCCCCGTTCTTTTACACCACACTGGCGTTTGCCACGCTTTATGACGGCCTCGTCTTTGGCGTCATTCCCGATATCATCAGCATATCGGGCGCGCTTTTGATCATCGCGGGCTCGGCAATCCTCGTCTGGCGCGAGACGGTGAATGCGCAACAGGTCAAATGATTCTGAAATCCTGGGCTGATTCCTGATTCTGCGCCTTGTAACTGCGCGTGGCGTGACTAAAATAGGTGACTGACCGAAAAAGCGGCGCAGCCTGCCCGCATGCCACCGATAAAGGCAAGGAACCAAAGATGTCCTGGACTGATGAGCGCGTCGAGCTTCTGAAAAAAATGTGGGGCGAAGGCCAATCGGCCAGCCAGATCGCCAAGGAACTTGGCGGCGTGACCCGTAACGCTGTGATTGGCAAAGTCCACCGTTTGGGCCTGTCTAACCGCGCGACCACGTCGACCAAATCTGACAGTGCAACGAAGGCCGAAGCAAAACCGAAGGCTGCACCAAAGCCCAAGGCCGCAGCCAAGCCCAAGGCCGACCCGATGCCAGAGATGAAGACCGAACCTGCGGTGCCTCAGCGTCCGGCGGCAACTCCGGCAAATCGCAAGGCGATCATTCCTGCGGGCCAACCTCTGCCGCCGCAACCTTCGGCCAATGAGATCAGCCCAGAAGCGCTGGCCAAGGTGAATGAGGTCGAGAAGAAAGCTAAAAAGCTGACTTTGATGGAACTTACAGAGCGCACCTGCAAATGGCCTGTCGGCGACCCAGCCACAGATCACTTCTGGTTCTGCGGTCTGCCGGTGCAAGCAGGCAAACCTTATTGCGAAGCCCACGTAGGCGTGGCCTTCCAGCCAATGTCTTCGCGCCGCGATCGTCGCCGCTAAGTTCGGTTTCAGAATTCAAAAAAGCCCCGGTTCTTTGCCGGGGCTTTTTGTTTGGATTTGGGCTGGATCAGTTGCCGCCCAAGAGGTTCTTCAAGCGATTGCCGACCTCTTCTTCAAGCTTGTTCTGAAGCTCTTGTTCGAGGTTTTGACCCAAATTTTCGACTTGATCCGCAGTCGTGCCCAGCCGATCTGCGACGGCCTCGGCGGCCTTTTCCTCGAGTTTGTCGATCTCTTCCTGAAAGTTCTGTTTTGCCACGGCTTCAAGGTCTGGGCGAATGCTTGGGGACGCCCAAGGGCCCGTCACGCGAACAGGGAAAGAGAAGCCTGTGTCTGACTCATTCTTCAGTTGCGGCGTAAATGTATAATCCAAGTTCTGCGCGCCAAGGCCGATGGTGCCTGCGCCCTTGGCTTGCACATTCGGCAGATCCATCAGCAGATCATTATTGGTCAACACACCCGCATCAATTGTCCAGCTTGCGCTCATTGAGTCAAAAATAGTCGTGCCGGAATTCGGACGCCCCCGGAACAATTGGTCCAGATCCAGTCCCGAAATGGTCCCGTTCCCGACTGACAAAGATCCATCACCACGCAAAGAGTTCATGATCGCATCAACAGAACTGCCTGACCCCACAAAGGCCATGCGGGCGTTGGCAGCGCCTGTAAAGCGGTCGCTTCCAATCAGGTCTGACAAAAGGCCCTGCAGCGCAAGGTCGCTCATGGTCATGTCGCCGCCCACGGAAAAACCGCTGCGGTTGTTGGCCACGAACTGGCCCGTGACAGTGCCCTCATAGCCGGTCAACTGATGAAGCGTCGCCACCGCGCGGGAATTGTCGACATCGATGGCAACGCGCGAGGAGCCAAAGTTCAGGCTGCCAAGATCGATAGAGGAGGCAGACAGAGTGATCTTGCCGTCAAACAATCCTAAGGCGCTTGCGTCGATTGGATCGGAGGGCCAGCCCGTGCTTGCCTCGGAAGAGCTCGCGCCCGCCGTCTCGCCACCCAAGTAAGGTTTCAGATCAAGCGCGCCCGCCGAGATGCTCGCGACAACATTCGGCTTGCCTGAAAAGTTAACGTCCGCTTCGGCACTTAGGTCATTGCCGTCCAGCGTGATACGTCCACCGCGCAGGCTGAAAACACTGTCCTTGGTCAGAGTCACCAGTCCTTTGAAATCGGTTGGCGGCAGACCTGCATCGGCTTGGCCAAGGGCTGCAAACAGCTCGGACGGGCTCGGCAGCTCTGCGCTGAACTGACCATCGGCTTCGGGCGTTGTAGAGGCCAAACCATCAAAGCTGAGCTTGTTTTGGCCCACGTCTGCGGCCAGTTTCACCTGTGTCACATCGCCTGCGATCAGGTCGTTCAGGTCTCCGATTTCGATGCTCGTCTCAATAGGAGCACCGCCCATGACAACCGTGGCGGCCAGAGTCGCGGCGCCTTCGCCCCAACCGAAGTCTGCAGTCAGATCGGGGATTTCCAGATTGGTGCCTTTGGGATCCAGATAGCGAATACGCGCGTTCGTGATCTGGATCTGATCCAAGGTAAAGGCCGCGCTCTCTTCGGCCCCCTCATCGGTCGCGGCAATTGCGTCCGCCGCGGACTGACCGGTGAAATCATCCCAGTTGGCCTGCCCCGCTCCATCCTGTTCCAGCAAGATATCCGGCGCGGTCAGCGTGATGTTTTTGATATGGGTTGTTCCGCCGATCAGCGCCATCGCATCTACGCCGATCTTGGCACCTTCTGCCTGAAACATCGGACCATTCGAAGACCAGCTCGCATTTGACAGCGTGACCGGTCCAGTCGAGATCCCCAAGGTCGGGAAAAAGCTCAGCTGCACATCGCCTTCGATGATCAGATCACGCCCGAATTGCTCTTTGACCTGATCCGAGGCCAGCCGCGCGATTTGCTGGCCGGGCAAGAAGAAAATCAGCGCGCCGACGGCGATGACCAAGACAGCAACAATAGAAAGAAGGATGCGAAGAATGCGGAACATAGGAGCCCTCTGGAATTAGCTGCGTTATCGGTAGCCGCTGAGAAGGTCTTGGGCAAGTCCGGAGGCCTGTGCCTTGGGCGATAAGGCGCTTGGATCGCCCGACACAGCGTTCAAAGCCATAAAAACTTGGCTATCGAACCCGCACATATGGTTTGAATCCCTGAGCAAAAGCACTGTTCTATCCAGAGCCTAGCGTTCCCCACAAATCATATTCCCCCGCCTCATCGACAGTCACCGTCACCAGATCTCCAACCGACAACCCGTCGGTTCCCTCATCAATAAAGAGGTTCCCGTCAATCTCAGGCGCATCCGCTTTGGTCCGACAGGTCGCGATCCCGTCCTCATCGATATCATCGACAATGACCTGTTGAACCGAGCCGACTTTCGCCGCCAGCTTGGCCTCAGAGATCGCCTGTGCTTTCTCCATAAAGCGCTCCCAGCGGTCTTGCTTGACCTCAGGCGCCACGTGATCCGGCAAATCATTGGACCGCGCGCCATCCACATTCTCGTATTGAAAACAGCCCACGCGATCCAGTTGGGCCTCATCCATCCAATCCAAAAGGTGCTGGAACTCGGCCTCGGTTTCCCCCGGATAACCCACGATAAAAGTCGAGCGCAGCGTGATGTCCGGGCAATCGGATCGCCATTTCGCGATCTCATCCAACGTCTTTGCCGTATGCGCCGGCCGCGCCATGCGTTTGAGCGTGTCAGGGTGGGAATGCTGAAACGGGATATCCAGATAAGGCAGGATCAGCCCCTCTGCCATCAGCGGGATCAGGTCGCGCACATGCGGATATGGGTAAACGTAATGCAGACGCACCCACGCGCCAAACTGCCCCAATTCCCGCGCTAGATCGGTGATATGGCTGCGCACCTCGCGGTCTTTCCATGGGTGCATCGAATATTTCCGATCCAACCCATAGGCGGAGGTGTCCTGAGAGATCACCAAGAGTTCTTTAACCCCGGCCTCCACCAGCTTTTCCGCCTCTCGCAGAACAGCATGCGCAGGACGGGACGCAAGTCTGCCTCGCATGTCGGGAATGATGCAGAACTTACACTTGTGGTTACAGCCCTCGGAAATCTTGAGATAGCTGTAGTGGCGCGGCGTCAGTTGCACGCTGGAGCTGGGCAGAAGGTCGATAAAGGGATCCGGCGACGGTGGCACTGCACCATGCACAGCATCCAGCACCTGCTCATATTGATGCGGGCCGGTGACGGCGAGGATTTTGGGGTGATGTTCGCGGATGTAGTCGGGCTCGGCTCCAAGGCAGCCGGTCACGATGACTTTGCCGTTCTCGGCGAGGGCCTCGCCGATGGCATCCAGGCTCTCGGCCTTGGCGGAATCCAGAAAGCCGCAGGTGTTCACAATCACCGCATCCGCGCCGGAATAGTCGGGAGAGATGCCATAGCCCTCGGCCCTAAGCCGCGTGAGGATCCGCTCACTGTCCACAAGCGCTTTGGGGCAGCCGAGGCTGACCATGCCGATGGTCGGCTGACCGGCGCGGGTGTCAGAAGAGACCTGCGCGCTGGCAAGGTCCGGGCGGAGATTTGGTGGGTTTTGCGACATGGGGAGGCATGTAGCGGGTTTCATGGGGTTTGGGAATTCCCAAATGTCGGTTATCCGTGCGCGTCCAAATAGGCCGCCACGCAATCCTGCACCCGCCGAAACCGGTCGCCGCCGAGTTTCACACCGCCATACCAGCGGGTGACGACGATCAGGTGATCCGTTAATTCCGCGCGCTCCAGCATCCGCACAATCACCAGCCCCGCACCGCTTTCGCCGTCGTCGCCCTTAAGCGGGGTGCCATCCGACAGGACCGCAGCCCAAGTGTTATGCGTGGCCTTAGCGAACTTCTTGTTGCGTTTAAGGTCCTTGAGCGCGGCATCAATGTCTGCGCGGTTTTCAACAGGGCATCCGCTGACCGCATATTTGCTACCGCGATCCGTGACCACATTGAGGATCTGCTTCACCTAAAGCCCCTGAACCGTCTCTGTCACAACAGCGATCCGCTGCGCATTGGGCGGGTGGGTGCCGAGGAAACGGTCGCCGGGATCAGGGATGCGTTCAAAGAATTGCGCGCCCCGGATGGCGTTGTATCCCGAGCGTTGCGTCAGGATCGCGCCAAGGCGATCGGCTTCGAGTTCGTGGTCCTTTGAATAAGCGCGTGCGCCGACCGTGGTACCGAGATCCATGCCGATGTCGACAGCAGATTGCCCCCCGCCTAAGACAATCGCAATCGCACCGCCCAGGATCGCGCCGGTGGTCGCGGTGGTACGCGTTTCGGCAATGTGGCCTGCGATATGGTGCGCCGCTTCATGGCCCAGAACAAAGGCCAACTCATCGTCGTTCTGAAACTCTGGCAGGATCTGCGCGGTAAATGCGAGGATCGGTCGCCCATTGCGATCCAGTGTTTGATAGGCGTTTGAGCCTTTGGCTGGATCCTCATCCAGAATAATGGCGAAATCGCAGTTCACGTTTGAGGCCACGCGTGCCACACATTCGCGTTCGATGACGGGTTCCATGCGGCTGACCACGCGCGTGTATCGAGCTTCGTCGCTTGCGCTAGGCCCCACGGGCGTGGATTGCGCAGGCGGCGCGCTGGTTGGCTCTACGCATCCGGCCAAGACGGATGACGCCAATAATAAAGCTGAAAGTTTTAAATGCATCGATGGGCCTCTGTTCTTGGCCACAAATATAGGCTCTGAGTGCGCGCAATTCCAAGTCACTTTCCAATGATGTCTTGCAAGCGCGCATCGGCGCGTTAGGCTGGCGATATGTTTAGTATCGAGCACGAATTTGACAGCACCGTTGTGACGCTTGTTGATGAAAAGGGCGCGCATCTTCAAGAGGATGTGGTGATCAACCTTTTTGAAGACTGCATCACCATCGAACAATATGACGAGCGCAGCGACCGGGTGCAGAAGATCACCCTGTCCATTGATATGGCCGAGGATCTGGCCGCCGCGTTGGACCTGCCTGAGGGCGTTTACAAGATCGCGCGCGACTAAGGAGAAAGCGACATGGCGACCGGGTTTTTCTGGGCGGAAGAGACCTTTTGGCACGCAGGCGGCAACTATGCGCTGACACTGCCGGTCGGCGGATTGGTGCAGCCCATGGTCGCCGGAGGCTTGCCAGAGGGGCCGGAGACCAAACGTCGGTTTAAAAACCTTTTGGACATCACCGGGTTGGCCGAAGAGCTGGTCATGTCGGGCGCAGAAAGCGCCAAATGGGATGACCTCGCCCGCGTTCATCCAGAGAGCTACCTCAAGGAATTCAAAGCCACCTCGGATGCGGGGGGCGGAGAACTGGGCCTGCGCACGCCCTTCGGCCCTGGTGCTTTTGAGATCGCGGCCCGCTCAGCAGGTCTTGCCAAGGCCGCCGTTGCCGCCGTCGCAAAAGGCGAGCTCAACAACGCTTATGCGCTCTGTCGTCCGCCGGGGCATCATTGCTTGCCCGATTGGCCTAACGGGTTCTGTTTGCTCAATAATATCGGCATCGCGATTGAGGCCGCGCAGGCCGAGGGCCTGATGCCACGCGTCGCGGTTCTTGATTGGGACGTCCACCACGGCAATGGCACAGAGGCGGTGTACTACGACCGAGGCGACGTGCTGACAATCTCGATCCATCAGGAAAAGAACTATCCGCTGGATACCGGAGACATCGCGGATCGCGGGCGCGGTGCTGGGCTTGGGGCCAATATCAACATCCCCCTGCCGCCGGGTGTCGGCCATGACGGATATCTGACGGTCATGCAAGACATCGTGCTGCCCGCTCTGCACGATTTCGCGCCGGATATGATCATTGTCGCCTGCGGCTTTGACGCATCGGCCTTTGATCCCCTCTCGCGGATGCTGGCCACGGCCGAGACCTTTGCCGCGATGACCAAACAGGTGATGCGCCTCGCCGATGATATCTGCGACGGTCGCGTGGTCTGCGTGCATGAGGGCGGCTATTCCGAGGCCTATGTCCCGTTCTGCGGCCATGCAGTCATGACCGAACTGGCCCAAAGCGAGATCGCAGCCCCCGACCCAATGGAAGCCACCCTGCGCACCCGCCAACCCAACGCGCGGACGCAGGCGTTTTACGCCGAGCTGATCCGCGAAATGGCGGAAACCTTCAAAAACCCACCCCCGAAAGGTTGAAATCACGTCAGGAACAATGACATCTGGCCTAAGACTTTTCTGAAAGGCCCCGTCATTTATGCCTGACCGCAACCAAGCCGCCCTCGATTTCCTCCTGTCGCGCCGGTCCCGTCCGCAAAAGACGCTGATCGATCCGGTGCCAGATCGCACTGCGTTGGAGCCGATCCTAACGGCCGCGCTGCGCACGCCGGATCACGGAAAACTCGAGCCCTGGCGTTTGATGGTTCTGGACCGCGCGGCTTTGGCAAAGCTCGCCCCAATGGCACGGAACTGCGGCCTGCGGCTGGGCAAAGACCAAGCCGATATCGACAAAGGGGCTATCCAATTTGAAACCAGCGGCCTCGCCGTGGTCGTTGTCGAAAGCCCTGTCATCTCAGAGAAAATCCCACAGATCGAACAGACCTATTCTGCGGGTGCCGTCTGTCTGGCGCTCTTGAACGCAGCCTTGGCCGCCGGATGGGGCGCAAATTGGCTGTCGGGCTGGGCGAGCCACGACCGGGAATTCGTCGAACAAGGCCTCGGCCTTGCGCCACATGAGCGCGTGGCAGGCTTGATCCACATCGGGACTGAGAAATCCGCACCCCCAGAGCGCCCACGTCCTGATATAGAGGCGAAAGTCACATGGCACTCGGCGTAATATTTTCCAGCTTTTTCAAGGCACTTGGACAGCTGGGAGACCCTCGGTTTCGAAATGTGCTGTTTCTGGGGCTTGGCCTAACAATCGGGCTGTTGATCGCAGCTTATTTCGGGCTTTTGGCAGTGCTCAACACACTCGGCCTCTATGATCTGGCCGCGGCCCAAATGGGCGAAGGCGGATGGGGCGCGTGGATTATCAACGCGACCTCTTTCTTTGCGATCATCCTGCTGTCGGTCTTTTTGATGGTGCCCGTGGCTTCGGCCTTTACGTCGCTCTTCCTTGACCGCATCGCGAGCGCTGTTGAGGACAAACATTTCGCCTATCTACCGCCCGCTGATCCGGTGCCCTTCAGCGAAGCAATGAAAGACACGGTGAACTTCCTAGGAGTTCTCATCGGAGCCAACATATTGGCTTTGCTGATCTATTTAGCGCTGCCGCCCTTTGCACCGCTGATCTTTTGGGGACTGAACGGCTTCCTTCTGGGCCGCGAATATTTCTTCATCGCCGCCATGCGCCGTATTGGCCGTGACGGCGCCAAAGAGCTGCGCCGCGAACATTTCGCCACCATCTGGCTCGCGGGAACGCTGATGGCGATCCCGCTGTCGGTGCCCTTGGTGAACCTCTTGATCCCGATCTTGGGGGCCGCGACCTTCACCCACCTGTTTCACACTCTGGAAGAGCGCTCTTAGCCCTCAACGCGGGTCAGGTCGGCGACCGAGCCGCACAGCACGCGAATGCGATTGAGCAGGTTCAGGCGATTGCGGCGCACCACGTCGTTGTCGCTGTTGACCTGCACGGCCTCAAAGAAAGCATCAATCGGCGCGCGCAGACCTGCGAGGCCGGCCATGGCGGCGGCGAAATCCTCGCCCCGGATGGCCTCGGCAATCGGAGCCTCGAACTTGTCGAGCGCTGCAAACAGATCTTTCTCAGCTGCGTCTTCGGCGAATTTCACCTCGGCCCCAAAGGAATATTCGACGCCATCCTTTTCCTCGGCTTGGGTCAGGATGTTGTTGGCGCGTTTGAAGCCCTGCAGCAGGTTTTCCCCGTCATCCGTGCCAAGGAAGGCCTGCAACGCCTGCGCCCGGTTCACGAGCAGCGCGATGTCGTCATTGCCCTCCATCGCGATGCAGGCGTCGATGACGTCATGGCGAATGCCCTGATCGCGCAGGAAGACTTTGAGGCGGTCGTGGAAGAAGCCCAACAGGTCATCGGAAATATCGGGAACAGGCGCAACGACCTCTGGTGCTCGGCTTTCAGCCGACTTCTGTTTGATCGTCTCAAGAGCTGCACCAAACACGCCATGTCGCGCGATTTCGGTCAACAGATCTTTGAGCAAGGCCGTTTCGCCACTGTCCAAAGTATCTTCGTTCAACTTCACTTTGTGGCGAATAAGCTGGGTATCAAAAAAGCGATCCAATTTGGTTTGAACGCCATTCTCAAGCACCAACCGAATAACCCCCAACGCCGCACGACGCAGCGCGAACGGATCCTTCGACCCCGTTGGTTTTTCATCAATCGCCCAGAAGCCCGTTAGAACATCCAGTTTATCCGCCAGCGCCACGGCCACAGACACCGGCGCGGTCGGCACATTATCCGATGGCCCCAGCGGCGAATAATGCTCAGTCGCCGCCGCCGCGACTTCCGACTCATGACCCGCGTATTCCGCGTAATATTGCCCCATCAGACCCTGCAGCTCTGGGAACTCATAGACCATCTCAGAGCTGAGATCCGCCTTGGCCCAGCGCGCGGCCTTCTCGGCCAGATCCGCATCCGCCCCCACAATCGGCGCGATCTCACGCGCGAGGGCTGCGATGCGGTCGATCCGCTCGCCCTGACTGCCGAGTTTATTGTGGAAGGTCACATGGGTCAGCTTCTCAAGCCACTCGCTCGCGCCGGTTTTGGCGACACGCACATCGTTCTCCCAGAAGAACTTGGCATCCGACAGACGCGCGAACAGAACCTTCTGGTTGCCCGCCAGAATGGTCGCGCCTTGGTCGGCGGTCTCGCGGTTGGCGACGGTGATGAATTTCTCGATACGGCCCGTTTTGGGGTTCTTCACGGAAAAGAACTTTTGGTGTTCTTTCATCGAAGTCTGCAGCACCTCTGGTGGCAGGCCGAGGAAGTCCTCGGCGATGTCGCCCATCAAGGTCACAGGCCATTCCACAAGTCCCGCAACCTCGGCCAAAAGGCCTTTGTCCTCAACCACGTCTAGGCCTTGTGCAAAGGCAAGGTTCTGCGCATCGGCCCAGATCGCATCGGCGCGTTCGGTGGCATTCAGGATCACATGATTGCGCTTTAGCTGCGCTTCATAGTCCTCAAAAGAGGTCACCGCAAAACGGCCATTGCCCATGAAGCGGTGGCCTTCGGTGGTATCGCCAGCGGCAATCCCATCCACATCCATCGGCACAACAGTGGATCCGGCTTCATCCGTGATCAAACACAGGATCGAATGCAAAGGCCGCACCCAACGTAAGGCCCCTGCCCCCCAGCGCATCGCCTTGGGCCATGGGAAATTTCGGATGGTTTCTTCCAGAACCTCAGCCACAATCTCGGCAGCCGGTCGCCCGGCTTTCTCGATGGTCGCAAAGTAAACCGCGCCCTTGGGCGTGTCGCGTTCTTCAAGCTGATCCATGGTGAGGCCAGCACCGCGCAAAAAGCCTTCGATCGCCTTTTCCGGCGCGCCCACCTTGGGGCCTTTGCGCTCTTCGCGCACCGTTGGGCTTTCCGCGAGCATCCCCTCAAGCGCGAGGGTCAAACGCCGCGGGGTCGAAAAGCTGGAGGCATGCGCATATGTCAGACCCGCGGCCACCAACCCATCGGTCACGCGCTTTTTCAGATCCTCGGCGGCCCGCGCCTGCATACGCGCGGGGATTTCCTCGGAGAAAAGTTCAATCAAAAGATCGGGCATATCACTCAGCCTTCGGGTTGCGGCGGACAGCCCGCCGGAGCGGGATCGCCGTCAAAGACGGTCTCTCCGCAAGGGTTGATCTGGTGCCAGGCAAAGCCTCGGCCGTCGGGCATCACAGCGATCACGCGGTCGATGCCATAGTGAATGTTTTCGGTGCCCAGAAAGGCCAGTGCCTCGCCGCTGGACAGTGCCGCGCCGATTTCATCCGCGTTGAAACAGTCAAACCAACCCGGCGCCACATTCGGCACGGCTTTGTCATAGGGCTTGTAGGTCTCGGTCAGCAGAGGCTGGCTCATGGTCGTCGTGAAACACGCGCGATAGCGGATCGGAGAGCTCTCGGCGTCAATCGCTTCAAAGTTCTCATAGAGGATCACTTCGGGCTGATTGCTGGCCAACAGGGTCATCTGAACGTCCGCGTTGCCCGAGGCCTCTACGGGTTCATAAAAGGCATAGACCTGAAACACATAGAGCGCGATGCCCGCTGCCAATGCCGTCATAAGAATGAATGCTCCGACGATTTTTCCGTTCACGCGGCCGCTCCGCCACCTGCTTCGGTCAAGACAAAGGCATCCGCGCATTTCTTGGCTAGCGCCCGCACACGGCCAATGTAGGCCTGACGTTCCGTAACAGAAATCACGCCACGCGCATCGAGCAGGTTAAAGATATGGCTCGCCTTGATGCATTGATCATACGCCGGATGCGCCATGATGATGCGTTTGCCTGTTTTGGGATCGTCGTGCTCTTGGCTCAGGATCGCTTCGCATTCCGCTTCAGCTTCCTCAAAATGGCGCAAAAGAACTTCGGTATTCGCAACGTCGAAATTCCAACGCGCGTATTCTTCTTCGGTTTGCTTGAACACATCACCGTATTTCAAGGCAATCGGCGCAGATGGGTCGTTAAACGGCATATCCATTACGTGGTCGACGCCCAGAACATACATCGCAAGACGCTCCAGACCATAGGTCAGCTCGCCGGACACCGGATGGCAATCATGGCCGCCAACCTGTTGGAAATAAGTGAACTGGCTGACTTCCATTCCGTCGCACCACACTTCCCAGCCAAGCCCCCAAGCACCGAGCGTAGGGCTTTCCCAGTCATCCTCAACAAAGCGGATGTCGTGAAGCTCCATATCGATGCCGATCGCCTCAAGTGACCCAAGATAGAGCTCTTGCAGGTTCGGCGGGCTGGGTTTGATCAGCACCTGATACTGATAATAATGCTGCAAGCGGTTGGGGTTCTCACCGTAGCGCCCATCGGTCGGACGGCGTGAGGGCTGAACATAGGCTGCGGCCCAAGGCTTGCTGCCCAAAGAGCGCAGGGTGGTCGCCGGGTGAAACGTGCCCGCGCCCACTTCCATGTCGTAAGGCTGCATAATCGCACAGCCCTTTGCCGCCCAGTACGCCTGAAGCCGCAAAATGATCTCTTGGAAAGACTTGGGTTTACCGTCTGTCATTGCTCTGCCTTGCCCATATCAAACGCGTTTAGTTCCTATGCGCAACACACCGGCGGGTCAATTGCACGAAAGCTCAATTTTCGAGTGCATGCCCCTTGAGAATTGTTAAAACTGCGCTGGACTGGAAATTTCTGTAGCCAAAGGGCCATGTTATCGATGCGTTGTAAGTTTCTTTCTTTTGTCTTTGCCCTGCTGCTTTGTGCGCAATTTGCGTCGGCGCAATCAAGTGGCGTTTGGGTACAGATCAAAGCCCGCCCGAGCCTGACCGAGGCCACCGTCGAAGCGCAACGATATGCGCAGGATCTTGAGGACGTGAATGGGTTCGCTCTGGGTGGCGGCTGGTACGCGATCGCGCTTGGGCCATTTGACCGCGTGACAGCGGATCGTCGGCTGCGAGACTTGCGCCGGCGCAATCTCATCCCGCGCGATTCCTACATCACCTTCTCTTCGGCGTTTGACGAACAATTCTGGCCTCTGAATACCACGCTCGGGGCGGCACCAGCGGTCGCCGCGACCGAAGAAGAGGCAGTGGCTGAAGAAACCGCGACCACGGAAGTGGTGGCAACGCCAGTTCCAGTTGTCCCAGAAGAACCAGAGTTCAGAGATCCCGGCGAAACGGTTCGCGAAGCGCGGGCATCGGAAGATCAGCTCAATCGCGAGCAAAAGAAAGATCTGCAGCGCCTGTTGCAATGGGCTGGCTTCTACAATTCCGCAATCGACGGCGCATATGGGCGCGGAACCCGCAACGCGATGGCTGCGTGGCAGGAAGACAACGGATATGAGCCAACCGGCGTCATGTCGACCCTGCAGCGCGCCGAGATCCTGCGGGCCTATAATGCGATCCTGGACGGTATGGACATGCGTCTGGTGACTGAGTTTGACTCTGGCATCGAGATCCAGATCCCGACCGGTGTTGTCACGAAGACAGACCCTATCTACCCCTTTGTCACCTTCAAACCACGCGGCGACATTGACGCGCAGGTGATCCTGATTTCCCAGGACGGCAACCGCACGACGCTGGCAGGCCTCTATGAGATCATGCAAACGCTCAAGATTGTGCCGCTGGACGGTGATCGTCGTCTGACCAAGAACGGTTTCACTCTGGAAGGCGCGGATGACGAGATCGTTTCGTTCACCGAAGTCGGCCTGCGGGATGGTCAAATCAAAGGCTTCACCCTTGTCTGGCCGACTGGAGACGAAGAACGCCGCCGCCGGATCCTTGGTGAAATGCGGACATCTTTCACCCGCATCGGTGGGACTTTGGCACCGGATGCGGGGCTTGAATTGCTGGATGACATCGACCTGCTGTCTGGTCTGGAAGTACGCCGTCCGAAATTCTCGCGCACCGGCTTTTTCACTGATGGCGCGGGTACGGTTGTGACGACAACTGAGGCCATTGGCACCTGCCAGCGCATCACGGTGAATGAAGACTACGAGGCCGAAGTCGTTGGTCAGGAAGACAGCCTCGGTGTTGCCGTCCTGCGCCCGAAAGAACGTATCGCGCCGATTTCCGTGGCAACCTTCCGCGCCTCGGCTCTGCCGCGCACGTCTGAGGTTGCGGTTGCGGGCTATTCCTTTGAAGGCCTTCTGGGCGCGCCGACCCTTACCTATGGCACCGTCCAGGATCTTCGCGGTCTGGGCGGAGAGACGGAGCTGACCCGTCTGGCTCTGGCGCCGCAACCGGGTGATGCGGGTGGGCCGGTCTTTGACATAGGTGGCAATGTGGTCGGCATGCTGATGGCGCGCGACACTGGCGCTCGGCAATTGCCAAATGATGTGAGCCTTAAAGCTGACTCTGACGCGATCCAATCGCTCTTGGCGGCTTCGGGCCTTAGCGCGGCGAGTGGCGACCAACTGGGTGCGCTCGATCCGGTTGATCTTACTGAATATGCAGGGGAAATGACCGTTTTGGTCAGCTGCTGGTAATAAAGCCACCAAACAGAAACAAAGCCCCGGGCATCTGCTCCGGGGCTTTTTTGTTTAGTTCTCAATCCCGAGTTGTTCAACCAGGCGAGTCAGGATTGCTTTCTCTCCGTCATCAACCGGGGCTTTGCGCGACTTGAAGAGCGTCGCTTGGGACTTCAACATCAACCCATCCGACAGGATTTTGAGGTGATTGGCCCGCAGAGTCTCGCCCGTTGAGGTGATGTCCGCGACGGCTTCGGCGGTGAGGTTCTTGATCGTGCCTTCGGTCGCGCCTTGGCTATCAACAAGCTGATAGTCCGCCACGCCTGCGTCCCGCAGAAACTCTCGCACCAGCCGGTGATACTTCGTCGCAATCCTCAGGCGGAATCCGTGGGTTTTGCGAAAGGCCGCGGCCACGGCGTCCAGATCATCCAGCGTTTCCACATCGACCCAGCAGGCAGGGACCGCAAGGATCAGATCCGCTCCGCCAAAGCCAAGTGGTGCGAGTTCTTTGACCTGCTGCTCCCACATCCCCAGCTTTTCGCGCACCAGATCGGTCCCTGTGACACCCAGATGGATCCGACCCGCGGACAACTCACGCGGGATTTCTCCGGCGCTGAGCAAGACCAGTTCAACACCTTCAATCCCGTCGACCTTGCCCGCATATTCGCGATCAGATCCGGTCCGTGCGAGCGAAATCCCACGTGCACCAAACCAGTCAAAGGTCTTTTCCATCAAACGGCCCTTAGAGGGCACACCCAGCTTGATCGTCATACCGAGCCCTCCAGTTGCAGGACCACTTCGGGGCGGATGACGCCTCCGACGGCGGGAATTTCGTTGCCTTGGCCCAAGACCCTCGTCAGCGCGTCATAGCGCCCGCCCGAGGCCACGGCGGGAAGATCGCCACGCTGATCAGAATAGAACCCAAAGACGAAGCCGTCGTAGTATTCCATGCTGGTGCGCCCATAGCTGGCCTCAAATTCCAGCGCCTCGACGTCGACGCCGCGCTCAGACAAGGCTCGGATGCGGTGTTCCAATCGCGTGACGGCGCCGCTGATCGCGGGCATGTCAACGGCGATGTCGCGCAGACGATCCAGCGCATACGGCAGGGTTTCGCGGACGTTCAGCAACTCGTCGATCAGGTCAACCTGAACTGCCGAAATTGGTTCCGCAGCGGTGTCTTCTTTGATCGCCGCAATCCGGGCTTCGATCTCATCCGCGCCACGCAGACCGATCATTGGGCCTGCCTCGGCAAACGGATCAGCGGAGGAAGCCAATTTGGCGCGATGGCTGTCCGAAGGCGTTGGTTTGGCAAACCGATCCAGCAAAGCGCGGAACCGGCGCGGCCGCCAGAGATGACGCGCGAGGGCTGCCTTGCGACGCTCGGTGGTCTCAAGGCCTGCAACCGCTGCGGCCAAAAGGCCGATGTCACCGGTTGCGGCCCGCAGGTCCAAATGCGCCACGGCATCGCGCACGAGGGTAAAGACCTCGGCATCCGCAGCAGCTGGGTTTTGACGATCAAAGACCTCATAGCCGACCTGCGTGTATTCATTGGCGCGGCTGCTATCGTCTTCTTGGCGACGGAAGACCTCGCCGGAATAGGTATAGCGCGCGGGCTCTGCCCCTTCAGCCATATGCATCTGCACAACAGGCACCGTGAAATCCGGGCGCAGCATCTGCTCGCCCAAAAGCGCATCTGAGGTCACATAGGCGCGGCCCCGAATGTCCTCGCCATAGAGGTCCAAGAGCACTTCGGCCGGCTGCAGAACCGAGGTTTCGGCGACGGTTGCCCCCGCCGCTTCAAACCCCGCCCGCAGTTCAGCGGCGCGTGCGCGGATCTTTGCTTTGTCAGCCATGGCTTAGTCTTCCGCTTGCGCCGCAAGGATCTCGCGCACCTTTGCGACCAAGTCGCCCCGCGGCACTTCGAACTGGCTTGGGCGTTCTTTCCATTCCTCAAGCGTGGCGCTTTCGGCGATTTTGGCACCCAGGATCAGGTCTTTGATCTGGATGACGCCATTGGCCTTTTCATCGCCGCCTTCGATGACCGCAATAGGAGAATTCCGCTTGTCCGCATATTTCAGCTGATTGCCAAAGTTCTTTGGATTGCCAAGATAGACTTCGGCCCGAATGCCCGCGTTGCGCAGCTCTGTGACCATGGCTTGGTAATCCGCCATGCGGTCGCGATCCATGACGGTCACGACCACTGGGCCGGTGACCGCGCCACCAATACGGCCCTTTTCACGCAGAGCTGCGAGCAGACGATCCACGCCAATCGAAACACCCGTTGCAGGAACCGATTGGCCCGTGAAGCGTTTCACAAGGTCATCATAGCGCCCCCCACCAGAAACAGAGCCAAACTGACGTTTGCGCCCCTTTTCGTCGAAGATCTCAAAGGTCAGCTCTGCCTCGAAAACGGGGCCCGTGTAGTAGCCCAGACCGCGCACCACAGAGGGGTCAATTTCGATGCGGTCGCTGCCGTAGCCGCCTGCTGCCAAGAGGTCTCCGATCTGCTCAAGCTCTGCGATGCCTTCGGCACCAATGGCCGAACTACCGACTGCGCCGCGCAGGTTCTCGAAGGTCTTGGCCACATCCGCAGCTTTCGATGTGAGGAAGGCAATAACAGGTTCGGCTTGATCGTCGCTGAGACCAACGCCATCGATGAAAGCACCGGAGGCATCCAGACGACCTTTGGTCAAAAGTTCGCGCACGCCCGCCTCGCCAACTTTGTCGAACTTGTCGATGGTCCGCAGCACGTTATCTCGGGCGGCTTGATCGTCGCCAAGACCCATAGCTTCAAGGACGCCATTGAGGACCTTACGGTTGTTCACGCGGACCAGATAGTCTCCGCGTGGAATGCCAACGGTTTCCAGCGTGTCGCTGAGCATGGCACAGATCTCGGCGTCCGCGCCCATCGAGGCAGTGCCCACAGTGTCTGCGTCACACTGATAGAACTGACGATAACGACCTGGTCCTGGCTTTTCGTTGCGCCAAACCGGTCCCATCGCATAGCGGCGATACGGGGTCGGCAGGTCATTGCGATGTTGCGCGTAGACGCGCGCCAAAGGGGCTGTCAGGTCATAGCGCAGGGCCATCCAATCGCCCTGCCCGTCTTCATCGGCCTCTTGCCAGGCAAAGACACCTTCGTTGGGGCGGTCCACATCGGGCAGAAATTTGCCAAGCGCCTCGACGGTTTCCACCGCAGCGCTCTCCAAGGCCTCAAAACCATAGCGATGATAAACCCCTGCAATCTGATGCAGCATTTCGGCGCGTTCAGTCACTTCGCTGCCGAAATAGTCGCGGAAACCCTTGGGCGTCTGAGCCTTAGGGCGCGGGGCTTTCTTTACTTTGGCCATCTCTCTGGTCCTTGGTTCAAATAATGCCTGCCCCTTAGCAGCCCCCTAGGTGGCAGGCAACCGAAAGCCTGTCGGCTTGCCTGCGGCGCGGATATTTGTGGCAAGAGAATGAGGGGGATTGCGGGGGCTTTGCGCGCGGCTTATGTGGAGAGCATGGAAAAGCTAGAAGAACAGATCGCCCATTTGACCCGCACGGTTGAGGAACTGTCGGACGTGATTGCGCGTCAGGATACGGAACTGGTGCTGCTGAAGCGGCGGGTTCAGATGCTGTTGGAGCGCGAGGCGGATCGGGAGTCGGCGGGCTCGGGTGGCGTTGTTCTGGGGGATGAGCGGCCGCCGCATTATTGAGCGAAGAGCCGAGCGGCAGCGCGCGATGCGCGAGCTGCTTTAGTAATCCTCCACCGCCATCACCCCATCAATATGTTTGATCGCGCCGCGGAGTTGCGGGTTCACGGGGTATTCGTTGCCCGTATCGATCTCGACTTCGCCGGGGAGGTCTCCGCTCATCATGGTAAAGACAACCGGGCCTTTGGGGCCAGACTTGGCCGCGTGACGTTCGCGTTCAAGAATGCTGGCGACTGTGCCAACTGCTTCGACGCCTTCGACATAGATCTTGAGCCCTGACGACCCTGCATCCGCAACCACCGTATCAATCGGGCCGATGGATTTGGCGAGAAGCTTGAGCTGGTCGGCTTCCATTGTGGCCTCGGCCGTGACGACGACTTTGGAGCCGACGTCGAGATATTCGCGTGACTTTTCAAGCGTTTCGCTGAAAATTGTGATTTCATATGCGCCTGTGGGGTCAGAGAGCTGGGCAAAGGCAAAGCGGTTGCCGCGGGCGGATTTGCGTTCTTGGCGGCCGGACACGCGGCCCGCGATTTTCGCAACGCAAGGCCCGCCACGTGCCTTTTCGGTCAGCTCATCCAACGTCAGAACCTGCTTGCGTTTGAGCGCGCCCATATAGTCTTCGAGCGGGTGGCCTGAGAGGAAGAAGCCGATGGCTTTGGCTTCCTCATCCAGTTTCTCGGCGGGCAGCCAATCGGCCACTTTGCTAAGGCGCGGCTCGGGCAGGTCATCACCTGCTTCGCCAAAGAGGCTGACTTGGTTTGAGGCCTTTTGTTCATGGATCGCGGCGGAATAGTTCACGAGTTGCTCAAGGCTTTCGAAGACTTTGCGGCGGTTGCGGTCGAGTTGGTCGAACGCACCAGACCGCGCGAGCATTTCTAGTGGGCGTTTTCCCACGCGTTTCAGGTCGACGCGGCGGGCGAAATCAAAGAGCGTTGCGAAGGGTTTGTCGACACCATCAACTTTGCGGCCTTCGGTCACCAAGGTCATCGCCTCGACACCAACGTTTTTCAACGCGCCCAGCGCATAGACCAGAGCGCCGTCGACCACCGTAAACATCGCCTCGGAGCGGTTCACGCAGGGCGGTACCCAGGGCAGGCCCAGCGCCTTTTTGACCTCTTCGAAATAGACCGCGAGCTTGTCTGTGAGGTGGATATCGCAGTTCATCACGCCGCCCATGAACTCTACCGGGTGATTGGCCTTGAGCCAGGCGGTGTAGTAGCTCACGACCGCATAGGCCGCCGCGTGGGATTTGTTGAAGCCGTAGTTGGCGAACTTTTCCAAGAGGTCGAAGACCTCGGAGGCTTTCTTTTTGTCGACGCCGTTTTCGGCGGCCCCTGCTTCGAATTTCGGACGTTCCGCGTCCATCGCTTCCTTAATTTTTTTACCCATGGCGCGGCGGAGCAGATCCGCGCCGCCAAGGCTATAGCCCGCCATCACCTGAGCGATCTGCATAACCTGTTCCTGATAGACGATAATCCCTTGAGTTTCCTCAAGAATATGGTCGATCAGGGGGTGCACAGATTCGATTTCACGCAGCCCGTTTTTGACTTCACAATAGGTCGGGATGTTCTCCATCGGACCGGGACGATACAGCGCCACGAGTGCCACGATATCCTCGATACAGGTGGGCTTCATGCGCTTGAGCGCGTCCATCATGCCGGTGGATTCCACCTGGAACACGGCGACGGTTTTCGCGGCGGCGTAGAGTTTGTAGGTGGCCTCATCATCCAGCGGGATAGCGTTGATCTCGTTCACCGCGCCTTCTGGCGGGTCGTAGAGCTGAACGCCCTCGGCAGTCACATGGATGTCGCGGCCGGATTTCTTGATCAGTTTGACGGCGTTCTCGACCACGGTCAGAGTTTTCAGACCCAAGAAGTCAAACTTCACAAGCCCCGCCTGCTCGACCCATTTCATGTTGAACTGGGTGGCCGGCATATCCGAGCGCGGGTCTTGGTAGAGCGGCACCAGAGCATCTAGCGGTCGGTCTCCGATCACCACGCCGGCGGCGTGGGTGGAGGCGTTGCGCAAAAGGCCCTCCACCTGCATGCCGTATTTCAGAAGTCGGTCCACGACCTCTTCTGATTTGGCTTCCTCGCGCAGGCGTGGTTCGTCCTTTAGCGCCTTTTCGATGGAGACAGGTTTGACGCCCTCGACCGGGATCATTTTGGACAGGCGATCCACCTGCCCATAGGGCATCTGCAGAACACGACCAATGTCGCGCACCGCAGCTTTGGACAAAAGCGCACCGAAGGTGATGATCTGCCCGACTTTGTCACGGCCATATTTTTCCTGCACATAGCGGATGACCTCTTCGCGGCGGTCCATACAGAAGTCGATGTCGAAGTCAGGCATCGAGACCCGTTCGGGGTTGAGGAACCGCTCAAACAGCAACGAATAGCGCAGCGGATCCAAGTCGGTGATCGTGAGCGCATAGGCCACGAGCGAGCCTGCACCAGAGCCCCGGCCCGGCCCCACAGGGATACCCTGATCTTTGCCCCATTGGATAAAGTCTGCAACGATCAGGAAGTAGCCCGGGAAGCCCATGCCCTCGATGATGCCCAGCTCGAAATCGAGTCGTTCTTGGTATTCTTCGACAGAGACCGCATGAGGGATAACGGCCAGTCGCTTTTGCAGGCCTTCATTAGCGATACGGCGGAGTTCGGCGACCTCGTCATCGGCGAATTTCGGTAGGATCGGATCGCGGCGATATGTGGCAAAGGCGCAGCGTTTGGCGATTTCGACCGTGTTCTCAATCGCTTCGGGCAGGTCGGCGAAGAGCGTGATCATCTCTTGCTGCGACTTGAAGTAATGCTGGTTGGTCAGGCGACGGCGGCCATCCGCCTGATCCACATAGGCGCCCTCGGCGATACAGATCAGCGCGTCATGGGCCTCATACATCTCAGTCTTTGGGAAATAGACGTCATTCGTGGCCACCAGCGGGATGTCTCGCGCATAGGCCATTTCGACAAAACCGCGCTCTGTCAGTCGCTCGGCCTGCGGCGCGCCGTCTTCTCCGGGGTGACGTTGCAGTTCCACATAGAGGCGGTCGCCAAAAATCTGATGCAGACGCTCCATCATCGCTTCGGCGGCGGGACGTTGGCCTTGTTGTAGCAGACGACCGATAGGGCCGTCCGGGCCTCCGGTCAGACAGATGAGACCACCTGATTGTGCCTCGAGTTCCTCCATGGTGACTTGCGGCATCTGCCCGCCTTTATCGACATAGAGGCAGGAGGAGAGCTTCATAAGGTTCTCATAGCCCTCTTCGCGCTGGCTCAGCAAAACCAAAGGCGCGGGCGCGGGTTTTTGTGTGCGACCCGAGGGATCGTCATAGGGCATTTGCAGATCGACCTGACAGCCGACAATCGGCTGCACCCCTGCCCCTTGCGCGCCGACGGAAAACTCCAGAGCCGCGAACATATTATTGGTGTCGGTGATCGCGACGGCGGGCATATCCATATCCGCACAAAGCCCCGGCAGTTTCTTGACGCGCATCGCGCCTTCCAGCAGGGAATATTCGGTATGGACGCGGAGGTGGATGAATCGGGGTTGGCTGCTCATGGGGGCAAAGCTAGCTCACAGAGACGCGCGGGGAAACGGGTGAATCCGCTGTGATGTGCCTAAAATTTCGGCGCGGTCTTGGCCGAAGGACTTTCTTGGATTGCAACACAATCAAGTCGATTATCTTGAGTCTCAAGGGATTAAGGTGTGGTCGCCCACGGCCCACCCCGCGCACCAATTGTGCAAACGCTTGGAAAACAGGCTCTTTTGTCTTGCCACGACGGGTGCGCTGTTTCTATCCTGAAAATAGTTACACCCAGGGGGCCGCGGATCTTCTACGTCGCATCGAAGTTCCGCACCAAGGCATGACATCGGTAAGGCGACGGGTTCTATCACATGGACGTCACGTTTCTTCTGAACGGAGAGACCACGCATGTGCGCAATGTCCAGGCAACGCAGACGTTGCTGGACTGGCTTCGGGAAACACGTGGATTAAGCGGCACCAAAGAGGGCTGCAATGAGGGCGACTGCGGGGCCTGCTCGGTCGTTGTGCAAGACGAGGGCGGCACCAAGGCGCTGAATGCCTGCATTCTGTTTATGCCGCAGCTTCAGGGAAAATCGGTGCGGACTGTTGAGGGCGTTTCTGGCCCCGACGGTGAATTGCATCCTGTGCAAGAAGCGATGATCGAGCATCATGGTAGCCAGTGCGGGTTTTGTACGCCGGGGTTCATTGCGTCGATGGTCGCGGCCCATAGCAATGGCGCGACGGATCATGATGATCAGTTGGCGGGCAACCTCTGTCGCTGCACCGGCTATGCGCCGATCGTCCGTGCGGCGGAGGCGGCGCAGGACAAACCGGTGCCCGTTTGGGTGAAAGACGACTTGCCGAAGGTGGAGGCAGGCTCCAAGTTCCAACCCACAAGCTGCGATGAGCTGGCCGAGGTCTATGCCGCCCATCCCGACGCCACTTTGGTCGCAGGCGCGACAGATGTGGGGCTTTGGGTGACAAAACAGCTTCGCGAGTTGGATCCGGTGATTTTTCTTGGCCGTTGTGCCGATCTGAAAGATATCAGCGTCTCTGACACAGAACTTTCGTTTGGCGCCATGGTGGATATGAACGCGATGCGGGCTGCGATTGAGCCGCATCACCCGTCCTATGGCGAAATGCTGCGCCGTTACGCGAGCACGCAGATCCGCAATGCGGCAACGCTTGGGGGGAATGTGGCCAATGGATCTCCGATTGGGGACAACCCGCCCGCCTTGATCGCACTGGGGGCAACGCTTTACCTGCGCAAAGGTGATGCACGACGGTCGATGCCGATCGAGGATTTCTTCATCGCCTACGGCAAGCAGGATCGCGCAGCCGGAGAATTCGTGGAGAGGATCACGATCCCGCGGCAAGAGGATCGGTTGAAGGTCTATAAGCTCTCCAAACGCTTTGATCAGGATATTTCCGCGGTCTTGGGCGCGTTCAATATTGGCGTGTCTGAAGGCGTCGTGACCTCTGCTCGGATCGCTTTTGGAGGCATGGCCGCGACGCCAAAACGCGCGACGTCGGTTGAGGAAGCCCTTATGGGGGCAGACTGGAGCGAAGAGGGTATCGCGCCGGCGCTTTCTGCATTCGCAGAGGATTTTACACCGATGAGCGACATGCGCGCCTCGGCCAGCTATCGCCTTGAAACAGCACGCAATATGCTGCGCCGCTATTTGCTTGAAGACCAAGGCATCGCGGCCTCAGTTCTGGAGGTCTCGCCATGAGTGTCGCCACCTCTCGCCCCCACGACAGCGCTGCCCTGCATGTGACCGGACAAGCGCGCTATGTGGATGATATTCCTACCCCCCGCGGCACGTTGCATCTGGCGTTTGGACTGTCTTCGATTGCGCGTGGCCGGATCACATCCATGGACCTCGCCGCAGCCCGCGCGGCTCCGGGTGTTGTTGCGGTTCTGACGGCCGATGATCTGCCATTTGACAACGACGTCAGCCCGTCGATCCACGATGAACCCCTTTTGACCGATGGCGCTATCCACTATCTGGGTCAACCTATCTTCCTTGTTGTCGCGGACAGTCACCTGAACGCACGCAAGGCCGCTCGACTCGGCGAGATCTCTTTCACCCAAGAAACCCCGATCCTCACCATCGAGGATGCCTTGGCCGCCGATAGCCGGTTTGAGGACGCCCCCCGGATCTGGTCGGCGGGTGACGCCGCGCAGGCTCTGAAGGATGCGCCAAAGTCTCTGTCGGGCAGCATCACCATGGGCGGGCAAGAGCATTTCTATCTCGAAGGCCAAGCCGCCCTTGCCCAGCCGCAAGACAATGGCGATATGGTGGTCAATTCCTCGACCCAGCATCCGACCGAGATCCAGCACAAAGTGGCCCATGCGATTGGGGTGCCGATGAATGCGGTCCGTGTGGAAACACGCCGCATGGGTGGTGGCTTTGGCGGCAAGGAAAGCCAAGGCAATGCGCTGGCCGTGGCCTGCGCGATTGCCGCGCAAAAGACCGGACGCGCCTGTAAAATGCGCTATGACCGCGACGATGACATGGTGATAACCGGCAAGCGGCATGATTTCCGCATCGACTATGATGTCGGTTTTGACGAGACGGGCCGCGTTTTGGGCATCGACTTCCGCCATTATGCCCGTTGTGGCTGGGCGCAGGATCTGTCCCTGCCGGTGGCCGACCGCGCCATGCTGCATTCCGACAATGCCTATCAACTGGACAATATCCGCATCGAGAGTCATCGGCTAAAGACAAATATGCAGTCGGCCACCGCCTATCGCGGGTTCGGTGGGCCTCAGGGTATGCTGGGGATCGAGCGCGTGATGGACCATGTGGCGCATGCCTTGGGCAAAGATCCCCTCGAGGTTCGGCGCGTGAATTTCTATGAGGACGCAAATCGGGGGCTGTCTGCCCCCCGGAGCGACGCCGTCGCCCCTCCCCCCGAGGATATTTCTGGCAAGAGAAATACGACGCCCTATGGACAAGCGGTGACGGATTTCGTGCTGCATGATTTGGTCTCACAACTCGAAGAGACCTCGGACTACAAAGCGCGACGTGCTGCGGTTCGGGAGTGGAATGACGCCAATCCGATCCTGAAAAAGGGCATCGCGCTAACGCCTGTGAAGTTTGGGATTTCTTTTACTCTGACGCATCTGAACCAGGCTGGGGCTTTGGTCCATGTCTATCAGGATGGTTCGATCCAGATGAACCATGGCGGCACCGAGATGGGGCAAGGTCTGAACCAGAAAGTGGCGCAGGTGGCGGCGTCTCGGTTTGGTGTTCCGTTGGAGTTCGTGAAGATCACGGCGACGGATACGGGCAAGGTGCCGAATACCTCGGCAACGGCGGCCAGCTCGGGAAGTGACCTCAATGGCATGGCCGTTAAGATTGCCTGCGACACCATACGGGATCGTATGGCGCAGCATCTAGCAGAGCAGCATCAATGTGCTTTGGCGGATGTGCGGTTTGCCGATGGGCATGTGGACGTCGCTGGCAACCGCAAGAGTTTTGCCGAGGTTGCGAAGGCCTGTTATGAGGCGCGCGTGAGCCTTTCATCAACTGGGTTTTACAAAACACCGGATCTGGCGTGGGACCGTATCAAAGGTCAGGGCCGTCCGTTCTACTATTTTGCCTACGGCGCCGCAGTCACCGAAGTTGTCATCGACACGTTGACCGGAGAAAACCGCATTCTTCGTGCCGACCTTTTGCATGACGCCGGTAGCTCTCTGAATCCAGCGTTGGACATTGGTCAGGTCGAAGGCGCTTATGTACAAGGCGCAGGCTGGCTCACGACCGAAGAACTGGTCTGGGACGACAACGGCAATCTGCGCACCCATGCGCCCAGTACCTATAAGATCCCGGCCTGCTCAGATCGGCCTGATGTGTTCAACGTGGCGCTTTATGAAAACGAGAATGCAGAGGACACGATCTATCGCTCTAAAGCGGTGGGCGAGCCTCCGTTCATGTTGGGGATCTCCGCTTTGATGGCCTTGTCGGACGCGGTTGAAGCCTGTGGTTCAAGCTATCCGGATCTGGATGCCCCGGCGACGGCGGAGCGAGTCTATATGGCGACCCAAAGGGTGCGCGATGTTTGATCTGGCGCGGTTGAAAGACGCCATCGCCGCGCATGGACCTGTCGCGCGGGTTGTCGTGGCAGAGATTGCGGGGTCGGTGCCGCGCGAAGTCGGAGCCTCTATGTTGGTTTGGCAAACCGGTCAGTCCGGCACCATCGGCGGCGGCACATTGGAGTTCGAGGCCACCAAATCTGCGCGCGCGATGTTAGGACGCCAAACAACAGCCGAACTCTCGCGCCATCCGCTTGGCCCTGCGCTGGGACAGTGTTGCGGCGGGTCGGTGAGCCTTGTCAGCGAAATCTTCACGGCGGGCGATCTTGAGCACCTTGACGAGAAACAGAGCTTTGCACGGCAGGTCGCCGGTGACAGCGCCATGCCATTGAGCCTGAAGCGGGCAGAAACCCTTGCCCGCAATCAAGGCCTTGCGGTTAGGCCACAGCTACAGGACGGCTGGTTCATAGAACCGCTTCGCGCGCGCGCCGTGCCACTTTGGTTTTGGGGCGCAGGTCACGTTGGGCGCGCGATGGTCCAGACGCTTGCTGGGCTGACAGAGTTTGACATCACGTGGATCGACACCTCTGAGGCGCGCTTTCCCGAAGTGATCCCAGAAGGGGTCACCAAACTGACAGCGGATAACCCTGCGAACTTGGTGCCCTATGCGCCAAGCGACGCCCAGCACCTGATCCTGACCTATTCGCACGCGCTGGATCTGGAGCTGTGCCATCAGCTGCTGTCCCATAGCTTTGCCTTCACAGGGCTCATCGGGTCCAAAACCAAATGGGCGCGGTTTAAGAACCGCCTAAACGATCTGGGCCACGCCCCTGACCAAATTTCCCGCATCACTTGCCCGATTGGCGATCCGACGTTGGGAAAACAACCACAAGCAATTGCCATCGGCGTCGCTGGGGCGCTATTGCATGATCTGAAAAACAAGAAGGCCCGAAAGGACCAGACCGCATGACAGGGACTCTGCTGTCCATAGAAGGGCTGACCAAAGCCTATCCCGGCGTGATCGCCAATGACTCTGTGTCCTTTGACATCAAAGAGGGCGAAGTTCACGCATTGCTCGGCGAAAACGGCGCGGGGAAATCCACGCTGGTGAAGATGATCTATGGTTTGGTGAAGCCAGACAGTGGTACCATGACCTGGCGCGGTGAGGATTTTGCCCCCGCCGAGCCTCGGGTTGCGCGGGCCACAGGCGTCGCGATGGTGTTCCAACATTTCTCGCTGTTTGAAGCTCTGAATGTTGCCGAAAACGTCGCCTTGGGGATGGAGAACCCTCCGCCCATGCGCGATCTGGCGGGGCGGATCAAAGAGGTCTCTGAAACCTATGGCCTGCCACTTGATCCCTATCGCACCGTCGGCGATCTGTCAGCAGGCGAGCGGCAGCGGGTCGAAATCATTCGCTGCCTGCTGCAAGACCCGAAATTGTTGATTATGGATGAACCGACCTCTGTGCTGACCCCACAAGAGGTCGAAATTTTGTTTGAGACCCTGCGGAAGCTGAAATCCGAAGGCACTTCGATCCTTTATATCAGCCACAAGCTCGAAGAGATCCGCGCGCTCTGTGACCATGCGACGATCCTGCGATTGGGTAAAAACGTGGGCGAATGCGTGCCTGCCGAGACCTCGGCACGGGATATGGCCGAGATGATGGTCGGCGATACGTTGCAGACGCCCACGCGCAAAGCCAAGGATGGTGGCGCGGTCGTTTTGGAGGTGTCCGCGCTGTCGATGACCTCGGCGAGCGAGTTTGGCACATCGCTGAAAGATATCAGTTTTTCGGTGAAATCCGGCGAGATCCTCGGTCTTGGCGGCGTTGCCGGTAATGGGCAAGATGAGTTGCTGGCCGCGCTCTCTGGCGAAGCGCTCAGCACGACGGATACGGTAAAGATCAAAGGTAGTGGCGTTGGGCATCTGGGCCCGAACCAGCGCCGCGAGATCGGCACTTTGGCCGCCCCTGAAGAACGGCTTGGCCATGCGGCCGCCCCTGCGATGAGCCTTGTTGAAAACGCTTTACTCACCGGTGCAATTCGAAAAGATCTGACCAGCAATGGGTTTGTAAATTGGGCTGGCGCAAAAGCCTTTGCCGAAGACATCATCGCGAAATTTGACGTGCGCACGCCGGGATCTGACCGCGCCGCACGCGCATTGTCCGGCGGTAACCTGCAAAAATTCGTGATCGGCCGCGAGATCTTGCAAGATCCGGAAGTTCTGATCGTAAACCAACCCACTTGGGGCGTGGATGCGGCCGCAGCAGCCGCGATCCGCCAAAGCCTGATGGACCTGGCGGCTAAAGGTGCGGCCATCGTCGTGATCAGCCAAGATTTGGATGAGTTGATGGAAATTTCGGACCGCTTCGGAGCCCTGAACGAAGGCCGCCTCAGCGAGTTGCGCCCGACGGCGGGCCTGAGCATTGACGAAATCGGCCTGATGATGGGCGGCGCGCATGGCATGGAAGTCGCGCATCTGAGTGAGGAGGCCTCCGCATGATCACGCTCGAAAAACGCCCGCAGCCGAGCCAATTCTGGTCGCTGTTCACGCCTGTCCTCGCGGTGATCATCACGATGATCGTCGGCGGCCTTTTGTTTGGCGCGCTTGGCAAGAACCCGTTCGAGGCCATTCGCACGATTTTCTACGATCCTCTCTTCGGAGATTTCGCAAGCTATTCCCGCCCGCAACTTCTGGTCAAAGGAGGTCCGCTGATCCTGATCGCGATTGGCCTGTCGCTGGGCTTTCGGGCGGGTATCTGGAACATTGGCGCAGAAGGCCAATATATCGTAGGCGCAATCTGTGGCGCGGGCGCAGGCCTTGCGTTCTATCCGATCGAAAGCATCTTTATCTTTCCATTCATGGTGATCTGCGGTGCGATAGGCGGCATGCTCTGGGCGCTGATCCCTGCGCTGCTGAAAGTGAAATTCGGCACCAACGAGATCCTTGTTTCCTTGATGCTGGTCTATGTGGCTGAGCAACTCTTGGCCTCTATGGCCTTAGGATTATTGAAAAACCCCGAAGGTTTCGGTTTTCCAGGCTCACGCAACCTGAATGACTACCCAAGCGCCTCCAGCTGGATCAACGAAGGGATCGGCCTGCACTGGGGCATCGCTGCGGCCTTCATCGCGGTGATCTTTGCCTATGTGCTGCTCAGTCGCCACATCATGGGGTTCAACATCAAACTCACCGGCGAGGCCCCCAAGGCCGCGCGCTTTGGCGGCGTCAATCCTACCCGTCTGGTGATCTTTTGCATGTGTGCATCCGGCGCGCTCGCAGGGCTTGCGGGCCTGTTTGAGGTCTCTGGCCCCTCTGGCCAAATCAGCATCGACTTTAACGTCGGCTATGGCTTCACCGCGATCATCGTCGCCTTCCTAGGCCGTCTGCACCCCATCGGCATCTTGCTCGCTGGCCTCTTGATGGCACTGACTTACATTGGCGGAGAGCTCGCCCAGCTCACGCTTGGCCTGCCCTCGGCAGCCATTCAGGTCTTCCAGGGTATGCTCTTGTTCTTCCTGCTTGCGCTCGACCTGCTCACCAACTTCCGCATCAAATTCGCCGTCAAAGGAGCCGCCTGATGGATCTTTCTGCAATCAGCCCCGCGCTTCTTATTGCGTCTTTGATGGTCGCCGCCACGCCGCTCTTGCTGGCCGCTATCGGAGAACTCGTCGTCGAGAAAGCCGGCGTCCTGAACCTCGGCGTCGAAGGCATGATGATCGTCGGCGCGATCTGCGGGTTTGCCGTGACGGTTGAAACCGGATCACCCTTCATGGGCGTCCTTGCAGCCATGGTGGGCGGCGCGTTGCTGTCCACGCTTTTCGCCTTCCTCACCCAATTCGCGCTGGCAAACCAAGTCGCTTCGGGCTTGGCCCTGACGCTCTTTGGTCTCGGCCTCTCGGCCCTCATGGGTCAAAATTACATCGGTATCAAACCACCCTCGATGCCACGCCTTGATATTCCAGGCCTGTCGGACATGCCCTTCTTTGGGCCGATCTTCTTTGCCCATGACCCGCTCTTATACCTTGGCATCCTGCTCACCGCCGCCGTTTGGGCCCTCTTGAAATACACCCGCGTCGGCCTGATCCTGCGTGCCGTTGGCGAGAACCATGACGCGGCTCATGCGCTTGGCTATCACGTCATCCGCGTACGCATCCTCGCGATCATGTTCGGCGGCGCCTGCGCGGGGCTTGGAGGCGCTTACATCAGCCTTATCCGCGTGCCACAATGGACCGAAGGCATGACGGCGGGAATCGGCTGGATCGCATTGGCCCTTGTGGTTTTTGCCAGTTGGAAACCCTGGCGCGTCCTGCTGGGTGCTTATCTTTTTGGCGGTATTAACGTTTTACAGCTCAACCTACAGGCCGCAGGCATTGCGATCCCTGTAGAATATCTGGCAATGTCACCGTACCTGATCACCATTCTGGTGCTTGTCATTCTCTCGGCCGACAAGAGCGGAGCCCCCGCCTCGCTCGGTCGATCTTTCCATGCCTCGAACTAAGGCTCGGGGCCAATACACAACCAACAGAGGGGGGTATACCTCATGAAATTCACTAAACTTCTGGCCTCTGCGGCCGTGGCCCTTGGCCTGGCGTCAGCAGCTGCCGCTGACACCACCAAAGTCGGCTTCATCTACGTTGGCCCAGTGGGCGACGGCGGCTGGACCTACGAGCACGACCAAGGTCGTCTTGCGGTCGAAGAAGCCTTCGGCGACAAAGTCGAAACCTTCTATCAGGAAAACGTGCCTGAAGGTGCGGACGCCGAGCGCGCGATCACTCAGATGGCGCTGCAGGGTGCGGACCTGATCTTCACCACCTCTTTCGGCTACATGGACCCAACCAACAACGTCGCTAAGAAATTCCCGAACGTGAAATTCGAGCACGCAACCGGCTATAAGACCGCTGAAAACGTGTCCGTCTACTCCGCACGCTTCTACGAAGGCCGCGCGGTTCAGGGCCATATCGCGGGCAAGATGACCAAATCCAACACCATTGGTTACATCGCCTCTTTCCCGATCCCAGAAGTTATCCGTGGCATCAACTCTGCCTACATCCACGCGAAAAAAGTGAACCCTGACGTCGAGTTCAAAATCATCTGGGTTTACACATGGTTTGATCCCGCCAAAGAAGCCGACGCGGCCAAAGCTCTGATCGAGCAAGGTGCGGACGTGATCCTGCAGCACACCGACTCCACTGCACCACAGGCAGCGGCTCAGGAAGCGGGCGGCGTGATCACCTTCGGTCAAGCGTCTGACATGGCGGAATACGGCCCTATGCCACGCGTATCCTCCATCATCGACAACTGGGCGCCTTACTATGTTGCACGTACTCAGGCGGTCATGGATGGCACATGGGAAACCGTGAACACTTGGGACGGCATCTCTACCGGCATGGTTGAGATCGGCGAGATCTCTGACGCGGTTCCAGCGGACGTGAAAGCCGAAGCACTGGCGATGGTCGAAGCTTTGGGCAACGGCAGCTACCACGCCTTCACCGGCCCAATCAACAAACAGGACGGCTCTGCTTGGCTGGCCGAAGGCGAGACCGCAGATGACGGCACGCTGGCAGGCATGTCCTTCTATGTTGAAGGCATCGTAGGCGAGATCCCGAACTAATCGGACGCATCGCTGAACATAGAAAGGCCCGCCACGTCCGGCGGGCCTTTTGCTTTTTCTCTTGCCCCAAATATCCCGGGGGCATGGGGGCTGGCCCCCACTTAGACCGACGCGGTCAGCCCACCATCAATGCGGAAGTTCTGCCCCGTAACATAGGTGCCCTCTCCCGCCAGATAGCTGATCATCGAAGACACTTCCTCGGCCCGTCCATAGCGTCCCAACGGAATGCGTGCCTTGCGGTCTTCGGTCTCGGGCAGGCTGTCGATAAAGCCCGGCAACACGTTGTTCATACGCACATTGTCCGCGGCCATCTTATCCGCAAAGAGCTTGGCAAAGCTCGCGAGCCCAGCCCGAAACACGCCAGACGTCGGGAACAATGGATCA
This sequence comes from Cognatishimia coralii, assembly GCF_037478305.1. Classification (NCBI taxonomy): domain Bacteria; kingdom Pseudomonadati; phylum Pseudomonadota; class Alphaproteobacteria; order Rhodobacterales; family Paracoccaceae; genus Cognatishimia; species Cognatishimia coralii. The sequence goes on from NZ_JBBGAZ010000003.1 coordinate 177,053, forward strand.
GGCTCAAAGGCCGCAAAGGTCGAGATATTGATGATCGATCCACCGCCTTGCTTGGCCATAATGGGCGCCACCAAACGCGCGGGGCGGATCACATTCATCAGGTAGTACTCCATTCCCTTGTGCCAATCCTCATCCGAGATCTCTAGGATATCGCCCTTCGGCCCATGACCCGCAGAGTTCACCAGCACATCGATCCGACCCCATTTTTCCATCGCCGAGTTTACCAGCAGCTGTAGGTCGGCTTGCTCTAGATTAGAGCCTGTGACGCCCACACCGCCCATCTCCTGCGCCAGGGCCTCGCCCTTGCCCGACGAACTGAGGATCGCCACCTCAAACCCATCCGCCTTAAGTCGCCGCGCCGCATCTGCCCCCATGCCGCTGCCACCAGCGGTGATCATTGCCACTTTGGTCATCTCAGTCTCCTATGGTTTGGCCAGATTCTAGCCGTAGAAGGACATATTGACGAATGATCCTTTCTCGCCCCATCCTGTAGAAAAACTATTGGCTGTGATGAAAAACCTGAACCTAAACGCTCTGCGCATGTTCGATGCCTCTGCCCGCCACTTGAATTTCAGGCGCGCCGCAGACGAGCTGCATCTGACCCAAGGCGCTGTGGCCCAACAGATACGTGCGCTTGAAGCACGCCTTGGCAGAGCTCTGTTTCGGCGGTTGCCGCGAGGGCTCGACTTGACCGATGCGGGCCGCCAGTATCACACCGAGGTCAGCCGCGCCTTGCAGATCGTAATGGAAGCGACCGAGAAACTTACCGAAGCAACCGCGATCACCCTGTCGGTCACACCCTCACTTGCCTCAAAATGGCTAATGCCACGGCTACCTCACCTCATTGAAATTATGCCTAAAGTTGACATCAAGATTCATGCTTCAGAACAAAAAGCAGACCTCATGCGCGGGGATGTGGATCTTGTCATCCGACAGGGCCCCCACCCTCAGATCAAAGATATCTCAGTGATGAAACTGAGTGACATTTCCTATGTTGCTGTTGCAAGCCCGCGTTTTGTCGATGGCGCGCTGACACTCTCGGATCTGCTTCAGCACCACCTCATTCAAGACAGCCACAGTCACTGGGAGAGACTCTGTGCTGACCTAAACCTGCCGTCACCAAAGGCCACACTTAACGTTAATCAAACCGCGCTTGCCATTGATGCGGCGATCAATGGGCAAGGCATCGCACTAGCTCCAAAGCTATTGGCAAAGGATGCCATTGCAGCAGGAAACCTACAGGTGATTTGGCAGGATACGCGTCAGACAAACCATGGGTTCTTTGTCCTTTACGCGCCCGAACGCGCCTCGGAAAAAACTATTGAGGTCGCGAATTGGCTTGCGGCGCAGAGTGCAATTTAGCAGCATCCCTCTAACTGACCACAAAGCGAAAACTCATGAGCATCACCGCGCCTGACGGCACAGCCATTTCAAAATTCACCTACGGCACAATGCAATTTGGGGATCGGGCCGACAGATCCGAGAGCCAGGCCATGTTTGAGGCCTCAATTGAAGCAGGCATCACCCATTTTGACACCGCCTATGTCTATACCGAAGGGGCGTCCGAGACGCTCTTGGGAGAGTTCGCTGCCAAAAACCGCGACAGTCTGATCATCGCAACGAAGGTGGGGTACACAGGCGGAGCCGGCCGCGACAACATGCTGGCCCAGTTCGACATCAGCCGCCAACGGCTTGGCATGGATATGGTCGATATCCTTTATCTGCATCGCTTCGACCCGGCCACAGAGCTCAAGGAAACCCTCGACACCTTTGCAACGCTGAAGGCTGAGGGCAAAATCCGCTATGTCGGGCTGTCGAACTTTGCAGCCTGGCAGGTGATGAAAGCCGTTCAGATCGCCCAAAACTTCGATCTGTCCATCGATATCCTGCAACCTATGTACAACCTTGTGAAACGTCAGGCAGAGGTCGAAATCTTCCCGATGGCCCAGGATCAGGACATAACTTTGACCCCCTATTCTCCGTTGGGCGGTGGCTTGCTGACCGGAAAATATGCAAGAGGCGGCACTGGCCGTCTGTCAGAGGATGATCGCTACAATGCGCGCTATGGGCAGGATTGGATGCGTGATTGCGCGGCACAGCTCGCAGACCTCGCGGATGCAAAAAATGTAAGCCCAGCGTCTTTGGCCGTGGCCTGGGCCGCTGCGCATCCAGCGAGCCCTCATCCGATCCTGTCGGCACGAAGCCTTGCGCAGTTGCGCCCCAGCCTCGCGGCCACAGAGATCAACATGTCGCCCGAGCTTTATGCTGAAATCGAAGCGCTCTCCCAACGGCCTGCACCGGCAACAGACCGGCTTGAGGAAGCCGAATGATCGACTTTCTGATCATAGGTGGCGGTATGGCTGGCGCCTCTACCGCGGCGCGACTCGCCCCTTTAGGCAGCACCGTCGTGCTCGAAATGGAACCTGCGCTCGGGTATCACGCCTCGGGACGCTCGGCGGCCCTCTATGAGGCGCAATACGGAGAACCAGCCACCGTTGTTCTGAACCTTGCAGGCCGCGCATTCTTTGACGAGCACGACTTGCTGTCGCCGCGCGGATTTATGGTGCTTGCACCGAAAGACGATCACGATGGGTTTAAAACAGCCTGCGCAACATTTGGGTGCAGCAGTCTAACGTTGGATGAGGCTCAGAGCATTGTTCCTATCCTAAACCCCGATCATATAGGTTTTGTCGGCCTGTCCACAGAAGCCATGGATATCGACACAGACCGTATGCTGCAGATCTTTGCCAAAATGACGCGAGCACAAGGCGGTCAAATCCTGACAGACCATCGCGTGCAATCCATAGAACGCCTGTCGTCGGGCTGGCGGGTCATAACGCAACACGGGGATTTTGAGGCCAAAACTCTGATCAATTCTGCTGGGGCTTGGGCGGATGACATCGCCAAACTTGCCGGTCTGAGCCCCATCGGGATAACGCCCAAACGCCGCTCCATGGCGCGTATTCCAGCACCCAGGGGCCATGATGTCTCGGGGTGGCCCATGCTGATGGATGTCTACGAGAAATGGTACGCGAAACCTGACGCGGGCAAGCTGTTGGTGTCTCCGGCCGACGAAGACCCGCAGGTGCCGCATGATGCATGGGCAGACGATATGGTTCTGGCCGAAGGCATCGCGCGTTACCAGCCCTTTGTGACCGAAGAAGTCACGCGTGTTGAAAATACGTGGGCGGGGTTGCGTAGCTTTGCGCCAGACAAGAATCTGGTAATCGGGCCATCGCCCGAGGACAGCAGCTTTTTCTGGATGGCGGGCCAAGGCGGATCGGGCATCCAAAGCGCGCCTGCCTATTCGCAATATGCTGCCGACCTCATCGCAGGCCGCGCGTCCGATGTCGCGGAAATCACCGCCGCCGTCACCCCCGCGCGGTTTGGCCGATGAGGCGCAAAACCCCGGAAGGCGCGAGCTTTGTCGAAGCCAACGAAGGCGCACAGTTGTTCGCCCCCTCAGCCGCGCGCAACCTCGCTCCCATCGCATCAGAGCTTGCGCAGATCGCGCCACCTCACGGTAAGGCGCTAGAAATCGCCAGCGGTACGGGTCAACATATTGTCGCTCATGCGCAGGCCCATCCCGACATCCTCTGGCAGCCCAGTGAGATCGACGACGACCGCATCGCCAGCATAGATGCGTATGTCACACAAGCCGCTCTGAGCAATCTGTCCCCAGCAATAGAACTTGATGCCACCGCCTCAGGCTGGGGCGCGACCAAGCGCTATGATTTGATGCTGCTGTCAAACCTCTTGCATCTGATTTCCGCGCCAGAGGCCCAGAACATTTTGACAGAGGCCGCCCAAGCGCTCAGCCCCAAAGGGCGGTTCATGATCTATGGCCCCTTCATGCGGAGCGGAGTGCTCACCTCTGAAGGTGATGCCAACTTCCACGCCTCGCTCAGAACTCAAGATCCAGAGATCGGCTACAAGGATGATGGCTGGCTGGAAGCCACGGCCCAAGACGCTGGCCTCACGCTCTATCGCAAAACCGAAATGCCCGCGAACAATCTCGCCTTCACCTTCGCGAAACCCTAATTTCTCTTGCCCCAAATATCCTGGGGAGAGCCCGCCAGGGCGCGGGACAACGCCCCAAAGAAAAACGGGGCCGAAGCCCCGTTTCACTTAGCCGTCCTTGCGGATGGTTTCGTTCTTTGGATCATAAGGGCTGTCGCAGGTGACAACCGCATCCCAAAGCTTGTCTTGGATTTTGACCTGCAGCTTGGTGCCCTCAACCGCCAGCTCTGGCGGCAGATAGCCCATGCCGATGGACTTCTCAAAAGCCACCGAATAGCCGCCCGAGGTCAAACGACCCACACGCTGACCTTCCAGCGTATAGAGCGCCTCGCGACCCCAAGGATCCGCATCCTCAGGCCCATCGATCAAGAGCGTGCAGCATTTCACGCGCACTCCGGTTTCAACCATCTTGTCCTTGCCGTGGAAGTCTTTGGACAGGTCAATAAACCGTGGCAAATCGGCTTCGGCTGGCGTCGCGTCGCGGCCCAGTTCGGTGCCAAAGGCGCGATAGGACTTCTCCTGACGCAGCCAGTTCTGCGCCCGCGCACCGACCAGTTTCATGCCGTGCTTCTCGCCCGCTTTCTCAAGTAGATCAAAGAGGTAGTTCTGCATTTCGATCGGGTGATGCAGCTCCCAGCCCAGCTCGCCGGTATAGGCCACGCGGATCGCATTTACAGGACACATGCCCAGTTCGATCTGACGCGCCGACAGCCATGGGAAGCGTTTGTTCGACAGCGCGGTCGCCGGATCGGCATCGACGATGACCTCTTTCAGAACATCGCGGGATTTCGGACCGGCAATCGCGAAGACGCCCCATTGAGTGGTCACGTCCTGAATTTCGATATAGCCGAATTCTTCCATCTTATCTTCGGCCGCCTTGCGCAGGAAGTCAGCGTCATATTCCGTCCAGGCACCAGCAGAAACGAGGTAGTAGTTGTTCTCGCCGTTGCGCACGATGGTGTATTCGGTGCGGGTCGTACCAGCCGATGTCAGGGCGTAGGTCAGGTTGATACGGCCAACCTTTGGCAGCTTGTTGCAGGTGAACCAATCCAGGAACTGCGTGGCACCGGGGCCCTTAACCACATGTTTGGTAAAGGCGGTTGCGTCAATCAGGCCAACGCCTTCACGGATCGCTTTTGCCTCTTCGACCGCGTGCTGCCACCAGCCGCCGCGACGGAAGGAGCGGCTTTCTTTGTCGAAAGTCTCTGGCGCATCAAGCGGGCCGAAATAGTTCGGACGTTCCCAGCCATTCACCCAGCCAAATTGCGCACCGCGGGCCTTTTGACGGTCATAGGCAGGGGCTGTGCGCAGCGGACGGCAGGCTTCGCGTTCTTCATCCGGGTGGTGCAGGATGTAGACGTGCTCATAGCATTCTTCGTTCTTGCGGGCTGCGAACTCGGTGGTCATCCAGTTGGAAGAGTAACGCTTAGGATCAAGCGACGCCATGTCGATTTCGGCTTCGCCATCGACCATCATCTGCGCCAAGTAATAGCCGGTGCCGCCTGCTGCGGTGATGCCAAAGCTAAAGCCTTCGGCCAGCCACATATTGCGCAGACCAGGAGCCGGGCCAACCAGTGGGTTGCCGTCTGGCGTGTAGCAGATCGGTCCGTTGAAATCGTCTTTCAGGCCGCTTTCTGCACAGGACGGAACGCGCTCGGCCATCGCCATGTACTGATCCGCGATCCGGTCGATATCCAGCGGGAAGAGATCCGCGCGGAAGCTATCCGGCACCCCGTGTTCAAACCGCGCAGGCGCGCCGTGCTCATAAATGCCAAGGATCCAGCCGCCGCGTTCTTCGCGGGCATAGGATTCATTGTCAGCGTCACGCACAACGGGGTGCTCTGGGTTGCCCGCCTCGCGCCACTTTACCAGCTCTGGATCTTTGTCCATGACGATGAAGGTGTGCTCGACCGGGATCGCTGGCATCTTGATGCCCAGCATCTTGGCGGTGCGTTGTGCGTGGTTGCCGGACGCGGTCACGACGTGTTCCGCAGTGATCACGACCTGCTCGTCTGACTCAACGAGGTTGCCGCCCTTTTCGATCATCTTGGTGCAGGTGACTTCCCAATGGGTGCCGGTCCAGTGGAACGCATCGGCCTGCAGCTTGCGCACGATCTCGACCCCACGTTGACGCGCGCCTTTGGCCATCGCTTGGGTCACGTCGGCTGGGTTAATATAGCCGTCCTCAGTGTGATAGATCGCGCCCTTTAGGTCGCCGGTTTCGATCAGCGGCCAACGCTCTTTGATCTGTTCTGGGGTCAGCCATTCATAGGCCACATCGCAGGTCTCGGCGGTAGAGGCATAGAGCATATACTCATCCATCCGCTCTTGGGTCTGCGCCATACGCAGGTTGCCGACAACGGCGAAACCCGCGTTCAGGCCGGTTTCTTCCTCAAGCGTTTTGTAGAAATCCACCGAGTATTTGTGGATGTGGGTGGTCGCGTAGGACATGTTGAACAGAGGCAAGAGACCCGCTGCGTGCCATGTAGAGCCGGACGTCAGCTCGTCGCGCTCAATCAGCATCACATCATCCCAGCCGGCTTTAGCCAAGTGATAGGCAATCGATGTACCGACCGCACCACCGCCAACAACAAGCGCTTTTACTTGGGTTTTCATCTCGGGCGACTCCTTAAAAAGACTTGGGCAGCATATCAGCCGAAAAGACCCCAAAACGTCAAATCCATCCGACGCCTTGTAGGCTAAATGCGACTTTCGCTGTCGAAGCCCCAAGAAAAAGGCGCGACCCTTGCAAAAGAGCCGCGCCGAAAACCCGTTCTGGGGTGTATGGAAAGGGGGATTAATGCCCCTTCTTGTCTTTTTTCTTGGCGTCTTTTTCGCCTTTGTCTGCGTCCTTGTCGCCCGCTTCCAGATCAGCCTCGGCCAGCTCTTCTTCAACTGGCTCTTCCTTGACCGGGATGACACGCTCAACCTTGCGCAGCTTGAAGCCACGGTTGTGCAGCCATTGCTCGGGCGTTTCGATAACGAACTCTGGCAGGCCTTCGCCGACCAGCGGGTTGGGCACCTCTTGCAATTGGTTCAGGCTGTCGAAATCGATGCCCTCCAAAACAGCCATCACGTCGGCGGTCGGAGCCTCAGAACGCAGTTTGATCACAACGCCGCCCCCCAGTGCACCGTGATAGTAGCGCATGTTTGGAAAATCCGTGGGTTTGCTCGTGTCCTTGCCGATGATGAACGACACGCCCTTGACGATATTGAAGTGACCGAATTTCTTTTTAGGGCCCAAAGACCAGCCATCTGCAGTGGCACGCACCGCTTCAACGGTATGTTCTACCGTTGGGCGATAAGCTTCTAAGTCACTCAGATCGCCGCCTTTTTCAACATAGCGTTGCATCTGCAAGAGATCGGCGACCATTGGGCCTGTTGGCGTTGCATTTTCGATGCGAAGGTAGATCGCTTTTCCACTATTCAGATAAACGGTGGTCTCACTTTCCACATCTTCGAGACTGTCGGGATCCCCGAATTTGCCTGCAAAAAACGCATGCCATTCAAGACGCTCCCAACCCTCCGGCGCTTCGGGCATAAAACTAGTCAGGTCACGACGACGCAATGCATCACGGTCCGCCAGTGCACGACCGCGTGTTATTGGAGGCTCGTTATCAACAAAAGGTAAAATCCCGACAACTTGCGACAGGGCCGAGCGCTCCTGCGCGGTTTCCAGTCCCGCGCTTGGATCCAGCGAGGCAACTTCAACAGGCTCTTTTGACGACATAAACCCGAAAACCACAAAAGCACCGGCGCCAGCGGCGACGATGGAACCCAAACCTGCAAGTACGAGGCGCAACATGAGCGACCCTCCTGTTCTTCTGCTCACAGGAATGGGTAACAGCGAAAAAGGGCGGAAATGCGATGTCCTAAGGGCGGTTTATAGGCTGTTTTGGGCCAAATTCCGCAAAATCAGTTCAGTCGTTCTACGGCCACAGGGCTGGCACCATAGAGCATGCCAACTTGCTCATGAGGCTCTCCGACCATTGGGCCGACAGCCGCGAACACGACAACCGAAACGCATACTATTATAAATGGAAGCAAGCGCTTCATATTACGTCTCCGAAATAATTAGGCCTGCTCGGCCCCCACACGACTCTAGGATGTCACAGAAATGAGGCGAGAATGGGGCAGATGACGCAATGTGCCGATGATAAGCCCCTTGCCGCAGCGCAGCGCGATTTGTTACACCGCGAGGAACCGCAGGTCAGGAGGAGTGCCATGCAGGTTTGCAGAACGGTCGCAGAATGTCGCGACGTGCTGGCGGCGTATCGCCAAACCTCTGAAACCATTGGACTTGTTCCAACGATGGGGTTTCTGCACGAGGGGCATTTGGCTTTGGTCGCCGAGGCGAAATCACGTGCGGATCGCGTGGTCACAACGATCTTTGTCAACCCCACGCAATTCGGAGAAGCCGCGGACCTGGACGCCTATCCTCGTGATGAGGCGCGCGATCTGGCGATGCTTGAGGCCGCCGGAGTGGATGTGGTTCTGATCCCAGAGGTGGCGGATGTGTACCCCGAAGGCGACGAGACCATCGTCGAAACCACGCGCATGGCGAACATGCTGCATGGAAAGGTGCGCCCGGGACATTTTCGCGGCGTGACCACCGTCGTCGCGCGACTGTTCAATTTCACACAGCCCGATATCGCCTGCTTTGGCGAGAAAGATTACCAACAGCTGCAGGTCATCAGACGCATGAACCGTGATCTGGCCTTTCCGATTGAGATCGTCGGCGTACCTATCGTGCGAGAGGCCGATGGTCTGGCGATGTCGTCTCGCAACGTGCGCCTGTCGCCTGAGGATCGCGCGGCAGCGTTGATCCTGTCCCAGTCGTTGGACGCGGCTGAGCGGGTCAAAAGCTCCGATCCTGACACATTGCGCGAGACGATTTCCCAGACCATCGCCACAGAGCCCCGCGCCACTCTGCGTGGGCTGGACATTGTAGAGGCGGAAACGCTTAATGACATTCAATCGGGCTATGCTGGCCCCATTGCCATCATGCTGTCGGTCGAATTCGGCGGCGTCCTCTTGCTAGATCAAAGGGTGATCACGCTATGAGCAAACAAGTCAAAATCCGCCGCACCACTGTTCCTCAGATCGCGGGCCGTAAGGGCGGAGAGCCGATTGTCTCTCTGACGTCCTACCACGCGCATACGGCGGCCATCGTCGACAAATACGCGGATTTCATTCTGGTGGGCGACAGCCTTGGCATGGTGATGCATGGGATGGAAAGCACGGTGGGTGTGCCTCTGGATCTGATGATCATGCATGGCAAAGCGGTTGTGCGTGGCACCCAGCAGGCTTTGATTGTCGTGGACATGCCCTTCGGCACCTATGAGGAAAGCCCCGGTGTGGCCTTCCGGAACGCGGCCAAGATCATGAAAGAAACCCAATGCGGGGCCGTAAAGCTTGAAGGCGGCAAACGCATGGCTGAGACCATCCATTTCCTCGTGGAACGTGGCATTCCGGTGATGGCGCATGTCGGCCTGACGCCTCAGTCCAGCAACGTCATGGGCGGGTTCAAAACACAAGGCCGCGACGAGGACGGCTGGGCCGCCATCGAAGAAGACGCGCGCGCAGTTGCAGAAGCGGGAGCCTTTGCGGTTGTTCTGGAAGGGATGGTTGAGCCTCTGGCCGCCAAGATCACCAAACAGATCGCGATCCCCACGATTGGGATCGGAGCTTCGGCCGAATGCGACGGGCAGATCCTTGTGCTTGAGGATATGCTGGGCTTGAACGAATGGACGCCGAAGTTCGTGAAAGTCTATGGCGACCTTGGTCCGGCGATTGAGAAATCCGTGAAAACCTATGCCGAAGAGGTCAAATCCCGCGCCTTCCCCGGCGAGGATCAGGTCTACAAATAAGCCTTACAGCATCGATGGGATCACAAGATCCGGTGGGCGATTGCCATGGTCTAACGTCATGATATTCAACATGACTTTCTGCCCCATCTCGACGCGTGCCTCATGCGTCGCAGACCCCATATGCGGAAGCAGGACTACATTCTCAAGCGTGCGCAGCTCTTCGAATTCGGACGCGCCGCCTTCATAGACATCCAGCCCCGCCCCCGCGATGGCGCCCGATTTCAAAGCCCGCGCAAGCGCCGCCTGATCGATCACTTCGCCGCGTGAGGTGTTCACGATCACCGCGTCTTCTTTCATCAGCTTCAAACGCCGCGCGTTCATCAGATGGAAGGTCGCGGGCGTATGGGGGCAGTTGATCGAGAGCACGTCCATGCGGGCTACCATCTGATCAAGGCTCTCCCAATAGGTCGCGCCGTGTTCTTCTTCGATAGCGGGATGCAGGCGGCGGCGGTTGTGATAATGGACTTCCATGCCAAAAGCCTTGGCCCGACGTGCAACGGCCTGACCGATCCGGCCCATACCTAAAATACCCAGCTTGCGCCCCGCGATCCGCCCACCCAGCAAAGCATTCGGGGACCAGCCGGCCCAGTCCTCGGGGCTGGATTGCATGACGGCCAGACCTTCGGGGATACGGCGACGCACGGCCAAAATCAGCGCCATCGTCATGTCGGCCGTGTCTTCCGTCACAACACCGGGGGTGTTTGAGACCATAATCCCACGCTCATGCGCCTCTTCGACCTCAATGTGATCAAAGCCCGCGCCATAGTTGGCGATCAGCTTTAGCTGACTGCCGGCTGAGGCAATCAAAGGCGCGTCGATCCGGTCTGTCAGTGTGGTCACCAGCACGTCGGCCGTTTGCATCGCGGCTTGCAATTCCTCGCGCGACATCGGGCTGTCGTCTTCGCGCAAAGTGACATTGAAAAGCTCCGACATGCGCGACTGAACCTCTTCAGGCAACCGTCGCGTAACGACAACACTCAGGGGCGGCTTTGACATGCGGGACTTCTCAATTCTTTCAATATCAGAGCGTTGATGGCACAGTGCCTGACAGAGAGACGAGGCACAAGAACCCTCGCGCAATTTTATGAGCAGACGGATGTATTCCGCGATGAGAACCTACGGGCGGCACCTGGTATCGGGACTTTGCGCAGTGGCTTTGGCTATGGGCTTGGCGATTGCGCCAGCACTGGCTGATGACGACGACCATGAATACCGCCGTGGCCCGGTCACAAATCTACCTTTGCCGCGCTATGTTTCATTGAAAGCAACGAAGGCCAACGTGCGCCGGGGGCCATCCTTGACCCACCGCATCGATTGGATCTTCAAGCGCCGGAATATGCCGCTGGTTGTCACCGCAGAGCACGGACACTGGCGTCGCGTGCAGGACATCGACGGGGCTGGCGGCTGGGTGCATTACTCGCTGCTTTCTGGCAGCCGTACGGTGATTGTTACGGCCGATATGCTGCCGCTGAATATGCGCGCCGAACCTGACACCGCGATGGTGGCGCAATTGGAATTGGGCGTTGTGGCGCAGTTGCAGAAATGCGGAGAAGATTGGTGCCGGATTGCGGCAGGCGGCTACAAAGGCTGGGTGCGCAAACACAACATCTGGGGCGTTGGCGAAGACGAAATTCGCGACTAACCTTATATTTTATATAGAAAAACGCCGCGCCCAACAAAGAGCGCGGCGTTCCTGTTTTAGGCAGCTTTGATTGCGCCTGCGTCGATCATCTGCTGGAACATATCCTCCATCGTCTCTTTCAAAGAGCGATAGGTCATGCCCAAAGCGGCCTTGCTTTTGGAATTGTCCGCCTCCCAACGCACGTTGACGTTCCGCGAGACGAACTTGCGGTCCATCCCCACCGACGGGCCCGCCAGCCAAACCAGCCATTTCGGCAGCGTCGACTTAGGGATCGCATAGCTTGCACCAAAACGATCTTTGAGTTGAGACAACACTTCAAAGAGGTCGGTGTTGTGACCTGCAATAATGTGACGCCCTTCTGCCGACGGCACAAATCCCGCAGCCATATGCGCCTGGGCCAGATCGCGCACATCCACGATGCCGGTTCCCAAACGGGGCGCACCGCGTTTGAAGGCGCCCTCGCCCACTTGCTTCATGATGTTGAAGCTCTCAGAGGTCGGCACGCCGCCGATCGCGGGGCCCATCACCAAGCATGGATTGACAGTGACCAGCTTCCAGCGCGATTGCGCGTCCGCGATTTCCCAGGCGGCTTTTTCGGCCAGTGTCTTGGAATAGGAATACGGCTGATAGTCCAGCGATGCGGTCTCGTTCCAAACGGCTTCTGTCAACACACCCCCCGGGGCGGCGGCACAATCTGCGGCGTCGGTATAGATCGCGGCGCAAGAGCTCGTGACCACCACGCGCGTCACGCTTTCGGTCGCATTCGCTGTGTTCAGAACGTTGCGCGTGCCTTCGACAGCTGGCTCGATCAACTCTTTCTGAGGATCTTTGACAGCCGTCGTGAACGGGGATGCCGTGTGAAATACGACACCACAACCGGCCATCGCCTCGGCATAGGATCCGGGTGTCATCAGGTCTGCTTTGAAAAGCTTGATTTGGCCGGATGTCCGCTCGGCAATTTTGTTCAGGCTTGCCAGCTTGTCGATATTGTCCGGATTACGTACAGGCGCGTGGATCGTAGCGCCGCTTTCCAGCAAGCCTTTGACCAACCATCCAGCCACAAATCCTGTAGCGCCAGTCACCATGACCGGCTTGGAGGTATCTACCTCATACATCTCGAATTCCTTTGTTTTGATCAGGCTGCGCGGACGCTTGCGATCACTCAGCTCTGCGCCGCGCGTACATCCTACATACACGGCGGAAAGCCAGAATCAAGACTTTTTAGACATTTTTTGTATTTTTTGTCAGAATGTCTTTCCCGACAGCTCAGTTACGAGGCAACAGACGCCTTAATCGCGCGGATATTCTCGCCATAGGGCGCCGGATTTTGAACAGATCCACCTTTGAAGACCGCAGACCCGGCCACGAGAACATCGGCTCCCGCAGCGGCCATCAAAGGTGCGGTTTCCGGCGTGATGCCGCCATCGATTTCGATATGGATCGGACGATCCCCAATCATGGCGCGCAATTTCTTGACCTTATCGATCTGGCTGTGAATGAACTTTTGCCCACCAAATCCGGGGTTTACGGTCATCACACAGATCAGGTCGACCATATTCAAAAGATAGTCGATGTCCTCAACCCCAGTGCCCGGGTTCAACGCGAGCCCTGCTTTGCACCCTGCCCCGCGGATCGCCTGTAGCGTGCGGTGAATATGCGGGCCTGCCTCAAGATGCGCGGTCAAGACATCCGCACCAGCATCCGCGAAAGCCTGAATATAAGGATCCACCGGAGAGATCATCAGATGCACATCCATGACCGTGTTGATGTGCTTGCGGATCGCAGCGCAAAGCGGCGGACCAAAGGTCAGGTTCGGCACGAAATGCCCGTCCATCACATCAACGTGGATCCAATCCGCACCCTGCGCCTCAACGGCTTCGATTTCCGCGCCGAAATTGGCGAAATCAGCGGATAGGATACTTGGGGCGATCTTGATGGAACGATCAAAGCTCATGAGGGCTCCTTGGGCACATATGATTCGAGGTTGCGCGGAAAATGCGCGCCACGATACGAAATGGCAATCTTTGCGTTGAAAAAGCTCTTCGTTCGTAAATTGCCACGGTGATAGGCCAATGCCCAAAAAGCAGGCAGCGACCTATGCAAAATCAGAATGCGCGCTATGCCGGAATGTGTGTGGTCGTGCCACAGACGCGCGACTAGATTGAGCGGCAGGGAGGGACATTGAACTTTAAGGAGTTTGTCCCATGGCAAATATCGACGTAGCAGCTCGTCCTCAGACCACACTTCTCGGCACTCTGGCCGCGCCGTTTGTAGCACTTGGCAACGCGATCATCGCGCATGGCGAAGCAGTTGCAGACTATCGCGCAGAGCGGTTTCACCTGAACCTGACTGACGAAGAACTGGCACAACGCGGATTGAACCGCAAAGACCAAGTGCGCAAAGCTTTCGCGCCTTATATGTCTTTCTAAGCCAACCAACATTGGCCAAAAAATAAGGGCGCCTCAGCGCCCTTTTTTGTGTCTTGCCGCTGCTTGACGAGGATCAGTCCTCATCCACCACGCGGATCGCGCCCAGCGAGGCATTCGCAACATGTGCCGCATAGGCCTTCAGCGCCTTGGACACGGCGCGAGGACGGCCCTCGGCTTTCCAAACTGCCTTGTCCGCTTGCGGGTGTGCAGCACGGCGACGTTCAAGTTCCTCGTCGCTGACCATCAGGTTGATGCTGCGCTTGGAGATCGAGATCTCGATCTTGTCGCCATCTTCGACCAGCGCAATCAGGCCCTTTTCGGCAGCTTCTGGCGAGGCGTGACCGATCGACAGACCCGCTGAACCGCCAGAGAAACGGCCATCGGTGAAGAGCGCACAGGTTTTGTCCAGACCTTTGGATTTCAGGTAAGCGGTTGGATAGAGCATTTCCTGCATGCCCGGCCCGCCCTTTGGACCCTCATAACGGATCACAACCACGGAATGCGGCTGAACTTCGCCACGCAGAATGCCGTGCATCGCATCGTCTTGGGACTCAAAGACCTTAGCTGTGCCTTCGTATTCATACATGGACTCGATGACGCCCGCGGTTTTTACGATACAGCCCTGCTCAGCCAAGTTGCCGAACAACACGCAAAGGCCGCCCTGCTCGCTGTAAGCATGTTCAAAGTCACGCACGCAGCCATCGACCGTGTCGGTATCCAGCTCGGTATACATGCGCGACTGGCTGAATGCTTGCGTCGTGCGCACACCGCCGGGGGCCGCGATGTAGAGGTCATGCGCCTCATTGCCCGCGGTGTCACGCAGGATGTCCCATTTATCGATGAACTCACCGATGTCTTTGGAGTGCACGGTGGAGCAGTGACGGTGGATCTTGCCCTCACGGTCCAGCGCGCCAAGGATCCGTGCGATGCCGCCTGCGCGGTGCACGTCTTCCATGTAGTAATCCGGATGCGACGGCGCGACCTTACAAAGATGCGGAATTTCGCGGCTGATGCGGTCCATGTCGGCCATGGTGAAGTCCACTTCGGCCTCATGCGCAATCGCCAAGAGGTGCAGAACCGTGTTGGTCGAGCCCCCCATCGCCACATCCAGCGCCATGGCGTTTTCAAAGGCATCAAAGGTCGCGATGCCGCGAGGCAGCGCCGATGCGTCGTCATGTTTGTACCAACGCTCGCACAGTTCGACGATCTTGTGGCCGGCTTCCTTAAACAAAGCCTCACGCTTGGAGTGGGTCGCCAGCAAAGAGCCGTTGCCCGGAAGCGCCATACCCAGCGCTTCGGCCAGACAGTTCATCGAGTTCGCGGTAAACATACCCGAGCAAGAGCCACAGGTTGGGCAAGACGAGCGTTCCAGCTTGGCAACGTCATCATCAGAGCGATTGTCGTCAGCAGCACCAACGATAGCAGTCACGAGGTCAGTTTTCAGCTCACCATCGGACAGAATGGTCTTACCCGCTTCCATCGGGCCGCCCGAGACAAAGATCGTCGGGATGTTCAGGCGCATCGTCGCCATCAGCATGCCCGGCGTGATCTTGTCACAGTTCGAGATGCAAACCAGTGCGTCCGCACAATGGGCGTTGGCCATATACTCCACCGAGTCCGCGATGACTTCGCGGGACGGCAAGGAATAGAGCATGCCGTCATGGCCCATGGCGATACCGTCATCGACCGCGATGGTGTTCATTTCCTTGGCAACACCGCCGGCCTTTTCGACTTCGCGCGCAACCAACTGGCCGAGGTCTTTGAGATGGACGTGGCCCGGGACGAATTCTGTGAAAGAGTTCACAATCGCCACAATCGGCTTTCCAAAGTCACCATCTTGCATACCGGTTGCACGCCACAGCGCGCGGGCGGCGGCCATGCGGCGGCCAAAGGTTGTGGTCTTGGAACGTAGATCAGGCATATCGCTACTCTTTGGGTCTCGTTTCAGGTTGGTCCAATCGCGTGCCACTATCAGGCAGGATTTGCAAGCGATATGGGACAAATTCTTGCGAGATCAACGCAAGATTTGTGCGACAAAAAAGGTTTCTAACCAACGAAGCCTTGCTTAGCGAGGCAACTGGCTGGCCTCGCGTGCAAGGGCTTCGATCCCGGCCCAATCCCCTGCTTTGACCAGGTCGTTCGGCGCAACCCAGCTGCCGCCTGCGCAGACCACATTTGGCAGCGACAGATAGCTTTCCGCATTGGACGGGCTCACGCCGCCGGTTGGGCAGAAGGAAATCTGAGGCAGCGGGCTGGCCAAAGACTTCAGTGCGGGTGCGCCACCGCTGGCTTCGGCTGGGAAGAACTTCAGCATGGAATAGCCGCGTTCCAGCAGTGCCATCGCTTCGCTGGCAGTCGCCGCACCGGCGAGAATGGGCAGACCTTCAGCTTCTGCGGCATCGAGCAATTTGTCCGTTGCGCCCGGTGACACGCCAAACTGCGCGCCTGCATCCTTGGCGGCTTTGACGTCGTCAGGCGTCAGCAAGGTGCCTGCACCTACAACGCCGCCTTCTACTTGCGCCATTTCTGAGATCACGTCCAAGGCCGCGGGCGTACGCAATGTCACTTCCAATGCAGGCAATCCGCCTGCAACCAGAGCCTCAGCCAAAGGGCGCGCATGGGCCACCTCGTGCACAACCAAAACAGGGACAATCGGCGCGAGCTCACAGATTTCGCGAGCTTTCAGGCTGGCCTCTTGGGGGGTGATCGACATGGGTTAAACTCCGAAAACTGAAGCGCCGGTGTCGGCAGAGCCAACCGAGGCGCGGAACGCTGTGAACAATTCGCGACCTACACCTGCCTGATTGGCAGAGAGGTCAGCCGTAGCAGGCGTGCGATCCAGCACGCCTTCGGTGAGGATTTCAAGGTCTCCGGTCACGGCGTCAACCCGCAGGATATCGCCATCCTGCAAATAAGCGATCGGACCTTGGTCCAAGGCTTCAGGGCTGACGTGGATCGCGGCTGGTACTTTGCCCGACGCGCCAGACATGCGGCCGTCTGTGACCAAAGCAACCTTTTGGCCACGCCCCTGCATGATCGCCATCAATGGCGTCAGGCTGTGAAGTTCAGGCATTCCGTTGGCTTTCGGCCCTTGGAATCGCACCACGATTATGACGTCTTCGGTCAACTCGCCCGCTTTGAAGGCGGCTTTGACGTCGTCCTGATCGTGGAACACACGCACGGGCGCTTCTGTCACGCGATGCTCAGGCGCTACGGCAGAGATCTTCATAACCGCGGTGCCAAGGTTGCCGGTCAAATGCGACAGCCCGCCGTTCTCTTGGAAAGGTGTGGCCAGCGGGCGCACGATCCCTTCGTTAAGCGAGGTCGCCGTGCCTTTGCGCCAGGTCAGGCCGTCGTCTGAGAGGAACGGCTCGGAGGTGTAGTGCTCCAGCCCCTCGCCCGCGACGGTTTTGGTGTCCGGATGCAGTAGGCCTCCTGCAAGCAGCTCTCCGATCAAAAAGCCCAGACCGCCTGCCGCGTGGAAGTGGTTCACGTCCGCCAGACCATTCGGGTAAACCCGCGCCAAGAGGGGAACGACTTCGGAAAGATCCGCAAAGTCCTGCCAATCCAGAATAATGCCCCCTGCCCGCGCCATAGCAAGCAAGTGGATCAATAGGTTCGTGGAGCCTCCGGTTGCCATGAGGCCGACGATGCCGTTAGCAAAGGCCTTCTCGTCGAGAACTTCGCAAACCGGCGTATAGTTGTTGCCCAGTGCACTTAGCGACAATGCCCGACGCGCGCTTTCTGTAGTCAATGCATCGCGCAATTCTGTATTCGGCGTCACAAAACTGGTGCCCGGAAGATGCAGTCCCATGAACTCCATCAACATCTGGTTGGTGTTGGCGGTGCCATAGAAGGTGCAGGTGCCCGGCCCGTGATAGGCGGCCATTTCGGACGCCATCAATTTATCCCGCCCACATTCACCTTTGGCGAACTCCTGACGCACCTTGGCTTTGTCGTCATTGGCAATGCCAGAGGTCATGGGGCCTGCCGGAATGAACACCCCCGGCAAATGCCCGAAGGCCTGCGCGCCGATCACCAAGCCCGGGACGATCTTGTCGCAAACGCCAAGGTATACTGCGGCGTCATAGGTGTTGTGAGACAGGGCCACCCCTGTCGCCATAGCGATCACGTCGCGTGAAAACAGGCTAAGCTCCATCCCCGCTTCGCCCTGAGTCACGCCGTCACACATCGCCGGAACGCCGCCAGCGACCTGCGCCGTACCGCCGGTTTCGCGCGCAGCGTCGCGGATCAGGCCGGGATAGCGCTCAAACGGTTGGTGGGCTGACAGCATGTCATTGTAAGACGTCACGATCCCCAGATTGCCTGCAGATTTCGTCGCCAAAGCCTCTTGGTCTTGCCCCGCGCCCGCATAGGCATGAGCCTGTCCGCTGCAAGAGAGATGCGCGCGGCTTGGCCCTTTGCTGGCCGCCGCCGACATGCGTTCCAAATAGGTGCCGCGCGTCTCTTCGCTGCGGGCGATAATGCGGTCTGTGACCGATTTCAGAGTGCTATTCAGGGACATTTTATGTTCCTCTTTGCAAAATCACGCGCCGATCGGACGCCAGCGGCGCCCGTCGCGGTGCATCAACAACAGCGCATCCTCGGGGCCCGAGCTGCCGCTGTCATAGGGTTGTGGTTTTTCGTTGCGGTCTTTCCAGCCGTTGATGATGGGGTCGACCCAGGCCCAGGCGGCCTCGACTTCGTCTCCGCGCATGAAGAGGGTCTGATCGCCGCGAATAACGTCCATGATCAGACGCTCATAGGCATCCTGAACGATCTCGTCTTGGGCCAGGCTGTCCGCGAAAGTCATATCCAGAGAGGCTTCGGTCAGGCGCATGCCTCCGGGCCCCGGATCCTTGATGGTCGTATGCAAGGTCATGCCTTCGTCTGGCTGCAGTCGGATCACCAGAATATTGCCCATTGGCGTGTCGATGCCCGGGAAAATCATATGCGGAGGATTGCGGAAATAGACGGCGATCTCTGAAGTGCGCGCGCGCAGGCATTTGCCCGTGCGCAGGTAAAACGGCGTCTTAGCCCAGCGCCAGTTCGCAACATTGACCTTCATCGCGATGAAACTTTCGGTGCGACTTTTCGGATCGCCCGCGTGATCGAGATAGCTCGCGTGCTCTTTAGACGCTCGATACTGACCCCGCGCAATGTCACGTGCATCCACAGGCTCCAAGGCTTCGATGACTTTGACTTTCTCGTCGCGCACCGCATTCGGTTTGAACTTGGACGGAGGCTCCATCGCGGTCAGACATAAGAGCTGCATCAGGTGGTTTTGCACCATATCCCGCATGGCACCTGACTGGTCGTAATATTCGCCGCGCCCTTCGACCGAAAGGCTTTCTGACACCGTGATCTGGACATGCTCAATATGAGACGCATTCCAAAGCGGCTCGAATAGAGAGTTCGCAAAGCGCAAGGCCATCAGGTTTTGAACGGTCTCTTTTCCAAGGTAATGGTCGATGCGATAGATCTGATGCTCGTCGAAACACTCTCTGAGTTCAGCGTTTAGCGCCTTGGCAGAGGCCAGGTCATGCCCAAATGGTTTTTCAACGACGATGCGACTTTCGTCGGTCGCAATACCATAATTGCGCAAACGGCGCGCAATCGGGCCAAAGAAGTTTGGCGCTACGGAAAGGTAGAAGGCACGCACCGAGTCTGTGCGTACGGCCTCGGCCAAAACATCCCAACCCCGCTCACCCTTTGCGTCAATCGACGTGTAGGACACCAGCGACAAAAACTGGTCCAAGAGCTTCGCTTTGTCGTCGCCATTTACCGAAATGGCCTCTCGCAAGCGATCGCGAAACTCGTCGTTTGTCAGTTCAGAGCGGGACACACCCAGTATGCGGCTGTCACTGTCAAACTGACCAGCAACAAACCGATGAAACAACCCAGGCCAAATTTTGCGCCGCGCCAGATCACCTGTCGCTCCGAATAGGACGAGGTCAAACTTGCTGACGGGAATTACTCTTGCAACCATGCTGCCCCTCCGGGAATGCGCCCTACCAAACGGGTCTCAGGCAGCACACGCCGCCCGACTCGATTGTGATAGCGCTAACATGCACAGCACTGTTGCGATTTCAAGTGAAACTTTGTTGCGGCTTCACTTTGGCTTGGCGAAAACCACCACCCATGCCCGAAACGGCCGGAATTACATGGACACCTCACAGGTCCTTGCCCGAATTTCAACCCGACGCTGCCAACGGCTACGAGGTGATAGATTTTCCAACGGTAGGCTCTCGCCAGCGGCAAGGACCTTTTCGACTTTAAGGGGATTGGTAAGCCGTTGACGCATTGCGACTCCTACCGCGTCTGCGCGTGCCTGAGCCACTTGCATGTTGGCAACTTCGCCGCCGCTCGTGTCGGAGTGCCCAATCAACGCGATGCAAGCCTTGCCCAAGACCTCGCCATTTAGCAATTGAGTCAAAAGCTCGATCTGACGCAGTGCTTTGCGATCAAGGTTTGTGCCACCCGCAGGAAAGAAGATGTGATCCTCAACTTGCTGCGCGGAAGGTACAGTAGCTTGCACCTCAGCCGGTTTGGTCATCGATTGGGACTGCGGCTTAGTGGCTACAAGCGTCAGACTTTGACACCCGTCAGGAGCCCATCCGTAAACATCTTTAATATCCCGACATTCTTGCACCGTTAACCCGACCGCCGAGGTTGCCGAAGACAGGCTTACGAAAAAAGCAGTCAAAAACAGAATTAAACGCATGGCAATCAAGTCCTTTCCACCCTTGAATAGCGCGAGCGCATTAATGAGAGTGTAAACAACACATTGAAAATAATTAGAAATTTACAGATCTCTACTTTGCGAAAAAATCTCTGAATTTACCGTTTGTTTGCGGATTTTTAGCATTCCAGAAAGCCTTATGGGGTTAGGCAGAGTTGGAATGAAACTGAGCGAATGACCCAGATGAACCAACCTAAATCCCTACAGATCCTACGACGTTATGCGGGGCGCCAACAGTGACAGGCGCCCCTAGATTGGCTTGGCTTGACTGCCTGCGCCTGTTGGCCGGCTTGTCGATGCTGGTCCTGCACTGCACTGCCGATCAAAACGGTGGCGCTTGGGCAGACTACGAAGTGCGGGACCGCATTGCGCCCCTTGTTCTGCGCACGTTTGCCTACACGGCCCGAACAGAGTTGTTCATCATTATTTCTCTGTTTTTACTCATGATGTCGCTCGAAAAACGCCAGCGGAACTATTCGGACACGATCGCAGAACAGGCCGAAAGGCTTTTGATACCATTTGCGTTCTGGACTGTTTTCTATGCTTTTTTCACCTTACTCAAAGCTCAGCACTTTGGGTATTTTGACAGCAAGCTCGCCGCATTGGGAGAGGTTAAAACCTGGCTGAGCTTTGCATTTCTGGGGACGTCTAAATACCACATGCATTTTCTTCCGACGCTTTTCTGTGTCGTGCTCGCTTACCCACTGATGCGCAAAGCCATCGACGTTCCTGTGTTGGGCGGAGTTGCCCTGGTTCTTTGCCTTACAAGCCGTTGGCAATTCGATCAATTCATCTACCCAAGGCTTTGGGACGACCCAAATATTCTAGCCATTGGACGCGCGGTAAAGATCGTCACGCATATTGGGTATGGAATGGCTGCAGCAGCATGCTTGGGGCTTTGGCAACGACACGGACGCAAGTCGCTGGAAAGCTGGATTCCGGTCGTGCTGTACTTTGCCCTTCTGGTTCTCGCCTTCAAGTTCCTTGGTACTGTGGAAACTATAGAAACAGGACGTTGGAGTCACAATTACCTTCCTGGCTTTTGGGCGGATTTCACAATGCCTGCAATTCTGTTTCTTATCTGCATGCTGTTGGGGCATCGGTCTTGGACGCCAATATTCTCACGCTACGCGAAATTTGCATTCGGCATCTATCTGTGCCACCCGATCTTTTTGGACTTCGCTGAGATTTTCCTGCGTGGTCAAGATCTGTCGCCCACAGGGCAAGTTATCGCCAAAATTGGCTTCACTCTACCAACCACTGTTTTAGGTGTTGCCCTTCTTGCACGCGTCAAATCGCTATCTTGGACGATTGGCCTTGGAGGTCGCCCTGCATTCTTTGTTTTGCCACGTTTCAACCGGAGGCCAGAATGATGCTCATCTCTACATCAAACTATTTTGACGGCCTGACTATCATTCGCTTTAAAACACGTCGACTTAGACCGGACGCGCTCCGTTTTTTGGATAAGGCGTGCGATCAATCTAAACGCTCTCAACGGCAAGGAATCATTCTGGATTTTGAGCGTGTTAGAGCGACAAACATGTCTTCAATCGGAGCATTGGTAGAGCTACTTGGCCGTCACCCGAAGTTGGATTTTGCTTTTTGCAACATGAATGTGCGGATTGCCCAACTGATCCAAGACGCTGGCCTAGACCGGCATCTCCAAATATTCCCAACGATTGACGCAGCACTCAAGTCGCAACTACTGCAACGCCATTTCCTGTCAGAAACAAAAGCAATCTTGAACCTTTCGGAAACGTCCATTGAACTTTCAAAAGCAACCGGTGCGGCAACTGTTGCAGAACTCGACATCTTGGGACGACCACTTGTCGAGCACTTCCTAGCCAATCTCGCCTGTTTTGGCATGAAAGAAGCCCTGATCTGTGCCCCTTCCGATCAACTTACACGAGTTCGGCAGCTATTGGACAAGATTGACCATGACTTTAGTCTGTTTTTCGCTCCCTACGCGCTGCCCAGCTCCAACGAAAACAAATCCGTCGCTCCTCGGGGAGCATATGACTACCTCGACATTTTGCAGTACAACCTTCCGACTGATCGGCCCTTTCTGATTTCTTCTGTAAACGGTCTGGAGAAGCTGAAATTCCGCCAGATTGAAGAAATAGACACGGCTTCGGAGGAAACTCAATCGGCGACTAAAGACCTGGTGAAATCGCAATGTCACAAAGGCAGAACGGTCCATCAAATCTTAACAGCCGAGCAATTTGAAAATCGGGTTAAATATATTCCGAACGTCCATCCTTTGAGAGCCAAAGAGACAAGCGTACAAATACCCGGCCACAGGCAGCCCCCCAGACTTGGAACCATCAAATCTCTCAATGACTATTTTTCAGCCTTGCGTGTCGCCAGCAAAAAAATCACGACGGACCTTCCACCAGTTGGCGAGGAAATAGCGGCCAATGTTTGGCGCGGGAAAGGAGCAAAAATCTCTCACAGGGCCCGCTTGAGCGGCTTTTGCTACATTGGTCACCACGCCACGATCGAGCCTGAGGCCGCACTCAAGAGTTTTTCGGTTATTGGGGCTCACGCCATTGTATCACGTCGCAGCTTACTGGATGAGAGTTGCGTCCTCGCTGGCCGGCGATCACTTCCGAACCAGATATATCGAAACGGCTTCGTTGGTGCACATGAAGTCAAGCCTTTGTCGTTTGTTTCTTCGGAACACCCCAAAAACCCTATTTTCACTTCCCGGCACCTTAAAAGCTCTGCGAAATTGGGGGCCGCATGATGCCAGACACCGCAATGCCTCCATATTTCTCCCAGTTTTTGGGGCGCAAACCCCCTCAATTTCCTGAGTTCACTGACCGGGAAAGAGTAATATGGCACTTTCTCGCCGGCATGACGGTGTTTTTCGGTGCATGGTACCTCTATTGGCGTTGGACCGACGCCCTCAATCCAGACGCCATTGTTTTCTCTGTCGTCGTTGCTCTCGCAGAAACCGCAACATTTCTGGGCACTTGCATCTTCTTCTTTGATATTTGGGACGAAGGTGACACTCCAGTGAACGTCGGTTTACCCTTTCAGGGCCGTGCAAACTGCGACGTCGACATCTTCATCGCCACATTGGACGAAGACCTCGAAATCTTGACACCCACCATCGATGCAGCACTCGCCGTAGAATTGCCACATGGCACAAAAGCGCGCGTTTGGTTGCTTGATGATGGAGATCGTAAAGATGTTCGACACCTCGCGAAATCAAAAAAAATTGGTTATTTCGCGCGGCAATCCAATCGCGGATTCAAGGCAGGCAATCTGGCAAATGCTTTGTATAAAACCCGCGGTGACTTCATTCTGATTTGCGATGCAGACACGCAGCTTTTTCCCAATGTGCTTAAGAATACACTCGGGTACTTTCAGGATCCCAAGATAGCATGGGTGCAGACCCCACATTGGTTCTTTGATATTCCTGAAGGCGAAAGTTGGGACAGCTTTATACAAAGGACAGTTGGCTTCAGAATTACCTGGCTGGATTGGACTCTGCGTAGAATCCTGGGCAGTGAACGTATCGGCCAAGACCCTTTCAAGTCGGATCCTTCAGTATTTTTTGATGTTATTTTGCGAAGACGCAATCGTAATGGCGCATCTTTTTGCTGCGGCGCAGGCTCAATCCATCGACGTGAAGCATTGTTCGATAATTGCTTGAATGAAATAGAAGGCTCTGCCCGGCCAACCGAGCAGCAACCGTTCAAGTTTCATGTTTCAGAAGATATTTTCACGTCTATTCAACTACACAACAAGCGATGGAAGTCCGTTTATCACCCAAGGGTCGAAGCGAGGATGTTATCCCCTTGGTCTGTTGAGGCTTGGGCGGCGCAAAAGCATAAATATTCGGGCGGCACGTTCGATATTATGCTGCGAGCCAATCCCCTGTTTGAAAAGGGAATGCCTTGGCGGGTCAAGCTGCACTATCTGGCTACTTTTTGGTCCTACGCAGGAGTTTTTTGGTTTCCCATTCTACTCCTTGCCGCGGCGTTCTCACTTACGACTGGGCATGCACCAATTGACGCATATACGCTCACTTTCTTTGCCCACCTACTACCCGTCCTGATCTGCAATGAACTCGCCTTGGCCGTTGGAACGAAGGGATATGACACGTACAGTGGACGCTGCCTTGCGATGGGCACTTTACAAATTCAGTTAAAGGCTTTCTTTCAAGTGGCGCGTGGACGAAGGCCAAAGTTCAAACCAACCCCGAAGCGCCCTGGGCAGAGTGTTCAATGGGCCTATGCCGCTCCTAATTTGGTCATGATCGTCATCTTGTTGCTTGCAGGAATTTGGGGCTGGGCGTCCTTTTACTTCGGTCTGCAGAATCACAGCGCCTCTTTACTAGCCATCAATCTGTTCTGGATTGGCTGCAATGTTTTGCTTTTGGCCAAAACCGTCGGGGTTTGCATCAGCATCCCAGCTGCGACGCAACGCTTCCAACAAAGGTGAGTTCCCATTGAGCACGATAAGATACACTGGAAAGAGATCCGCATTCACCTTCTTAGCAAGCGTTTCGTTCGCTGCAGTACTGGCGGTCTCGCTTGATAGCGCAGGAAATCAATTTCTGGGAAGCGCGAACGCAGTCTTTCAAGAAACCGAAGCGGATTTTCTACCCCCGCTTCCGCCACGTGTTTTATCGGCAGACGATCTCGCTGCCGCACAGCGTGCATGGAAATTTTTTGAGCAGAATACTCAAAGCACGACTGGCTTTGTCAATTCAGTTGCCGGCTTCTCTTCAACGACACTTTGGGATCAAGGCTCATATATTTTCGCCCTTATCTCGGCGGAAAAGCTTGGGATCATCTCCCGAGAAGAAGCATCCGAACGCGAGAGGCGCTTTCTCGATAGCTTTTTGAAAATGGAACTTTTCGAGAATAGGCTTCCCAACAAGGCCTACAACACTCAAAACCTTGATATCACGGATTACGAAAATGTGGTTCTTGAGGAAGGAATTGGCTGGTCCGCTTTGGATATCGCGCGTGTGCTTCTAGGCTTTCGCGCATTGGAAAAACACAATCCGAGCCTGTCTCCAGAGATCGATAGAGTCATAAACAGGTGGGATCTGGGGGCATTTGCAAATAAGGGGGAACTATGGGGGGCCACACGCGAAAATGGGAAAACAATCCTCCTGCAGGAAGGTCGCTTGGGATATGAGCAATATGGCGCTCGTGCCGCTGCACTTTGGGGCCTGGACGTAGCAGCCGCCATGTCTGCGGCGCGAAATCTAGAGTGGGTGAACGTTGAAGGCGTCGCTATTCCCCGAGACCAAAGAAGGTCTTCGAGCTTCAAAGCGATCACTCCAATTCTCAGTGAACCTTTCTTACTTCAAGCCTTCGAGATCGGCCTAAACCGCGAAGGCGAAATCCTTGCACACAAAGTCTATGCCGCCCAGCAGGCCAGATTCGAGCGCAGTGGCATTCCCACTATGGTTTCCGAGGATCACTTGGATCAGCACCCGAGTTTCGTTTATTCGTCTGTTTTTTCCAATGGATCAGCATGGGCAGTTGTTGATGAGTCCGGAAACCGACACGACAAAATGAGAACGCTTAGCACAAAAGCTGTCTTTGGTTGGGATGCAATTTACGGCACGGAATATGTGAAAGAAATGCGCAGCCACATTGAAGATCTGCCCGAAGAAGGCGACGGGTGGCAAGCTGGAATTTATGAAGATAGCGGTGCCACAAATTCCGTCTATGCCTTAAACACCAATGCCATTGTATTGGAAGCGCTTCACTACAAAGCCTTCGGCCCTTTTCTCGGAATGAATAGATAGGCGCTCAATTCCTCAACCACACAAGGGCCGTTCGGCTAGCGGTCTTTTCATAACGCAATGTCGTTGGTGCGTCAGAAGCATTTGCACCAACGGCGAAAGTCAAAATGGCTATTGTTTGACCGACTTAAAATACTCGCTCAATAGTTTGTAGTCTGAACTTTCTACCTCGTTGCTTTCACTTGTATTTTCTGACTTCAGCTGAGCCCGTAGCTCGCTCAAAATTTCCCCAACGACATTGCTTTGATCCTCGGCCACATCAAGCTCGGATACTTTGCCTTGTTGGGCAACAATCAATGCAAGGTCAGCTGGCAGGCCGATTTCTTCGATCAGAAACTCTAACCTTTTTGCCAATGACGCATCACCTTGTGCCCCCATACCGACGGCATCCATAGTGATCTCATTCGAGACCGTTTTTTGGTGATCCGGCATGAGCATTGATGTGGCGACTTCAGCCGATTTGGGTGCCGAGCAAAACGCAAATGAATGCAACTGCGATGCAAGCGTGTCGATAGACATCTTTAGCTCTGTTAGAAGCAAAAGCGTCTCGGCTTGAGGGGCCGAAGAGTTTGGCGCCAAGCGAACTGGTCTTGGGTCTGCGATTTCCTTCAAAAGCTCGAAGGCCTCTTTCGACGTTTCTGCAATTTCTGTTATTTGCGACTGATTGCTTGGGTCTAACCCCTGCTGAACTGCCTGAGGAATTAAGGGCTGCGGCATTGGTGACTGCCAACTTGCAGCTTGCGTTAGACCTATGGCTACCACTGCGGTGTCCGAATTTGGAACGGGCCAACCTCGTGGCAAAACAACGTAGTCCTGACGCGCTGAAATCCAACGTAAGTATGCTGCGACGGCGGCAAAACCAACGAGAGAAACTTGCTCAGCTTCTGCTTCGCGACGCTTTACAACAAGTTCGCCACCCGAAGAAAGCAGCAACTCTAGCCTTGGATCCAAAGGTTGCAAAATATTCTGAGGAAGAGGCAGCTCGCTTACACCGTCAGAAACGAAGAACTGATCGGTTTCGAGAACATTTTCCATTCGAAGCTGTAAGGATCCACGCGATGTCAAAGCGACTGCAAGACCGTTTTTCCGCCCCATACATGTATATGTCCGCGGTCGGCAGATGACTTCGAACACATCTGTGTCCAAACGCGGAGACGGCGAAAATCTTGCATAACCGTCTGGATCAAATCTGAAATACACACCCTCGACCAAACCTTCCTGAAAGGTTGGCCAGCCAAATGACCCTCGCAGTTCTTGTCGAGCTTCGCGCGCGCCAATTGCGAATAAAATTGAGGTGTCCAAGATCGCGTTTTCAGACGTAAAGCTGTCGGCATCATCCACTGCCGACTGCTGCGCCCATACTGGCGAGGAGAAGCCCAAATAGAGGCACACCGACCCAATTAGCAGGGATTTCACATAGTTATTTGCCATTAGAAGTCTTCCTCTATTTGAATGGAGTGCCTAAGCGCTGGAAGCCAGTCATCCCGCTGTGGTGGATCAGGGTATTTGCGACGCTCGCGTACGTCCTGGTCGCGAAAGGCTGTGTACCAAACTTCGGTATCCCCATGATAACCGGTCAGAATTTTCCCCTGCACCTTGTGCAATAGGGACGTAAGGATGATGCCATTGTTGTTCGCTGTGAAAATTTCAACACGCCCTTGCCCTCGTTCGTACAGGCCCTCGAACATGCCTTTTTCTGGGTCGTAGAGCTCGATAATCGCCTCATATAAAACGTCGGTATACTCTGTGTCCCAAAGCGCCCAGAGCCCGAGAGCCGCCTTAGCAGCAACCGCCGCATGATCAGGGACATAGTCACCTCGCGGCGTAACTGTATTCCAAGGGTAGCCGTCAGAAAAAATGGTGTCATAGGTGAAGTAGGGTGGCCCCTTCACGTTGTGTTCTGATCGCGCGGTCATGAATCCCGTACGACGCCAACGGTTTTCCTGAACCTCATAGACACGGTCAGCGAACTCGGCGCGCCATCCATCTGAGCTGATCCAATCCGGAGAGCTGTCGTCATGAGGCAAGTCAAAGCCTAGCTCGAGACCGTCCTGCAGGTAAGACTCTGTCACGACATAGTTTTGACTATGAAAAATACGCGGGTCCCTTCCATCATAGGGAACTTGGATCCCAAAGATCGATGCCGTCAGAAACGGCTCTGCCCGATGTGCCAGGACAGGTTCAAACCCCCAAAGTGCGAAACCTTTTGCGGCATATTCCTCGTAACCGAGACGGCCTTCCTGAGCATAAACGGTTTCGCCCGTTTCTTTGTCGACATATGCGCCAAAGAGCAGCCCTTCTTCCGAGATAATGTTTTTGAAATCCCACTTTAGCAGAACGCTATCAATCGTATTTCCAAGGTGGGGATAGCGGTTTTTAACGATGCGCATCCAGACCAACATTCGGCCAATATCAAGCGCGGAAAATCCGATTTCGCCGGCTTTGTTGGTATAGTCGACCTTCATGCCTGATTTGGTGTGATATACTTTGTTAGGCATTTCACCGCGAAACAGCTCAAGCCCTTTGATCGTCGTGAAAAGCCGCGTCATGCGCCGATCAAATTCCGGTTTTTCAATCAGACAAAGCTCATAGGCCGCAACGGCACCGGCAACATAAGACGCCGTATCCCAAAGCGTCGTTGACGGGTAGTTGCCAACTGAATTTGCCAGTCCCGTATTTTCCTGGGTGAATTGCTCAAAATAAGTCCATGCTACCTTTGCTGCACGTAACTCTCGCTCGTTCAGGAAACCGCGACGCGGACGGTATTTTCGGATGTATTCATTGCGTCGTGTATATCCTGAGGCTTGCTCGTATCCTTGATCCAACTTATCGAAATAGGTTTTTGGCATTTCGCACATGCGAGGGGGTTTTTCTTTGCGCGGCTCTTTATAGTAAACGCTCGTGGTCACGGCGGGCACGTTGCCACGCATCAAAGCTGGCAAATCATCCAATTCGCCACCAGCAATTATGGGGTCGACATCGTCCAGGCTCGACAAAAAATATGCGCGCGCAGACGTGCCCACGAACCACGAAACAGCAACCGCTGAAATTACGCTGACTGCAAACAGAAATAAGCCCCGTGTTGCGGGAGATTTACCTGCCTCTTTTTTGATTACTGTCGGCATTTGGCATCCCAATGCTGATTATTGCTCGTCAGGCTGCAGACAAACACAACATCGTTAACAAATAGCTTCCAAACTCCGAACGCGTTTGGCTCCGCACCGACTAGGCCGCTGAAAAGTAATTGTTAATCTTACTGACTTAGCCTGTGTCACAAGGTTGAGTGAGGAGCGTGGCTATGCAGCATTCGCGCGCTCTTACCGATGAGGTAGGGGTAGAAGAAAAGGGCGAGGTCATTTCAAAAGATGACCTCGTCCCTTTGAAAGTAAGCGACAGATCATTTCCCCCATGGGCATTTACATTGGGGGCTCTTTTCACGATTGCGCATCAGGTTTGTTGCTACGCACTAGCTTTGTTGGCGGTGTTTTTTGTCACCACTGTCGTGCAACAAGGCGAAGTTGGCATGGCCCCAATTCTGACAGGTATTGGCGCCGTTTTCATGCTCTGCCTCGTGGTCGTAAACTTCGCGCACACCCGCGCGCTATCGGGCTATCGAAACCTGCGAGAAGAGCACGCGGACAGAATTTCGGCCGGCTTGAGCGGTGTCATCTTTCTCGCGCTCTGCGTCGTTCATCCCCTTGCCGGAGGCGCAATTCTTGTAGGCTGCACTGTTGGGCTCCTGGCCCATATCTTGGTGTCACGGCTGGCCCGTATGGAACCTTTTTGGGAAATTCTTCCAGGCGAGGCAGTCTCTCTCTTGTCCGGTCGGGATCGCATAGGGGTGAAGCTAGCTAGCGCGGCACCCGACCAGCACGCGATGGCGACGCCCATAAATATCGCCACACTGGGCATAGCAGTGACATTTGCCTTCGCGCTCGGCAGCTATCTAATTGCCGAAAACATCCTGAATGAGGTGGCCCTGTATCCGCTGGTTCTTGCATCCGTTTGGAGCGTTGAAAACGCCCTTCGCTTTTTCACACGGACTTTCTCAAACATTCCCACAAAGGTGCTTGAGCCCGCCGAGGTGATTGGAAACCTGCAAGACCCCGAAGAGGAAGAATTCGGCCTAAGCGTTAAAAATTTGACTGTTCTAGGAGACGGGGGAACTCAGCTTTTGTCGAACCTGACCTTCGAGGCCCCACCAGGTTCTATCACGGGGATCATTGGAGAGAGCGGTTCAGGCAAAAGCCTACTACTACAATCGTTGGCTGATCCCTACGCGCTCATGGGAATGGAGGTTTCAGGCCAGATACGGTTTAACTCTTCTGATATCTGGTTACGAAGCGCCAAAGCGCGGGATGCTGCCCTTGTTTATCTGCCCGACCACCCAATTTTACTGCCTATTTCCGGCGCAGCGAACTTGTCTTGTTACGACAGCGAAGATTCCCTGCGTCGCGGCAAAGCACTCTTGGAGCGTTTGGTTTTCTCTAGCGAAATTGTAGATTCAATTTGTGACAGCTCTGATGCGACACATCTGCCTCGTTCGCAGGCACAGGCTTTGGCTTTTGCCCGCGCATTTCTCATAAGCCCCGAACTATACTTGTTTGATCGCCCCGAAGACGGGCTGACGGAAAAGCAAATTGCCGGTGTGGTCGAGCGAGTCAAACAAGAAGTCAAACTCGGCAGGTCAGTGGTCATGGCCACAGACAATAGAGCCCTGCTTGAGACCTGCGACCGATTGGTAGTGATGCAATACGGGCGCATTATTGATCAAGGGCCAGCAGAGTTGGTGCGCGACCGGATCTCGACCGGCTGGTCACGTTTCATCGGCGCACGGCAACTTGATACAGAGGAAAATCTAACGCGCTGGATCCATTCCCATTTCCGGCGTGGCCCCGAAGAGGCCAACAAACGGCGCGTGACGACTGTGGCCACCGACATGTTGACCTATTCTTGCAAAACAGCGGATCCAGGTTGGCCGGGTCTCATCACCTTTTCGTTCAAACACTTCGAAGGACATTGCGTGCTGCGCATGGAGGATCAAGACGCTCCTATAACAAGCGCGCAGTTCGAGCGCGCGCGCCAGGCGGCCAAAGAGAGCACAATATCTAAGGACATCCTGCCGCTGGCATCGATTTTTCAAAGCAGCATCGAAGTGGAAAAGAGCAGCAATATCGACCATCGTGTTTTGGAGGTCAAAATAAAGACCTTTGATCCGCGTCGCGTAAAAGCCGGAGCCAAAGATGGCGCGAAGCCCAATCCGTAGGCCATACCAGCAGGTCCCCCGAGGACGAATTCCTTTTCGAGCGGTTTTCTGGCTGTTTGCTATGGGAATATGCCTGGCGGGTATTGGGACTTTGGCCGCAAGTGCTATGAGCCAGTCGACGGTTTCGTCTAGCCGGTTGTTTAGTGGTAAAATGGCGAGCCAAATTCAGCCTGTGCAGATTCACGTTCCCGCGGATGTCGTTGTCGAAGACTTGCTCGTCACGAATGGAGAAACTGTGCGACACGGTCAAACATTGTTGACGTTTGATGTAGCGGCGATGACCTCCGCGCTGGCTGAACTGAAAGAACTTAATCTCACGGACCAGCAGACTTTAAGATGCAGCATTGATGCCCCAGTTGAAGGTGAAAAACCTGCCTTGCCAACACCGGCTGCGAAAGAACCGCGCGATTGCCAGGATATTCGTCAAGAACATCAGAATCTTATCGCCCTTTTCGCCGCGGAGAACTCCAAGTCTCAGAAAGAAATTGACCTAGTCGCGACATATCTTACCGAAGCAACAGCCGCTCATCGGCGCAACAGCGACGTCGCAAAAACTCACGCGATGTTGGACCGGATACTGGCATTGTCTCTGACAAAAGCGTCATTAGAAAATGCTCGGGACTTGGCAGAGGTAAAACACAAGCGTGCATTGAACGACCTTGCCGCAAGGCGATCAGAACTCACCGCCTCTGTACAAAAGGCCCTTCGCGAGAGGCACAAGCGTATCGCAACCCTTGAGGCCCTCATTGACACACCGCGCGTACAAGCGCCCTACT
This sequence comes from Cognatishimia coralii, assembly GCF_037478305.1. Lineage (NCBI taxonomy): Bacteria > Pseudomonadati > Pseudomonadota > Alphaproteobacteria > Rhodobacterales > Paracoccaceae > Cognatishimia > Cognatishimia coralii. Next base: position 209,571 of record NZ_JBBGAZ010000003.1, read on the forward strand.
CTGGTAAAATTGTTCGGGTGAGGCGCCCTCCGAAAGGCAATGCCCTGCCCACGGGGGTCGAAGTGTTTTCGCTTCTGCCTCAGCAAGAGACCGGATATGCGGTGGAGATACCAGTAAAGGACGCCGATATCGCACTCTTTCAGGTCGGTGATCGAATCTCAGTGGAAACGATTGGCCTCCCTGCACTGGTGAACGATCTGCAGGCCGAAATCAGAGGCATTTCGCGCGAGGATCAAGGGCGGTTTTTAGTCAGGGCAAACCTGACAATCGCCGCGACCCAGACCTTGGCGGCGTCACCCTACAGCCGACAGATCGTCGCCAATTCGAGCGCTGTGAATGTGCGTGTCCATAAGGTATCTGTGACGGCAAAGGAATTCTTCTGGAAAACCCTCGCCAATGTCCTCGTTCTTGATAATGCGCCCATAGTGACCACTTTGATGGCTCAGGCCCGAGCGATGCGTGAGGAACGCGTTTTGCCAGCGTTAGTGAAGGCAAGCGCCTTTGAGCCAAGACACTAGCGTCATGGGGTAACCACGATATTTCCAGTATGCTGTTTGGCGATAAACGCCCGCTGCGCCTCGTGGAGGTCTTTTAGGTCATAAGTTGCCGCCAAAACGGGCTTGATCTGCTTGCTTTCGATGTAGCGGACCAGATTGGGCATGACTTCAGGATCGATCACGGTCGATCCGGTAAACGTCAAATCGCGCAGATAGAACGTCCGCAGGTCAAAAGACACCATCGGACCGGCAATGGCACCAGAACACGTATAGCGCCCGTCGCGTTCAAGCAGGTCTATCCAAACTGGCCAATTGTCCCCACCGACCACATCAGCCAGAACCGTGATAGACTCGGATTGCAGAAGCTGCTTCAAATTCGAAGGCGCACGCGGGAGCACGACATCCGCCCCAAGTTCGGATACTTCCGCGTGTTTGGCTTCTGAAGCCAGCGCAATGACGCGCGCGCCTCGTCGTTTGGCCAACTGAACCACCGCACCGCCGACCCCGCCAGACGCGCCTGGCACCAAAACAGTGTCGTCACCCGCCACCTTGGCCCGGGTAAGCATGCCCTCGGCAGTAGAGTATGAGCAGGAAAACGTGGCGAGTTCCGCGTCTGTGTAATCAGAGTTTACAGCAATCACGTTTTCCGCCGGAAGAACTGTATATTCGGCAAACCCGCCGTCGCGCTCGGACCCGTAGTACCCCGTTTTGGACTTGTTCAGCGGATCGTTTTTGTCGCGCAGCCAATTGTCCGTAATAACGCGTTCTCCGACGCGCGATGCTGCGACACCTTCGCCGACCATGACGATTTCGCCGCATACATCGGCCCCCTGGATCCGCGGGAATGTCACGGCAGCCCCGCCCCATGTTGCATCCTCGGAAGCCGCATCCAATGCGCCTCCGGTTGTCCCGGATTCAACTGTTTTGGAATACCATCCAGACCGCGTATTCACGTCAGTGTTGTTCAACCCGCAAGCGCGCACGCGCAGCAAGACTTCGCCAGGGCCCGGATCCGGGCGGGGCCAGTTCTCGTGCCAGACCATTTGATCCAAATCCCCATGGCCCATTGTGACCATCGCCCGCATCGTTTTTGGTAAATCCATTGCCGCACCCTTCCCTAGTTGAGACAAGGCAACCATTCTTTGACACGCGCGGCAATCCGTTTGCGCCTCAAATTTAGGTTCAAAAGCGACAGATCAGCCTTCGTTCATCACCTCGGCCAACACGCTAACCGCTAATTTGCGGGCATCTCGCGCGGATGGGATAAGCCCGATCGGCCCTCGCAGCCGCTCTAGGTCGCTCTCTGCTGTACCCAAAGCCGTCAACTGAGCGCGACGTGCTGCGGCCGAACGTTTGCTGCCTTGCGCCCCGATATAAAAGGCTTTGGATGCAAGCGCGCCTTTTAAGATTTCTGGCTCCCAGTCGTGATCGTGGAAAAACAACACCACAGCAGATCGTGCGTCAGGGGCAAAATCAGCTGGGAACCGGGCAGAGGTTAAATGACGCGTTTCACTTCCACCGTTTGCAGCTGCTTCGAGGGTTTCATGATCCGGAGAACAAAGGACATTGGGGAACCCGGCAGATTGAACAAGCGCGGCAAAAGTGACGGCCTCTGGGCCTTTCCCGAAGACGTAAAAGTAGATTTCCGGATCAAGGCGAATGTGAAACCTTCCACTGTTAATTCCCGTGTCTTGGGCCGGACCTACAGAAATGTCACGGCTTCCCAGGTCAAACGACAAGGAGCAGGGCTGACGATCGGCGAAACGCTCAGCGACGGTTTGCAAAACGCTGCGGTCAGGGTTTGGGATCAGCGTGATTTCCAACCCCCCGCCACAGGGCAGCTGAATATCTACGAAGGGCGATCCACGCCCGTATCTAACCACTTTGGACGTGTTTGCTTCAAGCGCGCGCTCAGCGTGCAAGGCGATATCTGCCTCGACACAGCCGGACGACAGCGATCCGACACGCGAGACAGAGGCCGTCAAGGCCATCATCGCACCCAAGGGACGATAGGACGGACCTTCAATGTCCGTGATAACGGCAAGAACAGCCGGTTCGCTTGTCTCTGCAAGGAACAAAACGGGAGCGATGCTGCTGCTTTCGTCAATAGGCAAAGGGGCCATGGGGGACTCAGTTCGTTGACAAGTGATGCAGTATTAGGCTGACGCCGGCAAATGGCCAAGTCACAACCTGTTTTGCTTGGTGCAAGTTCGATTTGCATATGGTGCAAGGCTCTGTGTTGCGTATGTTCGACAAAGCGCTTACGCATACGAAAAAGGGAGGCCGCCATGAATTACAATCCACGCGCAGCGCTGCGCGAACAGGCTGAATTCGCGTTTCAGCGGGGCGTTCAGGCAGCAGACCCAAAGAGGGCGACATTGGCGGCTATACACGCGCATTTCGACCCAAATCAGGTTGCTGGGGATCTCTATATCCTTGCGTTTGGCAAAGCAGCAGTAGGTATGGCGCAAGCCGCCCTTGAGGCATTGGGACCCTTTGAGCCGCGCCGTGTATTGGCGATCACGAACTATGAAAACGATACTCAATGCGACGGGATCGAGATCTTGGGCGCGGCCCATCCTGTTCCAGACGCAAAAGGGGCTGAGGCTGCTCTGTGCGCAGAGGATATGCTTCGCGACGCCAAAGACGGCGATGTCATCCTTGCGCTGGTGTCAGGTGGTGCGTCAGCATTGCTGCCAGCCCCGATTGATGGCGTGAGCCTCGCTGACAAGATAAAGGTCAATGAACTTCTGCTCGGATCAGGCTTGGACATTGGCAGCATGAACATCGTCCGCCAATCCCTGTCCCGCACCAAAGGCGGCGGGCTTTTAGCAACAGCGGCTCCGGCCCGCGTGATCAGTTTTGTTCTTTCCGATGTTTTGGGCGATGACATGCGACTCGTTGGCAGCGGCCCTACGCTGAGCCGAGCAGGCACCTCCGATGACGCTCGCGAGGTTTTGCAGTCAGCTGGGGTGTGGGAGCAATGTCCATCCTCTGTGCAGGATGCACTTTTGACGCCAAAACCACCAAAAGATCAACCGGAACCCGAAGCGCATTTGATCGGGTCAAACGGCCTCTCCCTGTCGGCTATGGCCGCTGCACTCAACGCAGACATCAGCCCAAGCCCGCTTGAAGGTGATGTCCAGGACGCCGCAGAGCGCATCGTCAGCGAAGCTCTGACACTGCCCGCGGGCAAAGCCTTGGCCTTTGGTGGAGAGACCACCGTGGTTTTGAAAGGGTCAGGCCGAGGCGGCCGGAACCAAGAGCTTGCGTTACGCGTCGCGCAAGAGGCCGAACGCAGGGGCATGCCCGGTTCATGGGTGTTTCTGAGCGGCGGCACAGACGGACGGGATGGCCCGACCGATGCCGCAGGAGGAGTCGTGGACGACCAAACGCTCGCACGTTTGGCAGAACAAGATCTGTCTTTGTCAGACTTTCTGGACCAAAACGACAGCTATAAAGCGCTTGGGGCATCCGGCGATCTATTGATCACCGGAGCGACGGGCACCAATGTCGCGGACTTACAGATATTCCTGCGCGCTGAGTGATCGCGCTTCTAGGCTTTGTTGCCGCCGGGCAAATCCGCGCATTCCGTGAACACGCGTTTCTTGCAGTTCGCGCAGATGTCGTTGTTCAACTCTTTGGTCGCGGCATCCAAGGCTTCACCCTTTGAAATATGTAGGTGGTCTTCGCCGATCTCTTCGATCACATGGAAGCGCCGCAAACTCTGCAGCAACGGCGGGAAGAGCGCAACAATGCGGAAACTACCACCGGCCGCGCGAATTTCGCGGATATGGCGGATCAAGAAGTCAGCGCCGGCCAAGTCGATTTTACCAAAACCCTTGAGGTAGAATATCACATGCGTCTGGTTAGGACGCGCCGCACGGAATTTGTCCCATTCTTCTTCGACGTGGTCGACAGATCCGAAATACAAAGGACCATCAATGCGGATTGATACGATTTGAGGGCATTCTGGGATCTTATGAGTGTCTGCGTTGCGGAATTTGCGGCGTCCTGATTTGGTTACTGCAGGTGCGCTGACGACAATAGACGGGTGAGAGCTTTCGTAGATGAACACCGCAAAGGATGCGATCACGCCGACATAGATCGCGAAATCCAGCTCGATGAACAGCCCAGCGCCAAGGGTTAAAACCAGAATGACTGTCTCGGGGCGGCTGGTTGTAATCACGTGATGCAACTCTTTGCGGTCAATCAAACGCCAGGCCACAAAGAGGATCAGACCTGCCATGGCCGGAACCGGGATGAACTTGATCAACGGGGCAAAGAGCAAAAGGATCAGGGCAAGGAACATGCTGGCAAAAACACCCGCCAGTGGCGTTTGCGCGCCACCCTCGGCGTTGACGCCAGAGCGTGTGAACGAGCCAGACCCCGCATAGCACTGAAAGAAACCGCCTACGGTGTTGGACAGGCCCTGCCCGATCATTTCTTGGTTCGCGTCAAATTTCTCGTGTCGACGCACCGCAAAAGCGCGGCCGATCGAGATGGCTTCGAGCAGGCCAACGAGTGCGATGGCAGAAGCCGCCGGCGCCAAGTCCGCCAGTTTGTTCAGGTTTTCTGTCGGTGGCGCGAAGATTGGGAAGGCCGAGGGCAATTCGCCAACCATGGCAATACCGGCCTCAGCGCCTCCCATGGCATATGCGACAGCCGCCCCCAGGATCAACGCGATCAGAAAGCCCGGCGAACGTTTAGCATAGGTCTGCAAGATCACGACGGAAATCAGAGACACCGCCGCCACAATGGTCGAAGACATATTGGTTTCAGAAATGGCTTCTCCGACGCGGATCAGACGTTCCAGAACATTGCCGCCACCTTCCACGTGTAAGCCAAGTGCACCCGCCAACTGGCTGACACCGATCAAAACAGCTGCTGCTGCGGTGAATGCGGTCATGACAGAATGAGAGACGAAGGATACAAGCCCTCCGAGTCGTGCGATCCCCGCCAGCATCTGAAAGACGCCTACCATCACGGTGAGCAACAGTGCCAATTGGATGAATTCCGCGGATCCCGGCACCGCGAGGTCTTGCAGGGTTGCAAACAATAGCGCAGAGATCGCCGTCGTCGGGCCGGAAATCATCACCATGGACGAGCCCCAAAGGGCAGCGACAACAGCGGTAATCATCGCTGTGTACAGCCCGTACTCAGGCGGCAGCCCTGCAATCGTTGCGAATGCCACGCCTTGCGGCACGACGATGGCCGCATTGGAAAATCCAGCGAAAAGATCAGCTCTCAGGCTATCCGGCGAGACTTTGTTCATCCAAAGACGCGCTGGAAATAGGCTAGATAGGCTTGGCCGCATAAGGCTTACCTCTACTTTTTGGGGACGTGGAGAGCTGTGTGCGCTCGCCTTAAGCCCGACTCGACCAAAAGGTCAACAGTTCGGGGGTCGTTTAATTGCTACGCGGAACGACGCATAGCCCCATAGTATTAGTACGATGTCCAAACCGTTGCAGTGCATCTTCGGGCGAACCCAACGCCTATCGCCCGAAAACGGCGCATAGCTTTTGACCTCTATTCAGGAATTTCAGACAGAAAACAAAGAATGCGAGATCTGGGTCCAATGCCCAAAGCCTCTTGCACCTCTGGCATCATCGCAGCGGCTATGCCCGCCCCTCCCGATGCAGTCGTGGCAAGATCCGAGGCCGCCATCTGCGGAAGGCGTTGCCTTACGTCATCGTCGCTGATCGTCAGGAAATCATCTGCGTCGCGGGCAAGGCCATTTAGAGCAATCAAAGAAGGCTCTTTGCAATCCAAACGCCCCATGATGCTGTCCGGCCCATCTGCAAAAACACAAGTGCCCGAACGCACGCTGGCCAGCAAAGCAGGCGCGGCCTCTGGTTCAACGACTATGATCCGCGGCTCGTCGCCCCAGACCTTGCGGATATAGGCCGCGACCGCTCCGGCCATGCCGCCCACGCCGGCCTGAAGGAAAACATGCGTGGGCACTTCAACGCATTGAGACACCACCTCATGGGCCATCTGTAGATAGCCTTCCATCAAGATGTACGGCAGCTCGACATAGCCTTCCCAAGAGCTGTCAGACAACAGGATCCAGCCCTGCGCCTCTGCTGCCTGAGCCGCAGCTTGCATAGATGCGGCATAATCAGCACCTTCGCGTATCACGCTGGCGCCAAAGCCTTTAAGTCGTTCTTCAAACGCAGCGGGCACTGTTTCGGCGATATAGACGACAGCCTCTGCACCGAACATGCGCGCGCCACTCGCAACGCTAATTCCATGATTGCCAGCACTCGCGGTCACATAGGTGCGCCCCTTCAACGTGTCGGCATCGGGAGCCTTGTTGAGGTCAGACGCCTGACGCGCGATCACATAGGCCGCGCCGAGCGCTTTGAAAGAGCCCAACCCCATGCGGCTTCGTTCGTCCTTGACCCAAAACGCGCCAACCGAGGCCAATCTATTCGCATCCACCAATGGCGTTGTGACATCGCCGTCGAAATGGCGCAGGAGAACCTCGACCCGCGTTTCATCCACAGAAGGAAACGGCGCGTTTTCCGCGATCTTGCCACCGCCACGCAACGTGTTTTGCAACAATTCCATTCATCGCCTCCGAGACAGCTGGCGGCCCATCAAGTCGTTCTTACAAAAACCTCAAGACAACCAGACGCCAATCTTTCGACGTTCAGGAAACATCGTAAGACTGCTCAGTCAACTTGAAACAGGACAGTGCTGAGTTTCTCTGCGGCGACAAGTAAGAGATCTTTGCGCTCGACGGCTTCGTTCAAAGTCATGCGCTGCGTTGGGCCATGGTACGCGACCGCGGCCACAAAGCGTCCCTGCGGATCAACGACTGGAACGGCAATGGCTATCATGCCGTCCATAAATTCCTCTTCGTCCAGCGCGTACCCCTGTTTGCGGATCTTGCGCAACTCGGCCAGCAACACATCAGGATCGCTGTGGGTCTTATGCGTCATCTGTTTGAGATCCAGAGACGATATTATCGCTTCGCGGTTTTTCGGTGTCAGACTGGCCAGAAACGTCTTGCCACTTGCGGTGCAATGAAACGGAACACTCGTACCGATCGGAAGCTGGATACGAAATGGCCAATCTGTTTCGACACGATCCAGATAATGCATTCCGGAATTACCCGGCGCGGCGTAGTTCACAGTTTCGCCCACCTGAGCGGCCACTTCCTTGAGGATCTGGTGACGCGCAATGTGATCTCTGGAATTGTGCAAGAGCCCAGACCCAAGGTCTCGCAACCGCCGTGCCACTTGGTACTTCTTGGCATTGCCCGGGCGCGTGAGGAACCCGTTTTCTTCCAGTGTCGCGCATAGTCTGTGGACCGTTTGCTTGGGCAGCCCAAGTTGATCATTGATCTCAGTGGCCGACATCGCCCGATCGCTTTTGCCCAATATCTCAAGGATCAACAGGGTTCTGAGGTTGGTTGGGATACGGTCGCTCTCCGACAAATCGAATGTCTCCGAAAAAAAGTTAGTGCAATTTCCGCGAATCACGATACCGTGCTTTTTTACCAAAATCGAGATTAAAAGTCTCAATTTTTGATATTTAGGTGGTAAATGAAGTTTGACTTCGTAGTTGTTGGTGCCGGCTCTGCCGGATGTGCGCTCGCGAACCGTCTGTCAGAGGACGGACGCTACAGCGTTGCGCTTGTCGAGGCAGGACCACCTGATCGCAATCCGTGGATCCATATTCCGGTCGGGTATTTCCGCACGATGGGTAACCCGAATACGGATTGGCGCTATGTCACCGAAAGCGACGCAGGGATCGCGGGTCGCGCGATTGCATGGCCGCGAGGTCGGGTTCTGGGCGGGTCAAGCTCCATCAACGGATTGCTCTATGTTCGCGGACAACCTCAGGACTATGATCACTGGGCACAGCTTGGCTGCACCGGTTGGTCCTGGGACAGTGTGAAGCCGCTCTTTATGCGTGCCGAGACCTGGCATGGCGAACATTCCAACGATGTGCGCGGCTCTGATGGTCCTCTGTCGGTTCAGGACTCGCGGCTGACGCGCGAGGTCGTCGACAAGTGGCTCGATGCGGCTGTGGCTGCGGGGTACAAGCGTACGCCAGATTACAATGGCGAAGACCAAGAGGGTGTCGGGTATTTCCAACTGACCATGAAGGGCGGACGTCGGTGTTCGTCTGCGGTAGCCTATCTGCGACCCGCAAAAGACCGTCCTAACCTGACCATCATCACGGGCGCGCAGACAGAGAAAGTCCTGATCCAAGACGGCCGCGCCATTGGTATCCGCGTGCGGCTCGGCGGCGAAATGCAAACCATCTCTGCCCGCTGCGAGGTGATCCTAAGCGCTGGCGCAATTGGTTCACCTCAGATCCTGATGCTATCGGGCGTCGGAGACCCTGAAGAGCTTAAGCCACATGGTATCGAAGTCAAAACTGCGCTGAGCGGCGTGGGGAAAAACCTGCAGGATCACCTGCAAGCGCGTCCTGTATATAAAACCGATCTCAGCACGATCAACACTGAGGCCAGCAACGTCTTCAAACAGGGTTTGATCGCGATGCAATATGCGCTGACACAGCGCGGCCCAATGACCATGGCCGCAAGCCTTGGCACCGGGTTCCTCAAGACCGAAGAGCATTTAGAGACTCCAGATATTCAGTTCCACATCCAACCATGGAGCGCGGATAAACCGGCGGATGGCCCGCATAAATTCTCGGCCTTTACGGCTTCGGTTCTGCAGTTGCGCCCGGAAAGTGCCGGACATCTGAAAATCCGCTCGGCGAGCATGGATGATCATCCGGAGATTCATCCGAACTATCTGGCGACGGACCTTGACTGCAAAACTATCGTCAAAGGCATCCAGATTGCTCGCAAGATCTCAAACACTGCCCCCCTCAAGGCGCATATCTCGGAAGAGCACGCGCCGGGTAAAGATGTGGCGTTTGATGATTTTGAAGGAACATTGGATTGGGCACGCCGTACGGCCGTGACGATCTATCACCCCACTGGCACCTGCAAGATGGGCATCGACGACAAAGCCGTCGTCGACCCTCGCCTTAAGGTCAAAGGCATCGAAGGTCTGCGCGTTGCAGACGCGTCGATCATGCCGACCATCGTCAGTGGAAACACAAATGCACCGTGCATCATGATCGGCGAGAAAGCCGCCGATCTCGTATTGGAGGATGCGAGAGCATGATGTGCGCCGCGCTATTCTTGTCGGTTTCCGGCACGGATTTCGGGTCACTTCAGACCCCAACAAACTCTGAGGCAATGCCTTCAGCCTCGGGACCAAAAAGAACGACGAAGGTTTTTAAATGGGAGGACAATAAATGTTCAAACTAAGACATGTAGCGGCAGGTGCCGCAACATTGGCGCTTATGGCGACCTCGGCGATGGCGGAAAAGGTTCTGCGCATCCAGTCGGTTTTGCCTAACACTGCAGACGAAGTCTTTATGCTGAACGAATTCGGCAAAGACGTTGCTGCTCTGACAGGTGGTTCCCTGACCATCGAAGTACTGCCAGCAGGTGCGGTCGTTGGCCCACGTGACATCATGGACGCGGTTGACGCGGGCCTGGTCGAAGGTGGCTTTGCATGGACCCACTACTGGGGTGGTAAGCACGTTGCTGCGAACCTCTTTGGTGCGCCTGTTGCGGGTGCCGGCGTCGGCATGGACAACATCGCATTCCTGAGCTGGTTCCAGTATGGCGGCGGTAAAGAGCTGTATGATCGTCTGTGGGATGAAATGGGCGTAAACGTCAAAGGCTTCATGCTGCAGCCAGTTGGCCCAGAAGCACTGGGTTGGTTCCCAGAGCCGATCAAATCCATGGATGACTTCCGTCAGATGCGGTTCCGTGCCCCTCCAGGCATGGTTGGCGCTGCTTATGCTGACATCGGTGTTCCTGCAGTCGCAATGGGCGGCGGTGACATCCTGCCAGCGCTGGAAAAAGGCACAATCGACGCAGCAGAATGGTGCTGCCCGAAGCCTGACTCCGTGTTTGGCTTCCAGAAAGTGCTGAAGCACTACTATCTGCAAGGTCTGCACCAGGTTGTTGTGAACGCCGACATGTATGTGAACGGCGACTTCTATGACTCCCTGTCTGACGTTGAGAAGAAAGCTCTGGAAGTTGCGGCAAACGCATCTCTGTCCAAGTCCATGTCCTACCGTATTCTTGAAAACGGTAAGGCTCTGAAAGACCTGACAGACAACCACGGTGTTATCCTTGAGGATACTCCAGCGGATTACTTCACCGAGTATTCTGCAGCAGCAGCGAAAGCACTGCAGGCTGCAGCGGATGAGAACGACTTCTTCGCAGAAGTTTGGGCATCCCAGCGTGCCTTTGCTGAAGTGGCTGTTCCATTCTGGGCCGGTGCTCAGACCTCGAACGCAGGTCTTGGCCGTGCCTTCGCGGACACTCTGAAATAATCACATTGGCCGGGCCTTTCGGGGCCCGGCTGTTCTTTTGCTCAAAGCGCCTCTTGGGGGCGTTTTGGCCAAAAGAATGCCGTGGGCAAATCCACGGCTTGGGGAGGGAACCACATGGCTGACGAACCAAATCCAGAAGATCTGGAAATTGCTGACGAGCTGATTGCCGAACGACGCGCTGAAGCTCCGGGAGAAACGCCCGAGGACATGTCGGCCTGGCAGCGCCCGATTACGGCGGCCATTGACGTCATCAACTATCGCGCTGGTCAGATCATCGCGCTGCTGATGGTGCCGCTGATTGTTGTGGTGGTTTATGAGGTTATTTCCCGGAACTCCTTTGCGATCCTGCAGGATGCCGGTTTCGAAGACCTTGCCCGTTCTTTGGGTTTAGGGCCAACGCTGTGGGTCTATGACACCAGCCGGATGATTGCGGGCGTGCTCTTTATGGCCGCCGCGGGCTATGGCCTGATGCGCGGCGTGCACATTCGCGCCGATTTCCTTTACAGGAACTGGTCGAGCAAGACGCAGGCGACAGTGGATGCCTTGCTGTACCTCTTGTTCTTCATGCCTTCGATGATTTTCTTCACCATCGTTGCCAGCCAATTCTGGTGGCTTGCCTATTCTACGGGCGAGACCATGGCGATCGACAGTGCTTGGGGCCCGCTACTGTGGCCGGCACGGACCGCGATGCCGGTCGGTGGCTTCCTCTTGATGCTGCAGGGTATTCCCGAGATTTTCCGAGCCTTCCATAAGATGGGCAAAGAGCGCGAGAAGCTGTTTGTCCGCGCCCTACCCGTCTATGTGATTGCACTGGCATGGCTGATCCTCGCAATCTTTGCGCCACAACTGGTGCCGGGTGGCGAATGGTTCACGGATCTGATGAGTGCACGTCCTGAACTCGATAAACCGACCATCGGTCTGATCATGCTCTTCGCGATGCTCTTCGTGATCTTCATCGGCTTCCCGATTTCCTTCACGCTGATCTTCTTGGCCTTTGTTTTCGGCATCTGGGGCGCGAACTTTAAGCTCACCACCCTGCTGATGACGCTGAACACCAACTCCACCATGCTGAATGACCAGCTGATGGCGGTGCCGCTGTTCGTCCTCATGGGGATCGTCATGGAGGCTGCTGGCCTGATGGAGCGGCTCTTTGCCTCGATCCAGATGATCATGGCGCGGGTACGCGGTGCCTTGTTCATTGCGGTTCTGATCGTTTCGACGATCTTTGCGGCGGCCACTGGTATTGTGGGCGCGTCGGTGACGCTCTTGGGCATCATGGCGGGCGCAACGATGAGCCGGTCTGGCTATAACGTTCAGCTTGCCGCCGGTACGATCACAGCCGGTGGTACGCTTGGCATTCTGATCCCACCGTCGATCATGCTGATCGTTATGGGGCCCGTGCTTGAGGTCTCGACGCTCGACCTGTTCCGGGGTGCGTTCATTCCGGGCGCGTTGTTGGCGTCGCTCTATCTGCTCTACACATTGGGGCGCTGCTGGTTGAACCCTGAACTCGGCCCGATTTTGGCCGACGAAGACCAACCAGAGACGTCAAAGTTCTATGGCGCAGAAGTTGCCCTGATCTGTCTGGGTGTTCTGACTGTTTGCCGCGTCTTTGGTCTGAGCCTTGGTGGCGCCTTTGCTGGCACCGTGCCCTTCGCAGGCTTGATCGTTCTGGCGATTGTGCTGGCAGTCGCTTACGCAGCCTACCGTCGCCTGAACGTGCTACGCATCGTCGTGCCAATCGCGGTCATCTTCCATCTCTATATGATCACCGCGAATATGGCGGGCGGCGAACTGCCGATCTGGTCCACGATCTTCGGAGCCTTCACCGTGCTCCTGGCGATCTTGGGGCGTCCGATCTACAGCCGCGAAGCCGATGAGTCCTTCTACTTCTCGGATCTTTGGGATGAGTTCTTTGCAGGCCTTATGCCACCCACCATCCTGATCTCCTTTGCTTTGGGTTCGATCCTCTTGGGCCTCGCAACCCCTGCAGAAGCGGCGGCGATGGGCGCGTTCGGTGCGATCCTTCTGTCGATTGGCTATCGCAAGTTCACGATCCCAAGCTTCTTTGATAGCCTGATCAAAGCGCTCGAGATCACGGTTCTGATCATGTTCCTTGTGGCCGCGTCCAACTTCTTTGGCGCGCAGTTCTCGGCTCTTGGAACACCTAAGATGATGACAGAACTCCTGCTGGGTCTGGATATGTCACCCTATCTGATCCTGATCCTCGTGATGGCGCTGATCTTCCTTCTGGGTTGGCCGCTGGAGTGGGTGCCGATCGTTCTGATCGTTGTCCCGATCCTGTTGCCTACCGTTGAGGCGCTCGATGTCTATGGACTGGATCGCTATGACATGATGGTCTGGTTCGGGATCCTGGTTGCGGTGAACTTGCAAACCGCCTGGCTTTCGCCGCCCGTGGCCCTCTCGGCCTACTTCCTGAAGGGCGTTGTGCCGAACTGGGATCTTAAGGACATCTATCTGGGCATGATGCAGTTCATGTTGGTGCAGCTCTTTGGTCTGATCCTGCTGTTCCTCTTCCCGCAGCTCGTGCTCTGGCTCCCAGAAGTCATGTCGGGGAATTAAGACATGAGCGCACAACGCAGCACTGTGTCCTACCTCAAATGGCCGCTCATCGTGACGGTGATCGGTCTGGGGCTCTCTGGGTGGCTCGGTTTTGCCACCGAGGGAGACATGCGGGGCATCATGTCCTTCCTCTTTGTGGGGGCGGTTCTGGCGGCACTGGAGATCGCGTTGTCGTTTGACAATGCGATCGTCAATGCCAACAAGCTCGAAGAGATGACGCCAGTCTGGCAAAGACGGTTTCTGACCTGGGGGATTTTGATTGCGGTCTTTGGTATGCGGATCGTCTTTCCGCTGGCAATTGTCGCAATCTTTGCCTGGATCAATCCTTTTGCGGCTATGCACCTCGCGCTCGCGGATCCGGATGAATATTCGCGGATCATTGGCAAAGCCCATGGGCCGATCTCTGCCTTTGGCGGCACCTTCCTGATGATGGTGGCGCTCAAGTTCTTCATTGATGAAGACAAGTCGGTGGATTGGGTCAAAAGCGTCGAACGCCAACTGCGCAAATGGGGCTCGATCAGAGGGTTTGAGATCGCCTTGGTTTTGGTGATCGTTCTGGTCATCGCGCAATACCTGCCGGACTATAAAATTGCGCCCTTCCTGACCTCTGCGGTCATGGGCCTGTTGGTGTTTACTCTGGTCGACGGTCTGGGCACCTACCTCGACAATATCGCGGGCAAGACCGCAGAGATCGGGGCCAAAGGCGGGCTGGGCGCTTTCCTTTATCTCGAGGTCTTGGACGCAAGCTTCTCGTTTGACGGGGTCATCGGGGCCTTTGCTCTGACCGCCAATATCCTCTTGATCGCCATCGGTCTGGGCATTGGCGCGATGTATGTTCGCTCTATGACCATCATGCTGGTGGAACGCGGCACGCTGGCCGAGTTCCGGTATCTCGAGCACGGCGCCTTCTATTCCATCTTTGCACTGTCGATTGTGATGTTCCTGCAATCGCTGACCCATGTGCATGAACTCATCACCGGAGGCGTCGGCATCGGCCTGATCGGCTTGGCCTTTTACGCCTCTATTATTCACAACAAACGGGAAGCCTAAGCTTTCGCCAAGAAAAGGACGGGCCTATGGCACGAAACTATCTGAAAAAGGCCGCTCTGACCTCGCGTTCTGACGCAGGCGAGACGACGGCCATCGTTGCAGGCATCCTTGCGGACATCGAAGAACGCGGCGAAGAAGCTGCGCTGGAGTACGCAAAGAAGTTCGACAAATACGATGGCAATGTGCAGCTGACGCCCGAGGAAATCGAGGCCGCAAGTGCGCTTGTGCCTGAGAAGCTGAAAGAAGATATCCTCTTTGCCCGCGACAACATCCGCCGTTTTGCCGAAGTGCAAAAGGGCACGGTGTCTGACGTAGAGTACGAGGTGAACCCAGGCTTCATAGCTGGTCAAAAGGCGATTCCAGTGGCAGCGGCAGGCTGTTACGTGCCTGCAGGTCGCTATCGTCACATCGCCAGTGCCATCATGACTGTGACCACAGCCAAAGTGGCGGGCTGCGAGCACATTACCGTATGTTCTGCCCCTCAACCCGGTGTCGGACTCTATCCCGCGATTGTCTATGCTGCCCATGTCTGTGGCGCGGATAAAATCATGGCTATCGGAGGCGTTCAGGGCGTGGCCTCTATGGCCTTCGGTCTCTTTGGACAGCCCACAGCCAATATCATCGTCGGGCCCGGCAATCAGTTTGTAGCAGAGGCCAAACGCACACTCTATGGTCGCGTTGGCATCGACATGATCGCAGGGCCTACGGACAGCCTTATTCTTGCGGACAAAGACGCAGACCCTCATATCGTCGCGACCGATTTGGTCAGTCAGGCAGAGCATGGCTATAACTCTCCGGTTTGGCTGGTCACCGACCATCAGCCCCTGGCCGAAGACGTCTTGGCCCGGGTGCCTGACCTGATTGCCAAACTGCCAGAACTAAACCGCGAAAACGCTGAAGCTGCGTGGCGCGACTACGCAGAAGTCATCGTGTGTGACGACCGCGAAGAAATGGCCGCCACCTCTGACGATTATGCGCCAGAGCACCTCACCGTGCAGGCCGCGGACCTGGATTGGTGGCTAGAGCGGCTGAGCTGCTATGGGTCTTTGTTCTTGGGCGAAGAAACCACCGTATCCTACGGTGACAAAGCGGCTGGCACGAACCACGTGCTGCCAACTTCAGGTGCGGCCAGCTATACGGGTGGCCTAAGCGTGCACAAATTCATGAAGATCGTCACCTGGCAACGCGCTACCCGCGAAGGTGCCAAGCAAGTCGCCCAAGCCACAGCGAGAATTTCACGGCTGGAAGGCATGGAGGGCCATGCCTTGGCCGCAGACGTGCGACTGGCGAAATACTTCCCAACCGAGAACTTTGATCTTAGCGCTGAGGGCTAAGCCAGCGGAGTTTTCGTTCATCAAATAGAAAGGGCAACGGATGTATAAAAAGATACTCGTACCTTTGGCACTGGACCACGGCATTTCCCCACAAACTTTGGGAGCCGCTCAAGCGTTGTTGTCGGAGGGCGGTGAAATTACGGCCCTTCATGTCTATGAAATCCCGCGCGGCACCGTCAGCACCTATTTGCGCGAGGACGCAATTGAATATGGTCTCGATGCCGCTGAGAAGTTGTTGAAACAAAAAACACAGGATCTGGAGGGCGTGAAGGCAGAAGTCATAAACGGCCACGCCTATCGTTCGATCATCGAGTATGCCGATAGCGGGCAGTTTGATTGTATCGTGATCGGATCCCACAAACCGGGCGTGAGTGATTTCCTCATGGGTTCTACAGCAGCAAAAGTTGTGCGCCACGCAGCCTGTGCTGTGCATGTTCACCGCATGCGGTAGGATCGGCCAAAGACATTTGCTAAGCTTAATTCGACCCTAGCTTTGGGCCGCCATTGCTTTGGTGCATGCGGCATACCACTTGGGTGTCGATCAATGACTTTCGTTTATTTGGAAATGGTGCCCGGGGGCGGAATCGAACCACCGACACGAGGATTTTCAATCCACTGCTCTACCCCTGAGCTACCCGGGCACGGGTGAACATCTCTGTTCGGGTTTCGGCGTTCTATGACAGGGGGCGGGGGCTGTCCAGAGGCTAATTTAAAAAAATTAGTGCAAGCGATCTGAGGGGTTAGATTGTGCCTCGGCATCTTCGGAAAACGGGTCCTCCTCGCGGGCTGGCACGGCATAGTCTTCATTCAGCCATTTGGCCAAGTCGATGTCCGCACAGCGCTTGGAGCAAAAGGGGCGATAGGGTTTTTCCGTGGGCTTTTGGCAGATTGGGCAAGTCATGCGAGCAACTCCGCAAGCGGGAGGCGTTCGCGTTTGCGTTGCAGTTCGAAATGCCCCAAAGGTGTCCAGCCAGCGAGAATGGTTTCGATCTGATCGGCTTTGAAAGCCGCACGGAGCGAGGTTTCAAAGGCGCGACGGTCCTTTTTGGGCATAGGGGCGAGGTCGAGTGTGATCTGGCCGCCTAACCCGCGCAGGCGGAGTTGGCGTGGAAGGTCTTTGGCAGCGGCAATATTGGCCCTGAGGGTCGCCGCAGGCGACGTATCGGTGCCGGTGTTGACGTCGACGGCCACAAGGGCGCGGGTCGGTTCCACAAACATGAAAGCGCCATTGCCGAGAGGGACGCGCGGGGATTGCAGATCTTCGAGTGCGTCGAGCACACCCAGAGCATCAAAGGACCCCTCTTCAGTCACGACATCTGCGGGTTCGGTCCATTCCCGCCACGCGGTGACATGTGGGCCGTCGCCGTCTGTGAGCTTTTCGGCAGGGCCTTCGGCATCGGCCAGAACATTGCGCGCCATGACTTGCATTTCGGCGATATCCTCAGCGATCGCGTCGCTCTCTTCCTCGGTGCAACTGGAACGCAGGATCAGGCCTTGGGCGTCATCCTCCAGCACGCTATGGGCGATGCCCTTGAGCGTGTCACGTAGGTCATCGTCGCGAATAGAACGGCTGACATTCACCCCCGGAGCCCCAGGCGTGACAATCGCATAGCGACTTTTGAACAAGAGCTTTTGGGTCACCGGAATGGCTTTGCCGTCCTCGGCATAACCTGTGACCTGCACAAGCAGGCTCTGGCCTTGCGAGAGGCCTTTGACCTGACGCAGGAAGACATTGCCATCGGGCGTTTTCAAGAACATTCCGCCCTGCCCTTTCACGGGGCGGTCGGCCACCGCTCGATAGATCGTACCGGGGCGCGGGGCGTCTCCGTCGATCAGGAAATCATGCAGCTTGCCATTGACCATGAGGGCGGCGGCTTCGCGCCCGTCGAGGTGGTCAAGGATGATCTGACGGCCCTTCATGGCGTGTCCTTATAAAGTGGGTAACCCGCCGCCTGCAAAAGCGCTGCGGTTTCGGCCAAAGGCAGACCGACGATGCCGGTAAAGGATCCGGAAATCCATGGAATGAAAGCCCCTGCTGGACCCTGAATCGCATAGCCTCCGGCTTTGCCCTGCCAGTCGCCTGAGGCGAGATAGGCGTTGAGCTCATCGTCGGAGAGGCGCTTCATTTTGGCCTCGCTCACAACATCGCGCTGCCAGACATCCGAGCCCTTACGCACCACAACAGAGGTGATGATCCTATGGCGACGCCCGCCAAGCGAGATCAGAAATTCCGCAGCTTGGCCTGCATCCTCGGGTTTGCCCAGAATGCGACGCCCCAACGCGACTGTTGTATCCGCACAAAGCACGATGTCACCGTCGCCCGCCTCTGTGGCAAGCGCTTTCTCGCGCGCAATCCGACTGCAATAGGGTTTGGGAAGCTCGCCCTTAAAAGGCGTTTCATCAATATCGGGCGGCCGAATGTCGTCCGGCGTCACCCCGATCTGCGCCAGCAATTCACGGCGGCGCGGGCTGCCGGATCCGAGGATCAAACGCATACCACGGACTCCAGCAAGTTTGGCTTATTTAAAGCGATAGTTGATCCGGCCCTTGGTCAGATCATAGGGGGTCATTTCCACCTGAACTTTGTCGCCCGCAAGAACACGGATGCGGTTCTTGCGCATTTTGCCTGCCGTATGTGCGATGATCTCATGGCCGTTTTCCAGCTCGACCCGAAACGTCGCATTTGGCAGGAGTTCCTTTACGACACCGGGAAATTCGAGCAATTCTTCCTTGGCCATGGTCTCTCCATTGATAAACACCCACCATGCGTGGGCGGCCCCTAAATGGGCGCAAATTTACATGTTTACAAGGGGAATCTAGCGCAATTGCCGAGTAATCGCCATGCTGTCGCGCGGAATCTGCTCTTGCCAGTGCTTGCGATTCAGAACGCGCCCATCCCGACGCACCTCGGCGATCTGGGCAAGGTCGACCTCGGCATAGGTCCAACCGGGCTGGTTCAATTGGCCTTCTGCGATCACGCCTGTGTCCGGCAAACCCTTGTCGGGCGGGCAAAAAACGCCCCCTGCCCCAACGTTGGCATCTACAGAGGGTGTCCAGGCAGCATCGCCCACAGTTGAGGCCATCACCGTCACGCATTGCTGCTCAAGCGCGCGGGACATCGCGCCTATACGCACACGCCAATATCCCGAGAGGGCATCCGTGCAAGACGGCACCAAGATCACATCACACTCAGACAAGGCGCGCCCAAGCAAGGGAAACTCGCTGTCATAGCAGATCAGGATCCCGATAGTGCCGAAATCCGTCTCGATCACTTGCAACGGATCGCCTGATTGAATGCCCCAGTCTTCGCGTTCAAAGCGCGTCATGATCTGCTTGTCTTGAGCAACCATCGCGCCACTTGGAGCAAAGAACCTGCTTTGGTTTACAGGGCGAGCGCCCTGTCCCAAGACAGGCGCGGACGCTGCCAGAATATAGCTGCCAGTTTCTTGCGCTAACCTTGCGTGCAATTGATCCACATCGTCGATACGCTCTGCTACCGCCCGCAAGGATCCCTGCAAGTCAGCGGCCACCTCTTTACCCGCCAAAGACGCCAGCTCCATGGCACCATATTCCGGAAAGACCAGCAACCGACTGCCAGCACCAGTGGCCTCATAGACCCAACTGCTCAGCTTTTCTTCAAACTGAGACCACCTCTCGAGCCAATCGATTGGATAGGCCGCCGTTGCGATTTTTGTCACGTCTTATTCCTTAACCCGTTGCGCTAAGACTAGTTGGCGCAAGCGATTGGGTCATCCGTAAACTCAAGGCCTCGCAAAATGCTTTAAGCTGTGTCGATGGCCGCGACTTCTTCGGCTTCGCTATCCTCATCCGAAGCAATCGAAACGTGATACTCAGAAAACGCCTGATCTCTGATCTTTTTGACGCTTTGGTATTCCGGGCTGCCAAACACGCTTTCGACCGCAGCGCGGTCAGGATATTTCACAATCATCACGGTCTTGGCAGGCCGATGGCCCACCACAACCTCATTCACCGTAAAGCGTTTGACGATTTCAGCACCCGCACGTTCCAGCAATGGGCCGGTGATCCGGAAATACTCTCCCAAAGCGAAGGGTTCGTCTTCATTAACACTCACAAGTGCGACAACAGTCACAGTCATAGTTCATCCCCGATTAAAGCCTTTTAGCCGCGTATCTCAGGATCTTTCCCGGAAAGAGGCCTTAGGCGTACTCTTTACATACTACTATTTGAATGTGAACTTCAGCAATTCGAAAGACCAGAAAACATGACCTTCCAAAACGTGACGTTAATTCAATTGTTAAAATATTCAAGCCAAGGGTAACTCGACACAACCCTAAAGGGAGCGCACCCAAAATTGCAGCCGCTTCTCAGTTTCTTGCAACTGATCAACGTCCTTCCAATTGAATGACGCCTGCACGTCATCCATAGGTCGATACCCCCGACCACGCCAAAACGCATCAAGCGGACGATAGCCTTTCGGGCGAAGTGGATGATTCTCGGGGCGTTGCACTGCGCAAAAGCAGATGGTTTTGAACCCTAAAGACCGCGCGTGTGCTTCGCGATGGTCAAAGAACTTATGCCCCAGCCCATGTCCGCGATATTGTGGCAAAAGGACGGACTCAGCACAGTAAAACATGTGTTCCAGGGCAATATACTGACCTTCGAACGCCGCGCCAAAATCATCGGAATGATCTTGCATAGGCGTTCCGGTCGACACGCCTACCAAACGCGACCCATCGAAAGCACCCACCACAACAGACTTCGCACTGTCGCGATACACACTAAGGTAGTCTCGCTCATAGGCTAGAGAGCCGTCATACAGATAAGGCCAGTCGCGAAAAACCGTGATCCGAAGCTGCGCAATTTCCTCCAAAGCCGCATCGAATTCAGCGCGATCAAGCACACGAGTGGTCAGCATCAGCCCTCCGATCAAGCAGTGGTTCAGGCACTGCCCCATTGCGCTTTGAGCTGCGCAATGATTTCGTCGCGGGTCTTGCGATAGGCGTCCAGTTTGCTTTCCCGCGTTTCCCCGGTCGAGGTCGGGTCGCTGGTGTCCCAGAACAGAACATCCAAATGAAACAGCTTGGTTAGCTCTTTAGCACGCGCATAGCTTGCGGGGCTTAGAGCGATGATCATGTCAAAGCTTGAGAGCTGGTCGCCAAATTGCTCCATCTCTTCGAATGACCGGGATTGATGACGCGCAAGTTCGACATCAATTTCACGGCAGACCGTGATCGCAAAACCGTCGATCTCAAGATCATTCTTCAAGCCCGCCGATTGCACATAGGTTTCCATGCCAAACAGCTGCTTCATAATTCCCTCAGCCATCGGCGAGCGGACCGCATTGTGGTCGCAGCAAAACAGAACCGATTGAGGGAGCTCTTGCGTCATGCCCTAGCCGCCGAAGTGCAACACGCAAATCAAGGTAAACAGGCGGCGGGCCGTGTCATTATCAACATCCGCCTTGTTCTCCAAACGCTCGGCCAAGATCCGGGCCCCTTCGTTGTGGATGCCGCGGCGCGCCATATCGATGGTTTCGATCTGGCTGGGCGGCATGTTTTTCACAGCATCAAAATAGCTTTCGCAGATCTGCCAATAGTCCTTGACCACCTGACGGAACGGCGACAGCGACAGATGGAACTCGGCGGCTTTGTCGCCTCCTTCGGTTTCGATGTCAAAAACCAGACGTTTGTCGCGAATGGCCAACTCGACCGCATAGGGGCCGTCGGGCACGGTGCGGTCATCGCGGCTTGGCAAGGCAAAGGTGTTGTCTTCGATCAGATCAAACATGGCGACACGGCGCTCTTGTTCGATTTCCGGCGTGGGCGGAGGCAAGTTGCGATCGTCGATTTCAATACGGCTGATACGGCTCATAGCGGATATCTACTCTTTTTCTCGCAACAGGCATAGCTTGACGCGAGAGCTCAAGCAATGCTGCATTGCGGCGCAGGTAGTTTTTCGGGCAAGATCACCCGTGTTACGTAGGGAACGGCAACGACATGGCAGATTTGGACGTATTTTCTCTGAATGGGCAACGGGCACTGGTGACAGGCAGCAGCTCGGGGCTTGGCTTTTCGATCGCATCCCTTTTGGCGAAATCGGGCGCCGAGGTTTGGGTCAATGGCCGAAATGCAGGTTCCGTTGCCGAAGCTGTTGCAGAGATTGGAGAGAACGCGTGTCCCGCTGTATTCGACGTTGCCGATGAAACAGCGCGCGATGCGTTCATGGCGCAGATGGTCGCCGAGGGCGGGCTGGACATTCTGATCAACAACGTCGGACTTCGTGATCGCCGCACGCTGGACCAATTTACGAAAGACGATATCCAACGGCTGCTTGACGTGGATCTGGTGACGCCGTTTCAACTGGCACAAGCTGCGGCCAAACAGATGCGGGCCAAAGGCTATGGCCGTATCGTTAACATATCGTCAATTGCGGGTCTCATCGCTCAATCAGGTGACGCGCTTTATACGACGGCCAAAGGCGGCATCAACGGCATGACCAAGGCACTGGCTGCAGAGCTCGGCCCCCATGGCATCAACGTCAATGCGGTCGCGCCGGGTTTTTTCAAGACCGCGCCAAATGCCGCTGCAAGCACCGATCCGGCACTCGCGGAAAAATTAAAGGCGGCAAGTGCACTAGGGCGCTGGGGAGAGCCCGAGGAACTCGCACCTGTGGTTCTGATGCTGGCCTCGCCCGCAGCATCCTATCTGACCGGCCAGATCATTGCGGTCGACGGCGGCTATACCGCCCACTACTAGGCCGTACAATTTTATGCGTTTCATTAACCCTTTGTTAGGGGCTCACAGGCATAACCATAGAGCGGTACAGGCGGGGACGCCGATGGCCGTGCCAAGAGGACCTTTGCCAAGATCGGTTTCAGCCGGATCTAATGGGTAAACAGGGGATGCTCTGGAACGCACGTCGTTGAGCTTGAGGGAGCGAGGCAAAGCAAAGGGCCCGACGTCCTCTTGGCAAACAATATCCGTTTACTTGTTCAACGCATCCAAGCGGGCTGTTACAGACAGGCCATGTGCCTCCAGACTTTCGCTCTGCGCAAGGGTTTCCGCGGCGGGCCCAATGGCGCGCAAGCCCTCTGGTGTCATCTTGGACAGGGTGGTGCGCTTGAGGAAATCCATCACCGACAAGCCGGAACTAAACCGCGCCGACCTCGCAGTCGGCAGCACGTGATTTGGCCCACCGACATAGTCTCCGATGGCTTCTGGCGTGAATTGCCCAAGGAAAATCGCACCCGCATGGGTGATCTTTTCGGACAAGGTATCCGGGTCGGCGACACAAAGCTCTAGGTGCTCGGGCGCAATCCGATCCGACAATTTTGCGGCTGTGTCTAAATCCGGCACGGTGATCACGGCCCCAAAGTCACGCCAACTTGCGCCTGCAATCGCGCGCCGTTCAAGCGTTTCAAGACGCGCCTCCACCGCATTAGACACCGCCCGACCAAAGGCTGCATCATCCGTGATCAGGATAGATTGCGCGCTTTCGTCATGCTCTGCCTGACTAAGCAAATCCAGCGCGATCCAATCGGGATTGTTGTCTTTATCTGCAATCACAAGAATTTCCGACGGGCCCGCAATCATATCGATCCCGACTTTGCCAAACACACGGCGCTTGGCTGCGGCCACAAAAGCATTGCCCGGCCCTGTGATTTTGTCCACCGGCGCGATGGTGTCCGTACCATAAGCCAAAGCTGCCACAGCCTGCGCACCGCCGATACGGTAAACCTCATCTACGCCCGCGAGTCGTGCAGCCAGCAGCACAAGAGGGTTCGCTTCTCCGTCCGGTGTCGGCACAACAATCGCAAGACGGCCCACGCCCGCCACTTTCGCCGGGATCGCATTCATCAGAACCGAGGACGGATAGCTCGCCAATCCCCCCGGCACATAAAGACCCGCCGCCGAAACCGCAGTCCAGCGCCAGCCCAAAGTAGCGCCGCTATCGTCCGTCCAGCTTTCATCCTGAGGCATTTGACGCGCGTGATAGGCCCGAATGCGTGCAGCCGCCAATTCCAGGGCCGCGCGTTCGTCAGGTGTTACTTGCGCGCAAAGAGCATCGATCTCTTCCTCAGAAAACCGAAGCGTTTCCGGCGTCAGATCCAAACGATCGAATTTCGAGGTCAGCTCGATGACGGCGGCGTCTCCGCGCGTCTGAACATCGGCGATAATCCCCGCGACGACCGCGTCAACGTCAGGGCTATCCTCGCGCTTTGCGCTCAGAAGGGCGGTAAAACGGCTTTCGAAATCTGCATCTTGCGCGTTCAGAAACTGAGGCATCGGGCTCTCCTTTGCGCTGCTCTTAGCGGCAGTGCGCGCAAGGCTCAAGTCACGCGCGGCTATAGGCGTGAATTTGGCGCAGGATCAGCCAACCCGCGGCACTTCACGTCCCGTGATCCGGCGTCTTTTTTGAAGGGGCGAGGTAAGGGCGTGTCACATCTTTCAAGGACACTTCCAGCGCGTCCACAGAGAGTCGAATGGCACCGTCACCCGCCAAGGTCAGAGTGAGCTCTTCAGTTGCGTCATCGGTTTCAATCGACAAAAGCGCCAGAATCACATCGGTGTCTGAACGATCAACGCCCTGACTTGCGACTTTGGTAACATTCTCGATAACAAGGAGGCTTTGCACCCGCTCGACATCTCTCCCACGCGTGCGCGCGTTTTCGGCGTCTTCCCAGCGGAACCGATTGAGCAAAATCGCAAAGCGGCGCTCTTTGGCGCGCCATGTCATCTCGGTTACGGGGAAAACCGCATCCTGCGTCAAGGCGGACAGCACCTTGAGGTCTTCGCCATCCAAAGCCCCAAGGTTCAGAGGCACCTCGCGCCCGTCTTCAAACCGTGCGTCTTCGCTCATACGCCCTCTACCCGCTCCACTTTCGCACCAACTGCCGAGAGCTTTTGCACGAGGTTTTCGTACCCGCGGTCCAGATGATAAACACGGTTCACAGTCGTCTGACCTTCGGCCACAAGCCCCGCAAGGATCAAAGAGACCGAGGCGCGCAGATCTGTTGCCATCACCGGTGCGCCTTTCATTTTCTCAACTCCGTGCACCGTGGCCGTACCACCAGAGACCTCGATATTGGCCCCCATCCGGATCAATTCCGGTGCGTGCATAAAGCGGTTTTCAAAGATGGTTTCTTCCAGCACCGACGTGCCCTCGGCAAAGCACATCATCGCCATGAATTGCGCTTGCAAATCCGTCGGGAAACCCGGGAACGGCGCGGTGGCCACATTGACAGCTTTCAGACGCCCGCCCGGATGGCGCACCTTCAAACCCCGGTCTGTCTCGGTGATCTCAAGGCCTGCTTCTTCCATCTTGTCGCAGAATGCCGACAGCAGCTCACGACGCCCGCCAATGCATTCCACTTCGCCACCCGCAATACCCGGAGCAGTCATATATGTGCCCAACTCAATTCGGTCGGTGATCACACGATGGGTCGTGCCATGCAAACCGTCTACGCCCCGCACAACCATGGTGTCCGTGCCAGCCCCCTCGATGTCTGCGCCCATGGCAATCAGACAATCCGCCAGCGCTTTGGTATCCGGCTCGCGCGCTGCATTCTTGATGACGGTCGTGCCCTTGGCCAGAACGGCGGCGCACATGATGTTTTCAGTGGCTCCAACGGAAGGGAAAGGAAACTCAACCTCAGCGCCTTTCAGATCCCCTACCGCATGAACGTAGCCGTCTTTCAACTCTACCTTTGCGCCAAGCTTTTCCAGGCCGGTCAGGTGGAAATCAACCGCCCGCGCCCCAATGGCACAGCCGCCGGGCAGTGAGACCACCGCCTCTCCGGTCCGGCCAATCAGAGGCCCGAGCACGTTGAACGACGCACGCAGCTTCCGCACCATATCATAATGCGCCATATGTGAGGTCAGTTTGGAGGCGGACAAAGCCAAAGTCCCACCAGAATCCAACCGCCCGATCTCAACACCAAGGCTTTCTAGCAAGGCCGAAAGCGTCGCCACATCAGACAGGCGCGGGACATTGGTCAGGGTCAGTGGTTCTTCGGACAGAATCGACGCACACATAAGTTTAAGGCAGGTGTTCTTGGCCCCTGCGATAGGAATTTCTCCCGACAATGGGCCACCACCGGTCACTAGTATTGAATCCATCTACCCTACCCCTCGTTATTTTCTGCTGTTTTTGCTTCATCCATACTGGCCGAACGCGCTTTGGCCTGCGCCTTGCGACGGCCCATATTTGCCTTAAGCGCGGCCTTTAGGCGGTCCTCGCGCGTTTGTGCCTTAGCAGCCTTGCCAGATGAGGTTTTCTTATTGTCCATGCGCTTTCAATACATGAGGTGAAAAAAACATGCTAGATGCCCTTGCGCGGGTTAGAATTTGAGTCTAATCACCGCGCCACGGTGACACTCTGACAGCAGATGCACCATGGCTTAGGCCGCAGTAGCTCAGTGGTAGAGCGCACCCTTGGTAAGGGTGAGGTCGGGAGTTCAATCCTCCCCTGCGGCACCATCCTCCCTCACCACAAAAACGCAAAACGGCGACGTCATTCATCTTGCGCGAAATACTCCGGGGTGAAGGCCTGTGGCCGAGGGGCAGAGCCCCTAAGCCGCTATACAGGCTGCCATCAACCGATAGACAATTTGCGCGGCGGTGAAATCCCAAGCGGCATTGCCATCCGGGGCCAGTTCCACGACATCTAGCCCAACACATCTACGCCCCTTGAGGGCATGCTCTACCAACCTAAGCGATTGATAATACCCAAGCCCTCCGGGCACTGGCGTCCCGGTCGCGGGCATCAAGCTAGGATCCAGCCCATCAACGTCAAAGCTGACATAGACCAGCTTAGGAAAATCATCTGGCAGATCGACCTCAAAGAGATTGCCAACGACCAACTCCTCGGCATCTTTGTAAAAGACACCATTAGCGTCGCGGCTGTCCATTTCCTGCTGACACAGCGCGCGGACCCCGAATTGCGCGAGACAAATGCCCTCTTCGCTCAAGAGGTGCATGACAGAAGCATGGGAGTGTTTGTTGCCCTGATACGCCACCCGCAAATCAGCATGGGCGTCGATCTGCACCACCCCAACCGGCTGGCCCAGCGCGCGTGCCACGCCCATCACAGCGCCGAAGCTCAGCGAGTGTTCGCCGCCCAATGTCACG
Organism: Cognatishimia coralii; assembly: GCF_037478305.1. Taxonomy (NCBI): domain Bacteria; kingdom Pseudomonadati; phylum Pseudomonadota; class Alphaproteobacteria; order Rhodobacterales; family Paracoccaceae; genus Cognatishimia; species Cognatishimia coralii. Next base: position 236,529 of record NZ_JBBGAZ010000003.1, read on the forward strand.
GGAATACGTCCTTCGGCCACGACGCGCGCGGTGCGTGCGGCGAGGCGCTCCATCACATCTGGCAAATCGCCTGTACAGTCCAGCGGTTCCTGCGTGAAAATACCGGCGGCGCAGGGCTCGCGACCGTTGGTAATGCGCTCGAGCTCGTTTGACGCCTCGATGATGGCTGCGGGGCCTTTGGCGGTGCCAGATCCGTAGGAAACCGTCCGTTCAAGCGGGACTGGAATGACATGGAAACGTGCGTCTTCGTTGCGCTCATCAGGTGTCAGTTCGCTGTCGAGAAATACGCTCATCAGAGACGGCCCTTGAAGTCAGAATAGGAAAACTCGCGTATCATACGAAGATCATCGGTGGTGCTGTTCCACAGTGCAATCGCAGGCAGAGGCACGCCGTTGAATGTATTGGTTTTCACCATCGAATAATGCGCCTGATCCAGAAACGCGAACCGCTGGCCAATCTTTACCTGAGCCGGCCATGTATAGTCGCCGATGACATCGCCCGCGAGGCAAGAGGGCCCGCCTAGACGATAGGTACTTCCGTCTTCGACCTCTCCTAGCATGGCGGGGCGATAGGGGGCTTCGATCACGTCGGGCATGTGGCAGGTGGCCGAAATATCCGTGATGGCGATGTCCATGCCGTTGGTGAACGTATCAAGGATTTCGCCCACCAAGATGCCTGCATCCAAGGCCACGGCCTCTCCGGGCTCGATCATCACGTCGACTTCGTATTTCTGACGGATGTCTTTCAGGAGATGGATCAAGACGTCGTGATTGTAGTCCGCGCGGGTGATATGATGCCCGCCGCCGAAGTTGATCCATTTCAATTGTTTAAAATACGGGATCAGCTTGAATTCCACGGACGACCAGACATGCAGCAGAGGATCGACGCCCTGTTCGCAGAGCACATGCATATGCAGCCCGTCGACGCCTTCGAGCACCTCCGGCGTCAATTGACTGATGGGCGTGCCCAGACGCGAGCAAGGGGCGGCTGGGTCGTATTTGGCGACCTCTCCGACCGAGTATTCAGGATTGATGCGGAGGCCAACCTGAACGCCTGCCGCGTGGCACTTCGCGAGAAAGCGGTCTTTTTGGCCAGGAGAGTTGAAGATCACATGGTCCGACAGCGCAATGATCTCGTCGATATCGCTGTCCTTGTAGCCTGCACAGAATGTCGCGACCTCGCCGCCGTATTCTTCACGGCCCAAGCGCGCCTCATAGATGCCTGACGCACAGGTGCCGTCGAGGTATTTGCTGACCAAGGGTGCGGTCGAGAACATTGAAAAGGCTTTGAGCGCGGCGAGCACCTTTGCGCCCGAGGCATCTGCCACGTGGCGCAGGACCTTGAGATTGGCTTCAATCGCGGCCTCGTCCACCACGAAACAGGGGCTCGGCACGCGGCTAAGGTCAAAGTCGCGAAACGCGCCCGGATCGCCGGCTTGGGTGGTCATCATCTCGGGCATTTGGGCCTCGTTTCTGGCTTCGCTGGGGGCCAGCCCCCAAGACCCCCGGGATATTTCTGGCAAGAGAAAATGGAGGCTGGAGGCTTGGAGGTTTTTAGAAGTCGACCGGGCCGTCGAGTTCGTGGACCTGCCATGGCAGGCCGTGGGTATTGAGCATGTCCATGAAGTCATCTGGATCGAGTTGCTCCATATTCCAGACACCTGGCTCTTTCCAGTTGCCTTTGAGGAGCTGTGCAGCGCCGATCATGGCAGGCACGCCGGTGGTGTAGCTGACCGCTTGCGAGCCGACTTCGGCGTAGCATTCTTCGTGGTCGCAGATGTTGTAGATGTAGAAGGTCTTCTCGCCCGAGCCGTCTTTGGCTTGACCTGTCGCGATATCGCCAATGCAGGCTTTGCCTTTGGTCAGCGCGCCCAGATCGCCGGGATCGGGCAAGAGCGTTTTCAGGAACTGGATCGGGATGATTTCATGACCGTCATGCACCACCGGATCGATACGGGTCATGCCGACGTTCTGCAGCACTTTGGCGTGCATGATGTAGGCATCGCCGAAGGTCATCCAGAACCGCGCGCGTTCGATTTCGGGGAAGTGGGTGGAAAGCGACTCCAGTTCCTCATGATACATCAAGTACATGTTTTTGTTGCCAATCCCCGGGAAGTCGAACTCGACCTTTGTGGACATGGCCTCGCTGGTTTGCCAGTCTCCACCTTCCCAGTGGCGCACTTCCGCGAGCACTTCGCGCAGGTTGATTTCCGGGTTGAAGTTGGTGGCAAAAGCCTGGCCGTTGTCGCCGCCATTGGCGTCCAGAATGTCGATCTGGCGGATGGTGTCGAGCTTGTGTTTCTTGAGCCAAGTGGCAAATACAGACGTCACGCCCGGATCAAAGCCAGAGCCGAGGATCGCGGTCAGACCCGCCTCTTTGAATTTGTCCTGATAGGCCCATTGCCAGTGGTATTCGAACTTGGCGACGTCTTCGGGTTCGTAGTTTGCCGTGTCCAGATAGTGGCAACCTGCTTCAAGGCAGGCGTCCATCAGGACGAGGTCCTGGTAGGGCAGCGCGAGGTTCACGAGGATTTCGGCACCTGTTTCTTTGATCAAGGCCACGGTTGCCGCGACATCCATGGCATCCAGCGCTGCGGTTTTGATCGTGACGCCAGTGCGTTCCTTGACCGAGGCGGCAATCGCATCGCATTTGGATTTCGTCCGGCTCGCCAGCGTGATCTCGGTAAAGATATCGCTGTTCATCGCCATCTTATGCACGGCAGCGTGGGAAACGCCCCCTGCCCCGACAACCAGTGTTTTGCCCATGATCCCTACTCCTGCGTTTGAGGTCATTCGTAATAAGTATAGCCGTTGATGCTGTCGCGGTAAGCGCTCATCAGGATTTTGCGTTCTTTGGATTTCAGCGCGCCGGACGAAATCGCTTCGTCCACCATTTTGCGGAATTCGGCGACGCAGTCTTGTGGGTCGAATTCCACATAGGACATGACTTCGGAAATCGTGTCGCCCTCTTGTTCGTGCAAGAGGTCAAAGCCGCCGTCCTCGCGCAGCTCAATCGTCACCACATTGGTGTCGCCAAACAGGTTGTGCAAATCGCCGAGCGTTTCCTGATACGCGCCGACGAAGAAAACACCCATATAGTAGGGTTTGTCTTCGGGCAGCGTATGGACTGGCAGCGCGCGGGCGACGCCGTCTTCGAGGATGAACTTGTCGATCTTGCCGTCGCTGTCGCAGGTGATGTCAGACAAAACCGCATAGCGATCCGGCGCCTGGTCGAGCATCTGCAAAGGCAGCATCGGGTGCAACTGGTCAATCGCCCAGACATCCGGCAGCGATTGGAACAGCGAGAAGTTGCAGTGATAGATGTCGCTCAGGCGGATCATCTGGTCTTCTGGCACAGAGATATCATCAAAGGCCGCGTGGTGTTTGATGCGCGCCATGATGTGCAAATAGATCCGCTCCGCCCGCGCCATTTCGCGTAAAGATACATAACCTCGGTGGAAGAGCGCGCGCATCTCGTTGCGGTAAAAGCTCGCGTCGTTCCAGCATTCTTGCAGGCGATCTGCAGTGACATATTCGCTGATGGCAAGCAGGTCGGTGATCAGGTGGTGATCGTCTGGCTCTGGTTTGGGCGCGGTTGGCGCGTCGTAGAGCGTCGCCTCAAGCACGTTGAACAAGAGCATCGACGAGGTCGCGACGACTGCGCGTCCACTTTCGGTCACCAGCGTCGGATGGTCGATCTCGGCTGCGTCCATGGCGTATTTCACCGTCTCAACCACATTGGTGCAATATTCGCGCATCGTGTAGTTGATCGAGTTCTCGGTGGCCGATTTCTCGCCGGTGTAGTCCACGCCCAGACCGCCGCCCAGATCGAGGTGGGTCAGAGGCACGCCTTCGCGCGTGAGTTCCGTATAGTAGCGGCAGGCCTCGGATACCGCGCGGCGTACGTCGTTCACATCTGGCACCTGGCTGCCCAGATGGCTGTGCTGCAGCTTGAGGCAATGCAAAAGCCCCGCATCACGCAGCTTGTCGATGACCGAGACCAATTGGTCTGTGTTCATACCAAAGGTCGAGCGGTCGCCCGAGCTTTCTTCCCATTTGCCGGTGATCTGGTTGGTCAGCTTCACACGCACGCCCAAGAGCGGCTCGACACCGAGTTCTTTGTAGACCTCGATGACCGTGTCGACCTCTTTGGGGCTTTCCAGCACGATCACGGTGTTAAAGCCGATCTTGCGTGACAGGATGGCGAGGCTGATGAACTCTGGGTCTTTGACGCCGTTGCAGACGATCAGCGCGTCCCAAGCGAGGCGATGGGCCAAGGCGATCACAAGTTCCGGCTTGGAGCCTGCTTCGAGGCCATAGTTATAAGGCTTGCCGAATTGAACGATGCGGTCGACGACCTGCGCCTGTTGGTTCACTTTGATCGGAAAGACGCCGCGATAGACACCACTATAACCGACCCGTGTGATCGCCTCCGCAAAACACTCGTTTATGTGTTTGATTTCGCTTTCCAAATAGGACGAAACACGCAGGACCATGGGCGACTGGATGCCGCGGTCTTCGAGGTCGGAAAGGATGTCAGGAAGGCTGACCGCAGGCGCTTTGGGATTGAGAGGGTTCTTGAGGCCGACTTCACCTTTGTCCGTCACGACGATGAGGTCTTTGCCCCATTTATCGATCCCATAAACACTATGTGGCGCGGTCTTCGGCGTGTTCAATCACTGATCCCCCAAAAGGCGTAAGCTAACAGACGATTACCGGCTGTCCACCGGATGGCGCCGTTTAGGCGTGAAAAGGATTCGTGCCAAGAAGAATTTTCACATGCAAAAGGGCGTAGGGGGAACTACGCCCTTGTAGGTGTTTACCTGTGCCGGACTTAGGAGAGAGAGACCGGTTGTTTTGCCTCCAGAGACTCTGCAGCAGCATCTGCCAAGACCTGCGCGCGCAAGCCATCCTCAATAGTTGGGCTGATAGGCGTTCCGTCGCGCACCGCATCTACAAAATGCGCCATCTCGCGGCGATAGGCCTCGGCGTAGCGCTCAAGGAAGAAATGCTGCGCAGGGGCCGCACGGAACCCATTCGCGGTCGCGACCTCTACGGTGTTTTCCAGCATATTCTCAGCGCGCAACATGCCGGCCGATCCATGCACCTCGATGCGCTGGTCATAGCCATAGCTTGCGCGACGGGAATTGCTGATCTGACAGATTTTGCCGCTGGCAGTCGTCAGGGTGACGGCGGCTGTGTCCACGTCTCCTGCTTTGCCAATTTCGGGATCCACCAGAGACGCGCCGACCGCATAGACCGACACCGGCTCTTCGCCCAACAGGAAGCGCGCCATATCCAGATCGTGGATCATCATGTCGCGAAACAGCCCGCCCGAACTTTTGATGTAGCTCACGGGGGGCGGAGACGGGTCGCGGGACAGGATCGTGACGATCTCGACGTCTCCGATTTCGCCACTTGCGATGCGAGATTGGACGTTGGCGAAATTCGGGTCAAAGCGGCGGTTGAAGGCCGTGAGGAACGGGACGCCCGCCTTATCGACGGCTGTCATACATTCGCGAATGCGATCCGCGGACATGTCGACCGGCTTCTCGCAAAAGATCGCTTTGCCGTTAGCGGCGGCGGCATGGATTAGATCGTAGTGCGTATCTGTCGGGGTGCCGATCACAACCGCATCCAAATCCGCGCTTTCGATCAGGGCCATTGAGTCTAGCACCTGAGCCCCTGTTTGCGCGGCCAAAGCCTCGGCGGGGGCGGCGAAAGCATCAGCAACTGCCGAGACCCGAACGCCCTCAATATGGGCCACGGATTTCGCGTGGACCTGACCGATGCGGCCACATCCCAAAAGACCAATATTCAGCATCATTCTGCCCCTTTGAATGCGCGAAGGACGCGACGTGTGGCGTCAAACACAGGATCATGCGTTTCCTGCAGGATCTGGACGCGGTCAAACCTGTTTTCATCCTTGTTGACCGAGTCCCTCAGGGCGTGACCAAACGCCATGCGCAGCTCTGTTCCGATATTGAACTTACAGATTTTCGAGCCGCGCGCCAAAGCGGTGCGTTGCGCAACCGGCACGCCAGAGCCGCCATGGATAACCAATGGCACCTCAGTCACAGCCTCAATCGCGCGGATGCGAGGCTCGTCCAATCCACCCTCTTTGTCCTGTTGCAGATGCACATTGCCAACAGAGATCGCCATTGCGTCAACGCCCGACTCCCGCGCAAACTTTGCGGCCTCCTCTGGATCCGTCCCCGCTGAATTTTCGCCGCCGGAGTAGCCAACGAACCCGATCTCGCCCTCACAGGAGATCCCCGCCGCATGGGCCATTTCGGCAATCCGAGCCGTCTCTTCGATATTCTGCGCCAAGGGCTTGCGAGAGCCGTCAAACATCAGTGAGGTAAACCCGCTGTCCAAGGCCTCTTTGCATTCCTCAAATGTGTAGCCATGGTCCAAATGCGCCACGACCGGAACCGAGGCATTCTCGGCCAGTTGCCGGAACATTTTGCCCAGCACCGGCAAAGGCGTGTGCGCGCGACAACTTGGCCCTGCCTGCAAGATCACCGAGACCTCTTCGGCCTCTGCCGCCGCAACATAGGCGCGCATTTCTTCCCAACCGAGTGTCACAAGACCAGCCACAGCGTATCCCTGCTTCAGCGCGGGCTGAAGCACTTCTGATAATGTTGCGAGCGTCATTTGAACTTGGCCACCATATCCATAATGCCCGGGATCGTGTGCAGCTGTTCCGCGTGCTGCGGCTGGAAATACTGCTTCAGGCTGCGTTGGCTGAGGCCGCCCAGAATGGTGAAGTAATACATCTGATAGCCCGGCATCGCTACGCAGGGGTGATAGCCCGAACGCAGACAAATCGTGGAGCCATCCACGATGTGATGCGCGTCACCCATGGCGTCGCCCTCTTGCTGGATGATCTGAACGCCTGTGCCGTAGTTTGGCTTGAACCGATAGTTATAGGTTTCGTCATGACGGGTTTCGTCAGGCAGCCGGTCTGTATCGTGTTTATGAGGAGGAAACCCAGACCAGCCGCCCTCACCCACAGTGTAAAGTTCGCTCACCAAGAGGCGGCCCACCTTGTCGTGATGATTGGCCCCAAGGATATGTTTGATCTTGCGGTGTGTTTTGGTGTCGTCAGAACCATATTGCACCACATCGAGATCTGCGGCGCGCACGTCAAAGGGTTCCAGAACCTTGTCGTATTTCGCGCCCGCGATGAAGGTTTCGGTCTCCTCCGTCACGCAGGTGATCCGCACCTTTGCGCCAACGGGGACATAGACGCCCTCAGGTTCTCCGTCCCAGACATCGACCGTACGGTTGCCCAGCGCGGGATATTTTGCGCCGTCGACATCCACATCAACCGTGCCAGTGCCGGGCACAACACAGGTCTCGTAGCCCGGAGTGGCGTATTCAAAGGTCTCGCCCTTCTTGAGCTTGACGATGTTGAAATAATTCAGCGGTACAAAGCCGTCTTCGACATCCACGATCGGTTTGTTTTCGTTATCATATGGGGCGATATGCATGGGTTCGTCCTTTCAGCACGTCGTGGGGCCGGGATGGGATTTGAGGAAGGCGTCAAGCTGGTCGCCATTGGGCATCGCAGGCGCGCAGCCAGGCTGCGACACAACGATGGACGCACAGGCCGAGCCGCGCAAAACGGCGTCTTTCATGGGACGGCCTTCGGAAAGTGAGGCGAGGAAGCCCGCCATGAAACTGTCGCCTGCGCCAGTCGGTTTGACGGCGTCGACAGGGAATATTCCTGTAATCAGCTCTTGGTCCTCGGCAAATGTCACCGCTCCATGAGGGCCTTTTTTATAGACCACGATGGTTGCCGAGCTTTCAGCCAGAGACCGGGCCTTGGCGAGGCCTTTTTCGATGCCGCCTGCCATAAAGCCGAACTCTTCGTCATTGGCGACGATGACGTCAGACAGATTGCCTGCACGTGAGAGAACCTCTTCGGCGACCTCTGGAGACGGCCAGGAATATGGGCGATAATCCACGTCGAAAATGATTGGAAGACCGGCCTCTTTCGCCAGTTCAAAGGCACGGAAGGCGGCGGACCGCGAGGGCTCGGCCGCAAAGACCGTGCCGGCGGTGATCAGCGCGCCATACTGAGAATAATCCACGGCTTCGACATCCTCGATGGACATGCGAAAATCAGCGGCGTTGTTGCGGTAGATCACGCTCTGATGCTCTTCGATCCGCGTTTCATAGACCGCGAGCGAGGTCCGTTCCTCGCCTTTGATCCGTTTAACATGGCTGCGGTCGATCCCATAGTGATCCAACTGCCCCTCACAGTACCAACCCACCGCATCGTCAGACACGCAGGTGACCAAAGCGGCCTTGCAGCCGAATTTGACCAAACCCGCTGCAATATTGGCAGAGCTTCCGCCCATGCCGACCTTCAAATCCGTCGCGTCTTTGGTGCGCGTACCTGGTGGATCGGGCCAGAGGTCCATGCCGACCCGGCCAACCACCAGAAAGTTGCGTTTTGCGATCCCGTCCAGAACCATCACACGCCCCGCCGTTGTTTTTCGCGAGTGGATTCCCAATCCAGATGGGCTGCGCGCACATTCTCGTCCTCGGTGATATGAGGCGTGCCGACTTCCCACCATGTGTGGCCTTCGGTGGTCCAGCCCTCGTAAGGGTCCACATCCATGACAATCACATAGGTCTTATCGCTCGCTTGCGCGCGCTTGAACGCTTCGGCCAATTCCGCGGGGTTTGCGACACGTTCGGACGTCGCGCCCATGGACGCGGCGTGGGCGGTGAAGTCCACCGCGAAGGGCTCAGAGATCGTCGGGCAGTCGGCCAAGAGGTTGTTGAAGCTCTCGTTGCCAGTGTTGTTTTGCAATTTGTTGATGACGGCGAAACCTCCGTTGTCGAGCACAAGAACGATCATCTTTTTGTTCGACAGGACAGACGAATAAATGTCCGAGTTCATCAACATATAGGACCCGTCGCCACAGAAGGTGATGGTGTCCCGTTCAGGTTCTCGCTGCGCCTGAGCAATCCGAGCGCCCCAGGCCCCCGCGATTTCGTAGCCCATGCAGGAGAAGCCGAATTCGACGTCCACTGTTCCGATATCAAGCGTGCGCCAGTTGGCGGTGACTTCGGCGGGCAGGCCTCCGGCAGCAGCGACGACGCGGTCGCGCGGATCAACGAGATCATTCACGACCCCGATGGCTTGGGCGTATGAATTGGGGCGATTGCCGAAAGAGACGTTATCGGCCACATAGGCGTCCCAAGACTTGCGTTCATCCTGCGCCAAAGCGACCCAATCAGAGGGTGCAGTGTAGTCCAAAGCGTCGCTGAGGGCGGTTAAGCCCAACTTCGCATCCCCGACAACGGTCAAAGACATATGTTTGGCCGCATCGTGACGCGCCGCGTTCAAAGACACGAATTGCGCGTCTTTGGCAAAGGCGGTCCATGAGCCAGTTGTAAAATCCTGAAGCCGCGTTCCGACCGCCAAGATCACATCCGCTTTTTCGGCAATCGCATTCGCGGAGTCCGAGCCGGTCACGCCAATCGGACCGATATTCAAAGGATGCGTTGCCAAGAGGTTGGCGCGACCGGCGATGGTTTCTACAACAGGGATCTGATGCTTCTCGGCAAAAGCCGTTAGCTCTGTAACGGCGCGCGAGTATTGCACCCCGCCGCCTGCGATGATCATTGGGCGCTTGGCTTGTGACAGACAGGCAACGGCGTCGGCGATCTCTGCCGTATCAGGCGCCTGACGGCGAATGCGATGCACCTTCTTTTCAAAGAACACGGTCGGGTAGTCATAGGTCCACCCTTGCACGTCCTGCGGCAGCCCAAGGAAGGCAGGACCGCAATCGGCCGGGTCAAGCATGGTCGCAATCGCAGATGGAAGGGACTGAATGACCTGCGCAGGGTGGGTGATGCGGTCCCAGAAACGGGTCACCGGTTTGAAGGCATCATTAACACCAAAGGTCGGGTCATTATAGTTTTCAAGCTGCTGCAACACCGGATCGGGCAGACGCGTCAGGAAAGTATCGCCGCAGAGCAAAAGCATTGGCAGACGGTTTGCATGCGCCAAAGCAGCCGACGTCAAAAGGTTCGCAGTGCCCGGCCCCGCAGAGGCCGTACAGAACATGAAACGCTGCCGCAGCCATGTCTTTGCATAGCCTGCAGCCGCGAATCCCATGCTTTGTTCGTTCTGCCCGCGATAAAGCGGCAGTTCTTCCTTCACACCGTTCAGGGCCTCGCCCAGACAGGTCACATTGCCGTGGCCAAAGATCCCAAAGCCACCTCCGCACAGGCGCAGCTCTTCACCATCTATCTCGATGTATTGATTGGATAACCACCGGATGATCGCCTGAGCGGTCGTCAACCGAACAGTATCGTTCGTCTTAGTCATGTCTGCCTGTCCCCTCCCTGGGAAAATTCGACGCGATGTCGAATGCAGCTTGCGAGTCGTTGATTCTCAGGATACTAATTTTGCAACCGGTTGCAAATTGAATTTCAAACGGGGAGGAGAACAGACTTGGAAATCGGCATTGGCATCATTGGTGGTGGCTATATGGGCAAGGCGCATGCTGTGGCGATGGCCTCGGTTGGCGCTGTGTTCAACACCAAGCTGCGTCCGCGACTCGAGATGGTCTGCGCCTCCTCGCCTGATTCTGCGGAACGCTATCGCGTGGCGTACGGCTTTGCGCGCGCCACGGATGACTGGCGCACTCTGGTCGAGGATCCACGTGTCGGGGCCATCGTGATCGCCTCTCCTCAGGAAACGCACCGGCGCATTGCCGAGGCGGCTTTTGCTTTGGGAAAACCTGTTCTATGTGAAAAACCTCTGGGGGCTTCGATGGAAGACAGCGCGGCGATGGTTGCGGCTGCAGAGGCCTCAGGCGTTCCAAATATGGTTGGCTTTAATTATATCCGCACCCCTGCCAGCCAATATGCGCGCCAGCTGATCGCGGATGGCGAAATCGGTGACATCACCTGGTTTCGCGGTGAACATACCGAAGACTTCTATGCCGACCCGCGCACGCCCGCGAGTTGGCGCACCTCTGGCATGGCGAACGGCACGCTCGGAGATCTCGCGCCGCATATGGTGAATGCGGCACTGGCTCTGATGGGTCCGATTGCCCGCGTCATGGGCACTTATGAAACCGTTCACAAGGAACGGCCTGGCGGAGAGGTCGACAACGACGATCACGCCCAGTTGATGTGTCGCTTTGAAAACGGCGCGATGGGCGCCATGTATTTCAGTCGCATCGCGACGGGGCGCAAGATGGGCTATGCCTATGAAATCACAGGCACCGCAGGCGCGATCCGTTTTGATCAAGAGGATCAAAACGCCCTGTGGCTTTATAAAATTACGGACCACGAATCCCAACGCGGGTTCCGCAAGATCCTAACGGGGCCTGCACATCCAGACTACCTGCCCTTCTGCCAAGGTCCGGGCCATGGCACGGGCTATCAGGACCAGATCATCATCGAAGCGCGCGATTTCCTGCGCGCGATTGAGACAGGCGAGGCCATCTGGCCCACCTTTAAAGACGGACATGACGTGAACCGTGTAATTGCCGCGACTTTGGCCTCGGCGGACACGGAAACATGGCAAAATATCAACGACTTCTAAGTTTCGGAGACCAAGACCAATGACAATCAGAATTGGCAATGCCCCCTGCTCCTGGGGCGTCGAATTTGCGGATGATCCGCGCAACCCTGCATGGCGGTCGGTGCTGAAAGACTGCGCGGATGCAGGCTATAAAGGCATCGAACTTGGCCCTGTTGGCTATATGCCCGAGGACCCTGCGATACTGGCTGACGCCTTGGCCGAACATGATCTGGAATTGATCGGCGGCGTTGTGTTCCGCGCCTATCACGACCCGGCCATGTGGGACGATGTGCTGGACGCGACCCACCGCACGGCGAAGGCTTTGAAAGCCCATGGCGCGCAACATCTGGTACTGATTGACTCGATTTCCGAGCGTCGGGCGCCGACCGCGGGCCGCGCCAGTGAGGCCGAGCAGATGGATAAGGCCGAATGGACCGCCTATCGCGACCGCATCGCCGAGACCGCGCGGATTGGAGCCGAGGAATACGGACTGACCGTCGGCATTCACGCCCATGCGGCAGGGTTCATGGATTTCGAACCAGAACTGGAACGTCTTCTGAATGAGGTCGACGAAAAGATCCTTAAGATCTGCTTTGACACGGGCCACCATTCTTACGCGGGCTTTGATCCCGTTGCGTTTATGAAGCGTTATGTGGATCGTATCTCTTACATGCACTTCAAAGACATTGACCCCAAGGTAAAAGCCGATGTGATCGCCAATCGCACGGGCTTTTATGACGCCTGCGGTCAGGGCATTTTCTGCAATCTCGGCGACGGAGATGTGGATTTCCCAACCGTCCGTCAGATCCTTTTGGACGCAGGCTTTGAGGGCTGGTGCACGGTCGAGCAGGATTGCGACCCGACGCTGGATGTCTCGCCGATTGATGACGCGCGCGCGAACCGCGAGTATCTTGAATCCATTGGGTTTAACTAAGAAAGGCCCGAGAAATGACAAAGCTGAAATGGGGTATGATCGGTGGCGGCGAAGGCAGCCAGATTGGACCAGCGCACCGCCTCGGCGCGCTTGCGGACGGGCATTTTGAGTTCACAGCGGGCGCGTTGGATCACCGTCCTGACGTGGGGCGTGAGTATGCCCAACGTCTTGGGATCGCGGCGGATCGCGCATATGGCGATTGGACGGAAATGCTGGCGGGCGAGAAAAATCGCGACGACCGGATTGATCTGGTAACCGTGGCGACGCCGAATGCAACGCATTTTGAAATCACTAAGTCATTCCTTGAAGCAGGCTTTAACGTGCTTTGCGAAAAGCCGATGACCATGACCGTCGAAGAAGGCGAGGAAATCGTCAAAGTCGCTGAAAAATCGGGGAAAATCTGCGCAGTCAATTACTGCTACTCGGCCTACCCGATGGTGCGCCAAGCCCGCGCCATGGTCCGTGCGGGAGAGATCGGAAAGGTGCGCCTTGTGGTGACAAACTTCAGCCACGGTCACCATGGCGACGCCACCGACGCGGACAACCCGCGGGTCCGATGGCGTTATGATCCGGCGATGGCGGGCGTGTCAGGCCAATTCGCAGATTGCGGCATCCACGCTTTGCATATGGCGAGCTTCATTAGCGATGACGAGGTGGAAACGCTTTCCGCTGATTTCGCCTCGACCATCCCAAGTCGAGAGCTGGAAGACGACGCGATGGTGAATTTCCGCATGCAAGGCGGCACAGTTGGGCGGCTTTGGACGTCTTCTGTGGCGATTGGACGTCAGCATGGATTCGACATTCAGGTCTTTGGGGAAACCGGTGGCTTGAGATGGGCCTCGGAACAGCCGAACCAACTGATCTACACGCCCGTTGGTGGCCGCACGCAGATCATCGAGAAAGGCGAAGGTGGCCTTTATGAAGACGCCCAGCGCCTGAGCCGCGTGGCAATTGCACACCCAGAAGGTTTCCCTCTGGCAGTTGCCAATATCTATTGCGATTTGGCGGATGCGATCAAAGGCGAGACACGGGACGGGCTGCCTGGAGCAGCCGATGGCGTACGCTCGATGGCCGCTGTTCACACAGCCGTAGAGTCCGCCAAAGCAGGTGGCGCGTGGCTTGATGCGCGGCCGTCTATTTTCCGATAGATCTTATGCGGGGAGCTCTGGCAGGGTTCCCCGTTCCACCACCGAACATGGAAAGATCCGGGCCTCGGGATAGCGATCCGGCTCATCCAACATGGCAACCATCAGCTCGATCGAGGAATTCACGATCTGTTTGATCGGTTGGTGGATCGTGGTCAGATCAATGTTTTCCCAGCGCGACATTTCCATATCATTGAGGCCTATGATGCCGATGTCGTCTGGACAGGACAGGCCCTTATCTTTGATCGCTGAGAGAACGCCAATGGACAGAACGTCATCGCCACAGAAATACCCTTCTGCAGGCTGGTCGTCCAATAAACGCAGCATTTCTTTGCGCCCGGCCTCGTGGGAATAGGCCTTGGCGAAGCTTTCCGTCAGCCGCACATCAGGGTGCAGAGCCATTTCTTCGACAAATCCTTTATGACGGTCTTGGGTCGAGGTCGCATCCCGTGGACCACCCAAGAAGGCAACATGTTTATACCCCCGCGCCATCAGCGCACGCGCCGCCATGCGACCCGTCTCGACGTTGTCGATGCCAACCACATGCACCTTGGGTGACGAGGATGCACGCCCAAAAGAATGTACCACCGGCACGCCGGCATCTCGAAAGGCCAAGGCGAATTCTGGCGGCAGAGTCGAGGAGGCCACGACCACGCCATCAACGGAATATTGCCGCAACATACGCACCGAATTCTCGGGATCACGCTCTTCGGTCAGATTGACAAGCAAAGGCCGCAAGCCACGCTCCTGCAAGCCACGGGTGAAAAGATCAAAGACCTCCAGAAAGATCGGGTTGTGGAAGTTATTGGACACCAGACCAATCAATTTCGTCCGTCCCGTGGTCAGCGACGAGGCCAAAGCATTCGGACTATACCCAAGCTCGCGCGCAGCCTTTTCGACCTTGCTCCGCATCTTTTCAGAAACCGACGCCCCATCGGTAAACGTCCGAGACACCGCAGACCGCGACACCCCCGCGCGCTCTGCAACCTCTTTCAATGTGACGGGCATTTTCGACTTCCTTGGACTTCTTTTAGGACCTTCTAAACCTTTTTTACATTGGCTGCAGCAGTAAATACCAAAATTAGCTTTTTGCAACCGGTTGCAAAAACGGAGCGAATGTGGTTAAGTTGAGTCGGAGCAATGTGAAAATTGCTCGTAAAATTTACGAGTGTGAAATCTGGGAGGATCACATGACATCATTCACCAAGAAACTGGTCTTGGCTGCAGCAGTCGTTGCTGCACCTCTGATGGCCGCAACTTCTGCGGCTGCAGATGGCGAGAAATATATTCTGGTCAGCCACGCCCCTGACAGCGACAGCTGGTGGAACACAATCAAGAACGGCATCGCGCTGGCGGGCGACCAAATGGGCGTCGAAGTCGAGTATCGCAACCCACCAACCGGTGACCTTGCGGACATGGCGCGTATCATCGAGCAGGCAGCAGCGAGCGGCCCGAACGGCATCATCACTACCCTGTCTGACTATGACGTTCTGTCCGGTCCGATCAAAGCGGCTGTGGACAGCGGCATCGACGTGATCATCATGAACTCTGGTACACCAGAGCAGGCACGCGAAGTTGGTGCCCTGATGTATGTCGGTCAGCCAGAATATGACGCAGGCCTCGCAGCCGGTATCCGCGCCAAAGGCGACGGTGTGGGCAGCTTCCTCTGTGTGAACCACTACATCAGCTCGCCGTCCTCGACTGAGCGTTGCCAAGGTTTCGCAGATGGTCTGGGCATTGAGCTGGGCAGCCAGATGATTGACTCCGGTCAAGACCCTGCAGAAATCAAAAACCGTGTTCTGGCCTACCTGAACGCAAACCCAGACACTGACGCTGTTCTGACCCTCGGCCCAACCTCTGCAGACCCAACTCTGTTGGCTCTGGACGAAAACGGCATGGCGGGTGACATTTATTTCGGCACCTTTGACCTTGGCGAAGAGATCGTCAAAGGCCTGAAAGCGGGCGTCATCAACTGGGGTATCGACCAGCAGCCATTCCTGCAGGCTTACCTGCCGGTTGTTGTTCTGACCAACTACCACCGCTACGGCGTTCTGCCAGGCAACAACATCAACTCTGGTCCTGGCTTCGTCACCGCGGACGGCCTGACCCTGGTTGAAAAGTATGCCGGTGAATTCCGCTAAGACCCCTAAAACCAAGGGCGGCGGTTTCTGCCGCCCTTATTTTTTGTACAATCCCCTACATCAGTAACTCGTGGAGCCTTCCATGTCCGACGCAAATACCTCGGGCGTTGATGAGCGCATCAAGCAGCAATCTCGTATGCGCCAGGCCCTGATCCGACCCGAATTGGGCGGCATCTGTGGCACCATCATCGTCTTTGTCCTCTTCTTTATCTTCGCCAGCGACAGCGGCATGTTCAACGCGCAAGGCGTGATGAACTGGAGCGTCGTTTCCGCCCAATTCATGATCATCGCCGTGGGCGCCTGCCTCTTGATGATCGCCGGAGAGTTCGACCTTTCGGTTGGTTCTATGATCGGTTTTTCCGGCATGATGATCGCGATCTTTGGCGTGACCCTCGCCTGGCCGATTTGGATGGCCATCATCGTGACCTTCATTATGGCAATGGCGATCGGCTGGTTGAACGGCTTTATCGTTGTGCGCACAGGTCTGCCGAGCTTTATCGTGACATTGGCCTTCCTCTTTATCCTGCGTGGCTTCACCATCTTTTTGCCGCAAGTCATCGAGCGCAAAACTATCATTGGCGGTATCAAAGACGCAGCCGAAGGCGACTGGCTGGGCGCGGTCTTTGGGGGCAAGATCCTGACGGGATTGTTCCAGTGGTTTGGCGATATGGGCATCATTGCCACCTTTGAGCGTGGCACACGTGCGGGACAGCCGGTTGTGGACGGCATCCCAATGTTGATCGTTTGGGCCATCGGCCTCGTCATCGTCGGTCATATCCTGCTGACCCGCACCCAATTCGGCAACTGGATCTTTGCATCTGGTGGCGACGCTGAGGCGTCACGGAACTCTGGTGTGCCGGTGAACCGCGTCAAGATCTCGATGTTCATGTTCTCTGCCTTCTGCGCGACGGTCTTTGCGACCTGCCAGGTGATGGAGTTCGGCTCTGCAGGTGCTGACCGTGGTCTGCTCAAGGAATTTGAGGCCATCATCGCCGTGGTCATCGGCGGCGCGCTTTTGACGGGCGGCTATGGCTCTGTGATCGGCGCTGCCCTTGGGGCTTTGATTTTTGGCGTCGTGCAGCAGGGTCTGTTCTTTGCAGGCGTCGAAAGCTCTCTGTTCCGAGTGTTCCTCGGCGTGATCCTCTTGGGCGCGGTGATCCTGAACACCTACATCCGCCGCATCATCACGGGGGAGCGCTGATATGTCTGACGTGAAACCTATCATCGAGATGACCAATATCGAGAAGCACTTCGGCTCGGTCATCGCGCTTGCGGGCGTCTCTGTGAATGTCTTTCCCGGTGAATGTCACTGTTTGCTTGGCGACAACGGCGCTGGCAAATCGACCTTCATCAAAACCATGTCCGGCGTGCATCAGCCCACCAAAGGCGAGATCACCTTTGAGGGTGCGCCAATGCATTTCAACGATCCGCGGGACGCGATTTCAGCGGGTATCGCGACGGTGCACCAGCATCTGGCGATGATCCCTCTGATGTCGGTTAGCCGGAACTTTTTCATGGGCAATGAACCGATCAAAAAGTTCGGGCCGATGAAGTTCTTTGACCATGAATACGCCAACCGCGTGACCATGGAAGAGATGCGCAAGATGGGCATCAACCTACGTGGCCCGGATCAGGCGGTCGGCACTCTGTCGGGCGGTGAACGTCAGACCGTAGCGATTGCCCGCGCGGTGCATTTCGGCGCGAAGATCCTGATCCTGGACGAGCCGACCTCGGCCCTTGGTGTACGTCAAACGGCCAATGTTCTGGCCACCATCGACAAGGTGCGCAAACAAGGGATCGGCGTGGTCTTTATCACCCACAACGTGCGCCATGCGCTGGCCGTTGGGGATCGCTTTACGGTGCTGAACCGCGGCAAGACACTGGGGACTGCGAAGCGCGGAGAGGTCACGCCGGAAGAGCTGCAGGACATGATGGCCGGCGGTCAGGAAATGGTCGCGCTAGAGGGCAGCCTCGGCGGCACCGTCTAATAGCGCCTTACAACAAAGCAAAACCCCGCCAGTTCCGGCGGGGTTTTTCTATGCGGTCTGTTCTTGTTGCAACTTATCGAGCATCGCGAGGATATCCGGATCCCTCCGCGCCTGCCGCGCTCGCTTCCGATGCCACTCAAGCGCCTCTTCATGCCATTTGCGGATATCCTCGATCCGTAGGAACCGTTCTCGGATCTGCATCGCGGCATCGAAGTTTTCGGCCAAGGAAAGACCCTCCTCGACGCTATGATCAAAGCGCCGCCAATAGCCGTCCTCGATGGTTTTCGTGTGGTGGTTGGCCCTGCCCCGCAGCTTTTTGACCAAGAAACCATCCAAAGACCGCAGCGCATAGTGGTTCAGTTGCGCGCCCGCGTAGCCATAGTTCCCCACAGCAAAGAGCGCCTTTTCGATCTCTTCTTCGGTCAAAGACGTACCATCGGGCAGGATCCAATTGATGCCCTTCGGGCCATCGGCCAGAAACGGGCGATGCACGCCAAGTCGGGCGAATTTTGGTGAATTGCGATGCAGCGTTTTGAAGAACCGGTTCTCGGTGGCCGCGCCCTCATAGGCAATGGCCTTTGTGAACTGGAGCGGCACAGGGGTATCGGTGATCTCTTGAACACCCGCATTGCCAAAGACGCGCCAGACAAAGGAAATCGCATCGACCTCGGGGTACATGCTGATCAAACCCGGTAGTGTCCCATCCCCGACGTCGATCTGTAGATATTCGTCCACATCGATGACCATCACCCAATCGGCCTCGCGCACGGCGGGTTCATATTGCGCCCACATCAGAGCACTCTTGTGCGGCCCCCGCCGCATCACGCGATTAAAGCGATGGTGCACGCAGCCAAGCCGGTTCAAACAGCGAAGAATATGATCGGTCGGGTCAGAGCAATCATTAGTGAAGACCACAAAATCCGTGACGCCAAGGCTGCGGTAATGTGCGATCCAGTCCAGAATATAAGGACCTTCGTCCTTCATCGTTGTGACAACGGTGATCTTCGGAGCCCGATCACTGGCGGTCTGCGTCTGATCAAACACGCGGTAATATTCCTTAACAAACAAATCGTTACTTAAAGGTCTTTCCTCATGTCTATCCAAGGCTGGACTCGCTGTCCACAACCCAAAATAGAAAACCGCCGCTACCCCAATCGGAAAGCGGCGGTTCCATCACAAGATTTCGGCATTCCCTACCGCGGCACGGGTTTGATGGTCAGCGGCGCGTCTTCGGCCAAGAGGATGCGGTGGCTGTCGCCCTCGGGGTCTCCGTACTGACGCGTACGGAGCGTCCAGAGAAAGGCGATCAGCGCAACACCCGCAAGCATCAGAGAGATCGGGATCAAGAAGATAATTGCATTCATTTTACACCTCGCAATCGATATCCATTCGCCATGACGACGATGGATGAGGCCGACATCAGCAGGGCCGCCAAGGCCGGGGACAAAAGACCAGCTAGAGCAAGTGGCACGGTCAAAACATTGTAGAGGGTCGAGAACGTCAAATTTTGGTGGATCAGACGGCGCGCACGACGCGACAAGGCCATCGCCTGAGACACGCGCCGCAGATCCGGTTGGGTGAGCACGATATCAGCAGAGGTCTGCGCGATCTGCGTGGCTTCGGCGAAGCTGACCGAGACATCGGCGGCGCTGAGCGCGACAGTATCGTTGATCCCATCGCCGATCATCATGACGCTGTTGCCTTCGGCCTGCGCGGCCTTGAGGATGTTGAGTTTGTCAGCAGGAGTTTGACGTCCGAGCCAATCTGCAATGCCCGCGCTTTTGGCAAAGCGTTCAACTGCCGTTGCGCTGTCACCGGACAACAGCGTGACAGGGCGGGCGACATCTTTCACACTGCTTAAGAACTCGGACAGACCCGCGCGCGCATGTTCTTCGAAGGTGATCGGAGTAACCACGCCATTTTCATCGCG
Source organism: Cognatishimia coralii (assembly GCF_037478305.1). NCBI lineage: Bacteria > Pseudomonadati > Pseudomonadota > Alphaproteobacteria > Rhodobacterales > Paracoccaceae > Cognatishimia > Cognatishimia coralii. The sequence goes on from NZ_JBBGAZ010000003.1 coordinate 256,226, forward strand.
GTAAAATAGTGAGGCGCTTGTGTCCTTTGGCTTACCTACAAAAGCAGCACTCCCCAGCCGCGCGCCGTCAGGGCCTTCGATGCCTTGCCCGGCAACTTCCTTGGCATTGCTCACCGCAGCCACAGAGCCATCATCAAGGGCGCGCGCCAGCGGATGGGCGCTGGCAGCAGCAAGCGCCCGAGCCGCTCCGAGGACCTCAACGCTGAGCGAGGCCGCAGGGGTCAGTTGTGGCAAGGACGCTGTCCCGGTCTTGTCGATAAAGACCTGATCAATGTCGCCGAGCTGCTCCAAAGCGGCCCCAGATTTCACAACGATCCCCGCCTTCAGCGCAAGGTTCATGGCACGCGATGTGACCGCAGGCGTTGCGAGCCCCGCCGCACAAGGGCAGGTCACAATCAAGACCGCGACGGCGATCATGAGAGAGTCCGCAAAGCTCGCGCCAAAGGCAAAGAACCACATGAGAAAGCCCAAGGATCCTCCGCCCAGAACCAACGGAATATAGCCGCGCGCGAAGTGGTCAGACATCCGTTGCAGGCGGCCTTTGTGGGCGGTAACCTCTTCGGCCATTTGTGCCAGTTGGCCAATTTCCGACGCCTCTCCGACATGAGTGACGCGGACCTCAACAGGCCCATCCAGAACAATCGCTCCGGCCGCCAACCCCGCGCCCTTCGCGGCCGCTCGCGGCTTGGTCTCACCAGTCAGAACGCTTTCATCGACATGCACGAGGTCCGACAAGAGCGTGCCGTCGGCGGGCAAGCGCTCTCCGGATTTTACGAGCACCATGTCGCCCACAATAAGCTCGGAGGCGGCCAGAACGGTCTGCGTGCCGTCATGTTCCAGACGCGTCGCGCGCACGTCCATCAGACCGCGCAGGTTTGCGGCGGCGTCGCCGGATTTTTCATGCATCAGGCGCTCTAAAACTCGACCAATCAGCAAGAAAAATATCAGCGCGATCACAGCATCGAAATAGACATGCTCTGCGCCTCGGACGGTTTCGACCAGCGACGCTATGAGCGTCGCGAGGATCGCCAACGAGATCGGCGTGTCCATCGTCATATGCCCTTGGCGCAACGCACGCAGCGCGGGGCCATGGAATATCGAGCCGGAATAAAGCGCCACAGGCACCGCAATCGCAGCCGAAAGCCAATGCATATATTGCATCGTACTTGGCCCCATATCGGTCGCAGCACCAAACCAGACGGACATGGAAAAGGCCATGATATTCATCATGCCCACCGCCGCCACGCCAAGACGCGGCAAGAGGGCGGGCCCGGTATCAACCGGAGCCTCAACCGCGATCTGTTCTGCCTGATAGCCCAGACCCAGAATGGCCGCGCGCACCGAGTCCAACGATTGCACCGCCTCATCCCAAACCACACGCATGCGTTTCTGGGTGGCATTGCCCCGTGCCAGTTCGACGCCGGGGAGACCCGCGAGGCTGCGTTCGATTTTCAAAACACAGCCCGCGCAGCGCACGTCGGGCAAGGCAAAGGTTTCGCTTGCGGTGCTCATTTCGCAGCCCCCGATGTGTCCTCGGTCAGGGGTTGGCCCTGATAGACCTCAATCGCCAGCGCAATATGGTGGGATTTGATCGCGATGTAGCCCACAAGCAGCCCCGCGATCAGGATCCAGTAGAACCTTGCGCTTTTGCGTTCTCGCTCAGCTGTCGCCATGCTCCCGTCCTTGCCAGATAAGGTAGAGCGTCAGCTGACGGATCTCGGTTTCGCTGAGGCGACCGGACCAGGCAGGCATCACACCCGCGCGGCCGTTCTCCAGTGTCTCGGCGATCTGATCGCGGCTGCCGCCATAGATCCATTGATCGTCCACAAGGCTCGGCGCGCCGGTTTCAAAGCCCCCGACCCCGCCTTCGGCGTGACAGCCCGAGCAATTGTCCAGAAACAGCTCGTCCCCGCGCAACGCGGCCTCGTCGTCATGCTCTTGGCCCGAGATGCTAAGCACATATTCAACGATGTCGCTGATCTCTTCATCCGGCAGCATGTCGTCACGACCAAAGGCCGGCATCTCGGCGAAACGCGTGTCTTCGTGGCTCGAGTTAATGCCCACCTGCAGCGTATATTCGATCTCTTCAGGCCAGCCGGACCAAAGCCAGTGGTCGTCCACCAGGTTCGGGAAGTTGGTTTGCCCTTCAAGGTCACGCCCATGGCAGACCGCGCAGTTGTCGCGGTAAAGCACGGCGATATCGTCTTCGAATTTGGCCTGCAGGGTTGGGTCTTCGGCCAAAGTGTCCAGATCGGTTTCGGTGAACACGGCGTAGGCCTCGGCGCGCTTGGCCTCGCCTTCGGCAACGGCTACGTTCACGGCCTCGCGCGAGGAATAGCCGATTGTGCCTTTCAGGTAATCACTGGTCGAAGGAAACGACGGGTACAGCACCCACAAAAGGGCCGCCACCGTAATCGAGGCCCAGAGCCAGATCCGAAACGCCCATGGCATCGGCGTGTTCAGTTCTTTGATACCGTTCCATTCATGGCCAGTTGTTTCCTGACCGCTGACTTCATCAAATTCAGGTTTCATTGGCGGATATCCTCGTCGCCAAGGGGGCTTTGCGCCGCGTGGTCGTACATTTTGCGTCGGGACGGCCAATAGGTCCAAAGGGCCGCCAGAATGAACACAACAAAGAGGTAAACAGCGCCCCAGGTCTTGGAAAAGACCAGCACCGTGTCGTGGATTTCAGAGCTCATCGCGCGATCTCCTCTTGGTCAATGCTGTCAAAATCCACCAAAGTGCCGAGCATCTGGAGGTAGGCGACGATGGCGTCCATCTCTGTGACCTCATCGGGATTGCCGTCAAAATCGCGCACGGCGAGGTTTTCGCCATAGAGGTCATAGAGTTCGAACTCATATTCCGCTTCCGGGTCGGCCTGACGTTCCGCATCCCGTGCTGCCCATTCGATTTGCTCGTCCGTATATGGCACGCCTGCTGCGGCCAGAGCGGCCAGGCTGCCCGAGAGATACTTGGTGTTCAGTCGGGTGTCCGAGAGGAACGGATAGCCCGGCATCACAGAGCCTTCGACAACTTCGCGCGGCGCTTCCAGATGGGCCACATGCCATGTGTCGGAATATTTATTCCCGACCCGCGCCAGATCCGGCCCGGTACGTTTAGACCCCCACTGATGCGGGTGGTCATACATCGACTCCGCCGCCAGACTGAAATGCCCATAACGGTCCACATCCGAGCGCAGGGTCCGGATCATCTGGCTGTGGCAGGCATAGCAGCCCTCGCGCACATAGATGTCCCGTCCTGCCAATTCGAGTGGCGTATAGGGGCGCATGCCCTCGACCTCTTCGACTGTGTTCTCAATCGTGAACAAAGGCGCGATTTCAAAGAGTCCCCCCAGCGAGGCCACCCCAAGAATGGCGAGAGCAAAGGCGATCCCGTTGCGTTCTAGTTTTGCGTGTTCCATCAAAGTTACTCCGCCGCAACGGCCAGTGGTTTGGCGTCCGCGCCTTCGTCAGGCAGGCGGGCACCGCGCACGGTCATGTAGATATTGTAAGAGCCGATGAGCGCACCCAAGAGGTAGAGGAAGCCGCCGATCGCACGCATCCAGTAGTAGGGGATCATCGCCTCGACAGTGTCGATAAAGGCATAGGTGAAGGCGCCGGATGGCTCATAGGTCTGCCACATCAGCGATTGCGTGATGCCGCTGTTCCACATCGCCGCGACGTAGATCAGCGTGCCGCCCAGAGCGAGCCAGAAATGCCAGGCCTCAAGGCGCAGGGAATAGACGCCGTCGCGTTTCCAGATCCAAGGCACCATCTTGTACATCGCGCCAAAGGTGATGAAGGCCACCCAGCCGAGCGCGCCCGCATGCACGTGGCCGACAGTCCAGTCGGTATAGTGGCTGAGCGTGTTCACAGGGCGGATCGCGAGGAAAGAGCCTTCAAAGGTCGCCAGACCGTAAAACAGCATCGCCACCATCATGAAGCGGATCGCCGGATCCGTGCGGACTTTGTCCCACGCGCCATTCAACGTCAGCAGACCGTTGAACACGGATCCCCAACTTGGCACCAAGAGGATGATCGACATGGTCATGCCAAGATACTGCACTCAATCAGGCAGCGCCGTGTAATGTAGGTGGTGAGAGCCCGCCCAGAGGTAAAGGAAGGTGATCCCCCAGAAGCCCAGAATGGACATGCGATAGCTATAGATCGGACGTCCTGCGGCCTTGGGCAGGAAGTAATACATCATACCCAGAAAGCCTGCAGTCAGAAGGAAACCAACCGCGTTGTGGCCGTACCACCATTGGGTCATCGCGTCCTGAACGCCCGCGAAAAGCGGGTAGGATTTCGGCACGTCGATAGACACAGGCACGGCGAGGTTGTTCACCACATGCAGCATCGCAATGACGACGATAAAGCCGAGGTAGTACCAGTTCGCCACATAGATATGCGGCTCTGCACGGCGGGCCAGCGTCTTCAGATAGAGGTAGAGGTAAGCCACCCAGGCAAAGAGCAGCACGAGGTCGGCATACCATTCAGGCTCGGCATATTCTTTGGATTGGGTGATGCCAAAGGGATAGCCAGTGACCGCGAGCAAAACAAAGAGGTTGTAGCCTCCGAAAACCAGCCACGGCAGGGTCTCACTGGCGAGCCGTGCGCGTGAGGTACGTTGCACCACATAGAAGGACGTCGCAATCAGCGCGTTGCCGCCAAAGCCAAAGATCACTGCAGTCGTGTGTATCGGACGGATGCGGCCGAAGTTGGACCAGGACATATCGCCGTTGAGGCTTGGAATGGCCAGCTGCCAAGCAAGGATATCGCCGACCGTGAAGCCAATCACGCCCCATGCGAAACAGGCCAGAACGCCCCATTTGATGACGTCATCTTTGTATTCCAAGGGGATCTCTGGCTCGGGATCCGTGACCTTGTTCAACTGCCACATCAGCGCCCAGCCCGCGGCCAAAGCAATCAGCCAGCCATGGAAAATATAGGCACCCTCACGGCCAAACCCCAAGATCGAGACGCCCAGCGCCAGGATGATGAAGGTTGCAGCCAGCAGGAAATATTGTTCGACGATACGTGTCATTGCAGGCTCCCGTCCGCGTCGTCGCGATAGAATTCAACTTTGAATCGCACATTGCCGCGTGGTGCCACGGAATGCGGCTCTGCCGGGTAAATCGTGGCAGGCTTGGTCGCGGTGACGACCAGCGCAGGCAAGTCCTCGCGCATGTACAGAAGCTCTCCTTCGGCCACGATGATCTTGCCCCAAACGCCGGCTTTGGTGTTGTGATCACGGCGCAGGGCCTCGGGGATCGTGTCTTGAGTGAACTCAGGGGATTCAGAATATTTGGTCAGGGTCTGAGGGAAGTCAGTCATGAGATCAGCTTTCAAAGAGGTCTGCATAGGCGTGCCAGGTGGCATAGCCCAAGAGAGGGAAGATCGGGATCAAAGCGATGAGGCCGGTGGCGAGGCTGATGCCAATCAAGGCGGTCACCAAAGCGCCCCACATCACAGAGAGGCGGAAATTCTGGGTCGAGGCGTTGAAACTCAGCGCCATGGCCGAGAAGCCGTCGATGTCGCGATGCACGAGCATTGGAAAGGAAAAGGCGGCGACGGCGAAGCCCAACGCTGCGAAGAGGCCTCCGACGGCAGATCCCACCAGGAACAGGCCAATGCCAGCAGGCGTTGTGAACATGGTCATGAGGGTCTCGGCGAAGCCTGCAAAGGGTCGCAGGCCGAAAAAGACGGCGAACAGCAAGGTCGCTGACCGGATCCAGGCCAGAGCCAGCACCATCATCACGACGCTCACCAGAAAGATCTGACCTGGCGCAGCGATACCCCCGCAGCCAAGTCCCGCGCGACGGCGGCTGACACGATAAAGGCCCACCGTCGCCATTGGCCCCAGCATCATCGCCCCTGCAATCACCGGCAGGATCATCCACCCCTGCCCGATCGCACCAAGGCCCAAGGCGATGCCCCAGCCAATGACGGCAAGCGCAAGCCCAGTCAGGATCGAGCGCGCAAAATGCGCTCGAAAATCGGCCCAGCCAGCCTCAAGCCAGCGCAACACGACGATGCCGGACGGCTCGTCTATGTGACGTGCCGGTTTTCTAAGATGTTCGGTCAGTTCCATGACACCACCATTGTATTTTTGAATTAGACCCTGGGTCACACCGCCGGAGTTAAAGAAGGCGGACCGTCCTGAGGTTTTCTGAATTGCACCAGGCCGAATTGCAGGCTTTCGCCAATGCGGTTTGCAAGGGCGACAATGCTTAGAGCTGTTGACTCAGGTAAAACGTCGTGCGCGGCCTGTTCAAAGATGCCAAGCCAGATCGGAAACTGCTCTGGCAAAATATCGTTGTTGGCCAGATGCTTAAGCATAGGATTGCCCGAGAAACTGCGATCTATCCCCATTGCATTGCGCCAAAAAGACGCAATTTTCGCCTCGTGATGGCGCCAGATTTCACCGTCTGTGCCGATGGCACGCAGGAAGACCGGCCCAATGTCCGGATCCCTGCGCACGCGCGCATAAAATTCCGCGACCAAAGTGTCGATTTGTTCTTCGGTGATGGGGAATTTTTGAATGCCCAATTTAGAGCCCCTTCAGATAGGCGACGATGTTGTCCAAGTCCTCATCTTTCTTCAGACCCGGGAAGGACATTTTGGTGCGTTTTACCACGCCCTTGGGGTTTGCCAGAAACGCGCGAAGCGTCTCGTCGTCCCAAACGAGGCCCGAGTCAGCCATGGCTGACGAATAGCGGAACCCTTCAACCGCCCCCGCCGCACGACCAGAGATAGCCTGCAGATGCGGACCGGGCTTGCGCTTTTCTGGATCAGCGCTGTGGCAGGCCGCGCATTTCTTAAAAACCTTCTCACCAAGGGCCGCATCGCCCTCTGCCTGCGCCATAGTTCCGACCGCCAGAGCAGCGGCGGCGATAAGTGGAAAACGAAGCATGAATCACTCCTTTGCTGTTACCTCTTTGGTCTACGCCCCATAATCAGTATTTACAATGCATATTTTGTCGCATAGGAGTATTTCACACAAAAGAAAGGCTCTAGAATGCTCCGTTCCTCGACCCTCACTCCTGCCCTGACGATTTTGTGGGCTGGGGTTTCTCTGGGTGGCAATATCATTACGGCCCCTGCGAAGTTTCAGGTGCAAAGCCTGACGACTGTCGAGCTTTTGCAGGTTGGACGCGCGCAGTTCGCCTGGTTGGGGATTGCCGAGATCGCAATTGCAGTGGGTTTGGTTTTGGCCCTCATCGTCGCGCGACAACGGCCGAGTTGGACCCTGTTTGTGGCGCTTGTCCTACTGGCGGTTCAGCAAGGGATCTGGCAGCCAGCGTTGCAGGCGCGGTCAGATCTGATGGTCGCAGGCGGCACCCCCGAGGAAAGCCACCTGCATTTGATCTTTGTTGTCGCAGAGATTGCGAAGTTCTTCCTGCTGCTCGCGGCAGGGTCTCGGTTGCTTGCGCCTCGCGATGAACGGGCGCAAGCCATTTGACTTAAGCGGCTTCGCCCTTGGGTCGTCCTGCGGCGACCCAATAGCCGAGCCCCATGATCCCAGCACCTGCCACGGCATTGCCCGCCGACACATAGGCCAGATTACGCAGCGCGCCCATAAGCGAGATTTTGTCGGAGTGCTCTGACAAGAGCGATACAGAAAAGACGGTCATGTTGGCCACTGAATGCTCAAAGCCCGCCGCGATAAAGGCATAGAGGCAGAACCAGATGATCGCGACCCGCGCCATTTCGTTTTGCACGCGAGATCCCGTCCAGATCGCGAGGCACACCAGCCAGTTGCAGAGGATGCCGTTCAGGAACAGATGCATCCCGTCGCCATTCATCTTTTTGGCCGCCACCTTGTGCAACAGGCTGTCTTCAGCGCCCAGCACGATGCCTCCGCCGCCATAGACAAATAGGATGGCGAGGAACGCAGCCCCTACGAGATTGCCGCCCCAAGATGTCAGCCAGCAGCGCAAGAGGTCAGACACGCCGGTGCGCCCCGTCATCAGCCCCATGGTCATATACATCGTATGACCGGTATAAAGCTCGGATCCCGCAAAGATCACAAGGATCAGCGCGATGCCAAAACTCGCGCCCATGACGACGGGGCGAATACCGGGATCCACGCCCTGCCCGACCGAAAAAATCAACAGAATGCCAAGGCCAACATAGGCCCCCGCCATAATAGCAAGGACAAAAAAGCCCAGTGGGTCGCTCGCCAAATGGTCTCGCTTTGCAACGGCCGTATTGGCGAAATTAGTGACGGATGTGAGAAAACTCATGAAACTTACCTTTCGTTTCGCGGTGTGACGGGCTTGCGAAGACTGGGATGAGCCAAAGGATCACAAGGGCGAACGCAACAAGCGCAAAGCCATGTCCGAGGCGGACCTGATCGTCGACAAGATATGAATTACAGAGGCGCACCGGCGCGTGCGTATAGAGGAACCCCAAAAACAGGAGCATCGACACCGATTGGCACTTTAGGAAACCCTTGAGGAGCGATCCAAGATGTCTCCAGACCAGCGCGAGAGGTAGGCCGAACAAAAGCGGGATCGTCGCGAATTTCGCGATATGGCCTTGCCATGTGATCAGGGCTGCATCCAGCGAGCGCGGCAGCATCCAGATCGCGCCGACAACCAGCGCTAGGATCAGCACGGCTCTGACGACCTCTTTCGGCAGCTCCCACCGCGCCAGAGGCAAAAGCCAACCACAAATCGCAAGCAAAGGAATTTGCACCAGCATGTGAATGACCGGATCCGCCGCCACCCAAAACTGCGCACCACAGGCCAAGGCAAAAGCGGCCCCTGATAAACCCCAGCGCATCATGACGCGCCACTTTCGACTACGGATTGGATTTGATCAAAGGCGCGGGTGTCAAAAGCGCCCGCGAATTTGCCCTCGGCGTTGACATAGAGCACCGCAACATTGTGCTCATAGCCGCCCCAATTGTCGGGGATGACGGTGACATCAAAGGTGCGCAACAGCACCTTCAGGTCCTCTGCGCGCGGACGCGCTGCGGTCCACGGGTCTCCGGTGGCGGAATGAAGGTCGGCATAGTTTAGCAGAGCCTCAAGATCGTCATTCTCGGGATCGAAGCTCAGGGAATACATGGGTATGTCCAAACCCGCGCCGACCAGTTGGTCGCGCAGTTCGGCAAAGTCTCCGCCCGAGATCTGACAAAGGGTCGGACAGGTGGTGTAGATAAATTCGACAAGGGCCGGACCGTTTTCAGCGATGGTGACCCAATCGCCCTGCATGGTTTGCACGGGCACCGCAGGCACAGGGCGCGGGTCTCGCGCAACAGACACACGCCGCGCGCCTTCGGCCGTGAAAGCGCGCAACCCGTCGGTCGCCTGCCAGAGCGAGGCGCAGCCCAGAAGGGCTGCACCGAGAGTATATAGGACGCTCCGCATCAGTTGCGCCGCAAGAGGCCGCGGGCATAGCTGATCACCAGCCCGAGGGTTGCCAGAACAACGACCAGCGCAAAGAGGCTCGCGAGCTGGCTTTGCAGTTGCCAGTACTCATAGTGCACCGCCCAGCGACGTGGGATCGAGGCTGCACCAGACCAGAGGAACATCAGGACAAAACCTGCACCGCCGCCGATGTAGGCGCGCAGCAAGAGCTTATCGAGACCAGACATCGCCTCTTTGGTCTTGTCTTTGACCAGCCAAGCGGCAAAGCCAAAGGCCATCGCGACCTCACCCAGCAACAGATAGGTGTGGAAGTGACCCGGCACCCACATGGTGTTGTGAAGGATCTTATTGACCGCCACCATGCCGTCGATGATCGCCGGAATAACGCCGATGCCCCAGCCCACGGTACCCAGCACTAAGAGCGCAATCGGAAGGTCCCATTTCAGGCCAGAGCCCTTGATATAGACCGCCAGCGAGAAGACCGTGACGCCCATCAAAGGCACACCGGAAGAATACGAGATGATCTGGCCAACAGCCATCGTCCAGGCCGGCATATTCACGTCTTGCAGCGTGTGGTGGAAATAAACCGCCTGCACAAAGACAACGACCGCGAACCAAGCGCCTACGAACAGACGTGTGGTCTTCCATTTGCGGCCTGTGTAGTCGGGCAGCAGCTCGTAAACCGCCGTGACAGCCATATAAATGGTGGCGTTGATAAAGACGTGACCAAAGAAATAGATCGCGTTCTTTGCAATCAGCGGATCGACCTCAAAACCTGGGAACAAGAGGTTGATGATGCTTGCCGCAATCACCGCCGCGCCAAAGACGATGCCGATGGTGTTGAACACCAGAACAGACGAAGCCGCGATGATGGTCGGAGGAGGCACGTCCTCATCCGAGCCGCCAAAGAGGTAGGTCCAGCCAAGGCCGCGCAAGAGGCCTCCGTAACGGGTGATGATCTGGATGCCGAGCTCTAGGTAGTAGAGCAGGAAACCCACGCCGATAAAGAGATAGCCCAGGATAAAGGCCACGGCCGCACCTGCTTCCCATGCGCCACCAGACAAGGCGGGCAGCGGGTAAAGGAAGGTCCAGGCGCCGCCATATCCTCCGATAAAGATCGACCCGAGGATCAGAACAACGCCCAAAAGGAACAGACCCAAGAAGGCGATATAGATGCCAGTGCGTAAAGGCACGTGGCGCGCGGTGAAATACCACAGGATCGCAGCGCCCGAGAGGGCCGCCGATCCGACCATGCCGGCCCCATGAGCCGTCAGGAGTTGGTAAAAGATCGTCGGATCCAGATAGATCAGATCGCCCTGCGCCGCGCGCATGATCAGACCAAAGATCATCATCAAAAGGAACACGACACCGCCCAAAAGCATGGTCAGCTTGATGACCCCTTCGCTTTCTGGACGCGCTACAGGTTCAGTCACTGCATCGCTCATGAGCTGGCCTCCACTACGTCAAATTCATAGGTCATGTCGTGGTGCGCGATGCCGCAGAACTCCATGCAGAGGATCTGATAGGTGCCCGGCTCATCGAACGTGTAGACAATCGAGTTGGTGTAATTCGGCATCGCCTGAACCTGCACCAAGAGGCGCATTTCATCGTTGTAGATGCCGAGGCCGTGGTTCACGTCCTCAGAGGTGACGCGGAACTCGACTTGCTGGCCCAATGGGATTTCTGTGGTGTCGGTGTCCCACCACCATTGGCCCGAGGTAATATTGACGACCATTGCGTCTGCGCCGGGCGCAGAGTGTGGCCATTCACGCAAGGACGCGATCGAGACCACCACCCCCACAATGACCATGCCCCAAAGGAATTTGACGCGGGTTTGATTAACATTTGGCGATGGCGCTGGCCCATCGACGGCGAGAACAGCACGCAAGATAATGGCTAAAGTCCCCATCATCACCAGCAGCGTGATTAGTAAAATAGTGGCTTGCATGGCCCCCTCTTTCATAAGTGTGAGCAGGCCTCTTTCATATAATTGGTATTTTTAATGTCAATTTAAATTTGCACTTGGAATGCGGATTAATTTGACCTAGGTTTAGCTCATGCAGCTTTCAAAGTTTTCAGATTACGCGCTTCGGGTGATCGTTCACCTCGCCGCCTCCCCGGATCGTTTGATGTCCACGCGTCAGATCGCCGAGATCCATGACGCAAAGTATAACCACATGGCTAAGGTCACTGGCTGGCTTGTGTCCGAAGGCTATGCCGAATCCTTGCGCGGGCGTGGCGGCGGTTTGCGCCTGTCCAAAGAGCCCTCCCAGATCAGCCTTGGGGCCCTGTTGCGCCAGCTCGAAGAAGACAAGCCCATGGTGGAATGTCTGGGCGCGGATGGCGGCTCGTGCCGCTTGTCTCCGTCTTGCGGGCTGTCCGTGGCGCTCCAAAACGCGCAAGAAGCGTTTTTTCAGACGTTGGATCCAACAACCGTCGCGGATGTCATCACCTTGTCGCCCGGAATGGCGAACCTTCTAAATTTCCTGAACGACGAACCACTTAGGCCCGCCTCGAGTTCATAAATACTGACAGAAAAAGGGCCGCTCGTTGCAGAGCGGCCCTTTAGCGTTGGCAACGACAAAATGCCGTTGGGTCTATTTCATTTGCTCGGGAAGGAAGAGAGCAATCTGAGGAAAGAGCACCAACAGCAGCAAGCAAGCAGCCATGGCCAACCAGAACGGGAAAACCCCGCGGAAAATCGTGGACATCGGAACGTCTGCGGCGACGCCTTTCACCACAAAGACGTTGATGCCAACAGGCGGTGTGATGAGACCCATCTCGATCACGATCACTGCGATCACGCCAAACCAGATTGGGTCAAAACCCAAGCCCGTGATGATCGGGAAGACCACCGGAAGCGTCACAACCAACATCGCCAGACCATCAAAGAACATACCAAGGATGATATAGGCGATCAGGATCAGCAGCAGCGTGCCGTATTTGCCCAGACCCAAAGACTCAAGCCCATTGGCCAGCGTTTCAGGGATATGGGTCAGCGCCAAGAACGGGCCAAAGACATGCGCGCCGATGATGATCAAATAGAGCATCGCCGTCATCGTCACGGTCTCGATCAGAATGTCGGGGAAGTGCCCGAATTTCAGCTTGCCCGTGACCAAGGCCAGCACAGTCACCATGAAGGCCCCCACGCCCGCGGCTTCTACAGGCGTAAAGACACCAAGATAGATGCCGCCGATAGACACCAGGATCACCGAGATCAGCGGCAGCGCGCTGACAGATGCGCCCAGCTTTTCGGCCATTGATGTGATCGGACCCGCGGGGCCTTCATCTGGCTTAAAGAGCGTGATGCCGATGATCACCAGAACAAAAAGCGCCGACAACAGCAGACCCGGGACGATGCCCGCGATGAAGAGCTTGCCGATACTTTCCTCTGTCAGGATCGCATAAAGCACAAAGCCCGTGGACGGCGGGATCAGGATCCCCAACGTACCACCTGCGGCCACAGAGCCAGTTGCCAGACCGTCAGAATAGTTGAACCGCTTCATTTCTGGCAGAGCCACCTTGCCGATGGTCACAGCCGTCGCAACGGAAGAGCCACTGACCGCCGCAAAAGCTGCGCAGCCCATGACGGTCGAGGACGCGAGCCCGCCGCGGAAGCGTCCGACCCAAGCGTGTGCGGCCTCATAAAGGCGCTGCGAATAGCCTGCAGCCCCAGCCACATTGCCCATCAGAACGAACAGTGGAATGACCGACAGGCCGTAGGAGGTTACGGAAGAATAGGTTTCTGAGGACATGGTCGCGATCGCTGCACGCGAGCCGTCCATGACCCAGATCCCGCCCATACCGATGGCCAAAAGCGCCATGCCGACCGGAAGGCGGATCAACAGCCCGACAAAAAGGGCCGCAATGCCGAGGACGCCAATTAAAGTCTCACTCATATCCACGAACTCCATGGCGAATTTGAGAAATGATCTTAAGGACCAAGACACAGGCAAACAGCCCCATGCCCGCCGTGATCGCGCCGTAGGCAATCCAGACCGGGATCTCGATCATATTGGTGACGTCTTCGTACTCATAGGCATCTAGGGCCTTGTCCCAGGCTTTTTGCACCAGGAGGTAAAGAACAAAGACACCGATGCTGCGCGACACGAGATCACAAAAGAAACGGCCTGCGTCGCCGAGCATATTGTCGAAGATATCAACCCGAATGTGTTGCCCTTTGAGGGACGTATAGGGGATGGCCAGCATAACAACGACGGCCATTCCAATCTCGACCAGCTCCTGGTTGCCCAAGATCGGCTGGTTGAGAACATAGCGAAAGAACACGGCCACCGAGACAAGGATCATGATCGCAAAGAGCACGATGCCGCCAAGCAGGGCCGCGAAGCGGAAAACGCGCTCAAGGGTTCCCCCTTGAGCGCCGAGTTGTTCGGAAGCCGACATATGTCTTACTTCTTCAGAGCTGCGGACCAGGCGGCTGCGTTGATGCCGTCTGCTTCCAGTTCTGCGGTCACTTCACCGGCTAGTACGGAGGAGGCTGAGTTGAATTCCGCTGCGGCATCTGCAGAAAGGGTGATCACTTCGCCACCAGCGTCTTTCCAAGCTGCCAGAGCTTTGGTCGCGGCGTTGTCCATGGTGACACGGCCACCTTCAGACATTGCTGCGCCGGTCATGCCCTCGAGTTTCGCTTGGGTGTCCGCGTCCAGATCGTTCCAGCTGTCGCGGTTCATCACGAGCATGAACATAGAGTTGGTCGCATTCATGCCGGTGGTCACATATTTAGTAACTTCACCCAGCTTGAAGCTGTGCAGAACAGAAGTGTCCACCAGAACGCCGTCGATCACGCCGGTTTCCATAGAAGTGTAAACCTGCGTGATTGGCATGGAGACCGGGGTTGCACCCCATGCTTCAATCACACGACCGGTGTTCTTGGACGGAACGCGGATTTTCAGACCTGCCAGATCAGACAAGGAGTTCACTGGCTTTTCTGCCATCAGCAGAGCTGCTTCTTGAGAGTTCCAAAGACCCAGCAGCTTGGTGCGGCGGAATTCTTTGTCCAGCATGTCGATGTTTTCCCAAACCGCTTGGGTTGGGGTGTCAAAACCGGTGACCATGCCAGGGAGTTCAGCCATCAGAGTTTGTTTGAACTGGGACGCAGTGTAGCCAGGCAGCGCGTATACGATGTCCGCAACACCGTCGATGGCGCGGTCGTACTGCTTAACTGGACCAGCGCCCAATTCGCCGCCCGGATAGACGCGGATGGTTGTCTCGCCGCCGGTCGCTGCAGAAATCTGCTCGGCCAGTGGCAGGAACATCTCATTATGCAGGTGATACTTTGGCGACGCGAAGTGCGCCAGCTTCAACTCATCTGCCTGTGCAGTGACTGCAAAAGTCGCAAGGGCTGCTGCACCTGCGAGGGTTTTCATGAAAATAGACATTGGATTAACTCCTCCACTCAAAGTCTAAGCTAGTGAACCGCAGTGGGTTCGATTGCGATGTTGAACAGGACCTGTCGCTTTTCCTCGGTGGCGACTTTGATGGCCCGTTCCAGAGCCGCCGGCAACTCAGAGCCGGTGGTGACTGTTTCGGTGTAAGCGCGGCTGGCGCTTGCGGTTTGGGTAAAGTCAGGGCTTGGCTTGAGCGACGTCAGCGGAACCTCGTTGGATTTCGCCGCAAGACCGCCTTTGTAGAGCACTTGAACAGAGTGACGCACCGCACCCCATTCCTCATTATTCAGCACCAGAATGATCAAGGGCAGCTCAAGTGCCTCAAGCACTTGGTGACACACTGTAGGATTGGCGAACATGTAGCTGCCGTCACCCACGGTGGCAAAAACCAGACGGTCCCGATCCGCCAGCTGCGCACCAATTGCGGCCGGTACACCCCAGCCCAGCCCCCCAGAATGCGGCTCCTGGAAATAGCCTTGGTGTTGGTTCAGGTTCAGAGGCTCCAGCGGGCAGCCGAGCTCGTGATAGACACTCGCCTTTTTGCCAGAGGCGCGGATGGCCTGACCCAGACATAGGCTGACCCATTCTTTGGTCATCGGGCCGCGCTCGCCCTTGCGTGCCTCTTCAAAAACCATGCCCTGACGCGCTTTGCTGATCGCCGCGATTTTCTTGCGACGTTCATCCAATGCGGCTTCGTCGCGCGGCAGGTCTTTCATCGCCTCGGCCAAGGCAAAGATCGTATCGGCGGTTTCACCTACGACGGTAACGTCCGCCTTGAAGTTGCGCACAGGCGTACCTGTGAACAAAGGATCCGGTCCCATTTGGATCACTTTGACATCATCGCGCAGGGTGACCTTGTCAGGGAACCAAGGTGCGAGGCTGTTGATCACCAGCACCACATCTGCCTCAGCCAATAGCGCTTCGGGCGCCCAGCCGGTCTGCATCGGGTGGTCCAGTGGAATAGAGATCTGGTTCGCCCAATAGTGGTTCAACGGCAGCGCCCAGTCGGTGACAAAGTCGCTGAGGGCGTCGAACCCTTCTTGGGTGCCAGCGCCGCGCTGACTGATGATCAGCGGATTTTTCGCGCCTGCCAGCAGTTCAGCGGCACGCGCCAGAGACGCGCGATCCGGTGCTGCGATCACAGGGGCCATGATAGACGGCTGATCCAGCCCATCCGGTGGCGTCTGCTCACACAGCACCTCACGCGGGAGACTCATATAGATCGGGCCTTTGGGCGTCGAATTCGAGATCGCCCAACCGCGGTCAAAGAGGTCAGAGATTTGCTCTGGGAACTTCAGTTCATATTCCCACTTCGCGACTTCCCGCACTAGCGCGGTCTGGTCATACATTTCCTGACCCCAGCCGATCGGCACAGTGCGTGCGCCAAAGCGGTCTTTCTCCATCACGGGCGTGCGGCCAGACATCAACAGCATCGGAATATGATCGCAGGACGCATTGATCACGCCGGTTGCGCCGTTGGACAGACCCACATTGGTGTGCAGCATCACGGCCTGGATTTTGCCAGAGATCTGGTAGTAGCCATGCGCCATACCGACGGCCACCATCTCATGCGGGACAGTGATCGGGGTCGGCAGATCGATGCCTTTTTGGTTGGCTTCGATCAGACCCTCGATGATCGGCGGGAAGTCGGTGCCGGAGTTGGTAAACACATACTCAATCCCCAAGGCCTTCATCTTGCCGAAGATCGCGCCACCTGCGGTGACTGTCTCTTTTGTCATGTCCTTCGCCATAATGGACCTCAAATTGGGTAGTGTTGATCAGCGTCTTCGATTGTGATCCAGCGCAACTCGGTGAAGGCATCGATCCCTGCGGTACCACCAAAGCGGCCATAGCCAGACGCCTTCACGCCACCGAATGGCATCTGCGCTTCATCCGCAACAGTCGGGCCGTTCACATGCGCGATCCCGGTTTTCAGCTGACGGGCAATGTTAAAGGCACGACGGGTGTTGCGGCCATGCACTGCCGCGGTCAGGCCGTATTCTGTGTCATTGGCAATCCGGATTGCGTCTTGGGTGTCTTTCGCGCGGATAACCGTGGTCACTGGACCAAAGCTCTCTGCCGCGTAGATATCCATCTCGGGTGTCACACCGTCCACGATGGTTGGCGCCATGATCGAGCCGCTCTCTGGCACTCCACCGGTAACAACGGTTGCGCCTTTGGAAACTGCATCTTCAATCAATGACTTCACATGATGAATGGTATCGATATCGACGACCGAAGCAATGTGGACTTGTTCAGTCGGGTCACCCACAACCATGCTCTCTGCTTTCGCTTTGAAAGCGGCAACAAATTCCTCGGCGATTTCAGGTACCAGAACGACTTTCTCGGTCGACATGCAGATCTGACCCTGGTTCATGAAGGCCCCAAAGTTGGCCGCGTTCACAGCGCCGCCAATGTCGGCATCGTCCAGAACAATCAGCGGCGCTTTGCCACCCAGTTCCAGCAGGCAAGGCTTCAGATGTTTCGCCGCACGTTCCGCAATGATCTGACCCACGCGGGTAGAGCCCGTAAAGTTGATCCGACGTGTCAGCGGATGATCGATCAGAGCGTTCACGACCTCTGGACCGTCTTCTGCTGCGTGAGAGATGATATTGAGCACACCCTTGGGCAGCCCCCCTTCCACCATTGCATCGCCGATCAAACGATGCAGGCCCGGGCATTTCTCGGACGCTTTCATCACGACTGTATTGCCGCAGGCAATCGCCATGGCGAAACAACGCACACCCAGAATAACCGGCGCATTCCAAGGGGCCATGCCCACAAGCACACCAATCGGTTCACGGATCGCCATCGAGAGGCAGCCCGGTTTGTCCGACGGAATAATCTCGCCTTTGATCTGGGTCGTCATCGCAGCGGCTTCGCGCATAATGCGGGAGGCCAGCATGACGTTGAATCCAATCCAGCCCGCAGTGCCGCCCGTCTCTGCAGCGCCAAGGGCCGCAATATCACTCGAGCGTGCCTCAAGCGCATCCGCGCAGGCGTTCAAAATCGACCGGCGCGTATTTGGACCAGTCACTGACCAAGTCTCAAACGCGGCATCCGCGGCCATAACCGCGCGATCGACATCGCCAGCTTTCCCCGCAGCCGCGATGGTCACGACCTCTCCGGTCACCGGAGACCTGCGCTCGAAAGTCGATCCCGACTCAGACGCAACCGATTCACCGTCAATCAGGTGATCCACATTAAGAACTTTGGTCATTTTTCCTCCTAATCTCATTTTGTGAGATTGATATATCATTAATTGAGTTTTTGTGCTTTCGTCAAGCGATGATTGTCGGGACAAACTTTGAAGCCCGTTGTATGAAGCCAAAGAGAGAGGGTCACAGAGATGAGCACGCCATTAAACGGATCGGTCCTGAAGGCCTTTTCCATCCTGGGACTGTTTTCCAAAGACCGGCCCGAAATCACTGCAAATTCAGTGGCCTCTGAGCTTGGAACAAATGTCGCGACGGCGCATCGGTTTTTGCTGACGCTGGAGTCGATTGGCGTCCTGGTCAGCTATCGGCGCGGCTATTTCGCACTTGGCGGAACCATCGAAGAACTGGGCCGACTGGCAGAATCGGTCAACCCGATCTCGACCAAAGTGCAGCCCATTATCAACGAGGTCGCGCGAGAGATTCGCGAATCCGTCATGGTCTGCCGTTTGGGGCGCCGGGGGCCGACCTGCATCGCCGTTGCAGTCTCTGATCAGCCAATTTCGGTCAAAACAGATATCGGGACAGTCCTGCCAATAGATGTGACCGCGCACGGGCGCTTGTGGCTGACGCATATGTCGAAAGCGGATCGCGCCCATTGGCTGAAAGGCACGTCAAGCGACCTCGACGACGAGCTGGCTAAGATCAAATCCCAAGGGTTCGCGCAAAACCAAGGTGACAATGAACCCGACCTAGGGGCAGTTGCCGTTCCTGTTTTTGGTCACGATGGCAAGCTTGCAATGACCGTCAGCGTCTTCGGCATGTTGAGCCGATTCAATGACTCGCTCGTGTCCCGTTCCGTGACATCGCTAAAACAGGCCGCACGTGCGA
Source organism: Cognatishimia coralii (assembly GCF_037478305.1). Classification (NCBI taxonomy): domain Bacteria; kingdom Pseudomonadati; phylum Pseudomonadota; class Alphaproteobacteria; order Rhodobacterales; family Paracoccaceae; genus Cognatishimia; species Cognatishimia coralii. The sequence continues at coordinate 275,056 of NZ_JBBGAZ010000003.1, forward strand.
TTAGTAGCTAAGAGCCGTTTCTATCAGGCCGTCAAACCCAGACACTGACGCAAAGTTTCATCGGCGGTTTTGCCACGCAAAGTGCTGCGCTTTGCCAAAGGTCGAACTCGCTCACCAAAAACTTCGCCGAGATTGGATGCACCCGAAAAATACGGCTCCAATTCTGGGAAAACCGCCACGATTTCCGAGACCGCCTCTGCCCCGATTGCCGCAATCGCGCCTGCTCCTGGATACATGGTTTCCGTCGCAATGCCCTCGGCAAAGACAATTTCATGTCGATCACACAGGAAATGTGCGTAAGTCACGGAAACTACATCATCCTCGACAAAAGCAAACTCTGGCCCGGCCTCTTCAACGAGATGCTTGGCTCTGACCAGTTGATCCGAGACTTTCACCCCATGCTGTGGCGACACGCGAAGATCGGCCTCGTTGCCTAAAGCGCCTGCGGGGATCAGGATCGGCTTCAGCTCTGGCGCGAGTTCTAGTTCTTCGGTCAGAATATGCCTCAAGCCCACCCAGCGCACAGGCTGAAAACCGTTGTCCATTGTGCGCACCAGATCGCCGATGCGCAGCAATTCGACGGCCTTCGGTCCTTCGCTCGTCTCGATCATGGTCCCCGCCACAAAGCAGGGAATTCCAGCTGCCATCAGGCCGCTCTTGTCCATTTGCTCTGGCGTGACACCCTGCAAGACAACCGAGGAGCCATCTGGGAACGTTAAAAGCGCGTTGCCGTTTCCGTCGTCCGAGACGGATACGTCCTTGGTGCTGATCTGGTTGCCGTCTGCGTCTTCGAGGTCCTGAACGTCAAAGACGTCAAATGGCGCGCCGCTGCCGTCGTCTAGCGTAAAGTCGGTAATGACATCGGCCCCAGCAGCGGGGTTCATATCGATCACATCCGATCCTGTGCCCGTCGTGATGGTGTCGCTGCCTGATCCGCCAGTGATGCTGTCGTCGCCCGCCCCCGCTTCGAGTGCCAGCCCGCTCGACGCGGCAGATGCATCAATGGTGTCCGCATTGTCAGTAAGGGTCAGCCCTTCGATTTCAGAGAAGTCGACCGTATCAATTCCATCCGTCAGAGTGCCCGCACCGTCGCCGGTAAACGTCACATCGACACCATTGTTTTGGACACCAGAGGCATCGATCACATCAATGCCGGTTCCCCCGACGATTGTATCATCGCCAATGTCGATCGTATCGATGCCATCATAGTTGGTGTCGGTCAGAACAAAGCTGTCATCGCCTGCGCCACCCTGAAGCAAGTCGTCGTCCTGACGCCCCTCCAGCGTATCATTCCCATCGCCGCCAATCAGCGTGTCAAAGCCCTCGCTGCCCTCCATCCAGTCGGCACCTGTGCCGCCCTCAAGAAGGTCATCGCCGAAGGCCCCATACAGAGTGTCGTCACCCTCGCCACCCAAAACGGTGTCATTTCCGCCGTTGCCATCCACGAGATCGTTGCCGAGACCGCCAGACACAATATCGTCGCCAAGTTCGCCAAAGACGGTGTCCGCGCCATCGCCGCCACTCAGGGAATCCGCTCCGGCGCCACCAAGGATGCGATCATCCCCGAGGCCTCCGTCAACCGTGTCTGCCCCGTCCTGACCAAAGATCGTGTCCGCACCAACCCCGCCAAAGACGACGTCGTCTCCGGCTTCGGCATAAACAGCGTCGTCTCCATCGCCGGCATCAACGGTGTCGTTGTCATCCCCGGCGAATATGCGGTCCGCGCCGTCATCCCCGGTGATCGAGTCCTCGCCCGCGCCGCCAAAAACTGTGTCATCACCCGTGCCTGCCGTGACTGTATCGTTGCCTGAGCCAGCCTCGACGCGATCATTGTCGGCACCGGAAACGATGCTGTCCGCTCCGTCTTGCGCATAGATCTGATCTGCGCCGTCGCCGCCAAGGATCGTGTCAGCCGTTCCGCCGCCCCAGATCGTGTCTGCTCCGGCCCCACCATCCAGATAATCCGCGCCGCTGTTGCCCGCGAGGAAGTCGTCGCCCTCACCGCCCAACACCGTGTCGTCACCCGCGCCACCACGCAGCGTATCGCTGCCGATGCCGCCGTCCAGCACGTCGTTGCCGTCGTTTCCGTAAAGCTCGTCGTTTCCGTCGCCGCCCAAGAGCGAGTCATGGCCACCCTCGCCAAAGATCAGATCATTGCCGCTGGATCCATCGACGGTGTCGTTGTCCGCGCCGCCATAAACGGTGTCGTGACCGCTGCCTGCGGAAATGCTGTCAGCCCCTTCGTTACCTTCGACAAAATCGTCCCCTCCGCCCGCGGAAATCGTATCGTTGCCAAGGCCGCCGTAAACGCGATCCGCGTCGCTGCCCGCATCGATCCAATCATCCCCGAGGCCGCCGTCGACCGTGTCCATGCCTTCATGGGTTGCGATCCTATCGTCGCCGCCGCCGCCATCCACAGAGTCAGAGCCACCTTCGCCATAGATAACGTCAGCGCCCTCGCCACCCTGGATCGTGTCGTCGCCCGATGACGCCCAAATGGTGTCTGCCCCCGCACCGCCGATAACGGAGTCGTTGTCCGAGCCAGATTCGACATAGTCGTTGCCCTCGCCCGCATCGATCGTATCGGCTCCGGCTTGACCAAAGAGAGAGTCATTGCCGAGGCCGCCTATGATACTGTCATCGCCGCCTTGCCCCTCGATGCGGTCGTCGCCGCCGCCGCCGTCAATAGTGTCCGCGCCATCACCACCAGCTGATGTATCGTTGCCATCTCCAAGAATGAAATTTTCGTTGGCAGAATCTCCGAAGGCAGAGCTCGATCCGCCATGGGCCGTGATGCTGCCAAAACCCGACAAATCCACTGCAGGGTCGAGACGCACATTCACGCCGGCGCCTGTGCTATCCTCGCCGACGAAATAAGATGAGGTGCCATCGGATATCGAGAGGTAGCCATGGCTCGCATAAATATTGACAGAGTAGCTGTCAGGCAGCGCGCTGAAATCAAGCGTGTCCCCTGATCCCGACGAGGTTATTGTCTGCCAGAAATTCGGATCGTTCCAGTTTGCCTCGGTTACGATATAGTTCGCCATCGGACCCTCATGCGCTTGGGGCTTTTGCCCTGCTTACCCGTTAAGAGGCCGCCGTCACTGGCGAGATCCTGCCCGATCCCTTTTGCGCGCCCGCTTCAGCGTTTTGCGCTTGTCACCTCTGTTTGTCCAAACATGACACTGGTTAACTCTACGCTACATCATACAACACTCAACCGGTGGTGATATACCGCTTTTAACTACTATTTAGTTAAAGAACGTTAACCGCAAACTTGGGCGATTGAGGTGTAAAACCCGCTATTTGGCCGCCAATTCTGGATGTTCATAGGCTTCGGGATAGGGCATCGGGTGAAACGGTCCCAAAGGCACAACCCCGTTCCAGGAGCGCCCGAAATAGCCTTGACGGCAATGCAACAAAGACCCGCTTTCGGCGACACCTGGAAGAGCATAAACACGGCACAGCCAACGCCACAAATTTGGGTAATCCAGTATCCGTGCTCCGTTCAGTTTCATGCGCAGGTAGTAAACCGGGTCATGCCGATAGAGAGTTGGGAACAAACGCAAGTCCGCTTCGGTGAAGGCCTCGCCGGTGAGAAAACTTCGCCCATCCGACAATATCTCATCAAGCTTTGAGAGCGTTTCAAAATACGAAACATACGCCTGCGTATATACCGACTGATCCGAGGAAAACCCTGCTTTATAGGCGCCGTTGTTGATCGCAACATAGATATTCTCATTCAGCGCATCGATTTCTGCGATCACCCCTTCTGGACGCAAGTTCGGGAACTGGTCAAACGAGTGCGTACTGCCCAGCGCCAGCGCGTGTTCATCCAGCATTCGAATAATTTCGGCACTCTCGTTATTCACGATCCTATGCGTGACTTTGTCATAGAGAATGGGCACCGATTGCTCGTCAGACCCTTCCGCCTGATAAATCTGCTTCGCCAGCCGATAGGTTTGACCTGTTCCTGTATCAAGCGTGCATTCAGCCAACTCACTGCCTGTCAAAGTCGCTTTCCGGCCGGGTGAAAACTCCCAAAGGTTTGGCCCCACCGGATCGTCCTCGGTGGTTCGGTTTGGGAAGGCGACGTCCATTGTGATCGCTTCAGCAAGACCCAACACACCTCGTGTCAACGTAACCCGATGACACCACGGGCAATTGAGCGCCACGAAGAGGTGATATCGCCCGGGTTCGGGCGGAAATTCGGGATCACCGATGGCGTGGCGAAATCCACTCACCCCACGAACAAACTCTCCACTCGCACGCCGCGACTTGGCATCGGTTTGATCCTCTTGAGTGGATATGTCTTCGGTTCGGTTTCCCACGCGATGCCTCTTGGTCGATTTCAACAAGTGTCCTTCACAGAGTGAAATGCATCCCGCTTTAACGCAAGCTCGAAGCACGAGTGCCCGTGCACAGCATCTGTGCAGAGACAAAGAATGTGCCCGCAGGAAATTAGATCGAATTTTCTGATAGGTTTTGAGGCCAAATGAGTTACAAGTTTACGCCAATGCTGGCCACTTTTGTTCCCTACTCAGCCATCTATTCCCAATTCCTGGCGACGGACAAAGGTTTGCAGAGGATGAACCTTGCAAGGCTTGAAGCCCACGCGGCAACCTTTGGCTCAACGCGATCCGCCGAGGATTTGTTCCACATCTTTGGCGATACTCTGATCCATCATTCATCTGATTTTGATTTAGCAAACGGCGGCGCCGAATAGACTTCGAAGCCGCCGTTTCTTCATACGCTCCTACCCAAACCGAGCAGGTTTAAATAAGGAACCCGTCCCCATCCAAAGTTATGGATACGGTTGTCTGAGCTAGGTCTTCCTCTTCGTCAGAGACCCCAACCGTATAGTCAATTGTCAGAGTTTCTCCGTCAGCCAATGCGGCCGCAACGGCAGACTGCGCAGCGCTTGGAACATTGATGGTCCAGTCCACTGTGTCTCCGGCCTGATCGACAGCATCAAATGAGATGAAGTCAAAGACATCGATACCCGCCAGCGCAGAAGCATCCCCCGTGATCGTCGCATCCGTGGCAGCGACCGTATGGGTGTCGCCATTGTCCACATCCGAGAATGCGATGGTACCACTGTCGAGCGCGCTGTAGGTCACGCTCTCAACAACCGGCGCATCGTTTTCGCCGCGTGCGGTGAAAGTGAGCGTCGCGGAGGCTTGCGCTCCGGAGGCATCTGTCACGGTGTAGGTAAAGGTCTCTTCAGCCGTTTCGCCTTTGGCCAGCGGCGCGTAAAGCGTCAGGTTCGGAGAAATGGTGATCTCTGTACCATTGACCGTCGCCGTGGATCCATTGGACCCAACCGCGTCGACAGTGACCGTCAGGGTGTCGCCACCTGGCAGGTCTACATCGTCGATCTTGTCGGCCACATCAACAACAACGCCGTCAGCCAACGTGCCATTTCCAATCGGCTGAACAGCACCAACCATCACATCTGTGGAGTTCCCAAGATATGATCCCGAACTGCTGTAGTTCTGGGTGTTGTTATACCAGGTGATTGCGAAACCACCGCCTGACAGCGCCGCAACCTCGGGTGAAGACTCCGACGAGCGGTCATTGCCAGAGCTGTCTTGATCAACGGTCCCAAAGTCGATCACATCGCCAACACGTTCACCCTCTGCGTTAAACAGCTGCGCCTGGATGAGCTGCTCGCTGCTGACAAAGGTAGACCCACTGTAAGTCCGTTGGTTGCTTTGCCAAACGACGACATAGCCCCCTCCTTCGAGGTTTGTGACAACCGGATTGTAATCGCGGAACTCGTCATATTCTGACGACCCGCTTGTTCGGTAAACGGTCTGACTCAGCTTCTCACTCGCGCCAACTTGTGCGCCATCCGCATCAAAGCGCTGCACCCAGATATCGGAGTCATAGCCGGTCTGCGTCGTGCCGCTGTAGTCGTAGTAATCGCCCTGCCATACAACAACAAAGCCTCCGTCCTCAGTCGCCGTGATATTAGGCGCCTGATCATAGTGGCGATCATAGGTGTCAGTCGAATAAGACGTGTCCACCGATCCAAGCGAAACCGCTTGGTTCACGGCTTGCCCATTGCCATCATAGACTCGCACGTAGACATTGTTTTCTGAAGAGGTTCTTGTGGACCCGCTGTAGGTGCTGTGCTCACCGTACCAGACAACGGCATAGCCACCATCCGAAAGTGCTGTGACTTCTGGATTATAGTCACGATGCGCGTCTCGCGTGGAACTGCCAGAGGTATAGTTCACGGTCTGAGTTACTTGCTGGGTCGCGCCTTGAACAGTTCCGTCAGCGTTGAACAACTGGATAAAGACGTCTTGGGATTGGCCCACGTAAGTTGTGCCACTGTAGTTAGAATAACTGCCGTGCCAGACCACCGCAAAACCGCCGTCGTCCGAGGTCGCGATACGAGGTTCATACTCGAAGTGACGGTCAACATTGTCGCCGCTATACGACCGATCATCGCTTCCAAGCTCCACCGCACTGCCGCGTGCGGTGCCATCTGCGTCAAAGGTTTGAACTTTGATCTGCTGGTCACGTGACGTGGTGATGACTGACGTGCCGCTCAAGGCATATTCCTGCGATTGCCAGGTGATCGCCACGCCGCCGTCAGCAAGGCCTCCGATGGTTGGATTGTAATCCTGGAAGGCATCAAACTGCGTGATCGAGCCATTTGTCGCGTGGACGGTTTGGCTGACCTGAATTGGATCCGTGCTTGTTGGATCACCAGTGGCATCAAACACTTGCACAAAGATATCACGTTCATAGCGTGTTGTGGTTGTGCCCGTGTAGGACCGGTAATCCCCGTACCAAACCATCGCAAACCCGCCGTCCGGCATTTCTGTCAGCATTGGGCGATAATCATAAGAGCGATCTAAGTCGTCGTAGATATTGCTTTGGTCGACCTCGCCAAAGGTTTGGATACCTCCGACCGGATTGTGCTCCGCATCATAGATCTGAACCGCGATCTGGTCTTCTCGCGACACCTGCGTGCTTCCAGAATAGGTTCCGTCCTGTTGCCTCCATGCGACCGCATAGCCTCCGTCACCAAAGGCAACGACCTGCTGCTCTCTATCGTAGTTCGCATCATAGGTGCGCGATCCGCTGGTGTATGGATCAGTGACCGACACCTGTTGCTGGTTGGTTTCCGGAACTTCGGCATAGACATACCCGTTCGATATCGCGGCCGCCTGTGCCGTCGGCGCATCGTTTTCGCCCGTGATCGTCACTGTGGCCGTTGCCGTCGATGATTTACCGGCAGCATCCCGCACCGTGTATTTGAAGGTATCGGTTGTGGTCTCACCAACGGCCAGAGCCTCGAATGCGCCGTTCGGATCATAGTCGAAGGTGCCATCGCCATTGTTGGTCACAACGCCCAGAGTATCGGCAGTATTCACCGAATAGGTATGGGTGTCGTTGGTGTCGACGTCCGTGAAGTCTGCTGTCAACGTTGTCGCAGGGCCGTCTTCGTCCGCAGCACCAGAAATGGCATTGGCTTCGGGTTTGTCGTTGTTACCGGTGACCGTCAGCGTGATGGTCGCTGTCGCCTGAGCTCCGGCCAGATCCGTGACCGTATAGGTGAAGGTCTCGTCCTCGGTCTCATCCTTGCCCAGCGCCGCATAATAGGCCGCGTTTGGAAGCAGGGAAATCACCGTGCCATTCACCGTCGCAGTCGAGCCGTTGGACCCGGTCGCCACCGTGACCGTCAACTGGTCGCCATCGGGAATATCAGCATCATCAATCAGATTGGCGACGTCGACCTCGACCGGATCAGTCAGCTCTGTGCCACCGCCGCTTGCGTGAACCGCTGCCACGTACACGTCAGTGCTATTGCCCGTGTAGCTTCCGGAAGAGGTGTAGTAGTTCGTGTAGTTGTACCAAGTGATGGCAAACCCACCGTCATTCAAAGCCGTGACGCGCGCCTGACTGTCTTGAGACCTGTCATAGCCACTCGCGTCTTGGACCACATTGCCCAGCGTAATCAAATCGCCAACTGCATTGCCTTCTTCGTCGAAACGTTGGGCCTGAACGACCTGCTGGCTTTCGACAAACGTGGACCCGTTGTAGGTTTGCTGATTGGAATACCATGTGACCACAAAGCCACCGCCCAGAAGATCAGTGATCTGAGGGTCGCTGTCCCCGATGCTATCATAGAGCTGGTAGCTGCCGGTGGTGCGCTCGCCTGTTTCGCTGATCTTTTGTGCGGCCGCGACAGCGTCCCCGTTCTCGTCAAACTTTTGCACATAGATGTCGCGGGTGTATTCAATCGCAGTTGTTCCGCTATACGCAAAGTAATTTCCATACCACGTGACAACAAACCCACCATCCGCGGTCCCGGCGACCTTTGGATTATAGTCATAAGCCCGGTCGCGATCATCTGGACTGTAAGAGGTGTCGACCTCGCCGATGGACAGTTCTCCGGTGACCGGTTGACCATCCGCATCATAGACTCTCGCCCAGATATTTTCTGCAGAAGAAACGAAAGTCGAGCCATTGTATTCCTCGTGCCGTCCACTCCAGGTGACAACGTAGCCGCCATTTTCCAGAGCTGCGATTTCCGGTGTGTTGTCGCGATAGGCGTCATTCGTACGACCATTGCTTTGGTAGGACTCCGTTTGCGACACTTGCACAGAGTTGCCCTGCGCAACACCGTCCGCGTCAAACCGCTGCAGGAAGATGTCATTGGAAAAACCAACATATGTCGTGCCGGAGTAATTATTGTACTGCCCCTGCCAGACCACCGCAAAGCTGCCATCTTCTGACGCTGCAATTTTTGGGATATAGTCCGTGTGGCGGTCGATATTATCCTGGCTGTAAGACCTGTCGATGCTCCCCAAAGAGACTTCTGCGCCGCGCGCCGTGCCATCATTGTCAAATGCACGGACATAAACGTTTTGCTCATAAGAGCGGCTGTCGAGTGTCGTGCCACTGACATCATAATGGTTACCGCGCCAGGATACCGCGATGCCACCGTCGGCAAGCGCTGCGATCTCAGGCTGATAATCTTGGAAGGCGTCGTAAGCCGTAGTGCTGCCATTTGCAGCCGGCACGGTCTGAGACACTTTGATCGGATCAGAGCTGGTCGGTGCGCCGCTCGCGTCAAAGATCTGAACGTAGATATCGCGTTCATATTGAGTCTGTGACGTTCCAGTATAGGACCGGTAGTCACCCTCCCACGTCATGGCAAAGCCACCGTCAGACATGCTGACCATACGGGGATTGTACTCAAAGGCTCGGTCTACGTCCGTGTCGCCGCTGTAAGTGGTATCAATTTCTCCAAACAGCATCTTTGCACCAACAGGCTGATCATCTGCGCCGTAAATCTGTACGGCAATCTGGTCGGTTTGCGATGTTCTGGTTGTGCCTGAGTATTCGGCGTCAATTTCACGCCAGGCAACTGCGTACCCCCCGTCGCCAAAGGCAATGACCGATGGATTATAGTCACTGTTTGCGTCGTATTGATAAGATCCACTCTGATATTGATCTGTTGTGGACACTTGTTGCGACGTCACAACTGGGTTTTCATCAAAGACAAAGCCCGCACCCTCTGGTGCAACTGCCGTATCCTGTGCCGTTGGCGCGATATTGTCGGTGACGCCGGTCACGGTCATCGTCGCAGTATTGCTGACCGTGGTTGTGCCATCGTCAATGTCATAGCTGATTGTGACAACGCGGCTTTCGCCCTGCCCCAGATCCTCGCCATATTGGATCGGATCAATCGAGATCGTGCCGTCGCCATTGTCAGTGAAGCTCAGAGCAACGCCCATGTCGTCCACAACGCTAATGCCAGACACAGACAGGTTGTCTCCGTCGATGTCCGTCGCACTCGCCAATAGATCAATCGTCTGAGATCCGCCGTCCTCGTCCACTGTTCCAGCGTTGATAGCCGCTGCTGCTGGCGCGTCGTTAATACCTGTGATGGTGATGGTTGCCGTCTCGGTCGAAGTGCCGCCGTTGCCATCATCCACGGTGTAGGTAAAGCTGTCAGTCGAGGTCTCACCTTCTGCCAGATGCTCAAAGGCTCCGTTGGCCGAATAGGTAAAGGTGCCGTCACCGTTATTTGTGACCTCGCCTTGTGTCCCTGTCGTATCCACGCTGAAGCTATGGGTATCCGTTGTATCTACGTCGCTGAAATCAGCGGACACAGTCACCGTATCCGGCGCAGGTTGCGGAACTGATGTGAATTGCACAGCACCCACGTCAATATTCCCAACACGATTGTCCTGGAACGAGATAATCTCTGCTGAAATCTCATAAGTCGTTGGACCATCTGGTGTTTCTACGTCTGGCACAGAAATTGTCAGCGTCGCGTTGGAGACGC
>NZ_JBBGAZ010000004.1:0-278457 GCF_037478305.1 Cognatishimia coralii
CGTAAAACAAAGCCGCCTGCGCTTCTTGTCTCGGTCCCATCATCACTCAATCCCCCGTTCAATATGGAAATTGAATCAGTGACTTCGGCCTCGATCAAGGGTGAGTTTTTCAACAGAATACGCCCTTCGCTGTTTTTCAGTAAGATCACATTGAAAGTTGAAATGGCCTTTCCGGTTTGAGAAATAGCATTGTGATTGGTTGTGTTAATTAGGCACAACGTTAAGAGATGATGCCGTCCCGCTGCCGCGATCTCGAGCGCGCGTTTGGCTCGATATTGGCTTTTGACGTCCCTGAGGTCTTTGAGCGAGTCTTCTTTAATGACTTCGCCGGGCTGACTGGGTGCAATCGGGTTTTGGCCGGTGAAATGTCGCAACGCTTCGGTCAGTCCCCGCGGCGCAATGACTTCGGTTGCGCCAACCCATGCGGCTTCGGGGCCCGAGGCGGCGGGGCAAAGCAATCTGCGATTTTCGCGCGCGGCTGTCATCGCGGCGGGGAGGGCGCCGGTGACGGGGATCAAGGTGCCATCCAGAGAGAGTTCGCCAAGAGCCAATGTGGCCTCGGCGGCGTCTTTTGGGATGATGTCCAGCACGGCCAGCAAAGCGATAGCGATCGGAAGGTCGAAATGACTGCCTTCCTTTGGAAGATCCGCCGGAGACAGGTTTACGGTGATGCGCTTGGACGGCAAAGCGATGGCGAGCGCATTCATTGCCGCGCGGATTCGCTCTCGCGCCTCAGAGACGGCTTTGTCTGGGAGGCCAACGATGGAGAACGCTGGCATGCCCGGGGTGATCGCACATTGAACTTCGACGAGATGGGCGTCCACGCCCTCAAAGGCGACGGTATAGCTGCGCGCGGACATGGGGCCTCTTACGGTTTTCGTCAGGCTAGGCGCGCTTGGTTAGCAAAGTGTTAAGGCCGCCTGAGTTTGCGAAGCAGGCGGCCTTGGATTTGAGTATTTTGAGCAAGATGAAAGGCTTAGGCGGGCCAGTCTTTGACCGGGTAGTCCTTTTTGTACCAAGGCAGGGTTTCGCCGATTTCCAGACCCAAGGCCCGCCATTTTTGGAAGGCGGGGTCGGTGAGGTGTGCGGTGACATAGGCTTCGGCCATCTCACTCATGGGAAGGCTATAGCCCGCGAGACGTGCCGCGACAGGCGCAAAGAAAGCGTCGGCTGCCGAGTAGTTTCCGCAGAGCCAGGGTGTGTCGCTTTCACATGTCTCGCGCGCCCAATTCCAGATGGTTTCCAGGCGGGCAACGTCGGCCAGAACTTCCTTGCGGGGGGCGCTGTCGGCATATGCGGTGCGTAGGTTCATCGGGCAATCGCCGCGCAGCGCCGTAAATCCAGAGTGCATTTCGGCCGCCAAAGTCCGGGCAACTGCGCGATGTTTAGGGTTAGTCGGCCAGAGGCCCGCGTCAGGGTGCCGGCTGGCGAGTTCTTCGGCGATGGCGAGGCTGTCGGACACGGGGATTCCGTCCTCGGTGACCATGGTCGGCACGGTTTTGGCCGGAGCGTGATCGGCCATCTGGGCCGCGACGCCTACGTCGTCAAAGAAACTGAGCAAAGTTTCCCTACGCGGAATGCCGAATTTTTCAAACAGCAGCCATCCACGCAGGGACCAGGAAGAATAGGCGTAATCGCCGAGGATCAAATGATAGGTCATGACGAGAGCCTAGGCGGCTTGTGCGGCCAGGTAAAACGAAGATCTGTCATGCGGCAGATCACGGGGTGTGATTGATCGTCATGGTGTGCCAGCCCGACTTTGTGATGTCGATTTCGGTCACTGAAAGGTTGTCGATCCGATGGCTAAAGGCCTCATAGGCTGTCAGCTTTTCTGAGCGTTGCAGCTGGGTCAGGATTGCGCCGAAGTGGGCGACAACAATCAGGTCTTTGTCTGGATGAGCCGCGAGAGCTGCGTCAACGGCTTTGCCAACGCGGGCTTCGAGTTCGTGCCATGATTCCCCGTTTGGCGGTTTTACATCGCCCGGGGTTTCCCAAAAGGCTCGGTAGGTTTCTTGGTCTTCGACCTCGTCAAAACGTTGCAGCTCCCAATCGCCGAAGTTCATTTCGCGCAAGTCGGGATCATGCGGGAGACGCATGCGTGCACCCTGAATTGCATCTGCAGTTGCGACGGCGCGGCTGAGGTCAGAGGAAATCACCAAAGCATCCGCTGGGAGGTGCTCTGCCAGCCGCGCGATCGCTGCATGATCGGAAAGGTCCGCTGGCAGATCACTCCAGCCGACCATGGTTTTGGCATGGGTTGGGCCATGGCGAACAAGGCAGAGCCGCCTCATGGCAGGTCGCCCTTCAGAACCTGTGGCAGGCCCGCGATCACGAAAACTGCGAGGTCCGCGGCTGCGGCCAGCCGTTGGTTCAGCTTTCCCTGCGCGATGCGAAACCTTCGGGCCAAGGCATTGTCGGGTACGATCCCCATGCCAACTTCGTTGGACACGACGATGACTCGTCCTTTGCATGCGGCAAGCGCCGCAATAAGCGCTTCGGTTTCTACCGCCAGATCGTGCTCTGCCATCATTTGATTGGTCAGCCACATGGAGGCGCAATCCAGTAACACGACCTGATCCTCGCCAACCTGAGAGAGAGCTTTGGCCATATCCAAAGGCTCTTCGATCGTGTGCCAGTCGTTCCCCCGCGCAGCCACGTGATCACGCACCTTTGCGGCCATTTCGTCATCATAGATCTGAGACGTGGCCACATAGACCCGAGGGGCTCCGGTCGCCACCACAAGTCCTTCTGCAAAAGCGGATTTTCCAGAGGACGCCCCGCCTAGTACGAATGTCAGCTTTGGCAGCTCTGCCATGGAATGCCTCAAAAAGTGATCCGTTCCGATGGTCCTTGCGTAACCAACATGAATATCCAGCGCAAGGAGGGGGCCTCATGACGCATATGGACCAAACTTTCATGCGTGGTGCCATGAAAGCGGAACTCTTGGATGCCGAGACGGAAACAGCTCTGGCGATTGCATGGCGCGATGACCGAGATGAACGCGCTCTGCACCGGTTGATCACCGCCTACATGCGGCTTGCCATTTCGATGGCGTCGAAGTTCCGCAGATACGGCGTGCCAATGAACGACCTGGTGCAAGAAGCGGGGCTTGGCCTCATGAAAGCTGCCGACAAATTTGACCCAGATCGTGGTGTGCGCTTTTCGACTTACGCCGTTTGGTGGATCAAAGCCTCGATTCAGGACCACGTAATGCGCAATTGGTCTTTGGTGCGCACCGGCTCGACCTCGGCCCAAAAATCCTTGTTCTTTAACCTCAAGCGGGTCGAGGCGCAGATTTTGCGGGAAAGCGGTGAGTCACTAGATTCCCATCAACTGACCGAAAAGATCGCCACGGAAATCGGTGTGTCCGTGCGGGATGTTGAAATGATGCAGGGCCGGTTGTCTGGGGGCGACTATTCCCTGAATGCTCAGCAGGGCGGCGATGAGGACGGCCGCGAATGGATCGATGTGCTCGAAGACGACACGATGCAAGGCTCCGAACAGGTTGACGAGGCGCGGGACTCTGCGGTTCTGAAATCCTGGCTCGAAGAGGCGATGGAGGACCTCAATGACCGCGAAAAGCTGATCGTGCGTCAGCGGCGTTTGTCTGAAAAGGGCCGTACGCTTGAGATGATCGGTCAGGATCTTGGGATCTCCAAAGAACGTGTGCGCCAGCTTGAGGTCGCAGCCCTCGCCAAGATGCGGACCAAGCTGGAACGCCATGGCGCCGAAGTGCGGGCGCTGATCGCCTGATCTTGTAACATCGCGATCAAGTGCATAGTGTCAGCCCACACCGAAGCTCGGAGTGGCCAAATGCTCGACAATAAACGCATTCTCCTGATTATTTCCGGAGGCATCGCAGCCTATAAATCGCTGGATCTGATCCGCCAATTGCGCAAAGCAGGGGCCTGGGTCACGCCGGTGATGACGGGGTCTGCCCGCGAGTTCGTGACTCCTTTGTCGGTCTCTGCTTTGGCCGAGGAGAAGGTCTATCAGGATCTTTTTGACCTGACGGATGAGGCCGAAATGGGCCATATCGAACTCTCCCGCTCTGCTGATCTGATCGTAGTTGCGCCCGCGACGGCCAACCTGATGGCCAAAATGGCGCAGGGGCTGGCCGATGATCTGGCTTCGACGCTTTTGCTTGCCACAGACACGCAGGTTCTGGTCGCCCCAGCGATGAACGTGCGCATGTGGGATCATCCCGCCACGCAACGCAATATCGCCACCTTGCGCGCGGATGGCGTTAGCTTTGTTGGCCCGAACGAAGGCGAAATGGCCTGTGGCGAATTCGGCCCCGGCCGGATGTCCGAGCCGCATGAAATCGTGTCTGCCATTCAGGCCGAATTCGAAGAAGGCCCTTTGACCGGCCGTCGCATCCTCGTGACCTCTGGGCCGACCCACGAGCCAATTGATCCCGTGCGCTACATCGCCAACCGTAGTTCCGGCGCGCAGGGCACCGCCATCGCGCGGGCGTTGACGGCGCTGGGCGCAGAGGTTGTCTTCGTCACCGGCCCCGCCGATGCCGCACGGCCAGACCGCGCGCGGATTGTCGAAGTGGAAACCGCGCAAGAGATGCTTGAGGCCGTCGAGGGCGTGATGCCAGTCGACGCAGCCGTCTTCGCCGCCGCCGTCGCGGATTGGCGTGTGGATGGCGCAAGCGACAGTAAAATCAAGAAACAAGCGGGCGCGCTGCCGACGCTTGGGTTCAAAGAAAACCCAGACATTCTGGCAACCGTGTCTCAGTTGAAACAAGGCCGACCTGATCTGGTTGTAGGCTTCGCGGCGGAAACAGATGATGTGATCGCCCATGCGACCGCCAAACGAGACCGTAAGGGCTGTGATTGGATCGTCGCCAACGACGTCAGTCCAGAAACCGGTATCATGGGCGGCTCGGAAAACGCTGTGACGCTGATCTCTGACGAAGGCGCGGAAAGCTGGCCGCGTATGGGCAAGGATGCTGTGGCCGAAGAACTGGCGGCGCGCATCGCCAAGGCTCTGGCGGAATAAACCATGTCAAAACAGGTGAAATTCAAACGTACAGAGGCCAATGGGGACCTGCCGCTACCAAGCTACGCAACCCCCGGAGCCGCCGCGATGGATCTGCGGGCTTGTCTGCCTGACGGCGCCGTGACTGTGGAGCCTGCGTCCTTGGTGATGCTCTCCATCGGCTTTTGCGTAGAGCTACCTCAAGGCACCGAAATGCAGATCCGCGCCCGTTCCGGCATGGCGCTGAAACGGCATCTGATGATCCCCAACGCGCCGGGCACGATCGACAGCGATTATCGCGGCGAGGTGAAAGTCGGGCTCTATAACTATGGCACTGAACCCGTGACCCTGAACCACGGCGACCGTATCGCACAGGCGGTTGTTGCCGATGTCTTGCAGGTCGACTGTCGCGAGGTCTCTGACCTGTCGGACACGGAACGCGGCGCGGGCGGTTTTGGCTCAACAGGCGTGAGTTAGATGTTTGCCGTCCTCGTCGCAGCGGGTGCCATCTGGGGCATCGGAGCCCTGATGAAAACGCCAAAGCCCGTGCGTTGGACCATGCTGGGCGTGCTCTATCTGGCGGTTTTGCTGATGCAGGCGGTCTTCCCGACCGGTCATCCCTTGCGAGAAGCCACCGGTGGATCCGTCGCGCCTTGGCTTTTGATCGGCGGCATCGGGCTTTTGGTGTTTGTCTATCGCAAAGGCTTGCAATGGCTGCGCAGCCGCGCCGAAGGACAAGCGGAGGCCCAGGCCGAGGCGCCTGCGAAAACCGGAACTTTCTTGGACACGGAACTCAATCGCTACGCCCGCCATATCGTGCTGCGCGAAATCGGTGGACCGGGGCAGAAAAAACTCAAAGAGGCCAAGGTGCTGGTGATCGGAGCAGGGGGGCTGGGGTCTCCGGCGCTGCTTTATTTGGCCGCCGCAGGCGTGGGCACCATCGGCGTTGTGGATGACGATGAGGTCGACAATTCCAACCTGCAGCGCCAAGTCATCCATCAGGATGCTGGCATAGGCATGCCCAAAGTGCATTCCGCCGCCGCCGTCATGCGAGCGCAGAACCCATTTGTCGAGGTGCGCCCTTACAACCGTCGCCTCATTGTCGACGAAGCCGAGACGCTGATTGCCGACTACGATCTGGTGCTGGACGGCACCGACAATTTCGACACCCGCTATCTGGTCAATGCCGCCTGCGTCGCGCTGGGCAAACCGCTGATCTCGGGTGCTTTGACCCAATGGGAAGGCCAGGTCAGCGTCTTTGATCCCGCCGAGGACGCACCTTGCTATCAATGCATTTTCCCCGAGGCTCCAGCCCCCGGCCTTTCACCCAGCTGCGCCGAAGCAGGCGTGATTGGGCCGCTGCCCGGCGTGATAGGTTCGATCATGGCGATGGAAGCCGTGAAGATCATCGCGAGTGCAGGCATCGCCTTACGCGGTGAAATGCTGATCTATGACGGGCTCTACGGCGAAACCCGGAAAATCGGCCTGAAACGTCGCGCCGATTGCCCCTGTTGCGGATCAAAATAACGTTTGCCCATTGCGCGCGGCGCGTCACGGCATAGGTTGATCTCAAAGGAGATCACCGCATGACAAACCCGCTGCTTTCCACTTGGAATACCCCCTTTGAAATCGCGCCTTTTGACTTGATCAAAGACGAAGATTTCTCGCCCGCCTTTGAGGCCGCTCTCGCCGAGGATCTGGCCGAAGTTGAGGCCGTCGCGACTAACGCCGACGCCCCAAGTTTCGCCAATACCATCGAAGGGCTGATGAAAACCGGACAGGCATTGGATCGCGTTGCAGGCGCGTTTTACACGGTTGCGGGCGCTGACAGTAACCCCGCGCGCGAAGAGATCATGCGCGAGATGTCTCCGAAACTCGCGGCGCATGGATCGGCGATCTATGGCAACAAACAGCTCTTCGCCCGCATTCAGGCCGTTTGGGATCAGCGCGACAGCCTCGATCTGAGTGACGAACAACAGCGCGTCCTCATGCTGACCCATCGCAATTTCGTCCGCGCCGGTGCCGCGCTGGAAGGCAAGGCTGATGCCCGCATGAAAGAAATCAAATCGCGGCTCGCGGTTTTGGGTACAGAGTTCACTCAGAACCTTCTCGCCGATGAACGGGATTGGTTCATGCCTCTGGCTGAGGCCGACCTCGAAGGCCTCCCAGATTTCGCCATCGCCGCGGCGCGGGCCGCGGGTGAAGAAAAGGGGCAGGACGGTCCGGTTGTGACTTTGTCTCGGTCGATTATTGTCCCGTTCCTGCAATTCTCGCCACGCCGCGATCTGCGCGAAAAGGCCTTCGCCGCATGGACCGCACGCGGGGCCAACGGAGGCGACACAGACAACCGCGACATCGCCGCCGAGATCCTGAAACTGCGCGAAGAAAGGGCGCAGCTTTTGGGCTATGAAACTTTCGCCGACTACAAGCTGGAAACCGAAATGGCCAAGACGCCTGACGCGGTGCGCGGCCTGTTGATGGACGTCTGGGAACCCGCCAAGGCGCAGGCGGACAAAGACGCCGAGGTCCTGACCCAAATGATGCATGACGATGGCATCAACGCAGACCTCGCCCCTTGGGACTGGCGCTATTATGCGGAAAAACGGCGCAAGGCCGAGCATGATCTGGATGAGGCTTTGTTGAAACCCTACCTGCAGCTCGACCGCATGATCGAGGCGCAATTTGCTTGTGCAAACCGCCTGTTTGGCCTTGAGTTCGCACCGCTGAAAATTCCGCTCTATCACGAGGATTGCCGCGCATGGGAAGTGACACGGAACGGCGAACATGTGGCCGTCTTCATCGGCGACTATTTCGCGCGAGGCTCCAAACGATCGGGCGCGTGGTGCTCGGCCATGCGCGCGCAGGCGAAGTTCCCGGAGGTTCAAGCGCCAGTCGTTATCAACGTGTGCAACTTCGCGAAATCTGAGCCCGCGCTCCTGTCCTATGACGACGCCCGCACCCTGTTCCATGAGTTCGGGCACGCGCTGCACCAGATGCTCTCGAATGTGACTTATGAAAGCGTCTCTGGAACTTCGGTAGCGCGTGATTTTGTGGAACTTCCAAGCCAGCTTTATGAACACTGGCTTGAGGTGCCCGAAGTGCTGCAAGAATTCGCAACCCACGCGGAGACGGGCGAGGCGATGCCTGCTGAAATGCTCGAAAAGGTGCTTGGCGCGGCCAACTTCGACATGGGCTTTGCGACCGTGGAATATGTGGCCTCAGCGCTCGTTGACCTGGCCTTCCACGAAGGCACAGCCCCCACCGATCCAATGGCGAAACAGGCCGAAGTCCTTGCCGACCTCGGCATGCCCGCCGCGATCACCATGCGCCACGCGACGCCGCATTTCGCGCATGTCTTTGCGGGCGACGGCTATTCCAGCGGATACTACAGCTACATGTGGTCCGAAGTCATGGACGCAGACGCCTTTGCGGCCTTTGAGGAGGCAGGCGGGGCCTTTGACCCTGAAATGGCCAAATCGCTTGAGGCCAATATCCTATCGATGGGCGGTTCAGTCGATGCCGGAGAGCTTTACGAGCGGTTCCGAGGTCGGTTGCCGGGCGTTGAAGCTCTGCTGAAAGGGCGCGGGCTGGCAGCCTAAAGAGAAACGCCCAAGCGCCCCATCGAAGGGCCCTTGGGCGTTGCCAAATCTGCGATTTGTCTAAAGCGTTTCGCGATTAACCTGAGATACAGGTTGATTGGGAAACGCCCACAACATCGATAGGGTCCGAGCGTTTCGCGTCAAACTTTTGTGTCAAGTTTAACGCGAAACGCTTTGGGGCTAGATCTCGATCGGGTTGGCTTTGGCCAGCCGGTCGAACTGCATCAGCGTGTCGATCAGTTTCGGCATATCGCGCAGGTAAATCATGTTCGGCCCATCACAGGGCGCATTGTCGGGATCTTGGTGGGTTTCTGTGAACACAGCGCCCACTCCGGTCGCAACCGCGGCGCGCGCGAGAACAGGGGCAAATTCACGCTGACCACCCGACGCGCCGCCCAGCCCGCCGGGCTGCGCCACGGCGTGGGTTGCGTCCATTACGACGGGATATCCGGTGCGCGCCATTTCCGGCAGAGACTGCATGTCCACGACCAAACGGTTATAGCCAAAGGACACGCCGCGTTCCGTCAATAAGATGCGCTCGTTTCCGGTGCTTTCGATCTTGGCAACCACGTTGGGCATGTCCCAAGGGGCCAGAAACTGCCCCTTTTTCACATTGATCGCAGCACCGGTTTTGCCCGCCGCCAACAAAAGCGCCGTCTGGCGGCACAGAAAGGCCGGGATCTGCATGATGTCCACAACCTCAGCCACAGGCGCGCATTGCTCTTTCTCGTGGATGTCGGTGATGACCGGCACGCCGATCTCTTTCTTGACGCTCTCCAGAACCTTCAGGCCTTCGTCCAAGCCCAATGCAGGCTTTGCATTCAAAGACGTGCGGTTGGCCTTATCAAAAGAGCCCTTAAAGACATATTGCGCCCCTGCAGCCGCACAGGCCTCTTTCAGAGTGCCTGCAATCATCTGCGCGTGATCTGCGCTTTCCAATTGGCAGGGGCCCGCGAGCAAAGTCAGCGGCTGGTCATTGGCAATCGTCAGATTGCCGACGGAAACATGTTTCATTACGAAGATACCTGTTCGCGAAGGATAGAACCCGTGAGGGAGATCATCAGGTAAATGCCTGAAAACACCAGAAAGGCCAAGATCGTGTTTTCAAACTTGCGCGGATAGCTTGGGTCCTCTGAGGCGACAGGTGCCACCGAGGTCGTCAGATAGCGCACCTGACGGCTGGCTTCGAGCTCGGTTTGCTTCAATGTCTGCAAGGCAGATTGCATAATCAGATCCGCCGTTGCGAGGTCCGCCAAGGCAATCTGTATCTGGCTGTTTTGGCGCGCAAGGGAGTCCTCACCGCCGCGCGCAGCCGTCATGCGTTCCTGTAGTCCCTGCAACACGCCTTCAAGCCGGCGGATCGATCCGCGCGCGCCATCGACGCGGGCTTGGTTGGGCCGTGCGTTGTCCAAAAGCTGCGTCAGTTCCAGCTGCTTTTCCTGTAGCTCCAGTTCATAGGTCGAAATCTGTTGCCGCAGGCTCGCGATCAGGCCCTCTGGGTCAAGCACCGTGCCTTCTTGCAAGTCAACCAGAGTGGTCTGGGCCGCGCGGCGATCTGCCTTGGCTTGCTCCAATGAACGGCGCGCGTCCTTCACTTGGTCTTCGCGTTTGCGTTGGCTGAGTTCATCCACGCGCTCTTCGGCGTATGTGATCAAAGCCTGCGCGTAGCGTTGTGAAATCGCCGGATCAGGAGAGGCGACTTCCATGCGGATCACGCCTTCGGTCGGGTCATAGCCGATTTTGACGAATTTTTTGTAGACCGAATAGGCGGCCTCGTTTGAGGGGTTCTCTTCAAGCCGCTGCAAGGGATCCACAGACTGATCAGAGAAGACAGACTTAAACCCTTCGTCCGCGTCCAGCCGCAGCATCGCGTCTTTGGATTGCAGATAGGATTGCGTCGCGATGGAATCCTGATTGGTGGCCATCTGCGTGCCCGAGAAAAGGCCCCCAAGACCGCCAGCTCCGCCAGAGCTTTCGGATTGGATGATCAGGAACTCGGACTTGGTCGAATACATCGGCGTTGCGACCGAATAGTAGTAATAGCCTGCCAGCAACGTCGGAAGCGCCACAAAGGCCAGCAGGCGCGAGAACATCAGGAATGTCTTGCGGCGACGCCGTTTGGCGATGTCTTTCTGGATGTCGCCGATCTCGCGCTCTCGGGTGGAGGCGGGCGAGGCCATCTCGGTCGAAGGCATCGTGTTGCCCTGAGGCCGGGTCTGCGGCAGTTGCACGTCGTTAGAGACGACTTCCAGCATATTGCGCGTGCTGAACGGGTCGCGTCCCGATTCACGCAATAGGCGCACGGCGTCATAGTCGGATGTCGCGGCAAGCCCATGTTTCTGCGCCAAGCGGCGGGCCATGCGCAATTGGCGTCCTGTTAGGCCTTCTTGGCGGATCGCCGCAATCGATTGTTCTGGGCTGACGGCTGCGGGCATCGAGGCTGGCGGCGCGGTTGTGCCAGAGGGCGCAGGGGCTGCCGCCGGAGCGGGCGCGCTGTCGGCCATGGCGTTTAGCCCGCCCATGTCCTCTTCGGGCGAGGTGGGCATCGGGCTGTCTTCGACCGGAGCGATTTTAGCACGACGTTCCGCAGCCCGCGCCAAACGCGCTTCGCGGCGTGAGGCACGGTCGCTTGGGGCTGCGGCCGGTTCGGGTGCGGTCTGCGCAACAGGTGTTGTTTCAGGCGTCGCGGCTGGGGCCGCCTCGGGCGTCTCTGCCTGAGGCGCTGTCGCAGAGGTGCCTTGGCCACCGCGACGGATGCGGAATTTCTTAGCCTTGGGTTTGGTAGTCATAAAGCTGCTTGGCCTCTTCCAAGGTGTCGAACATATGAAGCTTGCCGTTCCTCAGAACAGCCGCGCTCTTGGCGAATTTTTCCAGCGTCTTGGGCTGGTGGCTGACGATGATCATCGTGGTGGTGCGCAGACGTTCCTTCAGCACCTCGCCTGCCTTGCGGTTAAAGTCCACATCGGTCGAAGACGGCATGCCCTCATCGACCAGATAGATGTCAAAATCCAGGGCCAGCATCAGCGCGAAAGAAAACCGCGCCCGCATGCCCGAGGAATAGGTGCCCAAAGGTTGGTCGAAATATTCGCCCAAACCACAGAGCCAACGGCAGAAGGCCTCGACATAATCCGGGTCCAGCCCATAGAGCCGCGCGATATAGCGGCTGTTTTCCACCGCCGTGTGTTTGTTCACCACCCCACCCATGAACCCCAGCGGGAACGAGATACGGCAAGTGCGGCGGATTTCGCCTTCATCGGGCTTTTCCAGACCGGCCATCATATTGATGATCGTGGTCTTACCAGAGCCATTGCGCGCAAGGATGCCAACCGACGTCCCTAGTTCCACGCGAAAAGAAGCGCGTTCAAGGATGACCTTGCGCTGCTTGCCAGTCCAATAGGACTTACTCACGTTGTCGAACTCGAGCATTACACTGCTCCGGCGCTGCTCTGCCTATATCTCTCCTTAGCGGAGAAGTCTTAATACCCTTTTGGGCTTTGAGGCTCATTATGTCGGATTAGCCCCTCATCTGACAATAACTGACTGCCAATTTATTTGATTTTTAACAAAGAAACCGGCGCTTTGACGCCGGTTTCGGGGGTTTCGTTGCTGAATTGAATCAGTCTTGAGGTTACATCTCGATCTTTTTCACACGCAGAACGCGACCTGCGATGATCGAGATGATCGCGGCTCCAAAGCTCAGGAGCGCGCCCATCTTGGCTGCATCCTGCACCGGTCCTGCGTCAAAGGCGACCGAGGCCACAAAGAGCGAGACGGTGAAACCAATGGCCGCAACAAAGCCGATAATGACCAGATCGATGATGCGCATCCCCTCGGGCATGCCCAGTCGCATGGGCGAGGCCGCGATCCAGCCAAAGATCAGAATGCCCACCGGTTTACCAATGATCAGACCGGCCAGAACCAACCAGGTTGCATCGCCAATGGCGCTGAATTCGACGCCCGCATTCAAGAGGCCAAAGAAGAACAGGATGATCTCGACGGGGTGTTTCAGCGCATGCTCGATCACGTTCAGCAAGTCATGCAGGTGCTTTTCTGCATCCGAAAAGATCCCAAAGGCACGGTCCGCATGTGGGATCGCAGGCACCACTGGCAGAAGGCCCAGCGCCGGGTGCAGGCCAGAGCGCATAAAGCCATACCAGCTGATCGCCGCCGCCGCAGCATAAGGCAGGAAGTGCAGGTTTTTGCGCACCCATGTGGAGTTCGGACGCGCTTGGTTGCCGCGGTCCATGCGACGGGGCAACCAGTTGAACAGGATGTAAACGCCCAGCGCACCGCCAAAAGAGGCCAAGAGCCAAACGGGGGCGAGGTCTCCGGACGGGTAGAAGATCGCAAGGATGATCAGGCCCGCCGCGTCGTCGGCAATCGCCAACAACAGCAGGAAGCGCACAGCCGGGTGGCCTGCGCCAAAGACCAGACGGCCTACAAGATAGGAAAACGCGATGTCTGTCGCCGTCGGGATCGCCCAGCCATTGGCGACTGCGTTATAAGTGTCGGACCCAAGGAAAGCCGCCAAACCAAGATACACCGCAATCGGGCCAAACATGCCGCCCGCCGTTGCAAACAAGGGCGTCGCCGCCTTTTTGCCGCGCAGAGAGCCATCTTTCAGAACAACCGCTTCCCAGACTTCTTTCGCGGCAATCGCAAAGAAGAAGGCCATCAGCACGTCGTTCACGAGGTAGTGGAACGACAGAACCTTCGCCGTGCCAGGAGAGCCAAAGGCGTCATAGCCCTTGCCGTAGACTTTCTTCCAATAGTCATAGTCGAGGCCAACCCAGTCGTTGAACCAGACGGGGTATTCCACAAGGTGGTGGTAGCTATGTGCATCTGTGTTTGCCCAGACTAACGCAATCAACGCCCCTATGATCAAAAGCAGGGAATAGTTGGTTAAAAAGTTCCAAACGCGATACATACTTGCTCCTCCAAAGCTTTCAACGGGGATAGCCTAATGGGGCAGGGTCTTCAACGTTTTGGACGCGCGTTTCGCCTTTTCCCATATCACTACGGCGTGTTAGCGCCCCCATCTCAGGGTCTTGGGAGGAACGCACAAAAAAGAGGCTGCGCAATTGCACAGCCTCTTTGGTTTGTTGCGTTTAAGCGATGTCAGGCGATCATCTGCCACGCGATGCCAGCGATGAAACTGCCCACCAGTGCAAAGCCAAGGTACGCCACAAACACACGCGGTTTCACCAAAGCCCAGACCGCGATGGCGGCGGGGATAGAGCTGACGCCGCCCGCGATCATGAAACTCATCGCGGCTCCGGCGGCCATGCCTTGCTGCAGGAGCGCGTCAACAAGGGCAGGGGCGGCGTAGCCGTTCAGATAGGCGGGTGCACCTACCAGCGAGCCCAGGAAGATAGGCAGCACTCCGTCGCCACCCAGAACACTCGCGATCAGGTCAGCAGGCACATAGCGCACCATCAGGGCCTCGATTGTGTAAGCCAAGGCCAGCCATTTCAGCAGGAAAAGCGCATTCTCAAGCCCGGTGTCACGGAAGGTTTCACGACGCGCGGACTCGGTCCAAAATTTCCAGACAGGTGTTTCAGAGAAAGGCTTTTTCACGCCGCAGCAGCCGCCGACCTGAGGCTTTTCCCGCAAAGGTTCGTCAAAGACTGCGGATTTCGCGAAACTCATGGTGACAAAGCCACCAAACAGACCCAGCGACACAGCCGCGATGGTTTTCGCGATGGTGAAGTCCAGACCCAGAGTGCCCGCCGTGATCGAAAACATCGCAGGATCCATCAAAGGTGAAGCCAGCCAGAAGGCCATAACGGCAGACAAAGGCGCGCCAGCAGCGAGCAGCGCTGCGATAAACGGAATGACTTCGCAGGAGCAAAACGGTGACAGCCCGCCCAGCAAGGCCGCAAAGATGATCATGCGGCTTTCCCTGCCGATAAAGGCCTTTGCGAGGACGTTCTCTGCGCCGCTCGCTTTCATGTAGGCGATGGCGACGACGGCAAAGAGGATGAAGGGGGCCGTGCCCGCCAGAGCATCCAGCGCAAAGCTGACAGTTGGGACAAACTCGGCAAAATCGAGCACTGCCACTGCGATCAGGATCAGGGCTATTGCCAACCAAACGCGGTCAATCCGTTTGATCAGCGGCGTGCGGGGAGAGTGGGAGATATCAGCCATGGTTATGGGTCTCGTCAGGTGCATCGGCGCAGCATTCTTTCACTAGGAAGTCCGAAAGCGCACGCAGTTCTTCAAATTCAACGGCCGCGCAAATGATGCTGCGACCCTCTTTATGCTGCCGGATTAGACCCGATTGCAGCAGGATCTTCAGATGATGGGTCAGCGTAGACCCCGTGACGCCCGTGCGATCCCCGAGTTCTCCGATCGACAGGCCTTGGGTGCCCGCGCGCGTCAGGCTGCGCAGAACGGCAAGGCGTTGCTCGCTGCCAAGGGCTGCGAAGGTAGAGGCGGCGACTTCGAGTGAGAGGTCATTGGTGTCTGAATGTTTCATATTTCTAGAATTGTCGAAATAACGAGTCGGTGCAAGTTTTATTTTCATATTTTTCGAAATATCGAAATGAAGCGTGATTTTTTGGCTTTCCCTTGGGGCGTCAATCGGCAGGATAGGGCGATGGATATTCGCGACGACATCCGCGCCTGCCGCATCTGTGGAGAGCGTTTCGCAACCACCCATACCGCGCATGCCCCGCGCCCGGTGGTGTGGTTTCGCCCCTCGGCGCGGCTTTTGATCTGTGGTCAGGCTCCGGGGGCCAAAGTGCATGAAAGCGGCGTGCCCTTTACCGATCCCTCTGGCGTACGCTTGCGCGATTGGATGGGGGTGGATGAGGCCACCTTCTATGACCGCGACCGCATTGGCATTCTGCCGATGGCGTTTTGCTTTCCGGGCTATGATACCAAGGGCTCCGATCTGCCGCCTCCACCGATCTGTGCCAAGACATGGCGGCAAACGGCGCTGGACATGCTGCCGAACGTCGAGTTGATCCTATTGGTCGGCGGCCACGCTCAGAAATGGCATCTCGGCACCAAAAACGTCTCCGACACTGTACGCGACTGGCGCGCGCATGGGCCGCGGGTCTTGCCCTTGCCTCATCCGTCCTGGCGCAATACGGCTTGGCTCAAGAAGAATCCCTGGTTTGAAGCAGAGCTATTGCCGGTTCTGCGGGCGAGGGTGAAAGAGGTTTTAGCATGACCGACACCCCTCTGGACCTTGCCCATGCCGCGATGGAATCCGCGCCCGAAGACGAGCGCGCGCGCTTGCGGTTTTATGAGCGACTGGCCGATGCAGAGTTGTTCCTCCTCTTGAGCGATGAGGCCACGGGCGAGACGATCAAACCCGAGGTTTTCGAGCTGCAGGACGCGAGCTTTGTTTTGGTTTTCGACACAGAAGAGCGTCTTGCCTCTTTCGTTGGAAAGCCCGCGCCTTTTGCCGCCTTGTCTGGCCGCATGATCGCGCAGATGCTCGCGCCGTCTGGCATCGGCATGGGTGTGAACCTCGAAGTCGCGCCCTCGTCGATCCTGATCCCGCCTTCTGCCGTTACGTGGCTGGTTGAAACGCTGGACAATGCACCCGATGAGGTGGAACAGAAGCTCTCAGAAGTGACCGCGCCCGCAGGCCTGCCCGAGGTGCTGATCGAGGCCTTGGACACCAAGCTCTCCACCGCCATGGGTCTGGCGCGCTGGGCCTATCTGGTGGGGACCGTCTGTGAAGCGGGCGGGCGTGGCCATATGCTGGGCTTTGTCGGGGCCATCCCCGAAGCGCAGGATGCTTTGGCGAAAGCCGTCTCAGAAGCGCTGAGTTTCACCGGTCTTGAGGCAGGCACTTTGGATGTCGGCTTCTTTGATGCCGCCCATCCCGTGGCCGCGCAACTCGCGCAGGTCGGCTTGCGCTTTGATTTGCCGCAGCCAGAGGTTCAGACTGAAATGGTCCCTATGGCCCCAGGCAGCGATCCCGACAAACCGCCGCGCTTGAAATAAGAGAGGGGCGCTGCCCCTCGGCTCTGTGGGCCTCACCCCGGAGTATTTGGGGCAAGATGAAAGCGCTCAGTAGCCTGCTTCGCGGTCGACGAGGTGCAGGAGTGGTTCACCTGCTTCGCCGCGGCGGATGTTTTCGGCGATCACTTCAGAGGCTGTGATAGCGCGGGTTTCGGCGGCGATATGGGGCGTGACCGTGACCTTTGGGTGCGCCCAATAGGGGTGGTCTTTGGGCAAAGGCTCGATGCGGAAAACGTCGAGGGTGGCATGGGCGATCTGGCCTGTGTCGAGCGCGTCAAGCAAGGCTTCGTCGTCGATCAGTGGACCACGACCCGGATTGATGATCCGCGCGCCTTTAGGCAGCAGATCTAGCGTGTTTGCGTCCAAAAGGTTGGTCGTGGCAGGCGTGTCCGGCAGAAGCAGGATCAGGATTTCAGCTGTCGAAAGCGCGTCCTCCAGCCCTTCGGCGTCGTGCAGGCAGGTGATGCCTTCGATCTGTTTCGCCCGCCGTGCCCAGCCCGTGACGTTGAACCCCAATGAGGCCAAAGTGGTCGCACAGGCGGTGCCAAGTTCGCCCAAGCCCAAGACCGTCACATTGCGTTGAGACGCAAGAGGTGGGCAGACTGGAGACCATTCTCCGCCTTGGTGATTAATCCAATGATCAATGTCCAAGTGGTAGCGCAGCGTGTGGCCCGTGACCCATTCCACCATGCCCTGCGTCAGCCCCGGATCCACCATCCGGCAAAGAGGTTGGGTCAGGGTCGTATTGCCCGTAATGGCCTCCACGCCAGCCCAGAGGTTCAGGACCGCTTTGCAGCGCGTATAGGCCGTGAAGTCCTGCAGGTCTGAATTAGGGGCATAGACAATATAGTCGACATCCTCGGGCGCGTGATCCAGACGCAGATCCACAGCTAGGCCAAATTTCTCAAAGGCCGCGCGCAGGGGCGCTTCATAGGTCTCCCAACGCTCAGGCAGGGCCGCGAATTGTACGTTGATCATGATGCGAAAACTCCAGATGCCTCAGCAAAGCCTTTGACTTCAATCGGGTTGCCTGAAGGGTCGCGGAAGAACATGGTGCCCTGCTCGCCGGGTTCTCCGGCAAAGCGGACGAAGGGGGCGAGTTCAAATTCCAGGCCTTCCTCAGTGAGACGATCCGCCAGCATCTGCCAGTCCTCCATCGGAAGGATCACGCCCATATGGGGCATCGGGACCATATGGTCTCCGACTTTGCCGGTGTTGGTGGTCTCAAACGGCTTGCCGAGATGCAGGGAAATCTGGTGGCCGAAGAAGTCGAAATCCACCCACGTGTCGGTGCTGCGCCCCTCGGCACAGCCCAGAAGGCCTCCGTAAAAGGCACGCGCCTCGTCTAGGTCCGTGACGTGATAGGCGAGATGAAAGATCGACATGGGGGCTCCTACTTAACGGGGGCGATGCACATGGGCGCTTTGGACAATGCCAAAGGCCATCATCAGAACCAGCATTGATGATCCGCCCCAGCTTACCAAGGGCAGCGGCACGCCGACGACGGGGGCCATGCCCATGACCATCGACATATTGACCGCAAAGAACAGAAAGAACGTGCCCGCCATGCCCATTGTCATCAGCGATGAGAAGCGGTCTCGGTTGGAGAGCGCGCTGAGCACGCAGAAGATGATGATGAGGGCATAGAGGCTGAGCAAAGAGACAGCGCCTAGGAAGCCGAATTCCTCAGCCAATGTCGTGAAGATAAAGTCGGTGTGTTTTTCTGGCAGAAAGTTCAGACGGCTTTGCGTGCCTTGCATGAACCCACGCCCGGTCCAGCCGCCAGAGCCCAAAGCGATCTTGGATTGCGTGATGTGATAGCCCGCGCCCAAAGGATCAGAGGCCGGATCCAGGAACGTATCGATGCGGCGGTATTGATAGTCCTGCAAAAGCTGCCAGCCGGTACCGCGGCTTTGAAAGACCGCGGTGATCAACCCGATGCCCGCCGTGATCACCACGGCGAAATAGCCCCAATGGACGCCTGCCATAAAGATCACGGTCGCTCCGCCCATCAAGAGCAACAGCGAGGTGCCAAGATCCGGTTGGCGCAGCACCAGCATCACCGGCACCATGATGATCACAATCGGGATCAAGAGCCACAGCGGATGCGACGTGCGATTAAGCGGCAGCCAGTCGTAATAGGCCGCCAAGAACATCACCATGGCGATCTTCATCAGCTCTGACGGCTGCAGGCGCATGAAGCCAAGGTCGATCCAGCGCTGGGCCCCCATTTGCACGGTGCCAAAAAACTCGACCCCGACCAGCAAAAGCAATGCACCGGCGTAGAACACCGCCGAGACATTGCGCCAGAACCAGATAGGCACCATGGCCATGCCAAACATCAGGAAGAGCCCCATGGCAAAGCGTTTCATCTGCGCTTCGGCCCATGGGTTAAACGAGCCGCCCGCGACCGAATAGAGCATCAGAAAGCCGACGCTTGAGACGGCGATCAAGAGGATCACCAAGGCCCAATTGATATAGAAAATCTTCCGCAGCCCCGTGGGGACATGTTTGACCGTATACTCGAGATAACTCATGCGCGATCACGCCCGCTGTTGCGCAGCTGCGGATAGTCGCGTTTCAGGCGCGCTTGCTGCAGGCGGATCTTTTCGCGGTCTTTTGTTGGATAGGCCTCAAGCGGCGGGTCGCCATCATAGAGCGCCTGCAGCGTGATGTCGCGTGCAATGGGCGCGGCTGCGGTAGAACCGCCTCCACCATGTTCCACAACCACGCAGACCGCGATTTTCGGGTCGTCATAGGGCGCAAAATTCACAAAAAGCGCGTGGTCGCGGCGGTTCCACGGCAGGTCTTCGTTTTTGGTCACGCCTGCTTCGCGTTCGGCCGCCGTGATGTTGCGGACCTGACTGGTGCCGGTTTTGCCAGCAAGGCGGAACTCGTCTTCGATGATGCGGCTGGAATAGGCCGTGCCCCGCCGGTGGTTGGACACAGCAAACATGGATTTGCGCACCAGCCGCAGATGGTTTTCATTCACGCCCAGTGGCGAGAGGCCGCGCACCGGTTGCTCGACACCATCGACGGATTTCACCAAACGCGGCGCTAGCTGCAATCCAGACGCCAAACGCGCCGTCATCACC
Organism: Cognatishimia coralii; assembly: GCF_037478305.1. NCBI lineage: Bacteria > Pseudomonadati > Pseudomonadota > Alphaproteobacteria > Rhodobacterales > Paracoccaceae > Cognatishimia > Cognatishimia coralii. Next base: position 19,664 of record NZ_JBBGAZ010000004.1, read on the forward strand.
GCCAATTGCAGCGGCGAGGCCAGTACAAATCCCTGACCAATCGAGGCGTTCACTGTATCGCCGGGTAGCCACGCGGCATCTCTGTTGCGCAGCTTCCAGTCCATCGTCGGTGCAAGCCCCTGCGCAACCGCCGACATCGGAATATTGTGGCGCACACCCAGACCCAAACGCCGCGCCATGGCTGAAATCTTCTCGATCCCCACCTTCAGAGCGATCTCATAAAAATAGACGTCACAGCTCTCGCGCAGCGCGGTCTCGAAATTCACATTCCCATGCCCGCCGCGCTTCCAGCAGTGAAACTTGCGATTGCTGACCTCAAGGTGGCCCGGGCAATAGAAGGTGTCTTCGCTGTCGATGAGGCCTTCTTCCAGCGCGGCCAGCGCGGTGATCATCTTGAAGGTCGAACCCGGCGGATAGGTGCCTTGCACGGACTTCGTCGCAAGCGGGCGGTGATCGTTCTCGGTGAGTTTCGAGTAATCCGCGACCGAAATCCCGCGCACAAAGAGGTTGGGATCAAAGGTCGGGGACGAGTTGATCGACAGGATGTCACCCGTTTTGACGTCCATCACAACGGCCGCTGCGCTTTCCTCTCCGAGGCGCGCTTGTGTATAGGTTTGCAGTTTCTGATCTACAGTCAGCTGCATATCGGCACCCGCAAGGCCTTCGCGGCGATCCAACTCGCGCATCACGCGGCCGACAGCGTTGACTTCGACCCGCTTGGTGCCGGCTTTGCCACGCAGGGACTCTTCGCGTTTGGCCTCGATACCGACTTTGCCGATCTGGAAGCGCGGGATCAGCAAGAGCTGATCGGGGTCTTCGATCTTGGACAGGTCATAGTCCGACACCGGCCCCACATAGCCGATCACATGGGCGAAATCCCCGTCGTGCAGATACCGCCGCGACAGGCCGACCTCGGGGGTGATCCCCGGTAGGGCAGGCGCATTCACGGCCACGCGCGACATCTCTTCCCAGGAAATCCGTTCCGCCACGGTGACTGGCAAAAACGGCGGCGAGCGTTTCATCTCTGTCATCGCGCGATTGAGCGCCGTGGCGTCGAGCTCCACCAGATTGGACAGTTTCGCGATCACCGCATCCACATCACCCGCGTCTTCGCGCACGATGGTGATCCGGTAGCTTGGTTCATTCACCGCCAAGGTGCGCCCGTTGCGGTCAAAGATCTCTCCGCGGGCGGGCGGGATCAGACGAATATTGATCCGGTTTTCTTCGGCCAAAAGGCGGAACTCATCGGCTTGGTCCACCTGCAGATGCCGCATGCGCAGACCCAAAACACCCATAAACGCCAATTGCGCACCGCCTAGAAATAGCGCGCGCCGCGTCATGCGGGCCTGGTTCGCGACGATATCGGCTTGCGTCTTTCTCATACGCGCCCCTGCAGGAGTTCCGGATCCGATGGGTTGATTTTCCGCAAGCCAATGAAGACGAAAAGCAGGATTGCCACAAGCGGGTAGGCCAGCACGCTCATGATCAGTTGAATAAGCGTGAGCCCTAGGCTTGCGTGATCCAAAAGGAAGATGGTCTCAAGCAGACGGTTGCCCAGCACAATTGCGGTCATGCCACCCGCCGCCGTCAGCCATTCCACGCTAAACGGCATGTCACGCACGCCTGTTGAGCGATTGCGCAGGTTCTCGCAGACCAAATAGGTCGCCAAAGCCATCAGGCCGGGCGGGCGCAGGAACACAAAGTCCGCCAGAAGCATCACGCCCGCGATGGCCACAGGTGGCGCGTAATCCGGGCGACGCAGCACCCAAAGCACGCACATCACCAAGAGCATATCCGGCCCCGTGAAACGACGCGGCACGGTCTCCATCGGCAAGAGCTGCCAAAAGATCACCAAAAGCGCGAGCGCCACGAATGCCGCGCGCATTAGCCAAAGGCGAGCGGTGAGGTTCTCACTCATCCTCAACCTCTTCGGCAATGATGGCAGGTTCGGGATCGGCTAGCTGGTCTGGCGCGATGAGGCCACCAGTGCCTGTGATGCTTTCCTTGCCATGGTCACGCAACACACGCAGGAATTCGAGCCGTTCATAATCGGCCGAGAGGCGCACGCGCAGACGGCCTCCGGGATCAGAGGCCACGTGGCCGATCAGCAGACCCGAGGGGAAAACTCCGCCATCGCCAGAGGAAACCACTCGGTCGCCGGGACGCACCTGATCAGGGTTCTCGAGGAAATCAATCACCGGCGCGACGGAGTTATCTCCGACCACCAATGCGGTCTCTCCCGAAGGCTGGATCGTTGCCGGAATCCGCGAAGAACTATCAGACAACAGCATCACACGGCTGGTCGTATTGCCCACGCCCGAGATCCGGCCCACGAGCCCAATCCCGTCCATCGCGGCCCAACCGTCGACGATCCCATCGCGGGCACCGATGTTCAGCAACACCGACTGCCGGAACGGAGATCCCGCGTCCGCCAACACAACGCCGGTCACAAAGGTCAGTTGCGGATCCAGACGCACATTGTTCAGATCCAAAAGCCGCGCGTTTTCCTGCTCCAATTGCAGAGCTGCCTCTTTCCAGGCCTTCATCTGCTGAAGCTCACGCCGCAGCTCTTTGTTCTGGTCGACCACACGCTGATAGCTCTGGAATTCGCGGATCAGATTGATCGAGCCGGTGACCGGCGCCATGGCCCAATCCATCGAGGGCACAAAGCGGTCAATCACCATCGCGCGGAACCGTTCCACGCGCGGGCTGTCGATGCGCCATAAAAGGAAGGTCAGCAGCAAAATCGCAATCGTAAGCACGTAAAGCAGCCGCTTGAGCGGTGTTACGAAATCCTCCTGATTGCGATCTCGAGCCATTACGTCTCCGGTCTCAGGGCCTTACGCCTTCGGCGCATATGTAGCACGGGGTGCGGATTGGCCCAAAACATCGCTGTTTCAGGCCCTTTTTGTTTAGCTTTCGTAATCAATCGCGTGGCGTAGCTGGTTTTCGTATTCCAGCGCTTTACCAGTGCCCAAAGCCACACAGTTGAGGCTTTCGTCTGCGATCGAAACGGCCAGACCGGTCTGCTCACGCAGCGCCAGATCCAGATCACCCAGCAGAGCACCGCCACCCGTCAGCATCACACCACGGTCAACGATATCTGCTGCCAGATCCGGAGGCGTTGCCTCAAGCGCGGTCATCACCGCTTCGCAAATCTGCTGCACCGGTTCTGCGAGCGCTTCGGCCACCTGAGCCTGCGAAATCTCGGTTTCCTTCGGCACACCGTTCAGCAAGTCACGGCCACGTACCAGCATAGAGGCTCCACGGCCGTCATCCGGCATCCGCGCAGTGCCGATGGATGTCTTGATCCGCTCAGCAGAGCTCTCGCCCACAAGCAAGTTCTGTTGACGACGCAGGTAGGAAATGATCGCCTCATCCATCCGGTCGCCCCCAACGCGGACAGAGCGCGCGTAAACGATGTCACCCAGCGACAGAACCGCAACCTCGGTGGTCCCGCCGCCGATGTCGACAACCATGTTGCCCGTCGGATCCGTGATCGGCATACCCGCGCCAATGGCGGCTGCAATCGGCTCGGCAATCAGACCCGCGCGACGGGCGCCCGCCGACAAAACCGACTGACGGATCGCACGTTTCTCAACGGGGGTGGCACCATGAGGCACACAGACGATGATCTTGGGCTTAGAGAAGGTCGAGCGCTTGTGCACCTTGCGGATGAAGTGTTTGATCATCTCTTCCGCGGTGTCAAAATCCGCGATGACACCTTCGCGCATCGGACGGATCGCTTCGATGGATCCAGGCGTCCGGCCCAGCATCAATTTCGCGTCTTCTCCGACGGCCAGAACCTTCTTCACACCATCCTTGACGTGATAGGCCACAACCGATGGTTCTGACATGACGACACCTTTGCCTTTGACATAGACCAGCGTGTTCGCCGTGCCCAAATCAATCGCCATGTCTGACGAAAACAGCCCGCCCAGATTTCCCAGCATAAAGTCTCGTTCCCCAGTAATGTTTCGGGTCCGCGACTCTGGGACGAGCGCGAACCGCTTTGTTATAGGCGGGCCTTAAGAAATGGGGAAGTGAGTCGCTGCGCAAAATCAGCGCGAATCCGCCGCGAAATGGGGTAGGGATGGTGTTTGACACTGTCTTAGGCGGCAAATCTGGCCTATGTGGGCAGAAAACACGGGGCACGCGCCATGCTGAGCTATCAACATATCTATCACGCAGGCAATCTGGCGGATGTGCAGAAACACGCGCTGATGGCCTGGGTGCTGGACTATATGACGGCCAAAGATAAGCCGCTGAGCTATCTGGAAACCCACGCTGGGCGGGGACTGTATGATCTGGGATCCGAGGAAGCCGCCAAGACCGAAGAGGCTGCGGCAGGGATCGCCATCGCCGAGGCTTGGTTTGATGAAGACCACCCCTATCGCCGTGCGCTCGCCGCTGTGCGCGCCCAGTTTGGCGAGAACGCCTATGCCGGATCACCCCTCTTGGCCGCCAACCTGCTGCGCCCTTCAGACAAACTCCACCTTGCAGAGCTCCATCCCGGAGAAGGCGATGCACTTGAGGACGCGATGGCGATGTTCTCGGTAAAAATTCACCGTCAGGACGGCTTTGCCATGGCCCATGCGGTTTGCCCGCCTGAGCCGCGCCGCGGGGTTCTTTTGATCGATCCAAGCTATGAGATCAAAACCGACTTCGACCGTATCCCCGGCATCATCGAAAAGCTGCATAAGAAGTGGAATGTCGGCGTTATTGCGCTCTGGTATCCGATCCTTAAAGACGGCAGTCACTTGCCAATGGTTACAGCGCTTGAGTTCAAGAACCTGCCCAAAACCCTGCGCCACGAAGTGCGCTTCCCGCCCGCCAAGGACAAGCACCGGATGATCGGCTCGGGCATGTTCTTTGTGAATGCGCCCTGGGGGCTTGAGGCAGAGACCCAAAAGATCAGCACAAAGTTTGAGACGCTTTAGGGGCTTTGCCCCTCAGCCCTCGCGGGCTTCACCCCAGGATATTTCCCGCAAGAGAAAAAGCGCTTTCATTCTCTTGCTTTAAATATCCTCGCCGAAGGCAATGGCGCTATTGCGCCATGACCAGGCCTAGATCAGAGACCAATAGGTCGGCGTCAAAGTCGCGACCATAGGCCACAAAACCGATTCCAGTTATGTTTTCGGGGGTAAATGTCTGCGGCAATTCCGCGTGCGACGCTGTGAAGGACGCTAAGTCCAGATCTACAACACGCCAGTCCTCTGTCGCTGTGAAACTTGCGCGATAGCTGTGCCACGGGCGCTTGCGGTCTGTTGTTCGGATGAAGACATAGTAGCTTTCGCCGTTGCCTTTGACCCGCAGTCTGAGGCCTGCTGTCTCTGATGGCAATCCGCCCCGGATACCCGCGCGAAACTGGATAAAACCGCCGTTGTTGTCGGTGCTGACGCGGCCCTTCAGTCGCGCGAATGAGGCTCCGTCTGCTTCTTCGAATGTAAGATCGCCTTCGGATACGCCGCCCATCACGCCATCTTGCACATAGCTCCATCGCTGTTGCGCGTCCGCGTCGAAGGTCTCGATCCATAGATCGGCGCGCGCCTCGCCCGCGGCGACGGTCAAAAATCCGATCATTGCGCCTGTTTTGAGTGTCATTGTCATCCAGCTACCTCTCGTGCTGAGAGGTAGCTGAATCAGGGTATTCGACAAGCCCGCGGCTTATGCCATGTCTTTGTAAGACACTTCCCGCGCGTCTGCGCCTTCGCCCATTTTGCTGCGGCGAACGTGCAAGCGGTTCAGCGCGTGGATATAGGCTTTGGCGGAGGCCACGACCGTGTCGGTATCGGCGGATTCACCGGTCGCGACATTGCCATCCTCGGTCAGGCGCACAGACACGGTCGCCTGCGCATCGGTGCCTTGAGTGACCGCATGCACTTGATAAAGTTCCAGCCGCGCTGCATTCGGGTGCAGTTTGCGGATTGCTTTGAACGCCGCATCCACTGGGCCGTCGCCTTTTTCGATGGCGGTTTTCTCTTCGCCGTCCACCGTCATGACAAGCGTTGCATCCGCAGGACCACCGGTGCCGCAAACGACACGCAGGGTCACCAGTTTCAGCAGATCATTCGCGTCATCCTCACCGATCCGCATCAAGGCGATCAGGTCGTCGTCAAAGACCTCTTTCTTGCGGTCCGCCAGATCTTTGAAGCGCACAAACAGATCCTTCAGCTGGTTATCCGCCAGCTCATAGCCCATCTGGTCCAGCTTATCGCGAAGTGCTGCGCGGCCCGAGTGTTTGCCCAGTGGCAGGGACGTGCCTGCGAGTCCCACATCTTCGGGGCGCATGATCTCGAAGGTCTCTTTGTTCTTCAGCATGCCATCCTGGTGGATGCCCGATTCATGCGCGAAGGCGTTCTTGCCGACGATGGCTTTGTTGGGCTGCACCTGGAAGCCGGAAACGGTGGAGACACGGCGCGAGATGGCCATGATCTTGGTGGTGTCGATCTCGGTACGCCAGGGCATGATGTCGTTGCGGGTTTTCATAGCCATGACGACTTCTTCCAGTGCCGTGTTGCCCGCACGCTCGCCCAAACCGTTGATTGTACACTCAATTTGTCGCGCACCGCCTGCGACAGCCGCCAAAGAGTTCGCGGTCGCCATGCCCAGATCGTTGTGGCAGTGTGTCGCGAAGACCACCTCATCCGCACCCGGTACAGTCTCGATCAGACGTTTGATCAGATCGGCGGACTCAACAGGTGCGGTGTAGCCCACAGTGTCTGGGATATTGATCGTGGTCGCACCCGCTTTAATGGCGATTTCGATGACGCGGCAGAGGTAGTCCCATTCCGTGCGCGTCGCATCCATCGGAGACCACTGCACGTTCTCAACCAGATTGCGCGCGTGGGTCACGGTCTCGTGGATTTTCTCGGCCATCTCGTCCTTGGTGAGGTTCGGAATGGCGCGGTGCAGAGGCGAGGTGCCGATGAAGGTGTGAATGCGGCTGAGGCCTGCGTGTTTCACTGCCTCAGCGCAACGATCGATATCGGCGAAATTGGCGCGGGCCAGACCGCAGATGCGGGCGTTCTTAGAGCGTTTCGCGATCTCGGACACGGCGCGAAAATCGCCTTCGGAAGCGATCGGGAAGCCTGCCTCGATGATGTCGACGCCCATGTCATCGAGCATTTCTGCGATCTCGAGCTTTTCCTCATGGGTCATGGTCGCGCCGGGGCTTTGCTCGCCGTCGCGCAGGGTGGTGTCAAAGATATAGACGCGGTTTTGATCGGTGGTGGTCATGTTGAATTTTCCTGATCAGATATGCGGTTTTGGCGCGGGCGTGACGCCGCTGTCGCCGGTATTGGGTTCGCCGGTAGGTTCGATCAAAAGCACTTTGACCTCCTCGGCGGCGCGGGGGCGGTGGACGACGCCTTTGGGCACGATCACGATCTCTCCGGCCCCGAAAGTGACGGGGGCGTGACCCTCGTAGTCCATGGTGACTTCGCCTTCGAGTACGAGGAAGAAATCATCTGTGTCATCATGTTTGTGGAAGGGAAATTCGCCTTTGAATTTCACCACCATGACGTCGTTGCCATTGTAGTTGGCGACGACATGCGGGTCCCAATGGCTGTCAAACATCGCCAGTTTCTGGGCGAGGTTTATAGCTGGGGCGGGGTGGGTCATCTGTTGTCTCCTAAATGCGGGTATCTAGGCGCATGTCGCATATCCTCTGAGCGGGTGCGCCGAACCGGCCGCACTCAGAGGCGCGTTAGGAGTAGGTCTAGACCACGCGCAAAAGGCGCCGGAAGGCGCGCGTCAGTTGCGATATGGGTCTTGATAGCCATGCGCCGGACTATAGCTGGGAAATTCGGAATGAAAAGGGAGAAGTTTGGATTGCGTGGCAAGCGCGGGATTTGAGTATTTGTGGCAAGATGAAATTGAGGTGGTTTGGTTGAATGGGCGCGCTATATCAGGGACATGGAACGCGCATTAATCATAGGGGCTTCGGGTGGCATTGGCGCGGCCTTTGCTACGGCCTTGGATGCGAGAGGTGTGGACGTCGTTGCACTTTCGCGGCGAACGCATGGGCTCGAATTCTCGGACCCTCCGGCGGCAGAGGCTTTGCTGGCGCGCGTTGAGGGGCCATTTGATTTGGTGTTGGTCGTGACAGGGGCGCTCACATCGACCCGGGATCGGCCCGAAAAGAGCTTGGTAGAGCTGAGTGCCGAGGAAATGGCGGCGCAATTTGCGGTGAACACCATTGGGCCAGCCTTGGTGATGAAACACGCCAAGCGGTGGTTGCCGCGCAAGGGGCGCTCGGTTTTCGCTGTCTTGTCCGCGCGCGTGGGGTCGATTGGCGACAATCGTTTGGGCGGATGGTATTCCTATCGTGCCTCAAAGGCGGCGCTCAATCAGGTGCTGAAAACGGGATCGATCGAGCTAGCCCGCACCCACAAAGAGGCGCTCTGTGTGGCCTTGCATCCGGGGACTGTATCCACACCATTTACCGAGAATTTCGCGGCCCCAAACAAGCTGACACCCGATGAGTCTGCGCAGCATTTGTTGACTGTGCTCGACACACTTGGCCCCGAGCACAGCGGATCGTTTTATGATTGGAAGGGCGAAGAGATCCCCTGGTAGCGCTTAGTTCTGTTTCAGCGCGCCATTGTCCCACTCGCCGGAGGCCTCTTGGCCAGAGGCATATTTCATCAGCCCCGCACCCTGACGTTTGCCCGCGCGGAACGTGCCTTCATAGACATCGCCGTTTGAATAGGTCGCGACACCCTGGCCTTCGATCTCGCCGGCTTTCCACGAACCGGTATAGGTGAAGCCATCGGGCATGGTGATCGTGCCTTGCCCGTCTCGCTGACCGTTAAAGAAGGTGCCCGAATAGACCGTGCCATCCGGATAGGTCGCGGTGCCCTGACCGTGACGCTGACCATTTTCCCAGTCGCCCTCATAGCGATAGCCATCGGCATAGGTCATCACGCCCTTGCCGTGGTTCTTTGCGTTCACAAAGTCGCCCTCATAGGTCAGCCCGTTCGCATAGGTCGCTTTGCCTACACCCTGAATGATGCCCTGAGACCAGCCGCCTTCGTAAACGGACCCATCAGGGTAGGTGATCATGCCCTGACCATCGGCCAGATCCGCCATGAAGTCGCCAACGTAGACCGAGCCGTCAGGGTAGGTCACAGTGCCCGCCCCCTCGATACGGCCTTCGATCCAGGCGCCGTCGTATTTATAGCCATCCGCACCGATAAAGACGCCTTGGCCGTGGCGGCGGTCGCCCGCGAAATCGCCTTCGTAAACGTCTCCATTGGCATAGAACACACGGCCCACGCCCTGACGCTGGCCGCCCACAAGCGTGCCTTCGTAGACGTCGCCATTCGGCTGAGTCAGCTTGCCGGTGCCGTCGATCTGACCTGCGCTCCAGAGGCCCTCATAGATCAACCCATCAGGCATGGTCAGCGTGCCTTGGCCCTGTCGTTGACCAGCGATGATCGCGCCGACATAGACCGCACCGTCAGGATAGGTGATCTGACCGTCGCCTTCCTTGACGCCATTGACCCAAGAGCCCTCATAGACATAGCCACCGGGGCTTTTCATCATGCCCTGACCGTGGTGCAGCGCATTCACAAAGCCGCCTTCATAGACCACGCCATTGGCGTAGATCGCGACGCCCTGACCGGTGATCTTTCCGTCGGCCCATTGGCCCTCATAGGTGCCGCCATCGGCGAAGGTGATCTTCCCTGTGCCTTCAGGTTTACCCTTGGAAAACTCGCCTTGATAGACCGAGCCATTCGGGAACCGTGCCTGACCGATGCCGCGAATTTCGCCATCAATCCAATCACCGGAATATTCGTAGCCATTCGGCAGACGATAGGTGCCCTTGCCGTGCTGCAGCCCATCCTTGAAGGTGCCTTCATAGATGCCGCCATCGTCGTATTGTTTGGTCAATACGTCGCTGGATTGCGCTATGGCCACACCGGCCGTGCTCAACATGAAAAGGACCGATGCAATCGAGATTGCTGTTCTGCTGGTCATCTATTTGCCCCTGCTTGGGAATTCGCCCTGCCGGGCACAAGCGGCGCGTCCCCCACGCCTTTTCGCGAAATTAGTGCAGGAAATGCGCTCTGACAACGGGTTTTGCGGCTTTGAGCTTTTCCTCGCGCATGTATCTGGTAAATCAATCACATCTGACTGATGAGTGAGGCACCGATATGGCCGACAGATTCCGCGTAACGATTGCTCAGGCGAACCCAACTATGGGCGATTTGGCAGGCAATGCGGCCAAGGCGAAAGCGGCTTGGGAGGCGGGGAAATCGGCGGGCTCTGACTTTGTCGCGCTGCCTGAAATGTTCATCCTTGGCTACAACGCGCAGGATCTGGTGATGAAGCCCGCGCTTCAGGCGGCCTGTCTTGAGCAGATCAAAGCGCTGGCTGCGGACTGCGCTGATGGTCCCGCAATGGGGATCGGTGGACCGTTTGCCGAAGACGGCAAGCTCTATAACGCCTATTTCATCCTGAACGGCGGGCGGACCGTCAGCAAACAGCTTAAGCATCACCTGCCGAACTACACCGTCTTTGACGAGGTTCGTCTGTTTGACTCTGGCCCGCTTGGCGGCCCTTATGCGGTCGGCAACACCCGCATCGGAAGCCCGATCTGCGAGGACGCCTGGTTCCCGGATGTGGCGGAAACCCTTGAGGAATCTGGCGCGGAATTCCTCGTCGTGCCCAATGGCTCGCCCTATTACCGCGATAAGTTTGACCGCCGCATGAGCCATATGGTGGCCCGCGTGATCGAGACTGGCATGCCTTTGATCTATGTGAATATGGTCGGCGGTCAGGACGATCAGGTCTTTGACGGCGGCTCGTTTGTGCTCAATCCCGGCGGGCATCTGGCTGTGCAACTGCCGGTCTTTGACGAAGTCACCGCCCATGTGGATCTGGTCCGCGACGGGGATGGCTGGCGCTGCGAAGAGGGCGAGAAGGCCGTGCTGCCTGCGGGCGAAGAGCAGGATTATCGCGTCTGTGTCGAAGCCCTGCGCGACTATATGGGCAAGACCGGCTTTAAGAAGGTGCTGCTTGGGTTGTCCGGGGGCATCGACTCGGCCATTGTCGCGACCATCGCCGTGGACGCGCTGGGCGCTGAAAACGTGCGCTGCGTGATGCTTCCGTCGGAATATACCTCGCAAGGCTCGCTCGATGACGCCGAAGACATCGCGAAACGGCTCGGCGTGCATTACGACTATGTGCCGATTTCCGAGAGCCGTCAGGCCGTGACCAACACGCTCGCACCGCTCTTTGCAGGGCTGGACGAAGGCCTGACCGAGGAAAACATCCAGTCCCGCCTGCGTGGACTTTTGCTGATGGCCATGTCCAATAAACTTGGCGAGATGCTGCTGACCACCGGGAATAAATCTGAGGTGGCCGTGGGCTATGCCACGATCTATGGCGATATGAACGGCGGCTATAACCCGATCAAAGACATGTATAAAACCCGCGTCTTTGAAACCTGCCGCTGGCGCAACGCCAATCACCGCGATTGGATGAACGGTCCTGCGGGCGAAGTCATTCCGGTCTCGATCATCGAGAAACCGCCCTCCGCTGAATTGCGCCCTGATCAAAAAGACGAAGACAGCCTGCCGCCTTACGATATCCTCGATGGTATCCTGCATATGCTGGTGGACGAAGAGGCCTCTGTTGCCGATTGCGTCGCCGCGGGATACGCGCGCGAAACGGTCAAACGGGTCGAGCATCTTTTGTACATCAGCGAATACAAACGCTTCCAATCGGCCCCCGGCGCGCGCCTGTCCAAGAAGGCTTTCTGGATGGACCGCCGCTACCCCATCGTGAACCGGTTCAGGGACGACAGCGGAGCCTAGCGCGCCGCCCGTTTTGCTACCAACACCAGCAGCGCGCCTGCCACGTAAAACAGAGCGCCAAGCCCGACCATATAGGCGAAAACTCCGAGCCAGCCTGTGGTTTCAGGGTTCAGGAAGAAATAGGGGAACCGCCCGTCAAACAGCCCTCTGACCATCGCATAGATGGAATACCCCAGAGGGCAAATGACCCAGACCAGCGGCTGCATAAACGTCAGCCCGGCCTTAGGTGCAAAAGCCACCCAGAAAACCAAAGTCGCAATCGGAACCGCCGTGTGCTGGATCTCGTTGATCACCGCATTGATGCCCGTCGGATTGTGATCCGCCGCCAAAAGCGCGTGATAAACGATCCCCACCATAACAATCCACGTGGTCACAGCAGCCATCCACCCAACCGACGCATGGGCGCGCCGCATGACCATCAGCGCAAACGTCACACCGGTTGTAACCACCATCAAAACCGTAAAATACCGCGCCTGACGCCAGAGGGACTCAAGCAAGCCCATCCCTTCGCCAAGATCCAAAACCGTCTGCGTGATCTGCGCCCCAAGCGCCGCAATCGCGATCAAAGCAGCGAAAAGCCTTTGTGTGCTGGTCAAAGTCATACTCTCTCCCCTTTGCCGCAGGCTTGCGAGACCCAGATGAGAGGTCAAGACAAGCGTGGCGTCAAGCAGGGGGCGCATTGCCATTTGGGAGAAACGCCCGGACCGCGTAAACTGGCCCTAAGGAGCCAGCCATGTCGCAAAACAAAACCACCGCCACCGCCGCCGACCCCCGCGCCTTTGTCGAGGCAATCGAACACCCCACCCGGCGCGCCGATGGGCTTGTGTTGCTGGACCTCTTTGCCGAGGTCTCGGGCTTTCAGCCGGTCATGTGGGGCGGCAGTATCGTGGGCTATGGCCGCTATCACTATCGCTACAAAACGGGGCGCGAAGGGGATTTTCTGGCCACCGGTTTCAGCCCGCGCAAGGCGAACCTCTCGATCTATATCATGCCGGGCTATCAGGATTATTCCGAGATCATGGGGCGGTTGGGCAAGCACAAGCTGGGCAAAAGCTGCCTCTATGTGAACAAGCTTGCGGATATTGATCTGGACGTGCTGCGGGAGTTGATCGCGGCGGGCTTGCGGGATTTGGATAAGATTTGGAAGGTTGAGTCGGGCTAAACCTGCTAAACGCAAGATCCTATGTTGTTATTAGATTCGATTTTGAAAATTGGCACATTGAAGGCCCTAGCAGTTTGGATTGCTTCCATACCCCTGTTTTTGTTGCTGCCACGAGTAGATGAAAACTTGGCTCTATATGTATTCTGGCTTGCATCATCTATGTGGGGGTGCAGTTCAGTCGTGCTAATGTTGCAAGGATTGCATTTCTTGATCCGCGGGATATTGCGGCTTGGCCAAGGGATCTGGGTGAGACTTGGAAGGTGAGGCGGGGTAGGTATCCGCCATAGTGTTCCAGCTTTTTTGTGGTATGCCTTGATAATGAATAGTTTCCAAAAATTTACTTTAGTGGTCGTTTTCGCATTTGTTGCGCCACAGTCATTCGCAAATCCAACTGCTGGTCAGGTAATTTGGGAGTATTGCTCCACAAAGGATGGGAAGATCGGCGGCGCGTTCTGTCTCGGCTTCGCCACAGGCCTCATTGACGGAGCAACAGGTGGTGCGTTGAAAATGACGCATCATCTTGAGGGTGACCTTTCAGAAGCCGAGTTCGCTAACAACCTTGAATCAGGGCTAAACTTCTGCGTTCCTTCGACGGTGACCAAAGGTGAAATGGTAAAGACTTTCATAGACTATTTGGAGCGCTCGCCCGATGAACTCCAAAGACCTGCCGTTCAGCTCTATTTAGAAGCGATGTCTGAGAAGTACCCTTGTACCTAGGTTCCACCCAAATTCTGGACAAACCCCGCCCCTTGTGACAAGAGCGCTCCGTACTCTGGAGACTCTCATGACCACCACCCGTTTCGCCCCATCCCCTACGGGCTATATCCACGTCGGCAACCTGCGGACCGCGCTCATGAACTATCTGATCGCGCGCAAGGCGGGCGGCACGTTCATTCTGCGGATCGATGACACGGATCCTGAACGCTCTAAGCAGGAATATGTGGATGCGATCCAGCAGGATCTGGAGTGGCTGGGCCTGACCTGGGACAAGATCGAACACCAATCCGCGCGGCTCGATCGCTATGATGCGGCGGCGGATAAGCTGCGCGAGATGGGCCGGTTCTATGAGTGTTTTGAAACCCCGACCGAACTAGATCTGAAACGTAAGAAGCAGCTCAATATGGGCAAGCCGCCGGTCTACGATCGCGGTGCGCTGGCTCTGTCAGAAGACGAGAAAGCCGCGCTGCGGGCGGACCGTGGAAACGGCCACTGGCGCTTCAAGCTGGATCAGGAACGCATCAACTGGGTCGATGGCGTGTTGGGAGAGATCTCGATTGACGCGGCCTCTGTGTCCGATCCGGTGCTGATCCGTGGGGACGGGCAGTATCTCTACACGCTGGCCTCTGTGGTGGATGACACCGAGATGGGCGTGACCCATGTTGTGCGCGGCTCGGACCACGTGACCAACACGGCGACCCAGATCCAGATGATCGAGGCGCTGGGCGGTGTGGTGCCGACCTTTGCGCACCATTCCCTGCTGACCGGCTCGCAAGGCGAGAGCCTGTCCAAACGTCTGGGCACCCTCAGCCTGCGCGACTTGCGCGAGGGTGGGGTGGAGCCTGAGGCGCTGCTGAGCCTCATGGCGCGTCTGGGATCGAGCCATCCGGTCGAGCTGCGCGCGTCCTTGGATGAGATCGCCGAGGGCTTTGATATCGACCAATTCGGCTCTGCGCCGACCAAGTTTGACGTCGAAGACCTCTACCCGCTGACCGCCCGCCATCTGGGCGCACAGCCTTTGGCCGCTGTCTCGGACGATGTCGCATCTGCGGGCGTGGACGGAGCCGAAGCCGAGGCCTTCTGGGCCGTGATCCGCGAAAACATCACCACTCGCAAAGACATCGCCGCTTGGGCCGACCTCTTTGCCAATGGTGCCGATCCTGTGATTGACGATGAAGACAAAGACTTCGTCGCCGAGGCGCTGGCCTTGCTGCCCGAAGGTCCGTTTGACGCAGACACCTGGGGCGTTTGGACCAAGGCTGTCAAAGAAGCGACAGGCCGCAAAGGCCGAGGCCTGTTCATGCCTCTGCGCAAGGCGCTGACGGGTCAGAGCCATGGGCCGGATATGTCCGCCGTTCTTCCTCTGCTTAAGGTGATCAAGGCAAAGGGGTAACGGATTTTCCAAAAATCCGTGCCTGCGGCGCGAGTATTTTTCGCAAGATGAAACAGAGGCCTCGCGATCTGCGGCTCCTCTGTGCATTTTTGCAGATTGGCAATCAAAGCTGTGCGTGATTTTCTTGCCGCGTGAGTGAGAGGTGAGATCATGGCAGACGCATCTGCAAAGTTCCTGACGGGCAATCTGTTCAAACATGTCACGGTGATGTCCCTGACGGCGTCGATCGGGCTGGTCGCGATCTTTTTGGTCGACCTTGTGGACATGATCTTTATCTCGATGCTGGGACGGGATGAGCTGGCCGCTGCGGTTGGTTACGCGGGTGCGATCCTGTTTTTTACCACCGCCTTCAGCATCGGCATGGCGATCTCGGCCGGGGCTTTGGTGGCGAGGGCTTTGGGCGAGGGCGATCAGCATAAAGCGCGCCGTCGCGCGGCGACTTCAACCATCTATGGTTTTGTTATTGCGTCTATTTTTTCGGCCGTCGTTTGGTTTAATCTGGAAAGCCTCGCGACCTTGATGGGGGCCTCGGGCCCGACTTTGGAGCTGTCTGTTCACTATATGCAGATCATCGTGCCGAGCCTGCCGATCCTCATGCTCGGCATGGTCGGCGGCGCGATCCTGAGGGCGCATGGAGACGCCCGACGCGCGATGATGGCGACGCTTTTGGGCGGCGTGGTGAATGGTGTGCTTGATCCGATCCTGATCTTTGGTCTGGGGCTTGATCTAACCGGTGCAGCTCTCGCCTCGGTCGCCGCGCGGTTCACCATCGGGTTTTGTTCTATGTATCCGGTATTCAAACACTATGGCGGCTTTGACAAACCCACGAGCGCCGAAATGCGCGTCGATCTGCCTGATATCGCGGCCATTGCCGGCCCCGCGATCCTGACGCAGTTCGCGACCCCCATTGGGCAGGCCTTCGTCACCCGTTCCATGTCGGAATTCGGCGAAGAGGCGGTTGCGGGCATGGCCATCGTTGGCCGTCTGGTCCCTGTAGCCTTTGGCGCGATCTTTGCGCTTTCGGGCGCAGTCGGCCCGATCATCGGCCAGAACTATGGGGCAGGGCAGCACGATCGGGTGCGCGGCGCCTTCCGAGACGCGATGATCTTTACAGCGCTTTGGGTCGTGGGGGCTGCGCTTTTGTTGTTCCTTCTGCGCGTGCCGCTGGCGGGGCTGTTTAACGCCGAAGGTATGGCCGTTACGCTCTTGTTCCTTTTCTGCGGTCCGCTTGCGTTGATGTATGTCTTTGACGGTCTGATCTTTGTCGGCAACGCGTCCTTCAATAACCTCGGCCATCCGTTTTATTCGACCATGATCAACTGGGGGCGTCAGACCCTTGGCACCATCCCTTGCGTCACCATAGGCGCCACGCTTTGGGGCGCGCCGGGTATCCTGATCGGTCAGGCTGTCGGGGGCGCGATCTTTGGCTTGATCTCACTATTCCTTGTGCTGCGCGTCATGGGTGTTCGCAAACCGCACGAACAGGGCGCGTTCGCGCGCGAGGGCCGTCAGATGAGCCTCTGGCACGGGCGGCGCTAAACCGAAATTCCAAGCCGTTTTAGTTCGGCGTCCACCATTGCGGTCTCGTGAGGCGCGAGCTTTTGGTGGCGCGGATATTTCGGAACATCCCGGTCATTGTCGATTGGATGATCCCAGCCTGCCGTCGTGTCAAAAAACGCGCGCACGCCGCTTTCGCCGAACTCTTTGAGAAATCCCTGAATGACCACGTCCAGATAGCTGAGCAGGATCGGCCCCTTCTCCAGCTGCAACTTAGGCGCAGGCTTTGGCACGACATAGATCGCTAGCTCTGGATCATCGTCGCGTGCGTGCTTCACGCGATCCGTACTCAGCCGATCATAGCCATATTCCCGCGCGTCCAGTTGCGCCCAATCGCCGTCGGGCACGTGCGCGATCAGACCCTGGATCGCACAGCCGTCCTGGGGCTCAATCGACAGGAAGGGATGCGGCCTTAGGGGCGTCATTTGCCAGACACGTCGCCAGCCTTGCAGCTCTGCGGTCGAGGTCTCACTATACGTATGCGTATGGATATTCACGAGGCTGCCATAGCCAAAAAAGAAGGGTCTGCTCATGGGCGAAATGAGGCGGTTTTTGAGGCGCGAGTCAATTGCAAAAACCGGCATGCAGTTGCATGCCAGCCGCATATGCTCCATGTCGTTTTCTCGCGTCTAACTAAGTATCATGAGGAAGATGCGTGCATAATTATTAAGCAGATTCATGATCTTACGAAAAAGTGTCGAATGTCGTTTTTCGCGTCGTATTTTGCCTTGAACCGGTCGGTTTTCCTGCATAACGTTAAGGAACATGGTGACTCGGGAGAACCGATTTAGTTCGGTGCCGAAGGAGCAACCGCCCCGGAAACTCTCAGGCCGATGGGACCGAGACCGCCATGAATGAACTCTGGAGAGAGGCGCGAAATGCGTCCGCCGAAGGGATAACGATCTCAGGCGAAAGGACAGAGGGGGCATCGCGCGCATGGGTGACATGCGCTTTGTGATGCCGGGTGCTTTTTCGATGAAATTGCCTCCGGAATGGAGGAACGAGTGATGGCTGAAACCGGTGACCTGCACCGCACGGCTTTGTACGACATGCACGTTGGCCTTGGGGCCAAAATGGTGCCATTCGCGGGCTATGATATGCCGGTGCAATACCCGATGGGGGTGATGAAAGAACACCTGCATTGCCGCGCCGAGGCAGGTTTGTTTGACGTAAGCCATATGGGGCAGGTGATCCTGCGCGGGTCGAGCTACGAGGCTATTGCCACTGCGTTTGAGACGCTGGTTCCCATGGATGTTCTGGGCTTGGGCGAGGGGCGTCAGCGCTATGGGTTGTTCACCAATGAGGCGGGCGGGATCGAGGATGATCTGATGTTTGCCAACCGTGGTGATCATCTGTTTGTGGTCGTGAATGCGGCCTGCAAAGAGGCCGACATCACTCGCATGAAAGCCGCGCTTGAGCCGCAGATCGTGGTCGAGGTCATCACGGATCGCGCATTGATCGCCTTGCAGGGCCCGGCGGCGGAAACCGCGTTGTCGCGTCTGAATCCAGCGGCTGCTGATATGAAATTCATGGACGTCGCGACACTGGAATTGCAGGGCGTGGACTGTTGGGTCTCGCGCTCTGGCTACACCGGCGAGGACGGTTACGAAATCTCTGTGCCCGAAGGCTCGGCCGTTGCCCTCTGCGAAGCCTTGCTCGCAATGGAAGAGGTCGCGCCCATCGGTCTTGGCGCGCGCGACAGCCTGAGGCTGGAGGCCGGACTTTGCTTTTATGGCAACGACATCGACGCACAAAGCGACCCAGGTGCCGCGGGCCTGACATGGGCCATCCAAAAAGTGCGCCGCGCGGGCGGCGATCGCGCCGGAGGCTTCCCGGGATCCGACCATATCCTCAAGGTTCTCAGTGAAGGGGCCAGCCGCAAACGCGTTGGCTTGCTGCCCGAAGGCCGCGCCCCAATGCGCGCGGGCACGCAGATATTTGCCAGCGAGGAAGCAGAAACCCCCATCGGCGCGGTCACATCAGGCGGCTTTGGCCCCTCGGTCAACGGCCCGGTCGCCATGGGCTATGTCACAGCCGACCTCGCCTCTGAGGGCACGCAACTCTTTGGCGAAGTGCGCAATAAACGCATGCCGCTCAAGGTCGCCAAACTTCCCTTCATCCCCGCCAACTTCAAACGTTAAGCCAACAGGAGACACCCCATGAAATTCACCGAAGAGCACGAATGGCTCCGCGAAGAAGACGGCCTGATTGTCGTCGGCATCACTGAGCACGCAGCCGAGCAATTGGGCGATGTGGTGTTCGTCGAACTGCCCGAGACTGACACTGAGGTCAGCAAGGACGATGAGGTCTGTGTGATCGAATCCGTCAAAGCGGCGTCTGACATCCTCGCGCCCATCGACGGTGAAATCGTCGAGGTCAATGAGGCCCTCGTGGACGAGCCCGGCAAGGTGAACGAAGACCCTCTGGGCGATGCATGGTTCTTCAAAATGAAGGCGGCCGATGCAAGCCAGATGGACGATATGATGGACGAAGCCGCCTACAAAGACTTCATCGGCTAAGGCCACCAAACTTTGCGGGCGTGACGCCCAATCCCCTAGGGGCCACTTGGCCCCGCTCATAACCTGTACCCGTATCCGGAGGCCAATATGCCTTTCAAACCAACAGATTACCTGCCGTATGACTTCGCCAATCGCCGTCACATCGGCCCGTCCCCCGAAGAAATGGACGATATGCTGGCCGTGGTCGGCGCCTCTGATCTGGACGCTCTGATCGACGATACTCTGCCGCAATCGATCTGTCAGAAAGAGCCGCTCGAGATGGGGCGCCCTCTGTCAGAGCGTGAGCTGTTGCACCGGATGCGGGAAGTGGCGGGCAAGAACAAACTGATGAAAAGCCTCATCGGTCAGGGCTACCACGGCACCGTCACACCGCCTGCAATTCAGCGCAATATTCTGGAGAACCCGGCGTGGTACACCGCCTATACGCCCTATCAGCCAGAGATCTCGCAGGGCCGTCTTGAGGCGCTCTTGAACTTCCAGACCATGGTTAGCGATCTGACGGGTCTCGAGATTGCCAACGCATCGCTCTTGGATGAATCCACCGCCTGCGCCGAAGCCATGACCATGGCGCAGCGGGTTAGCAAGTCCAAAGCCAAGGCCTTCTTTGTCGACCGCGACTGCCACCCGCAAAACATCGCCGTCGTGCAAACCCGCGCAGCCCCTTTGGGCATCGAGGTCATCGTCGGCAACCCCGACAAGATGAACGCGGACGAGGTCTTTGGCGCGCTGTTCCAATACCCCGGAACATACGGTCACGTACGGGACTTCACCGCCCATATCGAAAAGCTGCATGCCGCTAAAGGCATCGCAGTTGTGGCCGCAGATCCTCTGTCCCTGACCCTGCTCAAAGAACCCGGCGCAATGGGGGCCGATATCGCTGTCGGCTCAACCCAGCGGTTCGGAGTGCCCATGGGCTATGGCGGCCCGCACGCGGCCTACATGGCCACGAAAGAAGCCCACAAACGCGCGATGCCCGGCCGACTGGTCGGGGTCTCGGTGGATGCGCATGGCAATCGCGCCTACCGCCTGTCCCTTCAAACCCGCGAACAGCATATCCGTCGTGAAAAAGCGACCTCGAATGTTTGTACAGCCCAGGCGCTGCTTGCAGTCATGGCGTCGATGTATGCTGTTTTCCACGGGCCAAAGGGGCTTAAGGCGATTGCGCAGCGCATCCACCGTAAGACGGTTCGCATGGCCGAAGGGCTCGAAAACGCGGGCTTCAAAGTCGACCCGCAGAGCTTCTTTGACACGATCACCGTGGACGTTGGCCCTCTGCAAGCTGCCGTCATGAAATCCGCGCGGGACGAAGGCCTGAACCTGCGTCAGGTCGGAGAAAAACGCGTCGGGATCACGCTGGATGAAACCACGCGGCCTGAAACAATCGAGGCGGTTTGGCGCGCCTTTGGCGTCGTCAAAGCCGACGATGATTTTACTCCGAAATACCGCGTGCCTGAAAACATGCACCGCCAGTCAGACTACCTAACCCACCCGATCTTCCACATGAACCGCGCGGAAACCGAGATGATGCGCTATATGCGCCGTCTCGCGGATCGCGACCTCGCGCTTGACCGCGCGATGATCCCGCTGGGTTCCTGTACCATGAAGCTGAATGCTGCGGCAGAAATGATGCCCATCAGCTGGCCCGAGTTCGCCCATATGCACCCCTTCGCGCCGGTCGATCAGGCCGCAGGCTATACAGAAATGGTCACGGATCTGTCGGACAAGCTCTGTCAGATCACCGGCTATGACGCGATTTCCATGCAGCCGAACTCTGGCGCGCAGGGCGAATACGCGGGCCTCCTGACCATCGCCGCCTACCACCGCGCGCGCGGTGAGGGGCACCGCAACATTTGTCTCATCCCGATGAGCGCGCATGGCACCAACCCGGCCTCCGCTCAGATGGTGGGTTGGAAAGTTGTCCCTGTGGCCTCAGACGACAAAGGCGACATTGATCTGGATGACTTCCGCGACAAGGCCGCCAAACACGCCGAGAACCTCGCGGGCTGTATGATCACATACCCATCCACCCACGGCGTCTTTGAGGAAACCGTGCATGAGGTCTGCAAAATCACCCATGACGCCGGTGGTCAGGTCTATATCGACGGCGCGAATATGAACGCCATGGTCGGCCTTAGCCGTCCCGGAGACCTCGGCGGCGACGTCAGTCACCTCAACCTGCATAAAACCTTCGCCATCCCCCATGGCGGCGGCGGCCCCGGCATGGGTCCGATTGGCGTCAAAGCGCATTTGGAACCGCATCTGCCGGGTCACCCGGAAACGGATGGCACCGAAGGCCCGGTCTCTGCCGCGCCCTACGGTTCGGCCTCGATCCTCGCAATCAGCTGGGCCTATTGCCTCTTGATGGGCGGAGATGGACTGACCCAAGCCACCCGTGTCGCTATCCTGAATGCGAACTACATCGCCAAGCGGCTCGAAGGTGCGTTTGACGTGCTTTACAAAGGCCCCACCGGTCGCGTCGCGCATGAATGTATCCTTGATACGCGCCCCTTTGCGGATAGCGCCCACATCACCGTGGACGACATCGCCAAGCGTCTGATCGACAACGGCTTCCACGCGCCAACCATGAGCTGGCCCGTCGCAGGCACGCTGATGATCGAGCCGACCGAGTCCGAGACCAAAGCCGAGCTTGACCGTTTCATCGACGCCATGCTGTCGATCCGCGACGAGATCCAGGCGGTCGAGGACGGCACCTCAGATGCGGAAAACAACCCGCTCAAGAATGCGCCGCACACGATGGAAGACCTCGTGCGCGATTGGGACCGCCCATATAGCCGCGAACAGGGCTGTTTCCCGCCCGGAGCCTTCCGCGTCGACAAATACTGGCCTCCGGTCAACCGTGTCGACAACGCCTATGGTGACCGCCATCTGGTTTGCACCTGCCCTCCGATGGACGACTACGCCGAAGCGGCGGAATAGACGCGAATGAAAACTTGACGAAACCTGGGCCAGCTGACCTTTGAAGGTGAGCTGGCCTTTCGTTGTTAAAGAACAGTCACGAACCAAGGGGCAATCCACCTAAAGTATACAACAAAGGGAGTGGACTCTCGTTATTGGGCCATTTTAGCATCTAGATCAACATCGCGCAGAACGCGCGACAGACATCAGAGTATCCGGAAGGCTATGTACAGAAGTCTATATAACCGAAACTGGCGCTTATTCTTGGCTAATGGCGATGAATTGGCCTTTACGACCTGTGAACTATACAGTTTTCTGACCTCGCGCCGTTTTCTGTCAGCCCTCGCATTGGTCTTTGTGATCCTGGTGGCTACGGATCCGCCCCTTTTTCAGGAAAGCCTTCCGATTCTTGAACGCGCTGCGTTTTGGCTTGTGACGATCATTTTCTACGTCGTGCTTTTGCTGGCAGGCCTCGCCGGGGTGAAACTCTATAATCTCCGGAGAGATGACAAAGCCATTGTCCTGCCGTTTATCTCCGTGCCCGTCCTGTGCATCACGGCCTTGCTCGCCGTTGGTTTCGGAGTTTCTGCCTTTGGCGCGCATGCTCCGGAGGCAAGTGTCACACGTGCGCCAATCATTCTGGCAACCAGTCTCGTGGCATCTCAATGTTTCGAATTTGTCATCGCAAAATGGATCTTCGTGGAACACCTCAGAGAGTCCCGCAGCGCCTCCGAAGGAAAACCTATCGAGCCGCTTCTGGTCACCAGCGGCGGGTCAATTCCTCTGTCCAGTATCCTCTATCTTGAAGCGCGCGAGCATTATGTCGATATCGTGCAGGTGGACCGGCTGGTGACCGTCAGGTCCACTTTGTCTGCCCTGACAAACCAACTTCCGGCAGATGCGGGGTTTCGGGTGCACCGCTCGTTCTGGGTTGCCAAATCAACTCTGCAAAGCGCGCAAAACACTGCGGCTTTCAAGGACGTCCGTGTTTCCGGAGGTCGCTCAATTCCTGTGGCGCGATCGCGGCAAAAGGACTTCCGTGACTGGTATCAGGAAAACTTCCGTTAGCTCGATTGGGGATCGCTTTCTATCAATCCCAAAACGCTATCGCTTCGCGAAACATAGAGAAATCCACGCTGCATTTCATGAATCATGATCGGTATTGTCACGTTTTTCGCGAATTTTTGGACGACACCCACGAGTCCACAGTCGCCCGCAAGCGCTTACAGATGTAGACAAATCAAGACGGCGGCCAAACCCGCTCCCCAAAGTTAAATCGTTGGTCAGCAAAGTTAATGATCTCAATGGGGTGCGTAAATTGGTTGCCTCGATCCCCGAATGGCTGACCGCATTCCCCATGGGTCATCCCAAAAGCCGTTCAATTTTATCGCCTGTCGCACGCGTCTCCCATAGCGCGTGCGATAGTGCATTTTGGGGGAGTGAACGAAACGGGTCAGTCCGCACTGCGCAACGTCCGCGCGGGCTTGGTCGCAAGAGGGGCAGCGGCGAATGCAAGTCCAGCCAGAAGCGTGGCGATTACGCCGCCTGCGACAATGGCCAATGCGTTGTTCCAGATGATCTCGTAATCGGTTTCCAGAATATAGAAACTGACCGCCCAGCCGCCGATGATCCCTGCAGTTAGGGCCACCAGACCAGCCGCCGTTCCCAAAAGCGCAGAACGCAAGGCAAAGCTCATCAGAATACGCTGGCGGGTCGCCCCAAGCGTTTTCAGGATCGCCGCCTCATAGGTGCGGTTCTGCTGGCCTGCGGCGGCGGCTCCGATCAGAACCAGGAAGCCTGTCAGCAAGGTGGCCGCCGCGCCGTATGACGTCGCCGCCGCAATCGATCCAAGGATGTTGCTGACGTTGTCGATCGCGTCGCGTACCGAGATCGCGGTGATGTTTGGATTGGCACTCGTGATGTCGCGCAGGATCGCGGCTTCGGCCTCTTTCTCGGCATAGACGGTTGCGATGAAACTATGCGGGGCGCCAGCCAGGGCGGCTTCGTTCATGACCAGCACAAAACCCATGCCTGCAGTCGAGAAATCAACATCGCGGAAGCTCGTGACCGTGCCAGTGATGTCGCGACCCAGAATGTTGACAGTCATCGCGTCACCGAGCTTGAGGCCGATTTCTTCCGCCTCTTCCGCGGCGAAACTGATCTGAGGCGCGCCCGTGTAATCAGCGCCCCACCATTCCCCCTCAAGGATCTCGGTGGTCTCGGGCAGGGCATCGGCATAGCTGACGCCACGGTCGCCTTGGATGACCCAGTGATCTCCGGCGACCTCAGTGGCTGGCATGCCATTGATCCGCGTTATCACGCCGCGCAGCATGGGGGCGCTTTCGACGTTGCTGACGGCGGGATCGCTCTCCATCCGTTCAAGAAAGCCGGGCATCTGATCGCGCTGGATGTCTACAAAGAAATAGCTCGGCGCAACGCTCGGCAAGTCCCGCGAAATCGCGCCACGCAGGTTACCGTCGATCTGGCCAACAGCGGCCAGAACCGACAGGCCAAGGCCCAGCGACAGTACGACAGAGGCGGCCCCTTCTCGTGGGCTGGAAATTGCCGCCAAAGCCCAACGCAGTGCAGGGCGACGGCGTGAGCGTCGCGTTGCTCGACGCGAGATCCAACGGATCGCCACAGAGGCCAGCGCCAATAACAGCAGCGCGCCTGCAATGCCGCCCGTCGTCCAAAGCGTCAGGGTCAGGTTGCCCGAGAACCACGAGGCCGCAGCGACGAGCAAAGCGAGGAGCGCCCCTGTCGCCAAAAGATACCGAACAGCCGGAATACCCGGAGCCGCATTCATCGCGTCACGAAACAGCGACGCCGCGCGCACATCCTCCGTCCGTGCCAGTGGCCAAAGGGTAAAGATCAGCGCGGTCAACGCACCATAGACCGACGCCTCCAGCAGCGCCTCTGCATGTACTGCAATTACCGTCGGCAAAGGCAAGACCGCCGAAATCACCGGCGCCAAAGCAATCGGGGCCAAGGTGCCCAAAGTCAAACCAATCGCGATGCCCAAAATACTCAGCGCGCCGATCTGCAGGAAATAGGTCAGAAAGATCGTCGCCCGCGAGGCCCCCAAAGAGCGCAGGGTCGCGATCACCTGCGTTTTGCTCGCCAGATAGGCGCGGATGGCGGCCGAGACGCCCACGCCTCCGACCGCAAGGCCTGCGAGCCCCACGAGGATCAGGAATGCCCCCAAGCGGTCTACGAATTCCGAGATACCTGGCGCACCATTGCGACTGTCGCTCCAGCGCATGCCGGTGTCTTCAAACCGCTGTGTGGCGTCGGATTTGGCGACGTCCATGTCGACACCCTCGGCCAAAAGCATCCGGTATTGCGTGTCAAAGAGCGTGCCGGGGGAAAGCAGGGCTGAGTCCGCAAGGTCCTTGGTCAGCACCATTGTGCGCGGCCCAAGACCGAAACCACCACCCGCGCTATCAGGCTCGGATTGAAGCAATGCCGCTACCGAAAATTCCTGCAGGCCGAGCTTGAACGTATCACCAATCTCCAGCGCCAATTGCGCTGCTAATTGCGGATGGATCACCGCGCCGGGCAGGCCGTTTTGCCCCGCAAAAGCCGTCGCCAGATCCGCGCCGCCTTCCAGTTTGAGCTCACCCACCAGCGGGTAAAGATCATCGACGGCCTTGATCTGGGTCAGGCCGCGTTCGGTGGTGCCATCTCGTTCCACCACGGCCATGGATCTGAAATCCACCACCTCTGAAATCGCGGTGGCTTGCTCTGCCATCCACGCACGTTCTTCGCCAGAGGCGTAGCGATAGGTGAACTGCATCTGAGCGTCCCCGCCCAAGAGCGTGGCGCCTTGATCGGCGATGCCTGCTTCGATCGAAGAGCGAACCGAGCCGATCCCTGCGATCGCGGCCACGCCAAGCGCCAGACAAGCGAGGAAGATGCGAAACCCCTTCAGGCCTCCGCGTAATTCACGCCGGGCAAAGCGGGCGGCGATTTTCAGGCTCATTTTGCGGCCTCTTGTGCGGTATCCACGCGGCCATCGCGCAGGCGGATCACACGGTCACAGCGCGCCGCCAAAGCGCGGGAGTGTGTCACCAGAACCAAGGTCGCGCCGTGGCGGTCGCGCAGGCCGAACAAGAGGTCCATGATGGCCTCGCCATTGGCCCCGTCAAGGTTGCCCGTCGGCTCATCCGCCAACAAGAGCTTCGGGCGCGGCGCTGCGGCGCGGGCCAGCGCAACACGCTGTTGTTCACCGCCAGACATTTGCGAGGGGTAGTGATCGGCGCGATGCCCAAGACCGACGGCCTCAAGTTCCTCCGCCGCGCGGTCAAAGGCGTCAGCATGACCTGCCAACTCAAGCGGGGTGGCGACGTTTTCTAGCGCTGTCATGGTCGGGATCAGATGAAAGCTCTGAAACACCACGCCCATGTTTTCGCGCCGAAATCGCGCTAGCCCGTCTTCGTTCATGTGGGTCAGATCCTGATCCAATGCGGTGATCGTCCCAGAACTCGCGCGCTCCAGTCCGCCCATCAGCATCAAGAGCGAGGATTTGCCGGATCCAGACGGCCCGATCAGCCCCAAAGTTTCCCCCGCCGCGACATCCAATGTAATGCCATGCAAGATTTCCACCAATCCGGCGTTGCTTTCCAGCGCCAAACGCACATCTTTGAGAGAGAGAACCGAGGTCATAAGGAGGGCCTGTCTATGAGTATTGCATCGCAATATGGGATCAGCACGTGGCGAAGCAAGGCGCTGGCGCTGGTTTTTGGACTGATCGGTTCAGTTTCTGCGGCCGAGACCACGATTGTCGCCTTCGGGGACAGTCTGATCCATGGCTTTGGTCTGCCACAGGGCGATGGTTTTGTGCCGCAGATGCAGGCCTGGCTGACGGCGCAAGGCAAGGACGTGACGGTGATCAATGGAGGCGTGTCGGGTGACACCACCATGGGAGGCTTGTCCCGCGTGGCCTGGACTCTGACGCCTGAAGTGGACGCAATGATCGTGACGCTTGGCGGCAATGATTTCCTGCGTGGCCTCGATCCTGCGGCCAGCAAGGCCAATATCACGGGCATTGTTGAGACAGCTAAAGCGCAGGGGGTCGAGGTGCTTTTGACGGGCATGCAGGCGCCGGGCAACTACGGGCCTGACTACAAGGCCGCGTTCGATGCGCTCTATGGCGAGGTGGCGGCGGCCAATGATGCGCTGTTGGCAGAGAGCTATTTTGCTGGGCTGCCGTCTGAGGACCCCGCCCAGCTAGGTGCCTTGATGCAAGCCGATGGAATTCATCCGAATAGAGAAGGCGTCAGCCTGATCGTTGAGGCTCTTGGCCCGCATGTTCTTGAGCTGATCGCGCGGGTAGAAGGCTAGTCACCACCTTTGGGCGGCTTCATCGCGGGCGCTGTGAATAGCATCACACCGCCCAAGGCCAGCAAAAGCAGCAGCGCAGTATGGAGCGAGGTTGCCTCGGCAATAAACCCGATCAGCGGTGGCCCCAACAAAATGCCGCCATAGGCAAAGGTCGCGACGCCGGCCACTGCCATCGCCTTGGGCATGGTCCGCGAGGCACCCGCACGTGCCATGGCCAATGGCATGGCAAGCGCATAGCCCAACCCCAGCGCGACAAAGCCGATGAGGGCCATGGTTTCTGATCCTGCCAAGGCGACGATGGCCG
This sequence comes from Cognatishimia coralii, assembly GCF_037478305.1. Lineage (NCBI taxonomy): Bacteria > Pseudomonadati > Pseudomonadota > Alphaproteobacteria > Rhodobacterales > Paracoccaceae > Cognatishimia > Cognatishimia coralii. Next base: position 47,400 of record NZ_JBBGAZ010000004.1, read on the forward strand.
CGCCAAGTCCGGCGAAGCCTGCGCTCACAAACGCGGCCCGCAGGGGGCCCAGACGCCCGATGACAATCGCACCCGACAGACGCATGACCACCATGGCTGTGGCAAAGACAGCCAGACCGATGGGGGCACGGGCCTCGGAGGTCGCGGTGACCTCTATCAGATATAGCGCACTCCAATCTGCGATGGCGCCTTCGCCCAATGTGGCGCAGAGCGTGAAGAAGCCGACCAGCAAGAGCTTTCCCTTTAGGATTGGCAAGAAAGGGGTCTTTTCTGCGGGTTGCGGGGTGAAAGACCAGGGAATGCGCATGCCCCAGATCGCCAAGGGCAGGGCCAGCGTGGCGACAATGGCGAAGTGGGTGCCGTGGCTCCAGCCCCAAGGGATAACGACCAGACCGCTGAGCGCACCCAGAACGGACCCAAGGCTCCACATGGCGTGAAAGCTCGGCATCCAGATCTTGCCTGTGTCGTCCTCGGCTTCAGTCGCCCAGACGTTCATCGCCACATCCATGCCACCTCCGCTTAGACCAAAGCAGATGATGGCGAGCGCCAGAAGCCAGATGCTTGGGGCCAGAGCAAGTCCCAACATCGACAGCACCATAAGCGCCCAAAGGATGCGTGTGATCTGTGCGCCGCCGTGACGATCCGCGAGTTTGCCTGCGATAGGAAAGCCGCAAATGGCCCCGGCCGCCATTAGCAAGAGCAGAAGGCCTAAAGCATCATGCGACAGATCAAAGCTCTGTTTGATCGCAGGCAGCCGAGCGGCCCATGTGCCAAACAAGATACTATTGGCCAGAAAGGCTGCCGCGATGGCGATCCAAATTCTTTTGGGGGCAAGGTCTGTGTTTGACATAAGAGGTCCGGTCATCAAGGGCTCGGGTGCACTATGACCGACGGCGCAGACCACGCAATACAAAACGCGGCAAACTGAGGCCGGATTTGAGCAAGAGGGCAGGGTATTCCTGTTTGCCGGCCAGGACATTCAGATATTCGTGTCGCAAGCGGCCCGACTGGGCCATCTTCTGAAAAAAGGCGTCCTTGAAGCGTCCGGAAAACACGAGCTTGCGTAGGGTCCGCGCGATGCGAAGGTTGCGATGGATCGGTTTCAGCTTGCGCAGATAGATCGCGAAGGCGCGGTCTGGGGTGTTCGCCTTGAGGGCTTCGATTGCGGCCTCAGCGGCCAAATGGCCCGACTTGATCGCGTAGGCGATACCTTCTCCGGTGATCGGGTCCACCAGCCCGGCAGCGTCTCCGGCCAAGAGGGTCGCGCCGCGACCAGGCTGTGTTTTGAAATGGCCAAAGGGCAGGAAATGGCCTTTGAGTTTGGGTATGCTTTTGAGGTTGAGCAGATCCGTATAGCTCCGCATCCGCGCCTTCATGTCGGGGTTATGCGAGGTAAGGCCTCCGACCCCGATGGTGACGCTGTCTTGCTTGGGGAAACGCCACCCATAGCCCCAATCCGCCGCGTTGAAATCAATCCGAAGTGCGGCGCTGTCGTCTTCTTTGGGGGCTTCAACCTCGAGGGCGAAACCGATCTGGTCGTGATCAAACGCTGCGCCAAAGAGGTGGCGGGCGACCTGACTGTTCACCCCATCCGCGCCGATCAGAACTTTGGCTTCAAGGGACGTCCCGCCCGCGAGTTCAATGCTGGTGCCGTTGATGTCCGTGACCCGATGGCCCGAATAGTCGAGCCCGCCCAACGAAACGGCATGTCTAAACATCTGATCGTCAAATGACAGACGCATGGCGAGGTGGATCGGGGCCTGGGCCTGCATGTGCGACAGCCGCTGACCGGCATGCCAGAATTCAACCTCTTGGGTGCTGAGGATATCGTCAAACTGGATGTCATGGCCGAAAGCGTCTTTGAAGTAGGATCGACTGCGCTCGGTGACGCCGCCGCCGCAAAGTTTGTCTCTGGGGAAGCTGGCTTTGTCCACCAAAGCCACCGAAAGGCCTGCGCGCGCTGCCACCGCCGCAGCAGCACTCCCAGCTGGGCCCGCGCCCAGAACAATCACATCAACCTGCGGCATGACTGCGCCACGTCCCATTTAACACGCCCTATCTGAGGCTGCCTTCGGGGTGAGGTCAACGAGATAGTGAGGCGTGCCTAAAAATGCAGCGGTAAAAATGAAATCGCGCCCGGAGCCTTTGGAGGGAAGAGAGGCTCCGGACGCGATGAATGGCGCTGATTAGTCAGTAGGTTCGACCCCCACGCGCCCTAGAGAAACTGGTGGCGCTTAGGCGCGGCGGTTTGCCCGCATGGCGAGCAGGGTCACCATCGGCAGTCCGACTGAAAGAAATGCGTATGTGTTCAGGGCAACCGTGAAATCAAATCCAAGGGCCAGTTGGGTGATGGCACCGGTCAAGCCGAGTGCGCTTCCAAAAAGAAACATAACGAGAGCCATAGCAATCTCCTCTATCTTCTGAACGTTACCGGCCGCATTCTGCTTGCCAAAGTTCCCGAGTGACGGGTGCTATAGTCGCTTGAATCCATTAAACCCTGAATTGGGGCACAAATTGGGCAAGGCTGTGGCAAGACAAGGAAACTGCCTGTCTGACATCAGTTTGCGAGGCAAAATGTTAAGAATTCATTGCACGCTTGAGTATTTCTCGAGGGATGAGTGGACAAGGACATTGCAGCGCGTAGTCTGGGCTAAATCGAGGAAGAGCCCATGACCGACCATTCAGAACCTTCTGGCGAACTTACTTTGCGCACATTGGCGATGCCCTCGGACGTCAATGTGAACGGTGATATCTTTGGCGGCTGGGTGCTGAGCCAGATGGACATCGCCGCAGGGATTGTGTCCCGGGAAACCAGTCAGGGGCGTGCTGCGACCATTGCGGTGGATGCGATGAAATTCATCCGTCCCGTCAAGGTCGGCGACGTGCTTTGTGTCTACGCAAGTTTGGCGCGGGTTGGCCGGACGTCGATGGCGATTGAAGTCGAAGCCTGGGTGCGGCGCGGCACCATCGGCACGCGGGAGAAAGTGACCGAAGCGGTCTTTACCTTTGTGGCGATCGACGAAGAGGGGCGGCCGCGGGCAGTGCCTCAGCCTGAGGGTTAGACCTTGGTCAAAGACCCTTTCCGAGAGTTGGATGACGAAGCCCATGCGGTGATGAACGGGCTGCTAGAGTCCGCGACCCATGCGGCATTGGCGGTGGTGCGCGAGGATGGGTCTCCGTCGGTGACGCGGGTGGCCTTCTCCGTGGATAAGGGCAGAGTCCCTGTCACTTTAATCTCTGATTTATCTTTACATACAAAGGCTTTACGCAACGGTCGGGCCTGTTCGTTGTTGATTGGGGAGCCTGGTGAAAAGGGAGATCCTCTAACCCATCCGAGGCTGACTTTGCATTGCCTGCCGCAGTTCGTGACGCGGGAGGATGCGGGGTATTCGGATTTGCGCGCGTGGTATCTAGAGCGGCGGCCCAAGGCGAAGCTCTATGCGGACTTCGCGGATTTCAATTTTGTGCGGTTTGAGGTTTTGGATGGCCTTCTCAACGCTGGGTTTGGGAAGGCCTATAAGATCGGGTAGCCGTGGTTAGTTCGCCAGCATCCGGTAGATTTCATCTTTCAATGCGGCGCGTTTCTTGCGCAGTTCGATGGTTTCCATGTCTCCCATCGGTTCCACATTGGTTTCGACCGGATGCACGGTGCGGTTCACGTCGTGATAATCGTCCGCCAGCCGCGCGAAATGCGCGTCGGTTTGTTTTAGGGTCGAGATTTTGGTGACATGTTCTGGAAATTCTGCAGCCAGTTCGTGCGGGGTCTTGCCCATGATGTCTCTCCGTTTTGTGGTTTCAGAGGGAGACTAACGCGCTGGTGCAGGGTTGGATTTGATCGGGATCAAATTTGGAAAGGTTTTGCGCAGAACAAGGCCGTCTGGCCGCTGCGCCAGCGTCGACCTGCCGGACTGTCCGGGCTCCGCTTCAAGGCAGAGCGTAGGGTGGGATTATACCCCACCATTCCGAATGAAGGTGACCGGGTAGGGTGGGTTGGAAACCCACCCTACGGTGCTTATCGGGTAAACTTCTTATGCTTCAACCGTTTAGGCTCTAGAGCATCCGGTCCCAAGCGCCGCTTCTTATCTTCTTCGTAGTCCTCAAAGTTGCCCTCAAACCACTCCACATGCGCGTCGCCTTCAAAGGCCAGAATATGCGTGCAGATCCGGTCGAGGAAGAAACGGTCGTGCGAGATGACCACCGCGCAGCCTGCGAAATCGACCAGCGCGTCTTCCAAAGCCCGCAGGGTTTCGACGTCCAAATCGTTGGTTGGTTCGTCAAGCAACAGCACGTTGCCGCCCTCTTTCAGCAGGCGCGCCATGTGGACGCGGTTGCGTTCGCCACCGGACAGCAGATTGAGCTTCTTCTGCTGGTCTCCGCCTTTGAAGTTGAAGGACGAGCAATAGGCGCGGGAGTTGACCTGCGCGTCGCCCAGTTCGATGATTTCGGCCCCGCCGGAAATCGCTTCCCAGACGGTGTCGCCGTCGTTCAGATCATCGCGGCTTTGGTCGACATAAGACAGCTGCACTGTGTCGCCATAGGTCACAGACCCGCCGTCGGGCTGTTCTTGGCCGGTCAGCATCTTAAAGAGCGTTGATTTACCGGCGCCGTTGGGGCCGATGACACCGACGATGCCGCCCGGCGGCAGGCTGAATTCGAGGTTCTCGATCAGCTGTTTGTCGCCGTAGTGCTTAGAGAGCCCCTCGACCTCGATCACCTTGGAGCCCAGACGCGGGCCATTCGGGATAACGATCTGGGCGCGGGTGATCTTTTCGCGCTCGGATTGGGAGGCGAGGTCGTTATAGGCCGCGATCCGCGCCTTGGATTTGGCCTGACGCGCCTTTTGACCCTGCTGCATCCATTCAAGCTCGCGCTCGAGCGTCTTTTGCTTCGCCTTATCCTCGCGCGCTTCCTGCGCCAGACGTTTGGCTTTTTGCTCAAGCCAGCTGGAATAGTTGCCCTCGTAAGGAATGCCACGGCCGCGGTCGAGTTCCAGGATCCAGCCGGTGATGTCATCCAGGAAGTAACGGTCGTGGGTGACGCAGAGGATGGTGCCTTTGTAGTCAATCAGGTGCTGTTGCAGCCAGGCGATGGTTTCCGCATCCAGGTGGTTGGTGGGTTCGTCGAGCAAGAGCATATCTGGCGCTTCAAGCAGCAGTTTGCAGAGCGCCACGCGGCGTTTTTCACCGCCAGACAGGTCAGCGATATTGGCGTCGTCGGGTGGGCATCGCAGGGCCTCCATGGCGACATCAATCTGGCTGTCCAGATCCCAGAGGTTCTCCGCGTCGATGCCGTCTTGCAGCTCGGTCATCTCTTCCATCAGCTCGTCGGTATAGTTCTCGGCGATCTCCATGGCGATGGCGTTGAAACGGTCCACTTTGGCCTTTTTCTCGGCCACGCCTAGCATGACGTTTTCGCGCACAGAGAGGCTTTCATCAAGCTGAGGCTCCTGCGGCAGGTAGCCGACCTTGGCGCCCTCGGCAGACCAGGCCTCGCCGGTGAAGTCTTTGTCCAGCCCCGCCATGATCTTCATCAGGGTCGATTTACCCGCGCCGTTGACGCCGACGACGCCGATTTTCACGCCGGGCAGGAAGCTTAGGTGGATGTTTTCAAAGCATTTCTTGCCGCCGGGGTAGGTCTTGGACACACCCTGCATGTGATAGACGTATTGATAGGCTGCCATGGGTCGGGCTCCGCTTTAGGGGAATCTTTGGGCGCTTTCGCGCGTCAGAGGGGGTGATAGCGGATGGGGTGGGGGATGGCAAACTCAATGAGGCGAGGTCGATCACCCCCGATTGATTGCGTCTTTCCCCAAAATCCACCGGATAAACCGACGAAGCCGCATCCCTGAATACGCGAGCCATGTTCTAAGCGGATGGGCGTGTACGCTGAGCGCAGCCTCGAACCACTGACTGTCAGCGAAAGCGCGTCGAAACCCGAGTTCCAGGAGCGTGTCGTGGATGAGAGCTGATTTAAGGAAAAAGGGGTCGTCTGGGTCAAACACCCACCTCAATAGCGGTGGGACTGAGCTTTCGAATTCGCGGCCAGGCGGGATCGAAAACACCCACCCACTTTTGTTTTTACCAATATCCCACTCAACAGTTTCGATTGTTATCCACCCTCGAGAGCCACCTTTTTTACACCAACTGATATCGGGAATGTCGCTCATGAAGGCCTCAAAAAGTGTTCAACGAAAGTTCACGCAGTCTAGCCTAAACCACCCACTTCTCAAAAAACAGATCCGGATAGGGATCATCATTAAACCGCTCAATCTCGACCCAGCCGAGCTTTTCATAGAGCCGTGCCGCCTCGGGCAGGGCGGAATTTGTGTCCAGCCGCAAGACCTTGATCCCCAAGTCCCGCGCGGCTGCGTCGCAGCGCTCCATCAGACGGGTTGCGAGGCCCAAACCCCGCGCGGCCTCAGAGACCCAGAGCCGTTTGATCTCTGCCTGCCCGTCACCCCAGCCTTTGAGGCCGACGCAGCCCAGGGCCTGCCCGTCTGACATCGCCACAAAGAACGCGCCTTTTGGGTGAATCATGTCGCTGGCCTCGGGGTCGCGGGAGAGGTTGACGTCAAAACCTCGGTCAAAGCGGCGTTCGAGTTCGGCGTAGTACTGGCCCAAGCACCAGACGGCGGCGTCATCGCGGGGGTCGCATTGCACAAGAGAGACGGAATTTGGGTCGATCATGGGCGCAGGCTACGGGCGTCGCAGGCGCGAGAAAAGCCCTAATGTCCCGATTATCGGCTGGACAATCTGCATGGTGAACTTTCTATTTGGCGACCATGAGGAAACGCGTGACATATCTGACGGCGGGCATGACCGTTGGGCTGCTTGGCGGATCGTTTGACCCGCCGCATGCGGGGCATGTGCATATCACGCGCGAGGCTTTGAAGCGCTTTGGGCTGGATCGGGTCTGGTGGCTGGTAAGCCCGGGCAATCCTTTGAAAGAACGAGGCCCCGCGGCGATGGAGCGGCGGATGGCGGCGGCGCGGGCGATCATGCGGCATCCGCGTGTGACGATCAGCGATTTTGAGGCGCGCAGTGGCACGACCTATACGGCGGAGACGCTGGCGGCTTTGAAGGCGCGCTATCCGGGGGTGCGGTTTGTCTGGCTGATGGGGGCGGATAACCTCGCGCAGTTTCATCGCTGGAAGGACTGGCGGTTCATTATGGAGAACTTCCATGTGGGCGTGCTGGCGCGGCCCGGCGATCGGATCCCGGCCAAGACCGCGAAGGCTGCGGCGGTCTATGATTTCGCCAAGATTCCCGGCAAGCAGAGCCGGCGCTTGGTGAAAGCGCAAACGCCTGCCTGGTGTTTCACCAATGTGCCCATGGTGGATCTGAGCTCGACCGAGATCCGTGCCCAAGGCAAATGGGCGTCACGCTGAGATCACATTCCCTTTTGTAATGGTTAACCGCACTTGTTTGGTCAGGCGAACTATGGCTTGCTTTGATCTGGGGAATTTGACTGCCAGGTTATGTTGACGCAATTTTCACGACGCGCGTTTTTGACGAGTATGTTTGGGTTTGCCGCGACCGCCGGTGTGGCGGAGGCGCCCAAGACGTCGTTGCGGCCAAAACTGCGGCCGATCTCTGTGAAAATCCAAGGCGATGTGCCGATCCCCGCAGCGATCGAGCAAGCCAAGCTGGGTGGGAAAACCGGCGTGGCTGTGGTTGATTTGGCTTCTGGCAAACTGCTCGAAAGCCATGGCGGCAAAGAGAAACTGCCACCCGCGAGTGTCGCGAAATCGATCACGGCGCTTTATGCGTTGGATACTTTGGGTGCGGATTTCCGATTCCAGACGCGGGTTGTGGCCAATGGGTCGATTGAGAACGGGACGTTGGATGGCGATCTGATCCTTGTCGGTGGCGGCGATCCGACGCTGGATACGGACGACCTGAACGCTCTGGCCAAAGCGACGGCGGCGCGGGGGATCAAAAAGGTGACAGGGCGGCTGCTGGTCTATGGCGGCGCATTGCCATCGGTGGAGAGCATTGACGGCGGGCAGCCGGTGCATGTGGGCTATTCGCCTGCGATCTCGGGTATCTGCCTGAATTTCAATCGCGTGTTCTTTGAGTGGCGCAATGGGGCTGAAGGGCTGTCGGTCACCTTGGATGCGCGCAGCGAGCGGGTGCGGCCTCCGGTCAAGTCGGTGAAGGTGGTGTTAGATCCGCGGGCGGCGCCGATTTATGAATATCGCAAGCGTGGTGGCGTCGAGGAATGGTCTGTGTCGCGACCCGCGCTGGGGGGCAATGGGGGGCGGTGGCTGCCTGTGCGCCAGCCTGAGGTCTATGCGGGCGAAGTCTTTCGGTGGTTGGCCGCTCAGCATGGGCTTTATTTGCCAGCGGCCAAGAAGACCTCTTCGCGTCCCAAAGGGACGGTGCTTGCGCAACATCAGAGTGCACCTCTGTCGGTGATGCTGCAACGGATGCTGAAGTTTTCGACCAATTTGACGGCTGAGACGATTGGTCTGACGGCGACGGCAAAACGCGGGGTCTTTGCCGCGAACCTGCGTGCCTCGGGGCGCGAGATGGAGAAATGGGCGCGTAAGTCTCTGGGCATCAAGAGTGCGAAATTTGTGGATCACTCTGGACTTGGGGATGCGTCGCGGATGCTCGCGGGGGAAACCGCTTTGGGGCTGGCGCGGGCGGCGAGTTCAGATCGGCTGCGGCCTTTGCTCAAGGAGATCATTCTGAAAGACGCCAAAGGCAAGCCTGACAAAGCCCACCCGATCAAAGTGCATGCAAAAACTGGCACGCTGAACTTTGTAAGCGGTCTGGCGGGATATATGCAGGCGTCAGATGGCCGCGTTATGGCTTTTGCGGTGTTTTCTGCCAACGAGGGCGTAAGGCGCAAGCTGTCACGCGCGCAGCGTGAGCGGCCCGAGGGGGCGCGGGGCTGGAACCGCCGAGCGCGGCAGCTCCAACAGGTGATGATCGAGCGTTGGGGGCGGATTTATTCCGGTTAAGGGATTGTTCGGTTTTTTCAGCAAAACTCTTAAGCGAAATTGATCCTTTGCAAGGGGCGCGGGCTTTGGTAAACCCCGCCCGTTCGGGATGGTCCCGGATACCGGTCGCAGCCTACCCGGTTTGCTAAAACAAGGATCAGTCATGAAGACACTTGTTATCTGCTCTGGCGGATTGGATTCAGTCACGCTCGCCTACAAAGTCGCGAAAGAACGCGAACTCGTGGGGCTCTTGTCGTTTGACTATGGCCAACGTCACAAGAAAGAAACCGACTATGCCGCCCGCGCCGGTGAAGCGCTTGGCGTGCCGCATGATTTGATTGATATGCGCGCGATTGGCGGTTTTTTGTCGGGCTCGGCGCTGACCGATGATGTGGATGTGCCCGACGGGCACTACGCCGAAGAGAATATGAAGGTCACTGTGGTCCCGAACCGCAATGCGATCATGCTGGCTGTGGCCTTTGGCGTGGCGGCGGCAAAGGGCGCGGATGCTGTCGCGACCGCTGTGCATGGTGGCGACCACTTTATTTATCCGGATTGCCGGCCGGGCTTTATTGATGCGTTCCAAACCATGCAGAACGCGGCGCTTGAGGGCTATGCGGATGTGACGCTTTACACGCCGTTTGTGAACATCTCGAAGGCCGATATCGTCACTGAGGGTGTCAAGGCTGGCGCGCCGTTTGCGGATACTTGGTCGTGCTACAAAGGCGGAGAACAACATTGCGGGCGCTGCGGTACCTGCGTTGAACGTCGCGAGGCCTTTCATTTGGCAGGGGTCGAGGATCCAACGGTCTATGCCGACCCGGACTATTGGAAATCTGTTGTGGAGGCTCACTGATGTACCGCATTGGCAAAGAGTTTCATTTCTCGGCCTCGCATAATCTGCGGGACCTGCCAGAGGGGCACCCCTGCACACGCGTTCACGGGCACAACTATGTTGTGACGCTGGAGCTGGCGTCTGAGGAATTGGACGCGACCGGCTTCATTGTGGATTTCAAAGAGTTGAATGCGCTGCGGGATTGGATCGATGACACTCTTGATCACCGGCATCTGAATGACGTGTTTGATCATCCGAATGTCACGACCGAGTGGCTCAGCAAGGTGATCTATGACTGGTGCAAAGAGCGTTGGCATCAGACCAGCGCGGTCAAGATCCAGGAAACGCCAAAGCTCTGGGCCGAGTATCGCCCGTAATGCTGCGGATCTCCGAGATCTTTGGCCCCACCATTCAAGGTGAAGGCGCGGTGATCGGCCAGCCGACGGTCTTTGTGCGCGCTGGTGGCTGTGATTATCGCTGCGCGTGGTGCGATACGCTGCATGCGGTGGATACGGAATACCGCCACACTTGGGCAAAGATGACGTCCGAAGAGGTCATGGCCGAGATTGAGCGATTGTCGGGGGGCGTGCCTCTGACGGTGAGCCTGTCGGGGGGCAATCCGGCGATCCAGCAATTCGGGGAGCTCATTGAGATGGGCAAGACCAAGGGCTATCGCTTTGCCTGCGAAACGCAGGGATCGGTGGCGAAGGATTGGTTTGCTGAATTAGATCCTCTTATCCTGTCGCCCAAGCCGCCGTCGTCGAAACATGTGGTGGATTGGGATCAATTTGACGCTTGTATTGCGGCAGCAGGCGATGCGCCGCGTGTGCTGAAAATGGTGATCTTTGATGATCGCGATTATGATTGGGCACGGGATGTGGCGCGGCGTTATCCCGATATGCCGCTCTATATTCAGCCCGGCAATCACACGCCACCGCCACCCGATGATGACGACGCAGAGGTCGATATCGACGGTATCATGACCCGCTATGAGTGGCTGATAGACAAGGCCCTCGCCGACCACTGGTACACACCTACAATCCTGCCGCAGCTGCATGTCCTCATTTGGGGCAACAAGCGCGGCGTATGACGGAGACGCAGATGTCTGATAAATCCATCTATGAAAACCTGACGCAACTGGGCAGCAAGACCGAGCTGCCCCAAACCCCCGAAGAAGCGGTAATGGAGCGGGTGCCGAACCCTCAGAAGGGCACGGATTACGCGGTGCGCTTTACGGCGCCTGAGTTCACGTCGCTCTGCCCGCTGACGGCAGCGCCGGATTTTGCGCATATCGTGATTGACTATGTGCCGGGGGATTGGCTGGTTGAGAGCAAGTCTCTGAAGCTCTTCCTCGGGTCGTTCCGTAACCATGGTGCGTTTCACGAAGATTGCTCTGTTACCATCGGCAAACGCATCGAAGAACTGCTGGAACCCAAATGGCTGCGTGTCGGGGCCTATTGGTACCCACGCGGTGGCATTCCGATTGATGTCTTCTATCAAACCGGCCCCGAGCTGCCGGGTGTCTGGATCCCAGACCAAGGCGTGCCGACCTATCGCGGACGCGGCTAGGTCTTTCTCTTGCTCTAAATATCCCGGGGGAATTGGCGCAGCCAAGGGGGCAAAGCCCCTTAGCTCACATGCGCGAGCGTCATGTGGCGCGCGCGGGAGCCGCGCTCGATGGCTGCTGCGTGCAGGCGGTCGATTTGCAGCTCATAGCGCATTTCTTCCAGTAGACGCAGTTCGCCCTCATAGATATGGCCGTCCGACGCCGCGACGTCGCAGGCCAGCGCATAAGCGGTTTCGTTGAGCCCGTCAGGCAGGTTGTCGCGGATCAGCCCAAAGAGCGCGGCGATACCGTCCTCTTGTTCAAAGAGATCATAGACCGTCTGGCTGACCGTGGTGATGCGGTCGATGTCGTAATCGGCGAAGATCGGCAGGTTGTTCACCGCGTTCTGAATGTTGATGAGTTCAGCCGTGCGGATCGTCGCATCCGAGGCAGAGACCGCCACCATCATGGCGACAAGGCTGTCTTGTGGGGTCAATGGATGTGGGGTCTCTTCGGTCATGGTCCGGCCTTTGGATGTCTTTGTTACATTTGAGAATAGGGAGCGGGTTAGCCAAGAGCAAGATGGGAAAGCCCTCGATTTCGACCGTCGGATTTTGAGTATTTTTGGCAAGATGAATGCGAGCGGGCCGTGTTTTCGTTGACCTTCGCGGCGCTAAGACCTAGGAAGCCGCGTCGCCCTTTTCTGAGTCTTGGGCGCTTTAGATTTTCGGAGAAACACATGTCTGATCTGCGCGATGCTGCGATGAGTTCAAAAGCCTGGCCCTTTGAAGAAGCGCGCCGCTTGCTCAAACGCTATCAAAAGGGCGCGCCGGAGAAGGGATATGTGTTGTTTCAGACGGGTTATGGTCCCTCGGGTCTGCCGCATATTGGCACTTTTGGCGAGGTGGCGCGCACGACGATGGTGCGTCGTGCGTTTGAGCAGATTTCTGACATTCCGACCAAGCTGATCTGTTTTTCTGATGATATGGATGGGTTCCGCAAGGTGCCGAGCAATTTGCCAAACCAAGAGGGTCTGGCGGAGGATCTGCATTTGCCTCTGACCCAAGTGCGCGATCCATTTGGCACGCATGAAGGCTTTGCTCAGCACAACAATGCGCGGCTTTGTGCGTTTTTGGACAGCTTTGGGTTTGAGTATGAGTTCGCGAGCGCGACGGATTACTACAAGAGCGGTAAGTTTGACGAGATGCTGCTGACGGCGCTGGCGCGGTTTGACAAGATCCAAGAGATCATGCTGCCCACCTTGGGGGCGGAGCGTCAAGCGACCTATTCGTGTTTCCTGCCCGTCAGCCCAAAGACCGGTCACGTCCTGCAGGTGCCGACGCTTGAGCGCAATGTCGAGAAGGGCACCATTGTCTATCAGGAACCTGATGGCGAGAAGGTCGAGATCCCTGTGACCGGCGGCAACGTCAAGATGCAGTGGAAGCCTGATTGGGCGATGCGCTGGGCGGCTTTGGAAGTCGACTACGAGATGTCGGGTAAAGACCTGATCGACTCGGTCACGCAGTCGTCCAAGATTTGTCGCGCGCTGGGCGTACGGCCGCCGGAATCCCTAAGCTATGAGCTGTTCAATGACGAGCAGGGACAGAAGATTTCGAAGTCCAAGGGCAATGGTCTTTCGATGGAAGAATGGCTGACCTATGCGGCGCCTGAGTCCTTGCAGTACTTCATGTATCAAAAGCCAAAGACGGCAAAGCGGCTCTATTTTGATGTGATCCCGAAGGCTGTGGATGAGTATCATCAGCAGTTGCGGGCCTATCCGGGGCAGGATTTGAAGGGGCAGCTCAATAACCCTGTGTATCACATCCATGGAGCGGATGTGCCGGCGTCCGATATGATCGTGCCTTTTGCGATGCTGTTGAACATTGCGTCGGTGTCCTCGGCTGAGGACAAAGAGACGCTTTGGGGGTTCATCAACAAATATGCGCCGGATGCGACGCCTGAGACCCATCCGAATATGGATGATGCGGCGGGCTTTGCGGTGCGCTACTTCAATGATTTCGTGAAGCCGACCAAGACCTATCGCGCGCCGACCGATAAAGAGCGGGCAGCGCTTGAGGCCTTGGCCGATGCGCTCCGGTCTGAAGAGGCTGCGCTGGCGGCGATTGCCGCTAAGAACGAGAAAATGGGGCGGGATGATCCTCTGCCAGAGGTCGATTTTGGCGATGATGAGTTCCTGCAGTCCGTGGTTTTTGCCATCGGCAAGCTGCATGATTTCGAGCCGCTGCGGGATTGGTTCACCGCGATCTATGAAGTCCTACTGGGCGCGAGCCAGGGGCCACGCTTTGGTGGGTTCATCGCGCTTTATGGCGTTGAAGAGACGATTGCTTTGATCGACAGCGCCTTGAAGGGCGAGTTGGTTTAGAGGGGCTTTTGGCCCCTCTTTTTCCTTAACAGCAGCGGGCGCTTGCGCCGCAACAGCCGGCCGTTGTTCCACTGAAGGCAGCGGCTTTGCATTGCGCGCCATCCTCAGCCAGGCGCATTTCGACGTGGCCTTCGGCCCAGATCGGTTGGGTCGGGATGTAGCGGCGTAACCCGTTGTTGCCGGGCGCGTATTCAAAGGACAATTCGCCCTCGGCCAGGTCTGGAATGGCTTTGAGGCTATGTTCCAGAATCTTGGCGCTTTTGCCTGCGGACAGATGCGACCGGCCTGCGCCGTCGAGCAGTTGGATCTGCACCTCGGTCCAGTCCGAGGTGCGGCCGCCGCAGTCTATGCTCTTGATATCAAGCGATTTCAGCTCGGTGATGTGATAGCCCGCGCCGATGGGGCCCTCAGAGGTGGTAAAGACCAAAGGGGCCTCGGCGGGTTGGTCGTGTAAGGCGTCGAGGAAGTCATTCAGGGTCATGGCTCTCTTCCATTTCAATGATTCTTGAAATATATAAGGTGAAAGCGATCTATATTTCAAGAGGTGTTGAAATATGAAAGAGGAACAGGTGATCGAGGCCTTTGGGGCTTTGTCCAATCAGACCCGTTTGCAGGTCTTGCGCAAGCTCGTGGAGGCGGGGCCTGAGGGTATGTTGGCGGGCGATGTGGCGGAGGCTTTGGGGGCGAGCCCGTCGCGGATGTCGTTTCATTTGTCGACTTTGCAGGCAGCGGGGATCGTGACGTCGGAACGCCAAAGCCGTCAGATGATCTATCGTGTGAACTTTCAGGCCATCGGCGAGGTGATGCGGTTTTTGCTGCAGGATTGCTGCAAGGGGAATGCGACGGTGCAGAGCTGTTGCGGGCCTTAGGCTGGTCGTGACCTCATAACGCGCTAGGTTTGAGGCAGGAGGATACGTCATGCGGATAGTCTATGCTTTGCTGTTGAGCCTTTGGGCCAGCGTTTCTGTGGCGCAGGAGCGCGATATTCAGGCGGTGATCACGCAACAGATCGAAGCCTTTCAGGTGGATGATTTTGCGCAGGCTTTCACCTATGCCAGCCCGAATATTCAGGGCTTTTTCGGCACGTCCGAGCGCTTTGGTCAGATGGTCATGAGTGGCTATCCGATGGTACATCGGCCCGATGCGGTGCGCTATCTGGAGCTGCGCGAGATTGCCGGGAACCTGTGGCAGCGGGTGATGATCACGGATCCTGCGGGCGTCATCCATATGCTTGATTATCAAATGAAAATGATTGACGGCATGTGGCGCATTAACGGCGTTCAGATCCTGCCAGCGCCGGGCGATACCGCCTAGGGTGCAACATCTGCGCGCGCTGGTTTGAGCGCGCTTTAACCTTGAGCGACGAGCTTTCCAGTCAACGGGCCGCGGCCCACTGGCTTTGGGAAAGGGACGTCGATGAACAAGGCAATCACCGAGGGTTTGCAATTGATGCCGCCGCCATTTGCGGATGGGCTAGGAGTATGGTCGAGCGGCGATGGGACGCCGGGATCGGACACCTATGACGGCGCAGCCAATGCTGCTTTTGTGCCTGCAGATGCGGATTTTGCGGGCTGTCTAGAGATGCAAAAGACCTCTGGTACGCAGCAGTTGAGATACATGGGGCAGACTCCGTTGCAGGCGGGGTGTTACCTGCAGATCAAGGCGCGGGTGAAGGCGATTTCGGGGAACTTGCCGACTGTGCGGATGGCCGCTTGGGCCGGGGCTTCGGGTGGAACGCATGTGACGGGGCTGACGGAGTTTGGGGCCTCGGTGACGCTGACGAACTATGGCGAAGTTGTCGAGGTTACGGCCATTGTCGGTGCGGGGCAGCGCGGTGGTGTGGATATGGTTTGGGGTACGGCGCCCACCTATGCGCATGTGGGGCTGGATCTGACGGGGCCGAGTGGGGGTGTTGTTCGGATTGATGACCTTGAGGTCGTCGACATCACCTCGGCCTTTCTGCGCGACATGATGTCGATGGTGGATGTGCGCGATTTCGGGGCGATTGGTGATGGGATCACGGATGACACAGCGGCTTTTCAGGCGGCCAATGCGGCCGCCGATGGGCGCACTGTGTTGGTGCCTGCGGGGACCTATTTGCTGAGCGGCGGCATGACTTTCACCGAGAAGGTGCAGTTTGAGGGCAGGGTGACCATGCCGCAGGCGGCGATCTTTTCGCTAACCAAGAATTTTGATCTGCCGAATTACATCGAAGCCTTTGGCAACGAACAACTGGCCTTTGAGAAGGCGTTTCAGGCTCTGTTTAACAATTCCGATCACGAGTCGCTCGATCTGGGCGGCCGCCGGATCACAATTTCCGAGCCGATCGATTTGCAGGCGATCGTCCCCAATATCACGAGCTTTGCGCAGCGGCGGCATATTTTGAATGGGCAGTTTCAGGTCACGGGCGATACGGCCTGGGAGAGCGATGTGGTGACCTCGTATGCGACCTATTCGGCGAGCAATTCGAGGACCCTGACAGCCGTTGGGAATATCGCCAATATCGAACCCGGTGCGCGGGTGACAGGCAATGGGGTGGGTCGTGAGATCTATGTCCAAAGCGTCAATCTGGCGACGCAGGAGATCACCTTGTCAAAGCCCTTGTATGATGCGGAGGGCACGCAGGTCTTTACCTTTACGCGGCACAAATATGTGTTGGATTTCTCGGGCTTTACCAAGCTGACGCGCTTTGTGATGACCAATATCGAGATCATCTGTTCGGCGGTTGGGAGCGGGGTTTTGTTGCCGCCATCGGGCCTCATCTTTCATATGAAGGATTGCTGGATCAATCGGCCTCGGGACAAGGGGATCACCAGCCACGGCACGGGCTGTCAGGGCATGCTCATCGACCGCTGCAATTTTATCAGCGATGAGGGTCAGAGCTTGGCGCAGGACCGGATAGGGATCGTTGTGAATGCCAACGCCAATGACGTGAAGCTGCGCAACAATCGCGCGACGCAGTTTCGGCATTTCGCGGTGCTGGGTGGGTCGAATTCTACCATTATCGGCAATCACTTCTTTCATGGGGATACCGCGACGGCGGGACTGCGGACGGCAGGGATCCTGATCACGACGAGCTATTGTTCGACCACGATCACGGGGAATTACGTGGACAATTGCTCGATTGAGTGGAGCAACGAGCATTCGGCCACGCCGGATTTCACGACGGGCTTTTCCTTTGCGGCGATGAATATTACGGACAATGTGTTCCTGTGCGACAATGTGGCTCCGTGGTTTGGGTTTATCTCGATCAAACCCTTCGGGACGGGGCATTTCATTGGCGGGTTGTCTGTGACGGGCAATAAGTTCCGCGCGTTGGAAAGCAATATCGATCAGGTGGATGTGGTCGACACGACGTTTGCGCCGCTGGACATGACGCGGGGCAAGGATGTGATTTTTGAGGGCAATACGTTCCACCGGATCAATGTGCCGAGCTATAACCCTCTGGTGCTGGAGCATGATCAGAACACGGCGGCGAGCACCTGGGTTGTGGAAACGGGTGGGCAATTGCCTTTCGGGGGCCGTGCGCGCGTCTGTTCCTCTGTGGTTGCGACCTCGCGCTTGCGCACGGGCGCGAATGTGACGCGTTGGGCGACGCCCTATGTGGATCTGGAGCAGGGCAGCAGCGGCGATCAGTTGCATCTGAACTGGGAAGAGCCGCTCTATGGGGATGTGACGGTGAAAGTCTCGATGACGTAAGGCGTCAGCGCCAGAAGGCGACCCATTCGATCAGTTGGGTGAACTCTCGGGCGAGAAACAGCGTTGTTGCGCCACCAAGCCAGATTTGATCGGCGATCAGCAAAAGAGTTATGATCACGCCCAGCACCAGTGCAATCGTATTGGTCATGAAACGAAAACGCCCTCAGGTTTGCCTGCATCTTGTCTATGCAATAGCGAACCCGAGGGCGCAAGTTTTCTAATCGGGGTGGCCTTAGCCCAGCTGACCCATTTTCGCAGCCACATCTGCCATACGTGCAGAGAAGCCCCATTCGTTGTCGTACCACGCCAGAACGCGCACGGTGCGGCCGCCGACGACTTTGGTCTGGTCAGGCGCGTAGATCGAGCTTTCGGTGGTGTGGTTGAAGTCGATGGAAACCTTTGGTTCTGGATCATATGCCAGAACGCCTTTCATCGCGCCTTCGGCGGCTTCGCGGACGACTTCGTTCACGTCATCGACGGTGACGTCTTTGGAGGCGACGAAGGTCAGGTCGACGGCAGAGACGTTTGGCGTTGGAACGCGCATTGCGGTGCCGTCCAGTTTGCCTTTCAGATCCGGCAGCACTTCGCCCAGAGCTTTCGCTGCGCCGGTGGAGGTTGGGATCATCGCCATCGCTGCGGAACGTGCGCGGTAGAGGTCAGAGTGGCGACGGTCGAGCGTTGGCTGGTCGCCGGTGTAGCTGTGGATCGTGGTCATCAGGCCGTTTTCGATGCCGATGCCTTGGTGCAGAGCCTTCGCCAGCGGCGCAAGACAGTTGGTTGTGCAAGAGCCGTTGGAGATGACGTTGTCGTTCGCCTCAAGCAGATTGTCGTTCACGCCGAAGACGATGGTTTTCTGAACGTTCTTGGCAGGTGCCGAAATCAGGACTTTCTTTGCGCCGCGCTCGCGGTGTTTTACTGCTTTGTTGCCGTCGTTGAATTTGCCGGTGCATTCCAGAACAACGTCAACGCCGGTCCAGTCCAACTCGTCCATGTCGTAGGTCGAGAACATACGGATCGGGCCCTGACCGACGTCCATGGTGCCGTTCTGGACCACAACGTCATTTGCAAAGCGTCCGTGGACCGAGTCATAGCGGATCAAATGCGCCGCGGTTTCGATGGGGCCGGTTGCGTTGATCTTGACCACTTGCACGTCGTCGCGCGCAGCTTCTGCGATGTGCATCAATGTGCAGCGCCCGATACGGCCAAATCCGTTGATACCTACGGTGACGGTCATGCCTAGTCCTCTCGAAATTTTAGCAGCTTGGGGCCGGATATAAGCCCAGCATGCCATAGGGGAAAGTTAAATAGCGTTGAAATTCTGGATGTTAGCGATAAATATCGGTTGCCCTTGGCTGGTGGCGCTAACGTTAACCCTAACGGTTCCGCTAACCTGCGCGGACTTAGGTGCCTGCATCGCAATGGGGTGAAACGATTCCATTTTTCTCGGCCTACTGTTTGACGTGAGGCGTGGATATCAAACAGAGGGCATGACGCGAGTGGAGCGAGCGGATATAAGGTTGCCCTTTGGGAGTAGTGGGCTGTCCGAAGGGTCGCGGTTCTTGGAACTAGGCGCCCTTGAGAAAAGATAAGTAAGCCGCGTGGGTGTCGTCCCACAGTGTCTGGGTCGCCTGGATCCAAAGCTGCAGGTCCTGCGGGTCTCCGAGTTCCATGGCTTCGGCGCGGATCAGGTGTTTGCGCAGTTTCGCCATGCCCATGACGCCGGTGGATCCGGTGAGCCTGTGGATTTCTTCGAGATCAAGGTCTTCGGCAGAGGAGCAGCTCGACAAACGGCTTAGAAGTGCCTGCATGTCCCGTTCGAGTTCTTTCAGGTTCGCCTCGGCCTGAATATGGCCCAATCCTCGCGTCACGCTTTCAGCGACCTCTTCGTCCAAAAGGGCCGCGCTGGTCGAGGACACGATGTGGCTCGAGGTCTTGAGGAACATATCCCCCATGACTTTCAAAATCATCGCCTCAAGCGCACTTTCAGAGGTGGGCTTTGTGAGGATATGGTGGATGCCTGCGGCTTTCACGCGCCCTAGGTCTTCGTCTCGGGAATAGGCGGTGAGGGCGACAATCGGGGCCGCGCTGGATAGACCATTGTCGGCCCGGATCTTTTGCGCGGTTTCGATGCCATCCATTCCAGGCATGCTGATGTCCATCAGGATCAAGTCATAGGCGGTTTGCGCGGCCATTTGCGCTCCGACAGTGCCATCCTCGGCAAGGTCGACAAAATGTCCGGCGTCAAAAAGCATTTGTTGTGTGATCATCCGGTTGATCGCGTTGTCTTCGACCAAAAGGATTGACAGAGACTTGTCCTTTTCTTCTGCGCAGACAGTGCCTTCGATCTCTCCTGTCTCGGTCGGCAGGGGCAGCCGCACCCAGAACAGGCTACCTTCGCCCAACACGCTTTCCGCTCCAACATCTCCGCCCATCGCCTCGACAATACGTTTCACAATGCCAAGACCCAAGCCGCTGCCTTCGCGGCGGCGGGCATAGGTGCTGTCGGCGGTGAAGAAATCCTCGAAGATGTTCTCAAGCTGGCGGGATTCGATCCCGGCGCCTGTGTCCATGATGCGAAATTCAACGATTGGGCCGTCGCCGATTAGTTCGACTTCGACGATCACAGAGCCTTCGTCGGTGAATTTGATGGCATTTCCGACAAGGTTCAGCAAAATCTGTCGGATCTTCTGTGCGTCGCCCAGAACCGAGGGTGGCAGATCTTCGGCGATATCGGCCAAAAGTGTGAGGTCACTTTGCGTGGCGCGTGCTTGCTGGCTGTCGATCACGTCTCGGATCAATTGCCTAAGGTCGACCTGAGCCATGCGCAGATCGTCTTGGCCAGCATCCATGCGCGAGACGTCGAGAACGTTGTTCACATGGTGCAGCAGCAATTTGGCAGAGGTTTCAATCGCAGCCACAAGGCGCAATTGCTTTTCACTGCGCATGGACTTTTTCAAAAGCTCCGATGCGCCGAGGATGCCGTTTAGCGGCGTGCGGTTTTCATGGCTCATGACCGCAAGTAGGTCGGATTTCGCCTTTTCGTTGGCTTTCGCTTCGTCATGCGCTTCGCGCAGCGCGCGTTGCGAGTCTACGCGACGCGTAATGTCGCGGACATGGGCCACATAGAGCGCTGTGTCCATGTCGGTCTTGACCTGCGTGAGGGACACGGCAACGGGGAAACGGGTGCCATCCGCGCGCGTAGCCTGTGTTTCGACACGCTCCTTGTGCAAAAAGCCTGAATCGCGGGGGTCAGAGAAGTCTTTTGCAGGCGAGGTGGCTTGCAAAAGGTCGTGCAGATCAAGGCCCTCTTCGGCAGTTTCGGGAATGCCAAACATGGCATGGCCCGGTGCATTCATTTCCTGAACCTTGCCATTGTGAGAGCAAACGATGACCGCATCGGTGTTGCTTTTGAGGATCGCTTCGATGCGGGCTTTGGTGCGAGACACTTCCTGCAACGCACGTCGTCGCGCAGAATCCTGCCGGTAAAATCCAGCGGCCATCAATAACAGCAGCAGGAAAAGTAACCCGGTTTGTGCGGAGTTCCAGAAGATCAGCCGGCGGGCGTCCATCTCGCGCGCGTCTGCCTGCGCCCAGTTGATCTGAAACCCCATGAGAGCAACTTTGCGAACGTCTGGACCGACCGCCTGAGTTCGCCGTGCCAATTTGGGAAGGTCCTTACGCAGTCCGTCATCGCCATTCGCAAAATACCTAACTGTGTCGCCGAGATAGGCTTCTATATTTTCAAGGGGTGTCAAAAACCGGGGGTCGTCTCGGTGGCTGGCAAAGGATTTGCTTTCGACGAGTACGGTGACCCGGCTATGAAAAATGTCATAGAGAAGGCGGATTTGGGCGGTGTCGAGCGGGGCGCCAAAATCTGACCGGAGGCTCGCGTTGAGGTGATGATATTCCGCTTCGAGCTGACCAAGTGCCCAAGGTGCCTGATCCAGACGCGGCCCGGTCAGGGTCGAAATACGGTTGGTCATATTATGGGCAAAAAGGCCGACCTGGAACAGGCACACAATCGCAGCCGCAGCCAACAAGAGTGCTTTTGCGAAGCGACTTTTGAACATGTCCCAGCTTTCCGGCCTATTTACGCCGCTGGTAGGTTATCCGCCGCTGTTGGAAACAGCAATTCGATTCAATTGCCAGATGCTGCGTGAATAAATTGTTTCGCTTTGGAAGTCTGACGAAGAGTCGAATGGATAGACGATCCAAAGCGGCCCCTTGTCGCGCAGCGGCATCGGGTTTCCGTTGCGCAGGTAGGCGATCATGGCCCGACCGGGTGCGGCGTCCGTAATTGGGATTTCAATTGTGTAGTCATTCACGGCACTCGCACTAAGCGTGTCTCCCTCAAAGCCGACAAGGTCCGCGATGACGCTGAGTTCGACTCCCTCGAAAGATTGGGCACCATCAGTCCAAATTGTTGATGTCACGAAAGAATGCGACGGTAGGGCTTGCAGCATCTCGAGATCAAACTGCGCGGTCTCAGCAACGTTTTTGCTCGAGATTTCTCCTGAAATTTCCAAGATAACTTCACCTTTGGGTTGCGAGATTTCCGCGACGGAAGCTGCTGCTGAACAAACGATCAGAAGGGCGATTGCGAAGAGATTTTTCAATTGTTTGGTGCTCCGGAATAAATGGGCTCTACGATATTGAAGTCTCGGGCGATAAACGATTTTTGTCCATATTTTATGTGGGAAATTAAACACAAAATTAAAGCGAGGTAGAAACTTATACTTCTCAAGTTGCTGTGCAATCGTTTAATTCTGAATGCGGGAGCGAGACCGTGTCAAAAATCTGGTTCTCTGCTAGCGTTTAAGCGGTGATCTATGCTCGACACGGTCAGGGGAAAGAGAAAACGCGTATGCGAATACTAATTGCCGATGACCATGATTTGGTCCGGGATACGATTAGTGAGTACCTTGTGAAAGAAGGTGCCACTGAAGTGAAAAGTGCCAGTTCATTGGACGAAGCCTTGACGATCTGCGAAGAAGATAAGGCCTTCGACCTCTTGGTGTTGGATTACAATATGCCGGGGATGGAGGGCCTTTCAGGCCTGTCCAAGGCCATCGAAAATAATCAGGGCACTCCGGTTGCGATCCTATCAGGAAATGCACCGCACTCTGTGGCGCAAGAGGCGATCGATCGCGGGGCGATCGGGTTTCTGCCCAAGACCATGACCGCTCAAAGCCTGGTGCATGCCGTGCGCTTTATGATGGCGGGCGAGACGTTTTTTCCGGTGTCGCATTTTGCGGACCAGAAAAAGGACAATCCGGTTTCCAAACAGCTGAGCAAGCGTGAGGTCGAGGTTCTGAATGGGTTGTGCAAGGGGCAATCCAACAAGGAAATCGCGTCTGAACTCGGTTTGCAGGAAGTGACCATCAAGCTGCATGTGCGCACGTTGTGCCGCAAGTTGGATGCGAAAAACCGCACCCATGCGGCGATGATCGCCAAGGAAGCGGGCCTCTACTGATCCGTCGCCTAAAGTTGTTGAGCTGACCTATACACCCATAGGCTGTTGAATCCGCGACGGTTTCTGCTTTGCAGGCTGATTCGTTTCTGGTATCCTGCCAAAAAATGAGGCAGGAAACGAGCAATGGGAACGGGCTTTTTGGGCACGTTCGTCATCTCCTGGTCGCAAACAGAGCTGGATGGTCTTCGGGCTGCACCCATAAGTGCCGTGCAAAAAGGCGCAGTGTGGTCCTGGAATGGAGAGACGGTCCGCGTTGATGGTCCATCGGGCCTATTGCGCTTGGAGCAAGGCGAAGGCGAGGCGATGTTGCGCCGCAGGGCCGCGCGCATGGTGCGCAAGATGGTCGGTGCGGCTTTGACGCATACCTCTGATCTGAACAAGGTTGATATCGAAGAGCCGATGCTGGACGACAGTTTCGTCGTCACCGATGGGGCTGAGACCTATACGGTCACTTTGATTGAGGTCGCAGGCAAGCAACCGCTTTTGATGTTCATCGACGAGATCCCGCCGAAGGGCCGTGATCTTTGGGTGGTCTATCACGCTTTGAACCGTGGCCGCGATGCGCAGCCCGGCGATGATCCCTCCCAGATGATTTGTTTCGCGCCGGGCACTTTGATCTCGACGCCCTATGGCGCCCGCCCGATTGAAAGCCTGCATGAAGGCGATCTGGTGCATACCAAGGACAATGGGACACAAGAAGTGCAGTGGATCGGCTCGCGCCGCATGACCGGTGCGCGTCTGTTCACATTTCCCAAGCTGCGCCCGATCCGTGTGAAGTCAGGCGCCTTGGGGTCTGGTGAACCGCAGGGCGATCTTATTGTGTCTCCGGACCACAAATTTGTAGTGCGCGGGGACGTGGCCCGCGATCTGTTCAATACGCCCGAGGTTCTGGTATCCGCCAGTGAATTGGTGAATGGCACGAGCATCGCGACAGATTTCGCGATGCGCGAGGTCACTTATATGCACCTGATGCTGGAACGCCATGAGATCATCTTTGCCAATGGCGTGGAAACCGAGAGCTTCCATCCGGCGGATGCGAATATGAGCGTTCTGGATGAAACGGATCGTCAGCGTTTAGAGGCTCTGGATCCGGCCCTTGTGGATCAGCCTTATGCCTTTGGGGATCACGCGCGGCGTCAGCTTTCTGCAAGTGAAGCTGCAATACTGCGTCACGACGTGGCATAAAGCCCGCTTACCCCTGTTGACTCCCCATAAATCAGGCGTATAAGCCGCCATTCATTGGTGTTGGTGGCCCTCGCAAGAGGATCCCTGTCATCCCGGCAAAATCCGGGAAGAGGACAACGCCCTTCGAAAACCTGAACGAAGGAGATCAGCAGATGACAAAAAGAACTGCTGCCAAGTACAAAATTGACCGCCGGATGGGCGAAAACATCTGGGGTCGTCCAAAATCCCCAGTTAACCGTCGTGAATACGGCCCAGGCCAGCACGGTCAGCGCCGCAAAGGCAAAATGTCTGACTTCGGCCTGCAACTGCGCGCAAAGCAGAAGCTGAAAGGCTACTACGGCGACCTGACCGAAAAGCAATTCCGTCGCATCTACGGCGAAGCTGAGCGTGTAAAAGGCGATACCGGTGAAAACCTGATCGGCCTGCTCGAGCGCCGTCTGGACGCGGTTGTGTACCGCGCGAAATTCGTACCTACCGTTTTCGCAGCACGTCAGTTCGTGAACCACGGCCACGTCGAAGTAAACGGCAAGAAAGTGAACATCGCGTCTTACCGTGTCAAAGAAGGCGACGTGATCTCTGTGCGTGACAAGTCCAAGCAACTCGCAGTTCTGCTGGAAGCGGTTCAGCTGCCAGAGCGCGACGTGCCTGACTACATCGACGCAGATCACTCCAAAATGACCGCGACCTTCGTACGCGCGCCAGGCCTGTCTGACGTTCCATACCCAGTGATGATGGAACCAAACCTGGTTGTTGAATATTACGCGAAGAACTAATCCTTCGCCGATATCCGAAAAAGAAACCGCGCTGGAATTCCAGCGCGGTTTTTTCGTTTTTAGGTGCCTGTGTCTTACGCGGCGGCTTTGACCTGCTTCGGGGCCATGCTGCGCAGAACCACAAAGCCAAGGATGCCCGAGAGTACAGAGCCAAAGATTACGCCCAGACGCACAGCGTTCATCGCGTCATCTGCGCCAAAGGCGAGCGAGCCGACAAAGAGGCTCATGGTAAAGCCGATACCGGTCAGGCAGGCGACGCCGTAAAGATGCAGCCAGTTGATGCCTTCGGGCAGTTTCGCAATGCCGCTTTTCACAGCGATCCATGTCGCGGCCACAACGCCGATCTGCTTACCAAGGAAGAGGCCAGCCGCGATGCCGAAGGTTAGAGGCTGTGTGAGGTCGCTGACGGACAAACCCGTCAGGCTCACGCCCGCGTTGGCAAAGGCAAAGATCGGCAGGATCATGTATGCCACCCAAGGGTGCAGCGCGTGCTCGACTTTATAAAGCAGCGCCTTGTCGCCGTTCTTTTCCTTGAGCGGAATGGTGAGGGCGATCAAAACGCCTGCCAAGGTCGCATGGACGCCTGATTTCAGCACAAAGACCCACATGATCACGCCTATGATTATGTATGGGGCGATCCGCTGGATCCCCATGCGGTTCAGGGCAACCGCTGCCGCAAAGCCCAGCATCGAGAAGGTTAGCGCGTTGGTCGAGAGTTCCGACGTGTAAAAGATCGCGATGATGATGATTGCGCCAAGGTCGTCGATGATCGCTACTGCCAGCAGGAACACCTTGAGTGCAACCGGCGCGCGGGTGCCCAGAAGGGCCAAAACACCCAGTGCAAAGGCAATGTCTGTCGCCGCAGGGATCGCCCAGCCCACAAGGTTCTCTGGTGTGCCCCAGTTGATCGCCACATAGACCAAGCCGGGCACGGCCATACCACCGATGGCGGCAAAGATCGGCAGAATAGCTTTGTCAAAACTCGAGAGCTCGCCAAGCAAAACCTCTCGTTTGATTTCAAGACCAATGAGGAAGAAGAAGATCGCCATAAGGCCATCGTTGATCCACAGAAGGGCGGGTTTTGAGATCTCAAACGACCCGATTCCAACGCGGATATTGGTGTCCAGCACCGAGGTATAAAGCCCCGCCAAACCGGTGTTTGCAAAAATCATCGCAAGCACCGCGACGCCCATCAATACCAGTCCCGCACTGGCCTCCATCTGCATGAATTTTTGAATACGAGAGAGTGCCTTTTCCATGTCTATC
Source organism: Cognatishimia coralii (assembly GCF_037478305.1). Lineage (NCBI taxonomy): Bacteria > Pseudomonadati > Pseudomonadota > Alphaproteobacteria > Rhodobacterales > Paracoccaceae > Cognatishimia > Cognatishimia coralii. The sequence continues at coordinate 73,507 of NZ_JBBGAZ010000004.1, forward strand.
CCAAGTTAAATTTCCTAAGGGTGATATGGGTCAAAAAGGCAAGTTTTCAAAAGAAATCGGGGTAAAAACCGCAGTTTCCGACAGTTTTTGTCATAAACGGGGCTGTTTCATCATCTCAGAGCCTAAGGAACGGGCACTTGCGGGCGAAATCTTTCAATATGTGTCATTCAGTTGACCGGCGGGTGTATTAAGTTTGCCGCAAAAAATGTCGCAGAGCTTCTCTTCACGCCGAATTGGCATTTCCTATGTCTCGGCTGCGCTCTACAACAAGGGCGAATGTGAGGACGTGTTATGACACAGATCAACGTGCAGCCTGGGATCATGGAAATCGCGCTTTATCAGGGCGGTCAGTCGGCGCTTGCCGGCGTCACCGAGGTGGTTAAGCTCTCCAGCAACGAAAACCCATATGGACCCAGCGAGGCGACTAAAGCCGCCTTCGCGCAGTCCGGTCTTGCGTTGCATCGATATCCGGGCACGGATCACGCGGGGTTAAGGGCTGCGATTGCCGAGGTGCATGGGCTGGATGCCGAGCGGATCGTCTGTGGCGTGGGCTCGGATGAGGTGCTGCAATTCGTGGCGCAGAGTTTTGCGGGCCCCGGTGATGAGATCATCTACACCGAGCATGGGTTTTCCATGTATCCGATCCTGGCGCACGCCTGCGGCGCGACCCCTGTGAAGGTGGCCGAGAAAGAGCGCGTTGTGGATGTGGATGCGATCCTCGCGGCCTGTAACGCTAAGACGCGGATCGTCTTTATCGCGAACCCCGGCAACCCGACGGCGACGATGCTGGCGGCGGATGAAGTCGCGCGGTTGGCGGATGGGCTGCCTGCGAGCGCCCTGTTGGTGCTGGACGGCGCCTATGCCGAGTTCGTCGAAGGCTATGATGGTGGGGCGGCTTTGGTTGAAGCGCGCAGTAACGTGATCATGACGCGGACGTTCTCCAAGATCTACGGGCTTGGCGGTTTGCGCATTGGTTGGGGCTATGCGCCCAAAGAGGTCATCGATGTGCTCAATCGTGTGCGCCAGCCGTTCAACCTATCTGACGTGCAATTGCAAACCGCCGAAGCGGCCGTGCGCGACCAAGAGTTCATGCGCTGGTGCCGAAGCGAAAACACGCGTCTTGGCGCGTGGCTGAGCGAGGCTTTGCGTGCCGCGGGTGTCGAGGTCGACGAAAGCTTCACGAACTTTATCCTCGCGCGCTTTGCGTCACCTGAAGAGGCGGACAGCTGCGATGAGGCATTGAAAGCTGAGGGTATTCTGGTGCGCAAAGTGGGCGGCTATGGCTTGCCGAATTGCCTGCGCATCACCATTGGCGATGAGCGGGCCTGTCGCCGTGTGGCCCATACGGTCAAGCAATTCAAAAGGGTGGAGGCATGACCAAGATTTACAATCGCGTTGCCCTGATTGGATTGGGTTTGATTGCGTCCTCCATGGCTTGGGGGATCAAACGCGGCGGTCTGGCGGCTGAGGTCACAGGCTATGCGCGCTCTGCGGAAACGCGTGAGACGGCGCGTGAGATCGGCCTCTGTGACCAGGTTTTTGACTCTGCTGCCGAGGCGGTCAAAGACGCCGATCTGGTGGTGCTCTGTGTGCCTGTGGGTGTCATGGGACAAGTCGCTGCGGAAATCGCGCCGGATCTTAAGGCCGGAGCAACCGTTTCCGACGTAGGGTCTGTCAAACGGCAGGTGATCGCGGATGTCGCACCGCATTTACCCGACAACGTGCATTTCGTCCCCGCACACCCGCTGGCAGGCACAGAGCATTCGGGCCCGACGTCTGGGTTTGCCGAGCTCTTTGACAATCGCTGGTCGCTGATCGTGCCGCCTGCGGACGCAGATCGTGTCGCGGTCGACAAGGTGATCTCCTTTTGGGAAGGGCTTGGGTCAAATGTCGAGGAAATGGATCCCGATCACCATGATCTGGTGCTCGCCGTAACCTCGCATACGCCGCACCTTATTGCGTACACGATGGTCGGCGTTGCCGATGACCTGCGTCGAGTAAGCGAAAGCGAAGTCATCAAATACTCAGCCTCTGGTTTTCGGGATTTCACGCGGATTGCGGCCTCTGACCCGACGATGTGGCGGGATGTGTTCCTGAACAACAAGGACGCGACGCTTGAGATCCTTGGGCGCTTTACCGAAGAGCTCTTTGCCTTGCAGCGGGCGATCCGTCGGGGCGACGGGGATCACCTTCACGACTATTTTACGCGGACGCGGTCCATTCGCCGTGGTATTATCGAAGCAGGGCAAGACACCGATGCGCCAGATTTTGGGCGCGGAAAGGCAACTTAATGCGTTTAAAAACAGGGCTTTTGGCCTTGTTGGTGACAGTGACAATGGCGCAGGCGAATGCGCCATATACGTCTCTGCGTCCTGTCGCGCGAGAGGATGTTTTTCCGGTGGCTTTGCCGACTTTCGCGCCGGATCGCTCGTTAAGGCCGATGCTTCGGCCGGGGTCCGCCTATGCGAGCGCGCGTCCCGCTCCCAAACAGCCCGAAACTGTGCGACGCGCGACCTCGACGCGGGTTGGGCGTGTCTGTGGGGATCGCAAGATCCAGGGACTAGAGATCGGCAACGTGCCGGGGAAGCTGCCGGGCTGTGGCATTCGCAATGCGGTGAAGGTCTATGAGGTTGCAGGGGTGAAGCTCAGCACACCAGCCTCGATGAATTGCGATACGGCCAAGACGTTTAAGTCCTGGGTCGAAGGCGGTATGGCGCGGGCGGTGCGGCCGATGCGGTCGGAGGTCGAGGAACTTAAGATCGTCGCGGGCTATTCCTGCCGGACGCGGAACCATAAGCCGGGGGCGAAGATTTCCGAGCATGGCAAGGGCAAGGCGATTGATATCGCGGAGTTCAGGTTCGAGAACGGAGAGGTGATCTCGCTGATTGACCACTGGGGATCTGGGCGCAAAGGGCGCGTTCTGCGGGATCTGCATAAATCGGCTTGCGGGCCCTTTGGGACGGTTCTGGGGCCAGAGTCAGATCGCCATCACCGCGATCATTTCCATTTTGACACGGCGAACCATCGGGGTGGGGCGTATTGTCGGTAAGCCCATGGCACGGAATCAAGGGCCCAAGGCCCGCCGTGCCCTGCGCCGGACCGGCCCCATGGGCCGGCGCAATTTCCAGCGTTTACGTGATCAACTGATGTCTCGCGGATTTGGCCGGATAAAGTGGCATACTGAAAATGCAGAGCGCCGCCCCCGGACCGGCGCAGGGCACGGCTTAGCGTAATGTCAGCTTTGGGGCCGTTCCAATTGGGATGATGCCAACCAAGGCCGCGCCATTGGCAAACCTCAGCGTCACATCGATATCGTCGCGCGATCCCGAGAGGCTCGCGAGCAGCGCCATGACCGGCTCGGCCGTGTCCAAAGATGCCGAGGCCACCTGACCGCTCTCGCGCAGCATCGCCATCATGTCGCGCCAGTTGTTCAGCCGAAGCGTGGCCTCTCCGGTCGGCGAGCCGACCTCATCCATTGTCAGGTCTGCGGCCATCTGGAAGGACAGGTCTCCCCATGCGGCCTTCGCAGTGCGGATCGTGAGGGTGGTTGGTTGTGGGCGACGGTCCTCCAGGGCGCGCAGGTCCCATGGGCGGTCAAACCCGACCTGCATGTCCAGATCCATGGCGCTCATCTTGGCAGGCAGAACCGAGGTTTTCAGAAAGCTCGGCGGGGCGACGCCCTCGGCCTGATAGGCGAAGTCATAGAGGTTTTCAGCCCCTTCGACCGCGCGCACAGCCATGCGCAGACTATCGGCTTGCATGCTCCAACCGGCATCGGACGAGATCGCCAATGTCCCGCTTGCAAAGTTGCTGCGTTCTACGGGCAATGAGACCTCGGGCGCGACCACCAAGGATGCCTGCATCTTGGCAGAGGTCACGGTCAGCTTTTCGTCAGGCGTCGAGATCACCTGCTCGTTCGGCCAGACTGCGATCACATGATTGGGTCGATAGCTGAGCGCCAAAAGTTGAAAGAACGGCGCGGACCAGGCCAGACCCGTATCTGGATCGGCCAAGGCGATCTCGGTGAAGCTGGCATCAACGCGGTTGGGGAAGCCCCCGACGGACAGATCGCTGTACTCTGCCTGCCAGCCCTCAATCTCGCGCGCCTGAAACCAGGCCTCAAGCCCTGCCTTCGTCCCTGAAGAGGCCACGAACCAATAGCCCGACCACGCCAGTGTCAGGGTCACGATCAGGTAAAGCAATGGTCTCATGTCGGCGGCCTTTTCTCTTCGTCGCTTTGGTGTTTAAACACGCAGATAGGAATAGGCCAGTGATGGGGCAAGAATGACGCTTTGGGTTTTCGGATATGGATCGCTTTTGTGGAACCCGGGCATTGATGTGTCCGAGCAGGTCGTGGCGACGTTACCCGATTGGCACCGCAGCTTTTGCATGTCCTCGATCCACCATCGTGGCACCGATGAGCATCCGGGGCTGGTCCTGGCGCTGGATGCCGCTGAGGGCGCGGTCTGTCACGGGGTGGCGTTTCGGGTGACCCCCGGGAGCGAGGAGGCCGCGCTGGCGGAATTGCGGGAGCGGGAGCTTGTGTCTTCGGCCTATCTGGAAGCCAATCTGATGATTGATCTCGCCGATGGGCGGCGCGTGCAGGCCGTGACCTATGTGATCGACCCAAACCATGTGCAATATGTGCATCTGGATCTGGAAGAACAGGCGCAGATTATCTCGACCGCTGTCGGGGGGCGTGGGCCCAACACGGAATATCTATACAATACCGCCGCGCATTTGACCAATTTGGGCATTGAGGACGCAGATTTGAACTGGTTGTCGACCCGTGTGCGTCAGTTGGCTAGTTAATTGCGCAATAAACCAATAATCCTTGGCAGGATGCTGCGCGCGCAGTAGGGTGTCGGCAGAAAAGAAACAGTGTCAGGAGCCGCCTCTATGGAGCTGCCAGACCGCGAGGCCGAGCCACAATTCTCGCAACCGATTAGCCAGATCTTCTCGATGCTGGCCGTTTTGGCGTTAACTGCTGTCGGCAGCTACATCGCCCTGCCGCGGGTGTTGCCGGTCTTTATCGCCAATCCCTGGTTTAACGGGGTCATCGTCTTTGTATTTCTGATCGGGGTATTCGCTTGTTTTTGGCAAGTGATTTCAATGATTTCCTCGGTGCGCTGGATCGAAGGCTTTGCGGCGCAGATCCCCGGACACGATATGTTCCAACCGCCGCGTCTGCTCGCGCCTTTGGCGTCTTTGCTGCGGGCCCGTGGGGCGCAGAGCCAGATCTCTACGGCCTCGACACGGTCCATTCTGGACTCGGTCGGCACGCGGGTTGATGAAGCACGGGAAATCACGCGCTATATCACGGGCTTGCTGATTTTCTTGGGGCTTTTGGGCACGTTTTATGGTCTAGCGACCTCGGTTCCGGCGATTGTGGAAACCATCCGCAGCCTGACGCCCAAGGATGGCGAGACCGGTGCGGATGTCTTTGTGCGCCTGCAAAGTGGCCTTGAAGAGCAAATGGGCGGCATGGGGATTGCCTTTGCCTCGTCCTTGCTGGGTCTTGCGGGGTCGCTGATTGTTGGTCTGCTCGAACTCTTCGCGGGCCACGCACAGAACCGCTTTTACCAAGAGATGGAAGAGTGGCTTTCAACGATCACCCGCGTTGGCTTTTCTTCGGGCGATATGGATGGTTCGGGTGAGGCGTCGATTTTTGGCGAAGCGCTTGAGCATATGATCCTGCAGATGGATCGCCTTCAGACGACATTTGCGGAATCCGAGGAGCGGCGCACCGTCATCGAAAATCAGATCGGAGACCTCGCGAATTCGCTCAACCAACTGACCGCGCAGATGAGCCGTGACGGTGGTGCGGGCACGGCGATGATCCGGGTGGCCGAGGGGCAGGAACGCTTGATCGCAACCTTGTCCGAGATGCATCAAGGCGAAGGTGTGGATGCGGAAAGCCGTATGCGTTTGCGGTCGATCGACGTTCAAATGTTGCGTATTCTGGAAGAAATCAGCGCGGGCCGTCAGGAAAGCATGTCCGAGATCCGTCAGGACCTGAATGCTTTGACACAGGCCATCGGTGTCTTGTCGCAATCTGGCAAGGGCCGACGCCGGATCCACCCGGGGCAGGACGACTAAGTCATGGCTCTGTCGCGGCGCACTGGTCAACGTTTTCAGGCTCAGATCTGGCCCGGCTTTGTGGATGCGATGACGGGGCTTTTGCTGGTCCTGATGTTCGTTCTAACGATCTTCATGGTGCTTCAATATGTGCTGCGGGAAACCATCACAGGGCAGGAAAACCAGCTTGGAGAGCTTTCGGCGGAACTCTCGGCCTTAGCGCAGCAATTGGGTCTGGCGCGGGATCGCAATCGTGATTTGGAAGCGCAGATTGGAACGCTGGAATCCACGCTGTCAGATGCTCAAGCCGAGGCCGAGACCAACGCATTGCTCATTGCGTCCCTGATTTCGGAACGCAACGACGCGCGCGATCAACTGGTGGCCTATGAGGCGCAGATCACAGCCTTTGAGGCGCAGGTCGCGGCGCTGATTGCGCAGCAGAATGAAGCCAATATCGCGATTGAAACGCTTGAGGGCGAAAAGGCAGAATTGCTGACCCAGCAAGAGGCGATGAACCTGGCTTTGGCGCAGGCGCGCGATGAGATCGACGCGCAAACGGAAGCCGCGCGGCTGGCGGCGGCACAGCGCGAGGCGCTCGAGACAATGATCGCGCAGCTTGAGGCCGAAGCCGCGCAGGATGCGGACGCAAGTGCGGCATTGGCTGCGCGGATCGAGGAATTGCAGGCCGAGCTAAGCCAAGAGGAAATTGCGAAGCTGGCTGAGGCTGCGGCGGCAGAGGAATTGCGAAAACGGCTGGAGGAGGCGGATGCCGAGCTGACCTCGCTGACGCTCGCCTTGGAAGAACAACGTAAGGCGGCGGAAGAAACTCTGACGCTTTTGGCAGCGGCCGAGAAGGCGCGCGAGGATCTGGATCTGAAACTGGCGGCGGCGCTGGTGAAGGAAGAGGATCTGGAGAGCCAGTTGACCAAGGCACTGCTGGCGCTTGAGACGACGCAAGGGGAATCCGAGAAGACGCTTGAGGAACTGGCGGCGACTTTGCTGCGCCTTGAGCAAGCTGATCAGACGGGCGAGACCCTAACGCAGGATGTGGCGCGGTTGCAGACGGATTTGACGGCAGCTCTGGCCAATCTGGAGCAGGCGCGGAATGACCGGCTATCGACGGAAAATGAGCTGGCTTCCGCGACGGCGCAATTGACGGCGGCCCTGCTGCAGGTGGATCAGAACGCGGTCACGATAGAGGATCTTGAGGCGCGGTTGGCGGCGGTGACGGCGAGCCTTGCGGCATCCGAGGCCAATGAAAGCGTCAGCCAAGAGCAACTGGCCGCGACCCGTCAGGCTTTGGCAGAGACACAGGCGCAATTGGCTCGCACCGAGACGCAATCCACAGACACGCGCACGGAATTGGAGGGTCGGCTCTCGGATTTGAACGCGCGCTTGGCGGCGCTTGAGGCATCCGCTGCGGCCCGCGATGCGGAACTGACGGCGGTGAACGCGGATCTGGAAACGCGGCTGCAAGAGGCTTTGGCCGCGCAATTGGCCGCGGAAAACCGCGCGACGGCGGCGGAGCGAAGTGGCGAGACTTTGGCGGGGCAGGTGGCCTCTCTGGAAGAGCAACTCACGGCGGCTTTGGTGGCGCAGCAATCGGCGCAGCAGGCGGGGCAGACCTCGGATGATTTGCGCAAGGCTTTGGAAGAGGCGATTGCGCAGAGGCTGGCCTCTCAGAACACGGTCGAGAACCTTGAGGACCGTCTGGCGGCAGCTTTGGCGGAACGGATTGCGATTGAGCAGAACATAGAGCTATTGACCAATGAGCAGGCGGATCTGAAGGAACAGCTCGCGCGCGCCTTGGCGGCGCAGGAAGCGGCTGAACAAGCGGCTTTGGATCAGGAAGAAATCCAGCGTCAGCTCGCAGCGGCGATTGCAGCGCGCGAAGCCGCGGAGAGTGCGGCGGATACCACGCTGACGGCAGCTGAAGAGCGTGAGCGTTTGTTGGCGCTGGCGAACCAAGCGTTGGAGGATGAGCGCGCGCGGGCCACTGAGGGCGAGAAGCAGGTGGCCTTGTTGAACCAGCAGGTTCTGGAGCTGCGCCGTCAGTTGAACCAGTTGCAGGGGCTGTTGGATGAAAGCCTAGAGCGCGATGCTGAGGCTCAGGTGCAACTCGATACCCTGGGGCGCGATTTGAACGCAGCGCTGGCGCGTGCGGCTGCCGAAGAGCGCCGTCGTCGTCAGCTTGAGGAAGCAGAGCGCAAACGTTTGGAAGAAGAGGCCGCGCGTCTGGCCGCCGAGGCCGAGGATCTGGAACGCTATCGCTCTGAGTTCTTTGGCCGGATGCGTGATCTTTTGGGCAACCGCCAAGGGGTTCAGATCGTGGGCGACCGCTTTGTGTTCTCGTCCGAGGTTCTGTTCCCGCCCGGTGGCGCGGAGATGAGTGGTGAGGGTGTGGCGCAGATTGCCCGCGTGGCGAGCCTGTTGCAGGATGTGGCGGATCAGATCCCGCCAGAAATCGACTGGGTTTTGCAGGTCGATGGTCATACCGACAATATTCCGATCCGCAATAACCCCGAGTTTGCGGACAACTGGGAGCTGTCTCAGGCGCGTGCTTTGTCTGTGGTGCGCCTGCTGTCCGAGCAAATGGGCTTGCCGCCGAGCCGCCTGTCGGCCAACGGGTTTGGGGAGTATCAGCCGATCGATACGGCCAATACACGTGAGGCGCGGGCCAAGAACCGCCGCATCGAGCTGAAGTTTACTGAGAAATAATCACTGGTATTTGGCGGATGTGATGAATTCGCCAAAGCTTTCGCACCAGACAACAACGGTGGTGTAGTCGCTGACGTTCACGCCCTGCGGAACGTCCACGAGAAAGCCGCCAAAGCTTTTGATGTCGCCAACGAGGGCCGCCTCGGATTTGATCGGATTGAACTCGTCTTCGTGTTCAACGAAATCCTTGGTGAGATAGAGCTTATAGTCCGGCCCCGGCGCCATTTTGCCTTCGTGAACGATGCTTTCCGCAGTCACGGATACTTTGCCTTCGCCCCAATGCAGGAAATCGCTGCCGCGCAAGTCGCGGGTGAATTCGGCTGAGAAGAGCGCTGCTTGGGCCTTTTCTTCGAGCATATCCGCGTCGGGCGAGGGCGGGGCAGTCAGGATGGGGAGCAGGTAGATGCCAAGTGCAAAGCCGACGGCCAAAGCGCCGGCGTGGGTGAATAGCAACAGTAGTCTTTTGAACATAGTGACCCCTCGTGACTGATATGAGGCGAGGGTGGGCGAGATGCTGCGATCTGTCCAGTGTTTTGCGTCGGGTATCGCGGGTCTCGCAAAGCAAAGCCGCGCAGCTCTTGCGAGCTGCGCGGCGGTTGCGTTTCGTATCTTACGCTACTCCGCCGTCAGAAGCGGTGGCTTGTCGCCTGCTATGCGTGGCTTTTCCGGGCCATCGAGTTTCAGGTGCAGCTCGCCTGCTTTGACCGTGACTTTGACCAGACCACCTTTGGCCAGCTTGCCAAAGAGCAACTCTTCGGCGAGTGGCTTTTTGATGTGTTCCTGGATCACGCGGCCTAGCGGACGCGCGCCCATCTTGTCGTCATAGCCTTTGTCGGCCAGCCATTCGGCGGCTTTTGGCGTCAGCTCGATATGGACGTTGCGGTCCATGAGCTGGGCTTCAAGCTGCAGCACGAATTTCTCGACCACCTGCAGGATCACCGACTTTGGCAACGGTGCAAAGCTGATGACGGCGTCCAGACGGTTGCGGAATTCCGGCGTGAAGGTGCGTTCGATGGCCGCCGTATCCTCGCCCTCGCGTCGGTCGCGGCCAAAGCCGATGGCGGCTTTCGCCTGCTCGGTTGCACCCGCGTTGGAGGTCATGATCAGGATCACATTGCGGAAATCCACCGTGCGCCCGTTGTGGTCGGTCAGCGTGCCGTGGTCCATCACCTGCAGCAGGATGTTGTAGACATCGGGGTGCGCTTTCTCGATCTCATCGAGCAACAAGACACAATGCGGATGCTGATCCACGCCGTCGGTCAACTGACCACCCTGATCGAAGCCAACATAGCCCGGAGGCGCGCCGATCAGGCGGGAGACCGCGTGTTTCTCCATATATTCGGACATGTCAAAGCGCAGCAGCTCCACACCCAGCGTGTCAGCGAGCTGTTTTGCGACCTCTGTTTTACCCACACCGGTAGGACCAGCGAAGAGGTAGTTGCCGATGGGTTTTTCAGGCTCGCGTAGACCCGCGCGCGCGAGTTTGATCGCGGAAGACAGCGCCTCGATGGCGGTGTCCTGACCAAAGACCACGCGTTTGAGCGTTTTCTCGAGATCTTTGAGAACCTCGGCATCGTCCTTGGACACATTCTTCGGCGGGATGCGGGCGATTTTCGCCACAACCGCTTCGATTTCCTTGGTGCCGATGGTTTTGCGCCGCTTGGAGGCCGGGACCAGATGCTGGGCCGCGCCTGCTTCGTCGATAACGTCGATGGCTTTGTCGGGCAGCTTGCGGTCGTTGATATAGCGATCAGATAGCTCGACAGCGGTTTTGATCGCGTCGGCTGTGTATTTCACCGCATGGTGATCCTCGAAGTATTCCTTCAGACCCTTCAGGATCTTGATGGTATCGGGCACAGAGGGCTCGTTCACGTCGATCTTTTGGAAACGACGGGACAGGGCGCGGTCTTTCTCAAAGTGCTGGCGGAACTCTTTATAGGTGGTGGAACCCATGGTGCGCAGCTTGCCGCCCTGCAGCGCAGGTTTCAGCAGGTTGGAGGCATCCATCGCGCCGCCAGAGGTCGCGCCCGCACCGATCACGGTGTGGATTTCGTCGATGAACAGAACGGAGTCTGGGTGATCCTCGAGCTCGGTCACAACGGCCTTCAGGCGTTCCTCAAAATCACCGCGATAGCGGGTGCCTGCCAAAAGCGCGCCCATGTCGAGCGAGAAGATCGTGGTCGAGGCGAGAACTTCGGGTGTTTCGCCGTTCACGATGCGATGGGCGAGGCCCTCGGCAATGGCGGTTTTGCCAACGCCCGGATCGCCCACCAAAAGCGGGTTGTTTTTGCGACGGCGGCAGAGGACTTGGATGCAGCGCTCGACCTCGTGGTCGCGGCCGATCAGAGGGTCCACGTCGCCTTTGCGGGATTTCGCGTTGAGATCGACGCAGTATTTTTCCAGCGCGCTCTCTTTCTTATCGGGCTCGGATTTGTGAGAGGTTTGCAGCCCCTCATCCTCGTCCTCTTCGTCAGAGCCGGTGATTGGGCGGCTTTCGCCGAAGGCCGGATCCTTGGCCACGCCATGGGCGATGTAGTTCACCGCGTCATAGCGCGTCATGTCCTGTTCCTGCAGGAAGTAGGCCGCGTTGCTTTCGCGCTCTGCAAAGATCGCGACCAGAACGTTGGCGCCGGTGACCTCGGTGCGGCCCGAGGACTGCACGTGGATCGCGGCGCGTTGGATGACACGCTGGAAGGCCGCGGTGGGCACGGCCTCGGATCCTTCGATGTCGGTCACGAGGTTGGACAGATCCTCATCGATGAACTCGATCAGCGTCTGGCGCAGTTCCGTGACATCGACGCTGCAGGCCTGCATCACGCGCAGGGCGTCCGGTTCGTCCAGAAGGGCGAAGAGAAGGTGTTCCAGGGTGGCAAACTCGTGCTTGCGCTCATTGGCTTGCGCCAGCGCTGCATGGATCGCCTTTTCCAAAGTGGTCGAAAATGAAGGCACTGCTCGAACTCCTTCCGCTAGGTGCTTTGGGCCGCGTGGGTCATTGGGCAACGGCCACGCAAAGTTTAAACCCGATACTCTTAAAGTTTGGTCGATCTAGGCCCGGCTTCAAGGCTTTTCTGGAATTTAGTGCTCACATTTTGCGTGAGGCGCGTGTGTTAGGCGACAAAATGACTAAAAACGCGCTTGCTCTAGGTTGCACTCAATAGGCGGCAGCCGGGGCAGGGTGCCGACGTTATTGTCTTATATATAAGGCTGACAGAGGTTTTGCAGAAAGGCAACAACTGCAGGGTTAAAGAATTGCTCAGAAATTGTCTTTTCTTTTTCGCACTTCGGTGAAGACAGCGACCGGATCTGCGCCTGTGAGGCCGACGGTGGCCTGCACTTCGGGACTGGTGCTTCGAAGGAAGGGGTTTGTTGCCAGTTCCTCGGATAATAGCGAGGGCACGGTGGGATTGTTTGCGGCGCGCGCCTGTTTGACGGCTTTGACACGATTCTGGAGCGCCTCATTGCCGGGTTCGATGGTCATCGCGAAGGCCGCATTGTCGGCGGTATATTCGTGGCCGGAATAGATCACGGTGTCCGCAGGCAAGCCCGAGAGTTTGGTCAGCGTGTCGTACATTTGGGCCGGTGTGCCTTCGAATAAACGACCACATCCGAGTGCCATAAGGCTGTCACCCGAAAACAGGGCGTTTTCGCTGGGCATGTAAAAGGCCACATGTCCGACCGTATGGCCGGGCACGTCAATGACTTGAACCTCGCGGCCAAAGAGGTCAAAGGACTCGCCCGGGCTGACCTCTTGCGCGAGGGGCGGCAAGCGATGCGCGTCTTGGGCGGCGCCTATGATCTTCGCGTCAAACTCAGAGGAAAGAGCGGCCGCCCCGTCGATATGGTCCCAATGATGGTGGGTCAGAAGGATCACGTCCAATCCCCAGCCGAGGCGTTTGAGTTCCGCTGCGATGCCGTCGTCTTCGGGGGCGTCCACTAGCGCGGTTTGGCCTGTTTTTGAGTCATGGATCAGGAAATTGTAGTTGTTCATCGACCCGGTCAACGTGGGCAGCGTTACGATTTCCAGCGGCATGGCGATCTCTTCTTTTGGAATTATTGGGTTTCACCGGTTCACACATGGCACAAACCCATTATGTTGAAGCCAGTTATTCAGATTGGGCGCTTTGGTGCAATGCATCTCGATGTGAAAGATCTGCGGAATTTCTATTATCGAAGCACCCTCGGGCGCGCGGCCCAAAAGGCTGTGCGGGACGAAGTTCTGAAACTCTGGCCGACCGCTAAAGGACAGACTGTCGTGGGCTTTGGGTTCGCAGTGCCTTTGCTTCGCCCGTATTTGCCAGAGGCACGCCGTGTGATTGGGTTGATGCCGGCCCCTCAGGGCGTGATGCCTTGGCCTGCGGGGATCCCGAATGTCTCGGTGCTGTGTGAAGAAACTGAGTGGCCGATTGATACGGGGCGGATCGACCGGCTTGTCATGATGCATGGGTTGGAGAACAGCGAAAGTCCAAGCGAATTATTGGAAGAAGCGTTCCGCGCTTTGGGGCCCGGCGGTCGTGCGCTCTTTATTGTGCCGCATCGGTCTGGGCTTTGGTCTCGGTCAGATCGCACGCCCTTTGGCTATGGGCGGCCCTATTCGACCAGCCAGCTTGAGGCGCAGCTTAAACGCCACGGGTTTACACCGGAACGTCACCGCACGACGCTGTATCAGCCGCCGAGCCACAAGAGGTTCTGGCGCAAGACCAGCCGACTTTGGGAAAACACCGGACAGGCTTTGTCGCCGGTGTTGGCCGGGGGCGTTTTGATGGTTGAGGCGAGCAAACGCATGAAAGCGCCCAGCGGTGGTGTCGCCGAAGCAGTGCGCAAGCCGCTTGAGATCCTGGCGCCCAAGCCAGAAGTCGCCGCGATCAGATCAAAGTGTAGGTGAGCGCAAACAAACGCGATCCAAATTGGAAAATTTCGCCCAGAGAATCGCCTTTTAAGCCGATTTTCGTGCGAAATTTTATTACCAAAAATCAGTCAAAGGGTCGCACCTGCGTCAACGCCTTAAAAACTTAGTGTTTTTCTCCCTCGCTGCGGATGCGAAACAATATTGCGAGCTTAGGACTCCTCTGATACACCCCGCCAAGATTTCAACGTTCTGATTTGCGTCGGAACGACAAACGTCCTCGGAGGCTGCATGCAGCGGTATACCGAGGCCAAATATCGGAAGGGTGGACGTGTCCGAACCAGCTTCGATTTCACAAGGCATTGCCGCGCGCTATGCCACTGCGGTTTTCGAGATCGCAAAAGAGTCCAAAGGTGTTGCTAAGCTCGAAAAAGGCATTGATGCCTTGAGCACAGCCCTGGAAGACAGCGCAGACCTGCGCGAGTTGATCAATTCCCCGGTGTATTCCCGTGACGTACAGGGCAAGGCCATTGCAGCGGTTGCTGCGAAAATGGGCTTGGACGATGTGCTCACCAACACCCTGAGCTTGATGGCGGAGAACCGTCGTCTGTTCGTTCTGCCTCAGCTGGTTGCGCGTCTGCGTGATCTGGTGGCAGAGGACAAAGGCGAAGTGACCGCAGATGTCACCTCAGCCAAGGCTCTGACGAAGACTCAATCTGACAAACTGGCCAAGACGCTCAAAGAGCGCGTTGGCAAGGATGTCAAAATTAATGCGACCGTTGATGAATCTCTCATCGGCGGTCTCGTCGTTAAGGTGGGCTCGAAGATGATCGATACGTCGATCCGCTCCAAGCTCAATTCCCTTCAGAATGCAATGAAAGAGGTCGGATAATGGGTATCCAAGCAGCCGAAATCTCGGCAATCCTGAAAGACCAGATCAAGAACTTTGGTCAGGAAGCCGAAGTTGCCGAGGTTGGCCGTGTGCTTTCCGTCGGTGACGGTATCGCCCGCGTTTATGGTCTGGACAATGTTCAGGCCGGTGAGATGGTCGAATTCCCTGGTGGTATCATGGGGATGGCTCTGAACCTGGAAAGCGACAACGTTGGTGTTGTTATCTTTGGTTCCGACCGTGACATTAAAGAAGGTGACACTGTTAAGCGCACCAACTCCATCGTTGACGTTCCAGTTGGCCCAGAGCTGCTGGGTCGCGTTGTCGACGGTCTGGGCAACCCGCTGGACGGTAAGGGCCCAATCGACGCCAAAGCACGTAACGTTGCAGACGTGAAAGCGCCTGGCATTATCCCACGGAAATCAGTGCACGAGCCAATGGCGACCGGCCTGAAATCCGTTGACGCGATGATCCCAATCGGCCGTGGCCAGCGTGAACTTATCATTGGTGACCGTCAGACCGGTAAAACTGCGATCGCTCTGGACACCATCCTGAACCAGAAATCCTACAACGACGCAGCCGGCGACGACGACAGCAAGAAACTGTTCTGCGTCTATGTTGCGGTTGGCCAAAAGCGCTCCACTGTTGCGCAACTGGTGAAGAAGCTGGAAGAGTCCGGCGCGATTGAATATTCGATCGTTGTGGCTGCGACCGCATCTGACCCTGCACCAATGCAGTTCCTCGCACCTTACGCGGCAACTGCGATGGCGGAATACTTCCGTGACAACGGCAAGCACGCTCTGATCATCTATGATGACCTGTCCAAACAAGCGGTTGCATATCGTCAGATGTCCCTGCTTCTGCGTCGCCCACCGGGCCGTGAAGCGTATCCTGGTGACGTTTTCTATCTGCACTCCCGTCTGCTGGAGCGCTCCGCGAAGCTGAACGAAGACTTCGGCGCAGGCTCTCTGACAGCGCTGCCAGTCATCGAAACCCAAGGTGGTGACGTTTCCGCGTTTATTCCAACCAACGTGATCTCGATCACCGACGGTCAGATCTTCTTGGAAACTGAACTCTTCTACCAAGGTATCCGCCCAGCGGTGAACACCGGTCTGTCGGTTTCCCGTGTTGGTTCCTCGGCACAAACCAAAGCGATGTCTTCTGTTGCAGGTCCAGTTAAACTGTCCCTCGCTCAGTATCGTGAGATGGCTGCGTTCGCGCAGTTTGGTTCCGACCTTGACGCCGCAACTCAGCAGCTGCTGAACCGTGGTGCGCGTCTGACCGAGCTGATGAAACAGCCTCAGTACTCGCCACTGACCAACTCTGAAATCGTCTGCCTGATTTTCGCAGGTACCAACGGTTACCTCGACACTGTCGACGTGAAAGACGTTGGCCGGTACGAGCAAGGCCTGCTGGCGCACCTGCGTGGCAAGCATGCTGACCTGCTCGCATGGATCACTGAAGAAGATCAGAAGATCAAAGGCGACGCCGCAGACAAGATCAAAGCAGCGCTCGACGAATTCGCCGCAGACTTCGCATAAGGAGTTCAGACCATGCCTAGTCTGAAGGACCTTAAAAACCGGATCGACAGCGTGAAAAACACGCGGAAGATCACAAAAGCCATGCAGATGGTTGCCGCGGCGAAACTTCGCCGCGCGCAGGAAGCTGCCGAGGCGTCGCGTCCCTACACAGAACGGTTCAACGCCGTTCTGGGTGGTCTCGCGGCCTCTGTTGGCGGTTCCGACTCTGCACCAAAGCTGCTTTCGGGCACCGGTTCTGATCAGACCCACCTTCTGGTGGTGATGACTGCAGAACGTGGCCTCTGCGGCGGCTTTAACTCAAACATCGCCAAACTGGCGCGTGCGAAAGCCGAAGAGCTTCAAGCTGCGGGCAAGACCGTCAAGATCTTGACCGTTGGCAAAAAAGGCCGTGACGCAATCAAACGCGATCTGGGCGACAGCTTTGTTGGCCATGTGGACCTGACCGAAGTTAAAAACGTCGGCTATGACAACGCACAAGACATCGCGCGGGACATTCTGGCACGCTTTGACGGCGGCGAGTTCGACGTTGCGACAATCTTCTACGCGAAGTTCGTGAACGTTGTCTCTCAGATCCCAACCGCTCAGCAAATCATCCCTGCGGCCTTTGAGGCGGCAGAGGATGAAGGCGCAAGCACTCTGTATGACTACGAGCCAAGTGAGGAAGCCATTCTGGCCGACTTGCTGCCGCGCGGCGTCGCAACACAGATCTTTGCGGCTCTGCTGGAAAATGGCGCGTCAGAGCAGGGTGCTCGGATGTCCGCAATGGACAACGCGACCCGCAACGCTGGCGACATGATCGACAAGCTGACCATCGAGTTCAACCGCTCGCGTCAGGCTGTGATCACCAACGAGCTTATTGAAATTATCTCGGGCGCTGAAGCGCTCTAAGAACCGGAGACGTAACATGGCAAATGCAAAAGGTAAGGTGACACAGGTCATCGGCGCCGTTGTCGACGTTCAGTTCGAAGATTCCCTGCCGGAAATCCTGAACGCTCTGAACACAGACAACAATGGAAAGAACCTGGTTCTGGAAGTATCCCAGCACCTGGGCGAAAACACTGTTCGCTGCATCGCGATGGACGCGACCGAAGGTCTTGTCCGCGGCGCAGAGGTCACCGACACCGGCGGCCCAATCACCGTTCCAGTTGGTAACGCGACCCTGGGTCGTATTCTGAACGTTGTTGGCGAGCCTGTGGACGAAGGTGAGCCAATCAACGCAACCGAATCCCGCGCGATCCACCAGCCGGCGCCTGCTTTCGAAGAGCAGTCCACCGCGTCTGAAATCCTCGTGACCGGCATCAAAGTTATCGACCTTCTCGCGCCTTACGCGAAGGGTGGTAAAATTGGCCTCTTCGGTGGTGCGGGTGTTGGTAAAACCGTTCTCATCATGGAACTGATCAACAACATCGCGAAAGTGCACTCTGGCTTCTCCGTATTCGCGGGTGTGGGCGAGCGTACGCGTGAAGGTAACGACCTTTACCACGAGATGATCGAATCCAACGTTATTAAGCCTGATAACCTTGAGGAATCTCAGGTTGCGCTGGTTTACGGCCAGATGAACGAGCCTCCCGGTGCGCGTGCACGTGTTGCTCTGACAGGTCTGACCCTGGCGGAACAGTTCCGTGACCAATCCGGTACCGACGTTCTGTTCTTCGTCGACAACATCTTCCGCTTTACCCAAGCGGGTTCCGAGGTGTCTGCGCTTCTGGGTCGTATTCCTTCCGCGGTGGGCTACCAGCCAACCCTCGCAACCGACATGGGTGCGATGCAGGAACGGATTACCTCCACCAAGAACGGTTCGATCACCTCGATCCAAGCGGTTTACGTTCCAGCGGACGACTTGACCGACCCTGCACCAGCAACCACCTTTGCGCACTTGGATGCGACCACGGTTCTTAACCGTGCGATCTCCGAGCTGGGCATCTACCCTGCGGTTGACCCATTGGACAGCTCCAGCCGTCTGATGGACCCAGCCGTTGTGGGCGAAGAGCACTACAACGTGGCCTTTGAGGTTCAAGGTATCCTGCAGCGCTACAAATCCCTGCAAGACATCATCGCGATCCTCGGCATGGACGAACTCTCTGAGGAAGACAAGCTGACCGTTGCGCGTGCGCGTAAGATCCAGCGTTTCCTGTCTCAGCCGTTCGACGTTGCGAAGGTCTTCACCGGTTCCGACGGTGTTCAGGTTCCTCTGGAAGACACCATCGCGTCGTTCAAAGCGGTTGTTGCCGGCGAATACGATCACCTGCCAGAAGGCGCCTTCTACATGGTTGGCGGCATCGACGAAGTGATCGCAAAAGCCGAGAAAATGGCTGCGGAAGCTGCTTAATCAAGAGATCCGGCTCTGCGCCCCGTGTGCAGAGCCTCTCTGAAAGGAGGCCTCAATGGCAAACACCATGCAATTTGATCTGGTCAGCCCGGAACGCGCGCTTGCATCCCTGCAAGCCTCTGCCGTGCAGATCCCAGGTGCAGATGGTGACATGACCGCGATGCCTGATCACGCACCAACCATCACCACCCTGCGCCCGGGCATCCTGAGCGTAGAAGCAGAGGGCGGAACTCAGTCCTATGCCGTGACCGGTGGTTTTGCGGAAATCAACGCAGAAGGCACGTCCGTTCTGGCCGAGCAAGCCATCCCAACTGGCGATGTCACAGCCGAGCTGATCGACGGTCTGATCGCAACAGCAGCAGCAGCGGCGGAAAGCGCTTCTGCGGAAACCAAAGACGCGGCGGCTAAAAACCTCGCCGACATGGAAGCGCTGAAAGCGGCTCTAAGCATCTGATTTTGCTAAACTTCAAGAGCGGGCCTCGTGAGCAATCACGGGGCCCGTTTCTATTTACACGGGTGTGGAAAACAGGCTAAATCTCCCCTAGTTTGTGGGGACGAACATGAAAAAACTTCGAGGCAAGACCCTAGGTATTGATCAGGGCGAAGAGCAGCTGTTTTCCGACTATGACACCGGCGGCGACATGTGGGTCAGCTCTGGTCCACGCGAACGTCGCAAGCGTGTCAAATTTTCCGAAAATTACCTTAGCACACCTGCGGTCCATGTGTCCCTGTCACTCTGGGACGTCAGCAACGGCGCGAACCTGCGCGCGGATCTGACAGCGGATAGTGTCGATGAAACAGGCTTTGATCTGGTCTTTAAGACCTGGCAAGATACGCAAGTCGCCCGCGTCCGCATGAGCTGGATTGCCTTTGGCGAGGTCGAAGACGAGGACAATTGGGACGTCTAGCGCCCGCGTTTTTCTCTTGCCAGAAGTATCCCGGGGGGGCGGAAATCACGGATTTCCGTGGGGGGCAGAGCCCCCCGTGAAAGGCTTTAGGTGAAAAGCCCTTCGTAAGAGGCTTCTAGCGTCTCTGTTTCAAACAACGAGCTGACGGATGCGCCGTTCCAGATGTTCAGGATCGCATGCGCAAAGATCGGGGCGGTCGGCAGAACGCGGATATTGCTGCAAGCTTTGACAGGCTCGGTTGGCTGGATGGTGTCCGTGATCACGAGGCTTTTCATCACGGATTTGGTGACGCGGTCGACAGCTGGCCCGGACAGAACGCCGTGCGTGATATAGGCATGCACTTCGGTTGCGCCGTGCTCCAGAATAACTTCAGCCGCTTTGCACAATGTGCCTGCCGTGTCGCAGATGTCGTCCACGATGATACATTTCTTGCCGGTCACATCACCGATCACGGTCATTTCCGCAATCTCGCCGGGCTTTTCGCGACGTTTGTCGACGATCGACAGCGGCGCGTTGATCCGCTTCGCCAGCTCACGTGCGCGCGCCACGCCGCCCACGTCAGGCGAGACAATCATGATGTCGTCCATATTGCCTTTGAACTGATGCATGATGTCTAAAGCAAACACAGGTGACGCATAAAGGTTGTCCACCGGAATATCAAAGAACCCCTGAATCTGCGCCGCGTGCAGGTCCATGGTCAGAACCCGCTCCACACCGGCTTCGACCAGCATATTGGCGACCAGTTTCGCAGAGATCGGCGTCCGCGCCTTGGCGCGACGATCCTGACGGGCGTAGCCAAAGTAAGGGATCACGGCGGTGATGCGTTTGGCTGATGACCGGCGCAGCGCGTCGGACATGATTAAAAGCTCCATCAAGTTGTCATTGGCCGGGTTTGATGTCGGCTGAATGATGAACATATCCTCGCCGCGCACGTTCTCGAAGACTTCGACGAAAATCTCGCCGTCGTTGAACCGTTCGACCCGCGCGTCCACCAGTCCCAAATTGCGATGAATGGACATGCGACGCGCGATGGATTTGGCCAAAGGCTGGTTCGCATTTCCGGTGATGAGTTTGGGTTCCATGGTGGTGGGCATAGAGGCAGTTCCCCGAGGTCAGATGACAGATTCGTGACGTTGCGCACGCCTTAACATGTGGTTAGCTTTTGGCAAAGATGACTGCGCTAACAGGAGGGTCAAATGCCACATATCGACTACTATTTCGCGACGATCTCGCCCTATACTTACCTTGCCGGGACACGGCTTGAGGAAATTGCCGCCAAACACGGGGCGACGATCACGTATAAGCCCGTCGATATTCTGCAGCAATTTGCTCGTACCGGTGGACAGCCTCCCAAAGATCGCCATATCTCGCGGCAGGAATACCGTGCGCAGGAACTGCCGCGTCAGGCTAGAAAGCTGGGTATGACCTTTAACCTCAAGCCCGCGCATTGGCCGACCAATATGGCGCCGTCCTCTTATGCTTTGATCGCGGCGCAGAATGCGGGCGGAGGCGACCTTGGTGCGCTCACCCATGCCTTTACCCGCGCGGTGTGGGCCGAAGAAAAGAACATCGCCGAGGATGATGTGATCCGTGAATGTCTGGCGGCGGCTGGGTTTGATCCTGCCTTGGCAGAAAGCGGCCTTCTGGAAGGCGCAGAAACCTATGCGCAGAACCTTGAGGATGCCGTGAACGCAGGTGCCTTTGGCGCGCCGTTTTATGTGGTGGATGATGGCGCGCGCTTCTGGGGGCAAGATCGCCTTGAGGATCTCGATCTGCATCTGTCAGGCAAGCTTTAAAGGCCTCGCGACATGACGACGCCCTTTGTCCGGACCTTCGGAGACGGTCCGGTCCCTGTCTTTGCGCTGCATTGCTCACTGGCCCATTCCGGGTCGTGGGGTGGGGTCGCGAAGGCCTGTGATCCCTATGTGACGATGCAGGCCATGGACCTGCCTGGGCATGGCAAAAGCCCTAAACCTGCGCGGCCAGAAGAAGCCGCTGAACTGGCGGTGGCCTGGGCGGCAGAGGTGATTGAGACGCCGATGCATCTCTTTGGACATAGTTTCGGGGCCTATGTCGCCTTGCGCCTTGCGGTGGAGCATCCTGAAAAGGTGCTGAGCCTGTCGCTTTACGAACCGGTCTTCTTTGCCGCCGCGCGTGAGTTTGATCCAGAGGTTTATGCAGCGCGGTTTTCTGAAATGGCAGAACTGGATGGTCTTATGGCCGCGCAGGACCATGAGGGTGCGGCCAAGCGGTTTGTGCAGGATTGGGGCGGAGGCATGCCTTGGGAGATGTTGCCTGAGGAGATGCGCAACATGATGGCCGCCGGAATGCCTCTGGTGGTCGGGGCCAATGAGACTTTGATTGAGGACAGCGCTGATATCTTGTCCCGCGTGTCAGAGATCTCGGTGCCGACCCTGTTGATGGATGGGGCCGAGAGCCATCCGATTGTGAAACCTATTCAGGATTCACTCGCGGAAAAGATTGCTGGTGCGCAAAGGCAGACCTTGGCGGGTGTCGGGCATATGGGGTTAATTTCGCATCCCAAGGATGTGGCCGCCGCCTATCTGGCGCATATTGGGATGGGGGCGTAGGGGCGCTGCCCCTCGACCTGCGGTCTCACCCCGGGATATTGTCGGCGAGAGAACGATCAGAGGATCCCGATTTCGGCCAAGGCGCTGGCGAGTTCGGCAGGGAGCGGCTCTTCCTGATCGCGCCCTTTCGGGAGATCCATGGGGGAGTCCTCGGGCTTGAGGTAGCGCCAGCCTTGGAAGGGGCGTTTGAGAGTGGATTGCGTGCGGATGAGTTCGGGGTCCAGCACGATGGCGCAGCGGCGGATGCCGTCTGATCCGATGACCTCATCAAAGCGCAGGATCTTTTGGCGGGCTTGAATGGAACCTTTGATGACCCAATAGATCGAGCCGCCGTTTAGAACCTCTGCCTTGCGCTTGGGCCACATGCGGGTGACGTGGCGGGGCAGGCTGTCGGGGCGCTCAGCGGCGCGCATAGTTTGCCAGATTGCGAGTGAGTCGACTGACTCGGTACCGACCGAGAGCTTGACGAGGTTCACGAATTTAGTCACAGGTTTTCCCCAGATTCTTCCACGACAAATTAACGCAAAGGCCGCGAAGGTCAAATGGTCAGGGTGATGCATTTCGCCTGCATTTTGTTGGTGGGTGAAAAATAAACACCACATGTTGTGTTTTTGCTTGTCGCGGTACGCTCGGGCTGCTAGTTTCGTTGACCTAGTAAAAAGCCCCTGATCGGGCTATTCTGTAGCCCTTCTGCCAAACAAGGATATCGCTGATGAGCCGTTTTGCCGCCCCTATCGCTGAGAGCATTTGGGATATGAAATATCGCTTTAAAGAAGCGGACGGCACGCCGATTGATCAGACCGTTGAGGACAGCTGGCGCAGGATTGCGCGCGATCTGGCGAAGGTGGAAAAAGATCCAAGCGCCTGGGAAGACAAGTTCTATGCTGCTCTGGAGGATTTCAAATATCTGCCGGCAGGTCGCATCACAGCGGGGGCTGGGACGGCACGGCAGGTGACGCTGTTTAACTGCTTCGTCATGGGTACGGTGCCAGACAGCATGTCGGGTATTTTCGATATGCTTAAAGAAGCCGCGCTCACGATGCAGCAGGGCGGTGGCATTGGCTATGATTTCTCGACCATTCGTCCGCGCGGCGCGGATGTGAAAGGCGTTGCGGCGGATGCCTCGGGGCCTTTGTCCTTCATGGATGTCTGGGACGCCATGTGCCGTACCATCATGTCGGCCGGTAGCCGTCGTGGCGCGATGATGGCGACCATTCGCTGCGACCACCCGGACGTGGAGCAATTCATCACCGCGAAATCAGATCCCGCACGCCTGCGTATGTTCAATATGTCGGTGCTGGTTACGGATGCCTTTATGGAAGCGGTCAAGGCGGATGGCCCTTGGGAGTTGAAGTTCGGCGGCAAGGTGTATCAAACCGTCAATGCGCGCGATCTTTGGAATAAGATCATGCAGAACACCTATGATCAGGCCGAGCCGGGCGTGATCTTTATCGACCGTATCAATCAGGCCAACAACCTGAACTATTGCGAGACGATTGCGGCGACCAACCCGTGTGGCGAACAGCCTCTGCCGCCTTATGGCGCGTGTTTGTTGGGGTCAATCAACCTCGCGCGGTTGGTCTATTACCCGTTCGAAGAAGGGGCGCATCTGTGTGAGACCGCTCTGACAGAGCTGGTGACGACTGCTGTGCGGATGATGGACAACGTGGTCGATGCCTCGAAATTCCCGCTGGATGCGCAGGCTCAGGAAGCGCAGGCCAAGCGGCGGATTGGTCTGGGTGTGACCGGCCTTGCGGATGCTCTGCTGATGTTGGGTCTTGAGTACGGCACCGAAGAGGCCGCCTCGCAGACCGAGGCCTGGATGAAGGCGATTGCCCATGCGTCCTACAAAGCCTCTGTGGATCTGGCGAAAGAGAAGGGGGCCTTCCCGCTTTTCGACAAGGACAAATACGTCAACGGCGGTTTGGTGCAGCATCTGGATGAGGATCTGAAAGCCGAGATCGCGGAGCATGGCATCCGCAACGCGCTGCTGACCTCAATCGCGCCGACGGGCACGATTAGCCTTTATGCAGGCAACGTGAGTTCCGGCATTGAGCCGGTCTTTGCCTATGCCTATACGCGCAAAGTGCTGCAGAAGGACGGGTCCCGGACCGAAGAAGAGGTCGTGGACTATGCGGTCAAACTCTGGCGCGACAAGTTTGGCGATAAGGAACTGCCGAGCTATTTCGTGAACGCCCAGACGCTGGCGCCCGAAGCCCATGTGCGTATGCAGGCGGCTGCGCAGAAGTGGATCGATTCATCCATTTCCAAGACCATCAACTGCCCTGAAGACATCAGCTTTGACGCTTTCAAAGACGTCTACATGCAGGCGTGGGATACGGGCTGTAAGGGCTGTACCACCTACCGTCCAAATGACATCACCGGATCTGTCCTGACGGTCAGCGAAAGCGAAGAGAAAGCGCCAGGCGAAAGCCCCGCCGATCAGGTCGCAGACACAGGCGAAGTCATCTATATGTCCGAGCCGCTGGAACGTCCGCAAAGCCTTGAGGGCGCGACCTATAAGCTCAAGTGGCATGACAGCGAACACGCGATTTACCTGACCATCAATGATGTGGTCATGGGCGGGCATCGTCGTCCGTTTGAGATCTTTATCAACTCCAAGAACATGGAGCATTACGCCTGGACGCTGGCGCTGACCCGGATGATCTCGGCCGTGTTCCGGCGTGGTGGCGACGTGTCTTTCGTGGTTGAGGAACTCAAGGCCGTATTTGACCCGCGTGGTGGGTCCTGGATGGAAGGGAAATATATCCCGTCCATTTTGGCGGCCATCGGGGGCGTGATTGAAAAGCACATGGTGGCCACAGGCTTTATCGAAGGCGAGGGCATGGGGCTGAAGACGGACCCAAAGGCAGAAGTCGTCGCCGTGGGTGAAACGCCGCGTGGCAAGGCCTGCCCGAGCTGTGGTGACTATAGCCTCAACATGGTCGAAGGCTGCATGACCTGCACGAGCTGCGGCTATAGCAAGTGCGGCTAAGCGCGGCTGATGTCTTGTTGTCCGTTCTCCGGGCGTGAACCCAGCGACGCGCCTTCGGTTCCCATCGAAGGCGCGCGACGTGTCGCCGAGGATGCGGTGAAAATCCTGGGGGGTAAGGCTCTGGTCGGGACCCGCGAGGCCTTTATTCCACTGGATTGTGAGAGCCCTCTGCGCCAGCAGCGGCTGGCCCCGTTTTTAATGGGGGCGACCACGGTCACGAATGCGCAGTTTGCAGAGTTCATCGCGGCCACGGGCTATGTCACCGAGGCCGAGCGTTTTGGGTGGTCTTATGTATTCTGGGCGCAGGTACCCGAGAGCGTGGGCGCGACGCGGGCTGTTGTGAATGTACAATGGTGGCGGCGTGTCGAGGGCGCGGTTTGGAACGCACCTAACGGGCCGGGCACCGAAGACGCGGCTTTGCCGGACCATCCTGTTGTGCAAATATCCTGGAATGACGCCAAGGCCTATGCCGACTGGGTCGGAGGCCGATTGCCCTCGGAAGCCGAGTGGGAACATGCGGCGCGCGGAGGGCTGGGGGATGTGCGCTTCCCCTGGGGCGATCAGGATCCCAATGACAGCGACTTCACGCCTTGCAATATCTGGCAGGGGCAGTTTCCTGACATGAACACAGCGCGAGATGGCTATCGCGCCACGGCCCCCGCGCGGTCGTTTGAACCCAATGGCTATGGGCTTTTCAATATGGCGGGAAATGTCTGGGAATGGACATCAGAACCGTTTCGCCTGCGCTCGATGAAGAAAGAGGTCAAAGCGCGGCAGGCCGAGATCAAAGGGTATAAACTCCTGAAGGGCGGCTCTTTTCTGTGCCACAAGAGCTATTGCTACCGGTATAGGATCGCGGCGCGCTCTGGGAATTCGCCTGATAGCACGACTACGCATCAAGGGTTGCGCGTGGTCTGGGATCTCTGACGCTGGATTCGCTGTGGCTTGTACTTAAATAGACGCCATGAGGATTTTGATCGCCAGTTTGTTTTGGATGACGACAAGCGCTGCGGCCCTGGCCCAGGACTGCGTCGTGCTATTGCATGGATTGGCGCGGACGGATGCGTCCTTTGCGGTCATGGAGCTGGCGCTTGAGGCCGAGGGCTATCGGGTTGTGAACCAGCCCTATCCCTCGACCTCTGCCTCGATCAAAACACTCGCCAATGCGACCTTACCCAGGGCATTTACAGCCTGTGGCGGCGCGAAAACTCATGTGGTCACCCATTCCATGGGTGGCATCCTTCTGAGGGCCTGGCTGAGCGAGAACGATGAGGCCACCCTAGGCCATGTGGTGATGCTCGGCCCGCCCAATCACGGGTCTGAAATCGTGGACACTTTCAGCGACTGGGCCCTGTTTGAGTGGATCAACGGGCCTGCAGGCATGGAATTGGGCACAGATGGCGTGACCGGAGATCTGCCGGATGTGGCCTTTCCCTTGGGCGTGATCGCGGGGGATATCTCGCTTAACCCGGTCTATTCAGCGCTGGTTGAAGGCGATGACGACGGTAAGGTCTCGGTCAGTTCGACCAAAGTTGCGGGGATGACGGATCACATCGTCGTCCACACAAGCCATACGTTCATGATGAACAACCCGCTGGTGATTGCGCAGGTCAAGGCCTTTCTAAACAACGGACGGTTTGATCATTCCAAAACACTGGGCGAGGCGTTATTAGGCGCTCTTGATTAGAGTTGAGAGGCCGACATGAGTGTGAAACTTCGCCTGACCGGTGCCGAGGTTCTGGGGGCTAATGGCCTTGAAGCGCGGGATCTTGGCATCTGCGACGGTCTCTTGCAGAGCGATACGGATGCGCGTGAGATCGACCTAAGCGACTATATGATTTGTCCGGCCTTTGTGGATATTCACGGCGACGGGTTTGAACGTCATCTCGCGCCGCGTCGCGGCGTGCTGAAGGATTTGGGGCAGGGGCTGGCCTCGAGTGATGCAGAGCTTGCGTCCAATGGCATCGGGACCGCTGTTTTGGCGCAGTTTTTTAGTTGGGAAGGCGGCATGCGCGGCACGGAGTTTGCGGCGCGGTTTCTGGCGGCGCATCATGCGGCACAGATGCTGACAGATACGCGCGTGCAACTGCGTTTTGAGACGCATCTACTGGCGCAATACGCAGAGTTTGAAGCGTTGGTGGCCGAATACGACGTGCCCTATGTGGTCTTTAACGATCATCTACCGCATGCGGCCTTGGCTAAGGGGAAAAAGCCGCCTCGGTTGACGGGGCAGGCGTTGAAAAGCGGGCGTTCACCTGAAGCGCATCTGGCGTTGCTTCAAAAGTTGCATGCGCAATCGGATGCAGTAACTGCCGCTCTGCCTGAGCTCGCCGCACGTCTTTCTGCGCGCGGGGTGCGCTTGGGTGCACATGACAATGAGACAGCGGAACAGGTGCAAGGTTTCCACGAGTTGGGGGCGAGCATCGGTGAGTTTCCGGTCACGCGCGAAGCTGCAGAGGCGCATCGCGCGGTGGGGGCTCCGGTTATTCTGGGGTCACCGAATGTCGTGCGGGGCGGGTCTCATTCCGGGCGTTTGTCGGCGGCTGAGTTGATCGCAGATGGGCTCTGTAACGCTTTGGCGAGCGACTATCATTATCCGGCAATGAAACAGGCGGTGTTTCGTCTGGTGGATGAGGGCGTGGCGTCGCTGGCGCAGGCCTGGGCTTTGGTGAGTTCGGGGCCGGCGGGGATTTTGGGCCTCACAGATCGCGGAGAGATCGCCGCGGGGCTGCGCGCCGATCTGGTGATCCTGCGCAAGGAGACACGACAGATTGAGGCGACCGTGGTCGGGGGTAACATCACCTATATGTCTGGTGGTGCAGCGCAGAGATTTCTGGCCCCGCCGCTTTGAAATGTTGCGTTAGCCTGCAGGGGTGACGCGGTTCACGTGGCCCATCTTTCGGCCCGCTTTCACATCGGCTTTGCCATAAAGATGCACGGCCACATGCGGCTCTTTCAACAGGTGCGGCACGCGGTCCATGTCTTCGCCGATCAGGTTCTCCATCACCACGTCATTGTGGCGTTTGCCATCGCCTAAAGGCAGGCCAACGACAGCGCGGATATGTTGTTCGAACTGATCGACGGCGCAGCCGTTCTGCGTCCAGTGGCCTGAGTTATGCACTCGTGGCGCGATCTCGTTTACGATAAGGCCTTCGAGCGTGACGAATAGTTCGACCCCCATGACTCCTACGTAATCCAGCGCGTTCAGGATCTGGCTGGCGATCAGAACTGCATCCATCCGCATGGAGCCGGGCAGGCGAGCCGGGACTGTGGTGGTGCGCAGGATGCCGCCTTCGTGGACGTTCTCGCCGGGATCATAACAGGCGACTTCGCCTGTGGTGCCGCGCGCGGCGATCACCGAGACTTCGTGGCTGAAATTGACGAACCCTTCCAGAACGGACGCCGCACCCGCGACCTCTTCCATTGCGACCGCGGGATCGCTGTCCTCTGACAGGCGCACCTGACCTTTGCCGTCATAGCCGAAACGGCGGGTTTTCAGGATCGAGGGCGTGCCGATCTCTGTCATCGCCTTGGCCAGATCCTCGGCGGTATCGATCTGAGCGTAGGGCGCGGTTTTCAGGCCCAGGCCGGTCAGGAAATCCTTTTCCGTGATGCGGTCCTGGCTGACACGCAGAGCCTCACGACCCGGGCGGATCGGGCGATGGGCCTCGAGGATATCCAGAGCAGAGGTCGGGATGTTTTCAAATTCATATGTGATGACATCGACCGCATCGGCAAAAGCCTTGAGTGCCGCTTCGTCCTCATAGGCGGCCGTCGTCACCTGATCCGCGACCTGACCCGCGGGCGGGTTCGCGCCGGGTTCAAAGATGTGGCTTTTGTAGCCGAGCCGAGATGCCGCGACCGAGAGCATACGACCGAGTTGCCCTCCGCCCAGAATGCCAATGGTGCTGCCGATCGGAAGGGGGGTGCTCATTTTGAGGTCAGCCTTTCATACACATCATCAAGGGCACGGGTGAGGGTTGCATGGGTGCCCGCCTCTTGCAGAGCCTCCATCACCTGTCGGTTCAGAGACCCCGGCAGCGTCAGCCCATCCCGTTCCGCTTCAAGGCTGCCCGTATCACGCGGCATCGCCATGAGGAACCCCGAAACGAGCGTGCGGATATAGGCCTCGGAGACATCGGCGTCACCGATCTGGGATTTGGTCCAGTTGGCCACGGTGTTCAGAAGGTTCAATTGGCTCGCCATAAAGGCAGACGCGGTGAGGATCGCGTTCAAGCCATCCTCTTGGGGCATCGGTAGGATCGTGTTGTCGGATCCGAAAAGCGCGGTGATGAGGCCCGCGTCGCCCCAAACAGGCAGAGGGCAGTCGCCTTTTTCGACAAAACCAAGAGGGATCGTGCGGGTGATGCTCGTGGCGGGGTTGCACAGTTCTAGAAGAGTGGCCTCGCTGTGCTCTGCCATCACCGAAATGATTTGCTGCTCGGGGCGGAAAATGAGTTGGGACAATATGTCCGGCGCGACGGCTGGGCGAAGACAGATGAATACGATCTCGCTTGCGTTCAGAACCTCTTGCGGCTCAAACGCTTTAACGCCGTGGCTGGCCACAAGGTCTGCCGAGACCTCTGCATTGCGCGTCGTGACGGTAACTTCATGGCCCAAAGCCACCATCCGCCGCACCATAGGGGCTGCGATGTGACCCGTACCTATGAAGCCGATACGGCTCACTTTTCTGGCTCATCCGCGATGGAGGCAGAAAGGTCCGCGCGCCACTGGTCTAAACGAGCCGCTAAAGCCTCGTCTTGCAGGGCCAGAATGCCCGCTGCCATCAGGCCACCGTTTTTCGCGCCAGCTGCGCCGATGGCCATAGTTGCAACAGGAAAGCCGCGTGGCATTTGCAGGATGGAATAAAGGCTGTCCACGCCAGACAGCGCTTTGGTCTGCACCGGAATGCCGACTACGGGAACGCGGGTTTTGGACGCCATCATGCCCGGCAAATGCGCGGCCCCTCCGGCGCCTGCGATAATCACCTGCAAGCCACGATCCACGGCCGATTTGCCATAGTCCCACAGGCGATCCGGCGTGCGGTGGGCCGAGACGATCTTGGTTTCATAGGCCACGCCGAGTTCATCCAGAACATCCGCTGCTTCTTTCATGGTTGGCCAGTCTGATTGGCTGCCCATGATGATGCCCACTTTGATATCGGCCATTTGTGCCTCCGGTGATCAATGGAGCGCGCACTATACTCAGATGCGGCCTCTAGGCAATGATATCCGGGGTCAAACGGTCTTCGATATAGGCGATTTTGTCTTTCAAAAGCAGTTTCTTCTTTTTCAGACGCTTGATCGTCAGAACATCGCTGGTGCCGCGTTCGATCAGGGCCTCGATGGCCTCGTCCAGATCGCGGTGTTCCTGTTTGAAAACCTGGAGCTCGACGCGCAGAACCTCGTCTGTCTTCATCTCCAGTTTGTCTAGTCCGGTCATAAGGGGCTCATGTTATTGGCTTATCCCAAAGATACGCCTTTAGGCTGCATAAGCAAAGCCCTTGCACTTGGCGATTTTGATGCCCATATTTCTTAACGAAGGGCTGCCTGAGAGGGGCCCGCAACCTAAGATCGTCGCTTCGCGTAAGGACATCACGATGAGCAAACTGACTTTGGGGTCCTATCCCCATATGCTGGGATTTGAACAGCTGGAGCGCCTTGTAGAGCGCACGGCAAAGGCCGAAAACGGCGGCTATCCCCCTTTTAACATTGAACAAACTTCGGATCATTCCTACCGGATCACACTGGCGGTGGCCGGTTTTGCCGAGGAAGATCTGAGCATCACGGTGGAGGATCGCCAACTGGTGATCCGTGGGCGGCAGCATGATGACGGGGCAAATCGCGTGTTCCTGCACCGAGGAATCGCTGCGCGTCAGTTCCAGCGTTCTTTCGTTTTGGCAGATGGTGTCGAAGTGGGCGAGGCGATCATGGAGAACGGGCTATTGCACGTCGATCTGACGCAGGCGCGGCCGGAAACCGTGGTTCAGACCATCAACATTAAGAAAGGGTGAGCAGTATGATCAGCAAATATGATTTTGAAACCCCAAACGAACACCGCATGGTGTATGTGCGCGAGGTCGCGGTGGCTGACCTACCTGCCGACATGCAAGAGCAAGTCGAAGGTATCGAGACGCTCTATGCGGTGCATGGGGCGGATGGCGAGCGTCTGGCTGTTGTGAAAGAGCGCAACCTGGCCTTTGCCTTGGCGCGCCAGAATGATTATGCGCCTGTGACGGTGCATTGATCGGAGCCACGATTTCTTTGAAAGAAATCGACGTCGGATCCTTTTAAAGGATCCGAGATATTGAAAAAGCGCGGCCTTTTGAGCCGCGCTTTATTGTTTTTAGGCTTTGATCAGGCCCATGCTTTCCAGCTTGAGCAGCACTTGGTGGGCGCAGTTGTCGACCTCGACATTCTCGGTCTCAACGCTCAGCTCTGGGTCCACTGGGACATCGTAAGGGTCCGAAATCCCGGTGAACTCTTTGATCTTGCCCTCGCGCGCAAGCTTATAGAGCCCCTTGCGGTCGCGGCGTTCGCATTCCTCGATGCTGGTCGCGACATGCACCTCAACGAAAGCACCGAATTGCTCGATCTCTTCGCGCACATGGCGGCGGGTGGTCGCGTAGGGTGCGATGGGCGCGCAGATCGCGATGCCACCGTTCTTGGTGATTTCAGACGCTACATAGCCGATGCGCTTGATGTTGAGGTCACGGTGTTCCTTGGAGAAACCCAGCTCGGAGGACAGGTTTTTCCGCACGATATCGCCATCCAGCAGCGTCACTGGGCGGCCACCCATTTCCATCAGTTTCACCATCAAGGCGTTCGCAATCGTGGACTTGCCTGATCCAGAGAAGCCGGTGAAGAAGACGGTGAAGCCCTGTTTGGAACGCGGCGGCTTGGTCTTGCGCAGTTCCTTGACAACCTCTGGGAATGAGAACCATTCGGGGATCTCAAGACCCTCTGCCAGACGGCGGCGCAGTTCTGTGCCCGAGATGTTCAGGATAGTCACATCATCCTTGTCTTTGATCTCGTCATTTGGCTCGTATTGGGCGCGTTCCTGGACATAGACCATATGTTTGAAGTCGACCATTTCGATGCCGATTTCGTCCTGGTGTTCGCGGAACAGATCCTGCGCATCGTATGGGCCATAGAAATCTTCGCCTGCGGAATTCTTGCCAGGGCCTGCATGGTCGCGACCGACGATAAAGTGGGTGCAGCCGTGGTTTTTACGGATCAGACCGTGCCAAACCGCTTCGCGTGGGCCCGCCATACGCATCGCCAGGTTCAAGAGCGACATAGTGGTGGTGGCCGCTGGGTATTTGTCCAGCACTGCCTCATAGCAACGCACGCGGGTGAAGTGATCGACGTCGCCCGGTTTGGTCATGCCGACAACAGGGTGGATCAGCAGGTTCGCCTGCGCTTCGCGGGCGGCTCGGAAGGTCAGTTCTTGGTGCGCACGGTGCAGCGGGTTGCGGGTCTGGAAGGCAACGACTTTGCGCCAGCCCAGCTTGCGGAAATAGGCGCGCAGTTCGTTTGGCGTGTCGCGACGGCCGCGGAAATCGTAATGCACAGGCTGTTGGATGCCGGTGATCGGTCCGCCAAGATAGATTTTGCCCGCTTGGTTGTGCAGATAGTTCACGGCAGGGTGTGCGTCGTCATCCGCACCGAAAACCTTCTCGGCTTCGCGAGATTTGTTTGGCTCCCACCGGTCTGTGACCGTCATGGTCGCAAGGATCACGCCCTCTTGGTCACGCAGAGCGATGTCCTGGCCGATTTCAATGCTCTCGGCGAAGTCCTCAGAGACATCCAGAGTGATCGGCATTGGCCAGAGCTGGCCATCCGCCAGACGCATGTTTTCCACGACGCCGTTGTAGTCTTCTTCGCTCAGGAAGCCCTTCAGCGGGTTAAAGCCACCGTTCATCAACAGCTCCAAATCGCAGATCTGGCGCGGGGTCAGGTCGTGGCTGGTCAGATCAGCCGCCTCGACTTTCAGCTTTTGCGCTGAGTCATAGGACACATAAAGCTCTGGGATAGGAGCGAGGTTGTTTTGCATGGGTTCCGTCCTGGATTTAAGCGGCACAAGGCCGATTTTCGTGCCGGTCAGCTCTGCGTGCAGGGCTTCGTAATCGGCGAGTTTCTGGGCGAGGAAAAGATCCGTCAGGCGGTTCTTTTCGCCAGCGCCTTTGGTGGTCAGCGCATAGGAATTGCGCTGGCGTTTGTCAGAGCCCGGGCGCTGGGCGATGCGCACGAGGCCTTGGTCGATGGCGTCGCGCAGCAAAGCGTTCAGGCGGCCAAGCGACAGGCCAACCGCCTCAGCAGTCGCACGTTGCGGCGCATCAGGGGCGATATCCAGCTGCCGCAAAAGGCGGAAAAGCTGGTCCTCTTCGCTGCTGATATGTGCCTCAGTTTCGGCCACGACACGGCTCTCATTGTTTGTTCACGGGTGAACGTATCTCATAAAAGCGTTTTTGAGCCAAGTCTTGTGTGAAAATAAGAGGGAAATCACACGCCTGCGGTCAAACGTGGAATTCTGACCGCAGGTGTATCAATTTGTTGGAACGCTTATTCCTGTTCCGCCAGGAATTTCTCAGCATCCAGTGCCGCCATACAGCCCATGCCCGCCGAGGTCACCGCTTGGCGATAGACGTGGTCGGTCAGGTCACCGGCGGCGAAAATGCCGGGGATCGAAGTGCGGGTGCTGCCCGCTTCGACTTTGACATAGCCGCCGTTGTGGGTTTCCAACACGTCTTTCACGAGCTCCGTCGCTGGCGCGTGGCCGATTGCGACGAAGACACCGGCGCAAGGGATCTCGGTGATCTCGCCTGTGTTGACGTTTTTGGTTTTCACGCCGGTCACGCCCAGAGGCATGTCGGTGCCGACGACTTCTTCCAAAGTGTTGAACCACAGCGTTTCGATCTTTTCGTGCTTCAGCAAGCGTTCTTGCAGGATCTTTTCAGCGCGCAGCTCATCGCGGCGGTGGATAAGGGTCACTTTAGAAGCGAAGTTCGTCAGGAACAGCGCTTCTTCAACGGCTGTGTTGCCGCCGCCGATCACCACGATCTCTTGGCCGCGATAGAAGAAGCCGTCACAGGTCGCACAGGCGGAAACACCAAATCCTTTGAATTTCTCTTCGCTTTCCATGCCCAGCCATTTTGCGCGCGCGCCAGTCGCGAGGATCACCGCGTCTGCGGTATAGGTCGTGCCGCTGTCGCCTTTGGCCACGAAGGGGCGCACGGACGTGTCGAGTTCGTTGATAATGTCGCCGATGATCTCTGTGCCCATGGCGCGGGCATGCGCCTCCATGTTGACCATCAGGTCAGGGCCCTGGATTTCTGTGTGACCGGGCCAGTTTTCGACCTCGGTGGTTGTGGTCAACTGACCGCCGGGCTCAATGCCCTGCACGAGAATCGGGTTCAGCATCGCGCGGCTTGCGTAGACGCCTGCGGTGTAACCCGCTGGGCCTGATCCGATAATCAGAACTTTGGTATGTTTGCTCTCTGCCATGGGCCACCCGATTGCCTAAAATTTCGCGTCACAGGGATATAGACATAAGGGACGCGGGCGAAAACCCCCAAGCGGCAGAGCGCGCGATATCAAGGCTCACTTTCCAGTCATCGTGGAAATCGCGAAATATTATTGCGCGCGCATCGGCGGGTGCTATAAGAATTGCAAAGTTGCAGAGGGGTAACGAGGCACATGACGGGATATCGTTTGGATCCGATTGACCGCAAGATTCTGGCAGAGCTTCAGGCGGATGGTCGTATGACCAACGTAGAGCTGGCCAAGCGCGTGGGGATCTCTGCGCCGCCTTGCTTGCGCCGTGTGCGCACCCTTGAGGAATCAGGCTATATTCGCGGCTATCACGCCGAGGTCGATGCGCGCGAGTTGGGCTTTGAGGTTCAGGTTTTCGCGATGGTTGGGCTGATCAGTCAGGCCGAAGCGGATCTAAGCGCCTTTGAAGACCGCTGCCGCGATTGGTCTTTGGTGCGCGAGTGTCACATGCTGAATGGCGAAGTGGACTTTATCCTGAAATGCTGCGCGCCGGATCTGTCGACGTTTCAGACCTTCCTAACTGAGGATCTGCTGAAGGCCGAGAATGTTGCGAGCGTGAAAACATCGCTGGTCATTCGTGGTGCCAAGGATGAACCGGGCGTGCCGTTTGACGTACTAGAAGAACGGATCAGCCGGACGGCTTAGGCAAAAGCCAGGCGTTCAAGTAAGTCTCCATCCGATCTCTGATCGAAATACCGTTATGCGCTGTGCAAAAGTGTAGGGCGAGGGCTTGGATTTGGAAGGCTCCGACGCCATCGGCCATCAGCGCCGGGTCGATGTCCTTGCGAAATGGTCCATGGGCCAGCCAATGCGCCATGACGGTGCCGTGGCGGATGAAGGTCTGCGCGATCGCGCCGATCTCGCTGTTTTGTGCCGCGCCGGAATGCCTAAGAATCACGTCAAAGACAAAACGTTCCTGGGTCATGAACTCAAAGGACGGCATCAGAGCGTCTAGGATTTCATCGACGCTCTTTGGCGGCTCCATCAGCTCCACCTCGTCCAAAAACGCGTGGATTTCACCCCCAATCAGGTGATCCATCAGCGCGTCTTTGTCTTTGAAGTGGGCAAAGAACGTCCCCTTCGCGACGCCTGCATCCTTCACCACATCCTCAACGCGCAGCGCCTCATAGCCCGCATCTTTGATGCGGTTTTGCGCGGCTTCGATAAGTTTCGCGCGGGTTTTGAGGGTGCGTGTTTGGACGGCCATAGCCGTGGTGTGACAGAAAAAGTGACTTTGGTCAAATTTAGTTATTGACCATGGTCAATTTTGGAATCTATGAAAGTGACCACGGTCAATTTATGGAGAGTCGCGAGATGGCGAAGAAGATTTTTGTTTTGAATGGGCACCCGCGTGAGGCGTCCTTGTCGGCAACATTTGCCCAGACTTATGCCGATGCCGCACAGGGCGAAGGGCATGAGGTTCGAGTGATGAATGTCGGCGATTTGGAGTTTGATCCGGATTTCGGGCAGGCGCTTTATAAAGAGCCAAAGCCGCTGGAGCCGGATCTGGAGCAAGTGTTGCAGTCGATTGAATGGGCGGATCACGTGGTTCTGACCTCGCCGATGTGGTGGGGAGGTCTACCAGCCAAGCTCAAAGGGTTGATTGATCGCAGTTTCCTGCCCGGACGGACCTTTGACACCAAAAGCGGCAAGTTTCCGAAACCGATGCTCAAGGGGCGGACGGCGCGGGTCATTCTGACGTCCGACACGCCGGGCTGGTATTTCCGCCTGATCTATCGCAGCGCGCTGCATTCTCAGTTGAAACGGCAAATTCTGGGGTTCATCGGCCTCAGCCCCACGCGGTTCACCCATTTCGCGCAATCCAGCGATCCGAAACCGGGGGCGGTGGCGCGGTGGATCGACTCGGTTAAATCCTTGGGCGCTCAAGCTATTTGAAGCCCCCAAACCAAAAGAAGACGACCGTTGGCCGGGGGAACCAACGGTCGTTTTGCTTGGAAGGTAGGGGGTCCTCGAGAATTCTCTTACGCGGCTTTCGCGGCTGGTTTTACCAGAACGGTCTCGCCGATGCGCTTTTTCGCCCATGGCAGCACGACTGCCTCGGTTTTCGATGCTTTGACGATCGATTTTATAAAGCGTTGCTTTGCCATCTGTCTGCTCCTTCTTGCCTGATCCTTTGCGGACCGGATTGTTTGTCTGTTGAGAACAATCTGGTTCCGAAATGGGGCAGAGTTGCGGCGAGATTGGCGTGAATCCGAGGAGTTGCAGAGGTGAATTGGGGGCGATCTAGAGTTTGATGACCGCGATCAACCGACCATAGTCCGCTTCTTTGGCGTGGGTTGTGCGGCGATAGGAATAGAACCGGTCCGGATCGCTATAGGTGCAATGTCCGTTCCATTCAGCAAAGCCGACGCCTGCGGCTTGGAGGCGGTGGACGCCATAGCCCGGGAGGTCGAACATGAACCGATCCCCGTCGCCTTTCGCGAAAAAGCGGCTGTTGTCTGGATCGCCGTCGATAAATTGATCGCGCAGTTCCGGCCCGACCTCATAAGCCGCCTGACTGATCGAAGGCCCGACGACCGCGCGGATCGCCTCGCGTTTCGCACCAAGCGATTCCATCGCGTCCACGGTGGCTTCAAGAACGCCTGACACTGCGCCTTTCCATCCGGCGTGTGCAGCGCCAATGACACCCGACTTGGGATCTGCAAAGAGCACCGGCTGGCAATCGGCGGTCAGAATCGACAGGGCTTGGCCGGGGATATTGGTGACCAGAGCGTCGGCTTTGGGCTTCTCGCCAGTGATCGGCTCCGTCACAGTCACCACGTCGGCTGAATGGATTTGGTGAACGCCATTCAGTGCCTCAACACCCATGGCCTGCGCCACGCGGTCTCGGTTGATGCGTACGATGTCCGCGAGATCGCTGCTGCCGGTGCCGCAGTTAAGACCGTGGAAAATCCCCGAGGATGCGCCGCCCTTGCGGGTGAAGAACCCGTGTTGAATGGGCGCGAGGCTCTCGGACCTGAGGATTTCAAGGCTCATGCTTCTACTCCGGGGGGCGGGTTTTCGCCCTCTGGGTAAAGGGCGACCACTTTGAACAGATTTCCCATTTCCTCGGGATGGGTCAAGCGTCGATGCGCGAGAATGTGCTGTTCAAGCTGGGCGGGCTCCATCAATTTCGCGAGATCCTGCGCGCGTCTTGTGATGCCCAGACGCTCTAGAAAGACGCCTTGGGCGGTGACGCGGGAAAACTTGCAGGGGGTCGCGAGGCAGATGGCTTCGAAATCCACATGGGCGGTGAGGTCTGCGTTGCCGGGATCTTCCAGAACGTCGACCTCTTTGTGATCCTGCACCGCCTGCAGCGTATCACCCTGAGAATGCCAGTCGCCGTAGTCAATGATCAACGCCACGCCACCGTGGCGTTTGATGCGGCCGCCGACAGCGTCGATCATGGGCGCGAGAGGTTCGCAGACTTCGACCATCATGCCGTCTTCGGTGTCTTCAAGACGATGGGTGAGGGCGGGTTGAGGCTGGGCTGCGCCAAGGCCGAAAGTCAGGGCTTCGTGGTCGACGCCGATCAGGCGCTCCCGCCATGCAGAGCCTTCGCGGATGAACTGGCGGATAGGCAGGGCATCCAGGAATTCATTGGCGACAAAGAACGTCGGCTGTTCGGGCAGAGTGTCGACACCGTCATGCCATATGGCGCGGGTGATCAGCTCTTCCTGCTTGGCGCGCAGGGTGGGGGAGGCCTCGATCAGATGGACCTCCATTGCGTCGTGAAATCCCGGCACATTGCGGGTCGCGCGCAGCAGGTCTGCCATCAGCGTGCCCCGCCCGGGGCCCGCCTCGGCAAGGGTGAAACGGGTCGGTGAACCTTGGTCCATCCAAGCTTGCGCCAGTGAGATGCCTAAAAGTTCGCCAAACATCTGGGTGATTTCCGGCGCGGTCGTGAAGTCGCCCGTCGTGCCAAAGGGGTCGCGGGTGGCGTAATAGCCGTAGGCGGGATGCAAAAGGCATTCGGTCATATAGTCGGCGACAGAAATCGGGCCGATGGTGCGGATGCGATTTATGAGCGTCTCGCGCAGGCTCATTGTACCGCGCGCCGGCTTTTGGCGATCATCCAGAGGCCGAAGAGGATCATCGGTAGCGATAGGATCTGGCCCATGGTCAGGCCGATGCCATTCAGATGCAGGACAAGGCCAAGCGGGTTGCCCTCGGTGACAAACTGCGCGTCTGGCTGGCGGACGAATTCCACAAGGAACCGTGCAAGCCCATAGCCTGCGAAAAACACGCCGGTGATACGCCCCGGGAACTTCAAGGCACCTTTGCGGAAGGCGAGCCAGAGCATCACAGTTAGCAACAGCGCGCCTTCAAGGAAGGCTTCATAGAGTTGCGACGGGTGGCGCGCGCAAAGGCCTGCGAGCTGGCCGCAGTCTTGAGCATAAGCGCCTGGAAAGGCGACGCCCCAAGGCAGGTCGGTCGGGCGGCCCCAAAGCTCTGCGTTGACGAAATTTGCAAGGCGGCCCAGCAAAAGACCAACTGGCGCGCCCAGAACCACGATGTCGGACGTCGAGAGTTTCGCCAGCCCATGACGGCGGCAAAACAGCCATCCGGCCAGAACCACGCCGATTACCCCGCCATGAAAGGCCATGCCGCCTTCCCAGACGCGTATGATCGCGAGGGGATCGGATAGATAGGACCCCGGCTGATAAAACAGCACATAGCCCATGCGCCCACCGAGAATGATGCCGATGGTGACCCAAAAGAGTAGGTCTTCGAGTTGGGCGTCATCCATAGGGGCCGCGTCGTTGCGCCACAGATGCACGCGCCGCAGAGCCATCAAGGAAATCTGGAACGCCAGAATGATCCCGACGATATAGGCCAAAGCATACCAGCGCAGTGCCAGTTCAAAGCCGCCTAAAGAGATCGAGAAAAGCTCGGGGGAAATATCGGGAAAGGGGATCATGGCCTGCATGTGTCTGATGTGCCTCTGAGACTGGGGCGAAGTCAACCTTGAGAGTCGCTGCTTTTGTGCCCATATAGGGATCAAATGTAACGGCAGAATACCGGAGGTCCACATGCAGACCCGCAATAAGATCATGGACGACATCTCGCAGCTGATGACTAATGCGATGGGCGTAGCACAAGGCGCGAAGGATGAGGCCGAGACCGCGATGAAATCCCTCATGGATCGCTGGCTCGCGGATCGCGATTTTGTGACCCGCGAAGAATTTGATGCGGTGCGCACCATGGCGCAAAAGGCGCGGGAAGAGAACGAAGCGCTCAAGGCGCGGATTGAGGCCTTGGAAGGCAAGAAATAAGTGACCCAATCCAATTGGACGCGCCGGTCGACTTTGGCCGGGATGGGTGCGGCTTTGACGGCAGCAATGTTGCCGGTCCAAGCCTTTGCGGCCGGTGGCCCCCGCGGTTATCTGCGCACCAATTGGAGTCAGGATCCCTTTGCCTATGGGTCTTATTCCTATGTCGCTAAAGGGTCCCGGAAAAAGGACCGCCGCAATCTGGAAGCCCCGATCGACGGGCGCATCTTTTTTGCGGGTGAGGCAACTTTCTATAAACGCTCCAGCACGGTGCACGCGGCTCATGAGTCAGGGCTGCGCGTGGCGTCGATGCTCAGCAAGAAGGGTCACAAGCGGGTTGCCGTGATCGGTGCTGGCATGAGCGGGCTGACCGCCGCCAAGAGCTTGGCGGATCGCGGGCATGAAGTGACCGTGCTTGAGGCGCGTGACCGTATCGGCGGACGGCTTTGGACGGATGAACGTCTTGGCGTGCCGCTGGACCTTGGCGCGAGCTGGATTCACGGCACCGATGGCAATCCTTTGACGGCCTTGTCAGACCAGCAGGCGATTGCGCGGGTTGCGACGGACGAAAGCTATGCACTGCGTGGGGGCGACGGGCGCGTGATGCGAGACGCGGAAGTCCCCGATTGGATTTGGGATGAGGTCGAGATTCAGACCTCTGCCGGTGCGGATGTCGATGAGCTGAACACATCGGCCTACTTGTTTGACGATGATTATGAGGGCGAAGAGGTCGTTTTCCCCGGCGGGTATACGGATATTCTGGGCGCTCTGCAGGGCGAATACGACGTGCGCCTCTCAACGCAGGTGGGCATGATTACACTTGAGGACAATCAAGTCTGGGTCACGCCGCGCGCCGCTCTACCCGAGGCCTATGACGCCGTTCTGGTCACTGTGCCTCTGGGCGTTTTGAAAGAGGGCGGTATTGGATTTAAGCCAGAATTGCCCGCAGCCAAACGTCGCTCGATTTCGCGTCTGGGCATGGGGCTTTTGGATAAGGTCTACCTGCAGTTTGACCGCCCGTTTTGGGACAAAGACGTCACCTGGATTTACACGCCAGAGGCTGGCGGCGAGCGCGGACAATTCAACGTCTGGCTGAACTTTTACAAGACCCATGGCGTGCCAATTATCATGGCCTTTAACGGCGGAAGCGCGGCGCATGCGCTGGCACATCAAAGCGATCAGGCGGTAATTTCGCAGGCCGCCAAGGTCATCCGCAGCGCCTATTCCGCCTAGACCCACCGCCTATTTCTTGTGGATTTTAACGACTTGTCCACAACTTATTGCGGTGTTTTCAAATATTTCCCTTTACTTAAGCGGGCCCAGACTCCACCATACCTAGTAAGGGAGGAGGGCTCTCCTACCTCCCATCGAGCAGGCACCAAGCGCTGGTTACGCTGCCACGTCCCGGCGCAATAACGAAAGGGTGGCGCCATGGCATTATCAGAGCAGTATCTCGAAGAAGACATTCATCCCATCGACATCGTCGAACACATTGCCGAGCATCACGAGTGGAGTTTTGACCGCATCGCGGATGATCAGATCGCAATGGCCATTGAAGGGCAATGGAAGACCTATTCCATCACGCTCGCTTGGTCGGGATATGAAGAAATGCTCAAGATGGTGTGTTCCTTTGAAATGGAACCTCCGTCAGATCGCATGCCGCAATTGTTCGAAGTCCTCAATGCCGTGAATGATCAATGCTGGGCCGGTGGCTTCACCTATTGGACCGAGCAGAACATGATGATCTATCGCTATGGTCTGGTTCTGGCGGGTGGTCAGGTCGCAAGCCCTGATCAGATCGACACGATGATCAACGCAGCGATCATGAGCGCGGAACGCTTCTATCCGGCCATTCAGCTGGCCACATGGGGCGGACGTTCAGTTGAGGACGCAATGCAGGTTGCGATCGCTCAGGCCTACGGGCGGGCGTAAAACCCAGTCTGGGAACGGAATTTTCTGGCCGTTCCCGATAGGCGCACTAGGTTGCGGCCTAAGTCTTAATTCTGACACAGGCCGCCCGTGCGTTCACTTGTTCTTTTCCGAAATGATTTGCGGGTTGCTGACAACCCCGCGCTAACTACAGCTGCGGCGCGGGGCGAGGTTTTGCCCGTGTTTGTCTATGAGCCCGAGGCCTATGGCGCGGCGGCGAAATGGTGGTTGCATCACTCGCTGACGGCCTTGGCACAGGACTTGGGCGGCTTGCTGGTCCGGCAAGGGGAACCGCTTGAGGTCATTGAAGGACTTGTTGCCGACTATGGCGTCGACGCGGTGTTTTGGAACCGGCGCTATGAGCCTGCTGGCATTGCCAAAGACACAGAAATGAAGGCTGCGCTGGGCGCGGCGGGTGTCGTGGTCGAAAGTTTCCCGGGCAACCTTTTGTTTGAGCCCTGGCAGATCAAAACCGGATCAGGCGGGCAGTTTAAGGTGTTTTCACCATTTTGGCGGGCCTGCCTGAAGGCGGGCGCTCCGGCCGCACCTTTGGAACGCACGTCGCTTGCGGTCTTTGGCGCGACGGCTGAAATTGACGCATTAGATCTGTTGCCAACTAAGCCAGATTGGGCGACGGGTTTTGGCCCCGTATGGACACCCGGAGAAAAGGGGGCTTGGGCGCGTCTGGAGCATTTTCTGTCTGACGATATCAAGGGCTATAAAACAGGGCGAGACCGGCCGGACCAAACCCATGTCTCGCGTCTGTCACCGCATTTGCATTTCGGCGAGATCTCTCCGCGTCAGATCTGGCGCGAGGTGCAGCGCCAATGTGCCATGTATCCAAGTAAGCAAGGCGATGCGGACAAATTCCTCGCAGAAATTGGCTGGCGAGAGTTTTCGCATCAGCTGCTGTTTCACACGCCCGACCTGCCCGAGCAAAACCTGAACCGCGCGTTTGATGCCTATCCATGGGCTGACAATCCGGGTCACCTAACTGCTTGGCAAAAAGGGAAAACAGGCTACCCGCTGGTGGATGCGGGCATGCGAGAGCTCTGGCACACGGGCTATATGCACAACCGCGTGCGCATGGTGGTGGCGAGCTTCCTGATCAAACATCTGCGCATCCATTGGAAACACGGCATGAACTGGTTCTGGGACACTTTGCTGGATGCGGATCTCGCCAATAATACCGCGAGTTGGCAGTGGGTGGCGGGCTCCGGCGCGGATGCAGCACCCTATTTCCGCATCTTCAACCCCACGACGCAGGCGCAAAAGTTCGACCCCAATGGCGACTACATTCGCAAGTGGTGTCCGGAACTTGCGGCATTGCCGACGAAGGTTCTGCATGCCCCTTGGGAAGCCCCAGCTTTAGTGTTGCTAGAGGCTGGCGTAACCTTGGGTGCGACCTATCCCCACCCGATCGTCGATCACAAAGAGGCGCGCGCGGCGGCTTTGGCGGGGTA
This sequence comes from Cognatishimia coralii, assembly GCF_037478305.1. Classification (NCBI taxonomy): domain Bacteria; kingdom Pseudomonadati; phylum Pseudomonadota; class Alphaproteobacteria; order Rhodobacterales; family Paracoccaceae; genus Cognatishimia; species Cognatishimia coralii. Next base: position 116,618 of record NZ_JBBGAZ010000004.1, read on the forward strand.
TGACACCGTCAAATCGGCGCAAGCCTAAAATCCAACTCGACCTTCGCAAGATTTCGCGCAATGCTGCGCGGAAATCTCGACGGAGGGGCAGATGGCTGAGATCACATTTGACGATTTTCTAAAGGTCGATATTCGTACCGGGGTCGTCGTCGACGCCCAGCCCTATCCAGAGGCGCGCAAGCCTGCGATCAAACTCTGGGTGGATTTTGGTGATGAATTGGGTGTCAAGAAATCCTCGGCCCAGATCACCAAACACTACACGCCTGAAAGTGTCGTTGGGAAACGTGTCATGGCCGTTGTGAATTTTCCGCCGCGTCAGATTGGGAAATTTATGTCGGAAATTCTGGTGCTTGGCGTACCGGATGACGAAGGCGAAGTCGTTTTGATTACGCCCGACAAAGAGGTGCCCAAAGGCGGGAGGCTCTATTGATGGACCTCTTGATTACACGCCCCTTGCCGCAGTCCGTTGTTGAGGCCGCCCAAGAGCATTTCAATGTCACGGTCCGTTCCGAAACTTCGCCCCTCTCAGCGGATGAGTTGCGAACGTCACTCGCCGACTTTGACGCGATCCTGCCGACGTTGCGGGACAACTACTCGGCCGAGGTCTTTGCGGACGTCCCAAACCCGCGCGCGAAGATCCTCGCGAATTTCGGTGTCGGCTATAACCACATTGACGTGGAGGCCGCGAACAAAGCGGGCCTCATGGTCACCAATACCCCTGGCGCCGTCACCGACGCCACCGCCGATATCGCAATGACCTTGATCCTCATGTCCTGCCGTCGTGCGGGGGAAGGCGAACGTCTGGTGCGGGCGGGCAATTGGGATGGCTGGCATCCAACGCAGCTTTTGGGACAGCATGTCTCGGGCAAACGCGTCGGGATCGTGGGCATGGGGCGCATCGGCCAAGCTATCGCGCGCCGTTGCCATTATGGCTTTGGCATGGCCGTCAGCTACATGGCGCGCTCTGAAAAGGACCTGCCGTATCCCGCGAATGCGCACAGCGATCTGGAAAGCCTCGCCGCCGAGGCCGATGTGCTCGTGGCCGCCGTCCCAGGTGGCGCAGATACGCTGCATCTGATCAATGCGGACACGTTCAAAGCCATGAAACCTACCGCCCATTTCGTGAATATCTCGCGCGGCGAAGTGGTTGACGAGACGGCCCTGATCACAGCTCTTCAGGCCAAGGACATCGCGGGCGCTGGACTGGATGTCTACGAATTCGAACCCTCAGTACCCGACGCTTTGGTGGCCATGGAGAACGTCACGCTCCTGCCGCATCTGGGCACAGCCGCGCTGGAAGTGCGTGAGGGCATGGGGCTGATGGCGGTTGAAAACCTGAAGGCATTCGTGGCCGGAAACCCTTTGCCCAATAGGGTCTAGCTGCGTCACCCTTGACCTTTGGTCACCCTTGCGGTGAAGTTTCCCGACTGCGAGGAGGCCACATGCACCAGCCAGCCATTACCGGAAGCGGCGTTTTCACGCCCAGCCAGATCATCACCAACGACGAACTTGTCGTGGCCTTTAACGCCTATGCGGACAAGTTTAACGCCGACAACGCCGAGGCGATTGCCGCAGGCGAGATCGAGACCATCGCCCATTCCAGCGCCGATTTCATCCTCAGCGCCAGTGGGATTGAGCAGCGCTATGTGATGGAAAAGGAAAGCATCCTTAATCCGGACATCATGTTCCCGAAGCTGCGGTCTCGTTCCGACGATGAGCCGGGGATCATGGCGGAAATGGCGATAGATGCCTGCAACAAAGCACTCGCGCAGGCGGGACGCACCGCAGACGAAGTGGATCTTGTGATCTGCGCGGCCTCCAATCACGAGCGCGCCTATCCGGCGATTGCCGTGGAAATTCAGGACCTTCTAGGGGCAGGGGGCTTTGCCTTTGACATGAACGTCGCCTGTTCTTCGGCCACCTTCGGCTTGCAGGCCGCTGCGGATATGATCCGCGCGGGATCGGTCAAATGCGCGCTGGTCGTGAACCCCGAGATCTGCTCGGGCCACCTGGAATGGCGCGACCGCGATTGCCATTTCATTTTCGGAGACGTCTGCACGGCGACCGTCATCGAACGGGCCGAGGATGCCAAAGGCGCGCATTTCCTTGTTCATTCCACCAAATGCGCGACGCAGTTCTCCAACAATATTCGCAACAACAACGGCTACCTGCGCCGCTCACACACCGACATGGAAGACCGCCGTGACATGCAGTTTATGCAGAACGGCCGCAAGGTTTTCAAAGAAGTGCTGCCACTGGTCGTGAACCACATCCAAGGCCATCTCGCCGAAGCGGGCGCGTCTGCGGACGACTTGAAGCGCCTCTGGCTGCACCAAGCCAACAAGTCGATGAACGACTTCATCGGACGCAAAGTGCTTGGCCGTGTGCCCGAGGAGGGCGAGCAGCCTAACATCCTGCAGGACTACGCCAATACATCCTCGGCGGGCTCGATCATTGCCTTCTCAAAATACAGCGACGACATGCAGCCCGGCGACAAAGGCGTAATCTGTTCCTTTGGTGCAGGTTATTCCGTGGGTTCGGTCCTGGTCGAGCGCGTCTAGTTTCAGCTTGTCGAAAATACTCTGGGGTGAGGCCGTCAGGCCGAGGGGCAAAGCCCTTAGGTGTCGCCCATTTCTTCGCGCCAATGCCGACGGCACAGCGAAACATAGGTCTCGTTGCCGCCAATTTGCACCTGATCGCCGTCGGTCATGGCTTTGCCATCTGCGCCGCGTCGCACGACCATCGTGGCCTTCTTTCCACAATGGCAGATCGTGCGCACTTCGCGCATTTCATCGGCCAAGGCCAGGAGGGCGGCTGACCCGGGAAACAGCTCTCCTCGGAAATCGACCCGCAGTCCGTAACACATGATCGGCACGCGCAGGTCATCGACGGCTCGGGCGAGTTGCCAGACCTGATCCTTGGTCAGAAACTGCGCCTCATCGATAAAGACGCAGGCCACGTCGCCGTCGCCTAGGCGCGTTTCGATTTTGGCAAACATATCCGTGTCGCCATCAAAAGTATCGGCATCCTCCCCAATCCCAATCCGAGACGCGATCCGCCCTTTGCCTGCTCGATCATCTAAGCGGGCGGTCAGAAGATAGGTCTCCATCCCCCGTTCGCGATAGTTATGCGAGGCCTGCAAGAGCACCGTCGATTTGCCGGCGTTCATGGTCGAATATTGGAAATAAAGCTTTGCCATAGCCCTGCTGATAAGCCCGCCTGACCGCGAAAATCAAGCCAGAATGCGAGCGCCGGGACGGTGGCTGTCACACCGCCCCGACTCTGTCGAGCATCGCACCCGGGCAGGGCGGTGGGGACAGGCCCCTGGGGATGAACACCCCCACCCGGATAAATCGCGCGACAGCCGCGATTCCTTTCGTTGCCCGAGGCGCCTCAAAAGGAATACGCACCTGGACGAAAAGCGTGTCTCGGGGGTCGATTGGGCTGAGCCACCTGCTTTCCGCCGCGTCTGCGATAACCTTAGGATGACAAATCCCTGAAAACCCAATAATGGGAAAAGACATTTCGATTTCCCCTAAGGCAAAGAAGCCGGGGTTTGGGCAGTAAGGGTTCATCATGGCAAGCGTCGGCAGTTATCTGAAGAAACACACGGAGGCCCTCGTCAAAGATGTGGGGATCGAGGCTGCTTGCGATCTGACCGGCAAGTCCAAAGCGACTTTAGGGCGCTACTACAGCGACCACGACGAGCACTCGGATCGCTTTATGCCGGTAGACGCCGTCGCCGCTTTGGAAGAAGCGTCCTCCTACCCTCATGTAACTTCGGCCTTGGCCGAGCTGAAGGGGATTTCGCTCTCATTTGACGAGCGTCGCCGCAATCAGGAAAAATCCGGTGGGGTGAGCACGGATGTGATTGCTTTGAGCCAACGTTTTGCGATGTTGATGGCTGAGTACCATCAATCCATTGAAGACGGGGTGATCACGATCAATGAAGCAAAGCGGCTCTTGAAGGAAACCCTCGCGCTACAGCAGGTTCTGATCGATATGAAGCTGCATTTGGAAGACGAGGCAGGATAAAGTCGGAAGCCCCCGATATATTCAGCCATCGGGGTGCCAGCCTAAATTCTGTGGGTATGACGCACTGACTGCTTCCGTAAGGTAAGCTTTGCACATAAAATGCACCAAGTCATTGCGGGATTCCCCTAGGTATTGGCGATTTATGGTCAGGCTTATTGGCCTACTTGTCCACAAAGTTTCCGAAAGGATCCTTCGGGTAGCCAACGCCTGCCAAATAGAGCCCTTGTGGCGGTGAAACCGGACCGCAGGCGGCCCGATTCTTGGCTTCGAGTGCGGCTTTGACATCGTCCGGTGCCCAAGTCCCAGCACCGACGCGCTCTAATGTGCCGACAAAGCTGCGCACCTGATTGTGCAGGAAAGACCGCGCGCGCACATGAAAATGCGCTTCTGGGCCCCAAGGCATTTCAACCCGTTCAATACGCAACTCGTCCAGCGTTTTCACCGGGCTCGCGGCCTGACAGATCGACGAGCGGAAGGTGGTGAAGTCATGGTGGCCCAAGAGGTGGTTCGCGCCCTCTTGCATGGAGTCAATGTCCAGCGCGTGATTGATTTGCCAGACCAGCCCTGCCTGATGTGTTGCGGGTGCGCGGCGCATGAGGATACGAAACAGGTAACGCCGCTCGACCGCAGAAAACCGCGCGTGCCAGTCGTCGTCCACGATGGCGGCATCGACGATGGAAACGGGGTCGGGCTTCAAATGGTAATTCAATGCCTCCGACAGGCGAAACGGCGTCCAATCCTTCTGCAAATCGCAATGCGCGACCTGAGCCAATCCATGTACACCCGCATCCGTGCGGCCTGCAGCGGCGATGGTATGGGGGCCGGGCTCGAGCTTGGCCAAGGCCGCTTCGATCGCGCCCTGCACCGAAGGCTGATCGGCCTGACGTTGCCACCCTGCAAAGGGCGCGCCGTGATATTCGACTTTAAGAGCGATCCGAACCATGCCTCGCCATAGCCGTCCAAAGGCGTAGCTTCAATCCCACTCAGGGGCCGCGATGGGGAAATTTCTGTGCTTTTCCCGCCGCTCTTTGCGGGCTGCCTATGGAAATGCACATCAGGGCCCCATAGGTTTTCCATAGCAAATGAAAGGGCAGATGTGGTCTTTACAGATCTGGCACATGAGGTCACGCGGCGGGTTGAGGCCGTAGGCGACGGCTTGAACGAGGCTCTATTTGAGCCTGTTATCCGGCTGGGCGTTACTGGGCTTGCGCGGTCGGGCAAGACGGTCTTCATCACGTCTCTGGTCGCGAGTCTCTTGGATCGTGGGCGTATGTCGCAGCTTAAGGCGGCCGCCGACGGGCGCATTGTGGCGGCCTACCTTCAGCCACAACCGGATGTGACGGTGCCGCGGTTTGATTATGAAAACCACTATGCAGCGCTGACCGGGCAGGCTCCGCATTGGCCCGAAAGCACCCGCGCTGTGTCCGAGCTGCGCCTGTCTTTCAAAGTGCAACCCACCGGTCTGCTGTCCGGTTTCCAAAGCCCGCGCACGGTGCATGTTGATATCGTGGATTACCCCGGAGAGTGGCTCTTGGATCTGGCTTTGCTGGATCTGAGCTATGCCGAGTGGTCCGAGCAGGTTCTGTCGCTGATCGCGGATCGCGCTGAGGCCGCGGACTATCTCGCGCAGGTGTCAAAGATTGATGCTGCGCTTGTGCTTGAAGAACCCAAAGCTCAGGCTTTGGCCGCAGGCTTCACGACCTATCTTAACGCTGCGCGCGATGCGGGCTATTATGATTTCACACCGGGGCGGTTTTTGTTGCCAGGGGACCTCGCCGGGTCTCCGGTCCTGACCTTCGCGCCTTTGCCATTGGTTGAAAAAGCCCCACGCCGTGCATTGTGGCGTGAGATGGAGCGTCGGTTTGAGGCCTATAAGGCCAAGGTCGTCAAACCCTTCTTCCGTGATCATTTTGCCCGAATTGATCGGCAGGTGGTTCTGATGGATGCCTTGGGTGCGATCAATCGCGGCCCTCAGGCGGTCGAGGAAATGCGCCGCGCGATGGCAGACATTCTGGCGAGCTTCCGCCCCGGTCGGAACGCTTTTCTCAGTCGGTTGCTGATGGGCAAACGGGTTGAACGCATTCTGTTTGCGGCCACAAAGGCTGATCATTTGCACCATCGCCAGCATGGCCGGTTAACTGCGATCATGGGCGCTTTGACACGCGACGCGCAGGATCGAGCGAAGTTCGCTGGTGCCAAGATTGATGCCATGTCGATTGCGGCGCTGCGGGCCACTGTCGAGGAAACCATGCGCCATGATGGGCGGGATTTGGATTGTGTACGCGGCACATTGCTGGATGGCGGCAAACAGGCGGCCTTTTACCCCGGAGAGTTGCCGGAAGATCCGTCAAAGCTCTTGTCGGCAGCACGCAAGGGCGACAGTGCGTGGCTGGATGGTGATTATGAAATCATGAGCTTTGCGCCCGCAAAATTGTCGTTGAAGCCTGGTTTCGGGCCGCCACATATCAGGCTGGATCAGGCCGCGCAGTTTCTGCTGGGGGACCGGCTATGAGGATCCGTGCGGCAACGCCAAAGGATGCGCGGGCAACCGGCGCGATCCTGACGGAGTTTGTTGAAACGACGCCTTGGATGCCCCGTTTGCACTCGGCCGACGAGGATCGAGGGTTTTGCGCGACGATGATTGAACGCGGTTGGGTTCGGGTGATCGAGGACGGTGGCGTTGTTGGGTTCATCGCGCGCAACGAGGCTGAGGTGAACGCGCTTTACGTGGCGCGGACCTTCCGTGGGCGAGGGGCTGGGGCTGCTTTACTGCGCGACGCGCAGGCCGCGCGGGATGAACTGTCATTGTGGACCTTTCAGGACAACCTCGGCGCGCGCAGGTTCTATGCGGCGCATGGGTTTCACGAGGTCGCAAGGACGGATGGGCAACAAACGGACGAGAAATTGCCGGATGTGCAATTGGAATGGAGAAGGCTCTAAATGGCTGAAAATAAACCTGTTCTGATTGAACTTGACGAAGATGCGCCCCAAGTCGCCGACGCGCCACAGGTGCCTGATGTGATCGACGCTCCTCAGGGTGAGGTTATGCAGAGCGTCGTCAAACTGGCAACCCGCAGACCGTCGCGATTGGCGCGTTGGTTTTGGGGCCTTTTGCTAAGTTTGCTCGTCACAGCGGTATCCCTGACGGCCTATAACGCGGTTTTGGGTCTGATCGCGACGACGCCGATGTTGGGCTATGCGGTCACTGGATTGATCGGCCTGTTTGTTGTGGTCTGCGTTTTGATCGCGGGTAAAGAGCTTTTGGCCTTTGCAAGCCTCGGTCGCGTAGATCGGCTTCATACGCGGGCCGAGGCGGCTTTGACGGAGAACGATCTGGTTGCAGCTAAGACGGTCGCGGATGATCTTGCACGTCTCTACGGGCGGCGCGAAGAAACCGCTTGGGGCCGCGCGCGGATGAAAGAGCGGATAGCAGATAGTTTTGACGCCTCAGCAGTTTTCGCGGTTGTCGATCAGGATGTGATGACGCCGCTGGATAAGGCCGCCCAGCAAGAGATCGAAGCCGCCGCGCGCCAAGTCGCGACGGTTACGGCTCTGGTGCCGTTGGCTTTGGCAGATGTTCTGACCGCTTTGGTCTCGAACCTGCGCATGATCCGGCGGATTGCCGAGATCTATGCGGGGCGGTCTGGCACCTTGGGCAATTGGCGGCTGACCCGAGCCGTGATGACGCATTTGGTAGCGACCGGTGCCGTGGCCGTTGGGGACGACCTGATTGGGTCTGTTGCAGGCGGCTCGATCCTGTCCAAAGTCTCGCGCCGGTTTGGTGAGGGCATCGTGAACGGGGCTTTGACTGCGCGGGTCGGTGTGGCTGCGATGGAGGTCTGTCGGCCATTGCCATTTGAGCAAGGTAAGGGGCCGCGCACGGGGCAAATTGTGAAAAGCGCGCTGGCTGGCCTTTTCAACAAGTAACCCCGCGTGGAACAAGGCCGCAGGCCGCCGCGCCAAAGCTGGCCCGACCCGCAGGGGCAGCTTTTGGGCTGGTCTTGGCGCGGGCCTGCGACGTCGCGCTGGTTTGGCTGGCATAAAGTGGCAATTTGTTCCGTTCCGCCGCTCCCCCTTCGACCCAGCTTTGGCGCGGCGGCGGCTGTGGCCAACAGAACTCGCTTTACCCCCGCGAAAGCCCAGCCTATAAGACCCGCGATGACATATATTCGTGCGATCATTATTCGAATTATATGCCCGGCGCTCTAATCAGCTGAGCCGCCGGGACAAGGCGTATGGACCCCCACGCCGCCCCTCATGAATTCCAAAGATCAGACGACCTAAAGGACGCCCCCAATGTGCGCCGATACACCTGAATACAAAGATACCCTGAGCCTGCCAAAAACCGACTTCCCCATGCGCGCAGGCCTGCCGAAACGTGAACCCCAATGGCTGGACCGCTGGGAAAAGATCGGCGTTTATGACCGCCTGCGCGAGAAAGAAGGCCGTAAGCCGTTTACGCTGCACGATGGCCCTCCATATGCGAACGGGCATCTGCACATCGGCCACGCTCTGAACAAAACCATCAAAGACATGATCGTGCGCTCTCATCAGATGATGGGCTTTGACAGCCGCTATGTGCCTGGCTGGGATTGTCATGGGCTTCCGATTGAATGGAAGATCGAAGAGCAATATCGCAAGAAGGGCAAAAACAAAGACGCCGTCGATGTGGTCGAGTTCCGTCAGGAATGTCGTGCCTTTGCGGACAAATGGGTCGACATCCAGCGCGAGGAATTCAAGCGCATCGGGATCACTGGCAATTGGGCTGATCCTTATCTTACGATGAACTACCATGCCGAGGCGGTCATCGCTGAGGAATTCATGAAGTTCCTTATGAATGGCACGCTTTATCAGGGCTCGAAGCCTGTGATGTGGTCCCCAGTAGAAAAGACCGCGCTGGCGGAAGCAGAGGTCGAGTATCACGACAAGGAAAGCTTCACGATCTGGGTGAAGTTTAAGGTGGCAAAGCCAGCGGATCACAAGTTGGCGGGCGCTCAGGTGGTGATCTGGACCACGACGCCTTGGACGATCCCGTCCAACAAGGCCGTCGTTTATGGGGCTGACATTGCCTATGGCCTTTATGAGGTCACTGGCACGCCAGAGGAATGCTGGGCCAAGGTTGGCGACAAGTATCTGCTGGCTGATAACCTCGCCGCAGACGTGTTTAAACGCGCGCGTCTTGAGGAGGATCAATGGACCCGCGTCGCGGATGTCTCTGCATCTGATCTGGAAGGCATCGGCCTGACGCACCCGCTGAAAGGCGCTGAGGGCAGCAACGGCGAATGGGACGATATCCGCGATTTCCGTGCGGCTGATTTCGTAACCGACACCGAAGGCACAGGGTTCGTTCACTGTGCGCCGTCGCACGGTATGGAGGAATTCGAACTCTACCGTGATCTCGGCATGCTGGAACAGGTCATCACCTACAATGTGATGGATGATGGCTCTTTCCGTGCGGATCTGCCGTTCTTTGGTGGCAAATACATCCTGTCCCGCAAGGGCGGCGAGGGTGATGCCAATAAGGCCGTGATCGACAAACTTGTCGAGGTGGGCGGTTTGCTCGCGCGTGGAAAGATCAAGCACAGCTATCCGCATTCCTGGCGTTCAAAGGCCCCGATCATCTATCGCAACACGCCGCAGTGGTTTGCGTCGGTGGACCGCACCGTGGGCGATGGGCAGGACCAGATGGGCACGTCCATTCGTGAGCGTGCGCTGCGCTCGATTGATGAGCTGGTGAAATGGACGCCGCAAACCGGCCGAAACCGTCTGTACAGCATGATCGAAGCGCGCCCTGACTGGGTTCTGTCCCGTCAACGCGCTTGGGGTGTGCCTCTGACCTGTTTCACCAAAAAGGGCGCTTTGCCGACTGACGCGGACTTCCTGTTGCGCAACGAAGAGGTCAACGCCCGCATCGTGGCCGCCTTCGACGCCGACGGCGCGGATGTTTGGTACACTGAAGGCTTTAAAGTAAAGGTGCTCGAGGGCATCGTAGATCCTGCGGACTATGAGCAGGTCTATGATGTGCTGGACGTGTGGTTTGACTCAGGCTCGACCCACGCTTTCGTGCTGCGTGACCGCGAAGATGGCACTGCGGACGGCATTGCCGATGTCTATATGGAGGGCACCGACCAGCACCGTGGGTGGTTCCATTCATCACTCTTGCAGGCCTGTGGCACCAAGGGCCGCGCGCCTTATCGCAATGTTGTGACCCATGGTTTCACGCTGGATGAGAAGGGCATGAAGATGTCCAAGTCGCTCGGCAATACCATCGTGCCTGAGGAAGTCATCAAGCAATATGGCGCGGATATCCTGCGGCTTTGGGTGGCGCAGACCGACTACACCGCTGACCAGCGTATCGGTCCTGAGATCCTGAAGGGCGTGGCCGATGGGTATCGCCGCCTGCGCAACACCATGCGCTATATGCTGGGCGCGCTGGGCAATTTCACCGAGGCAGATCGGGTGGATCCGAGCGAGATGCCAGAGCTGGAACGCTGGGTGCTGCATCGCCTTGCAGAGCTGGATGTGAAAGTCCGTGATGGCTATCAGGCCTTTGATTTCCAAGGGGTTTATTCCGCGATCTTCAATTTCGCGACCGTGGATCTCTCGGCCTTTTACTTCGATATCCGTAAGGATGCGCTCTATTGTGACGGCAACACCTTGCGTCGTCGTTCCGCGCGGACCGTCATGGATATTCTGTTTGAGCGCCTGACTACCTGGCTCGCACCGATCCTGGTGTTCACCATGGAAGAGGTTTGGCTTGAGCGCTTCCCGGACGAGGGCAGCTCGATCCACCTGGTGGATATGCCGGAAACGCCAGAGGCGTGGCTGGATGCAGATCTGGCTGCGAAATGGGCCAAGGTTCGGGCAGCACGTCGCGTTGTGACAGCGGCTCTGGAAGTCGAGCGGACAAACAAAGTCATCGGCTCTTCGCTTGAAGCGGCGCCTGAGGTCTTTGTTGCGGATGCAGACTTGGCGGCTTTGCTGACCTCGGTAGAGTTCGAGGACATCTGCATCACCTCTGCGATCTCAGTGACCGAGGGCGCAGGACCAGAAGGCGCGTTCACGCTTCCAGAAGTGGACGGTGTGGCCGTTGTCTTTTCCAAAGCTGAGGGCAACAAATGCCAGCGTTCCTGGAAGATCCTGCCTGAGGTCGGCACCGACGCGGATTTCCCAGACGTGACCCTCCGCGATGCGGATGCACTGCGTGAATTGCGGGCGGCTGGCCTGTTCTAAGAGTTACGCGCGGCCCGCCCCCACAAGGGAGCCGGGCCGCGCGGGTTGCCTTTCAGGCAACCGTTTGAAACAGTTCCCCCATGGCGGTTCAATGTTTTGACAGCCCGGTTGGGCGTCTTTCCATCACAGAAGAAAATGGTGAGATCACGCGGCTTGATTGGGGCGGGGAGCCTCAAGGCAATTCGGACGTGCTGGACGAAGCCGTCGCGCAACTGGCTGCCTATTTTGCCGGAGAGCGCACTGCCTTCGACCTGCCTTTGCGTGTCCATGGCAGCGATTTTCAACGCGCTGTCTGTGATGAGATGCTCAAGATCCCTTTCGGAGACACCGTCACCTATGGCGATATCGCCAAAGCTCTTGGTGTTTCCGCCCAGCCCGTTGGCGGCGCTTGCGGTGGCAATCCGATCCCGATCATCATTCCCTGCCATCGCGTCATGGGGGCAGGCGGCAAGCTGACCGGTTTTTCCGGAGCAGGGGGTGTCGAAACCAAGGTAGCCCTTTTGCGCCATGAAGGCGCGGCGGGGCTGTTGATCTAGGCGCGCTCTGGGATGATCTGCTGTACGATGCCGACGAGCGTCAGATAAACGGAAGTCACGATCAATCCCCAATGCGCCCAGCTTTCCGGGTGGAAATCGACCCAAGCGGCCCAGCCCGCAAAGACCGTCCATGCCAGCGCCATCGGCAGAGACACCACGCGCCAACGGGCGGTACGTACCGGGTGGATAAAGCGCAGAGGTAGGAACATCGCGAGGGCCAAAAGGCTGACCAAGGCCAGAGATACCCAGAAATTCGGCTCGATGGCAAAGATAACGATGACCAGCATGTTCCAGCATCCGGGGAAGCCCGAGAAGGAATTGTCCTTTGTTTTCATGCGTGTATCTGCGAAATACAGAGCGCTGGCGAAGGTGATCACGATGATCGCAAACCATCCGGTCCAACCCGCCATCAGCCCCGACTTAAACAGCGCAAAGGCCGGAATAAACACATAGGTCAGATAGTCGATGATGAGGTCCAAGAGAACGCCGTCAAACTCGGCGGCATTCTTTTTGACGTCATATTTCCGCGCCAAAGGCCCGTCGATCCCGTCCACCGCAAAGGCTACGACGAGCCATAGGAACATAAGGCTCCATTTTGCGTCTACAGCGGCCAGCATCGCAAGCATTGCGAAAACAGCACCTGACGCGGTGAGCAAATGGACGGAGAGGGCTTTGATGCGGGGTGTCATGAAAGTGTCATGACCGAAATGCGCCTTTAGCGCAATGGAGGATCCCTTACTTTGTGATTTCCTCGTCTTTCACAAACATATTCGCCCAGGCGCGGTCGATGAGGTCGGGCGACATCTGACGCGGCATCGCCTCGAAGTCGCAGATCGAGATCATCTGGTCGATCAGGAAGCCCGGCTGATAGTTCGCATAGACGTTGTTGATCTCCGGGTAGCGGACTTTCATCAAATGCACGAGCGCCTGTTCATCAAGCTGCAGGCCTTTCGCGCGGGCCACGAGGCCAAAGATCTTGAGGAAGTCTTCCTGGCTCGGCCCATCGACTTTGATCTTGAAAAAGATCCGGCGCAGAGCGGCTTGGTCAAAGATCTCGTTGGGGTGGAAGTTGGTTGAGAAGATCACCAGCGTGTCAAACGGGGTCTCGAATTTCTCACCAGATTGCAGTGCGAGGATATCGCGGCCTTCTTCGAGTGGGACAATCCAGCGGTTGATCAGGGCTTGAGGTGGCTCTTGCTGACGGCCCAGGTCGTCGACGATGAAGACACCGCCTGCGGCCTTAAGTTGCAGTGGCGCCTGATAAGTGCGGGCCACAGGGTTATAAACCAGATCCAACATATCCAGTGTCAGTTCGCCTCCGGTCACAACCGTCGGACGCTCACAACGCACATAGCGCGTGTCAAATTCGCGGCGCAGACGCAGGGCGAACCGGTCTTCGCCTTCTCCTTCGCTTTCGGCTTTGGAGTGCACGATGGGGTCATAAACGGTGATGACTTGGCCTGCGTATTCCACAGCGCGTGGCACAAAGATCTTGTCGCCCAAAGAGTCGCGGATCCCGTTAGAGATCGAGGATTTACCGTTCCCCGGAGGGCCATACATCAGGATCGAGCGCCCGGCAGAGACCGCAGGTCCAAGGTGATCCAGCAGATTATCTGGCAGAACCAGATGCCCCATGGCGTCAGTCAATTGCGTGCGCGTGACCTGAATATTGCGGATGGACTGGCGTTTCACCTGCTCGGCGTAGATGTCCAGCGGCACGGGCATCGCGCCGTAGTATTCTGACTGCGCCAAAGCATCCTGCGCACGGGCGCCGCCTTCGTCAGTGAGCTGATAGCCCATTTCATTGGCGTTATTGGCGTTGAGCGTGCCGGTGGCTTCAAGGAACTTTTGACCTCGGGCCAGATCGATGAGCTCTTGTGTGACGGCAACGGGCAGGCAAATCGCGGCGGCCACTTCGCTGACCAGCGTCACGTTTTTGCGGAACATGGTCTTGATCAGAATATCGCGCATCATGACGATAGGCAGTTGCATGTCCTCCATGCGTTTGGGTGCCGGAGGGGGCGTCACTGTCGTGTCGTTGAGTTGGATATTCATATTGAGGCCTCAGATAGTCTTGGCCCTAAGGTGAATAAGACCCGTGGCGAAAATGAGGCGCTTGGGTGTCAACTTTAATGACGTGATAGACGGTCGGACCCTGCGAAACTGGCTGCGACTCTAGAAAATATGTTTTTTTTAACGCCTTAAAGGAATGGTGTCGCCAGATAGACCACCAAAGTAGGCCCCAGAGCCAAACCCATAGGGAAGTCTTTTTTCATGGTCCAGCTGTCCCAGTCCGGGAACATCCGACGAATGGCAGTGTGCTTGGCGACGCGATGTGCGAGCCATGCGGCCAGAAGAGCTGTGGCAAAGATCAGGGCGATCTGGGAGAGGTCTGCGAGCGCCACGAAAGGCGCGGCTGCGGCGACAAATTTCGCGTCTCCGGCCCCGACGAGGCCGCCTGCATTCAAGCCCATACCGATAAGCAGCGCGACTACGAGGTGCACATAGCGCCAAAGGTAAACATCAAAGGGAAGCGCCACGAGGCCGACAATCGCAAACACCGCGAAGAGGGCTACCACAGACGGGTTCGGAATGCGCATGGACTTCATGTCCATATAGGCGACATAGATGCAGATCGGGGTGACAAAGGGCAGAAACCAGCTGGCTGCCCAAGGTGTGAGCTCCATCAGGTGCTTTCCAGCGCACGCAAAGAGCGGACTGCGGCCTCAAAGTGCTGCGGATGCGTGTCGATGGCTTCGCGCAGCAGCGCTTTGCCGGTTTGCACATCCCCCTGTTTGATCGCCGACAGGGCCAGGGTGTGCAAAAGCTGCGCTTTTTCAGTCTGTTCCAATGGGATCACAGGCAGGGTGTAGTTGCGCTGTGCGCCGCGCGCCAGAACGAGGTTGTTCTTGGCTGTAAACAGGCTGTCGTCGTTGCGCAGGGAATCCATGAACAGACGTTCGGCGGCGGTGAAATCGCCACGGCTGAGTTTGGAATAGCCCCAGTTGTTCAGGACACCCGCAGGACGGGTCGTCAGGCCAACGGCGATCTCATAGAAGCTATCGGCCTTGTCCCACTCCTGATTGCTGTCAGCAACAATGGCTTCAAGGCGATAGCGCTTAAAGCTTTCATGCGTCGGAGGCACGCTATCCAGCACCTTGTCAGCCTCATCCCAACGCCCGGCGCGGATCAGCGCGTCAGCCAGATCAACCTGATCATCAAGAGTCGCCTCAGGTAGTTTCACCACGCGCTTCCACGCGGCCACGGCCTCTTCGCTGCGCTTTGCGCGGACCAGAGAGATCGCCCAGCCGCGTTGGAAATCAATGCGTTTGGGATCTTCGGCGGCTTTCTTCGAGAAATAGGCCACTGACTCTGCCGGATCGGCCATTGTCAGCATGATGTCGTTCATATTGGCTTCGTCGACGGCGTTGATGGCCTCAACCGCGCGTTCCACTTCGGCTTCGGTCGCCTTTTGACATCCCGCCAACGCGAGAGTCGCACTTAGCCCAAGGCCGATAAGGGTCAATTGGCGCATTTTCTGCGTCCTTTACTGCTCTTGCCCTGTCCAATTATGGCGCGCCGGTCAGCAGGTAGCCCCCATTGCCCAAACGCACCAGTTTGAACTCTTGATCTAATTGTTCGCCATCATATGCCGAATTTTCTAATTTTGCGAGCGCTAAGCGTAAATTGTCCCGAACTGAGTCACTTTGGCCATTGTCCATGGCATAGGCCTTGCGGAAAATCTGCGCAGCTTCGGCGGTTTCGCCGCGTTCCATGAGGACGACGCCAAGGTTGTTCCAGATTTCCGGGCGGGTTTCGTCGGCCTCAATCGCCTGGCGCAGTTGCGTTTCGGCTTGACCCAGACGGCCCAATCCAATGTTGGCGGTGGCCAGAGACGCAAGCACCTCGGCGGTAAATCCCTGTTGCCCCGCCGCGCGGGTATAGGATTTCAACGCCAGCTCATATTCGCGGGCTTCCATCAGGCGATGGCCGACGAGCAAAGGATCCACGGCCTCGGCGCGCGTGTCGATATCAGGCGCAAAAGGGCTGTCCTTGGATGCGCCAAGGCCGCCCGTGTCGCAGGCGGCCAAAGTCAGGATGAAAAGGAGAGGGGCCAGAGAACCTGTCCCCAAATGCCGTGTCATAAAGTGCCCGTTACCCGCCGAAGTTCATAATATTCGCGATCGACGGCGCGACCAGAATGATCAAGAGCGGCGGCACCGTCAGCATCATTGTGGCAAGGGTCATCTTGGTTGGCAACTTGTTTGCGGCTTCTTCGGCGCGCATCACGCGTTTGTCACGCATCTCGCCTGAGTAAACCCGCAGGGCTTCGGAAATTGGCGTACCGAAGGATTGAGATTGGTTCATCACGGTCACAAAGCTTGAGACATCAGGCACGCCGCAGCGCTCACCCATATCTGTCAGCACCTGAGATTTGTCCTTACCGGCCTTCATCTCATGGGCAACGATTTCATATTCGTCAGCCAAAGACGGGTAAGAAGCACGCAGTTCAGCGGCGACGCGGATGATGGCCTGATCCATGGACTGACCCGCTTCGACGCAGACAAGCATCATGTCCAGACTGTCAGGAAAGCCATAGGTGATCTCTTCTTTGCGGGCTTCAACGCGGCGGGTGATCCAGTATTTCGGCAGGAAATATCCCGCGGCACCAGGGCCAAGCACATACATAATGGTCTGTTGCGTGGTGGCGGTTTCAGTGTCCAGAGCGGTCACGAAATAGGCCACGCCCAAAATCAAACCAATGATGCCAAGCGCCAATTGCGCAAGGTAGAAGGCGCGCACTGCGTCCTGCGACTGATACCCGGCCTGAATAAGTTTCAGGCGTACAGAAGAGAGTTCTTCTTGGTCTTTGGGTTCCAGAAAGGCTTTGTATTTCGCAAGCTTCTCGTTCGGAGACGCGCGGCGCAGCTTTTCCTTCTTTGTCTCAGGCTTTTTCACGACCGCGCCTTCACGACCGGCGTTGGCCAGTTTGGTCATCGGATCGTCGCGCTCTTTGAGCATCAAGACGATGGCAACCGCGATAATGCCAAGGCCAAGCACACCGACGGCGATGATCGGGCCAAAGGGGCCGAGGGCGCCGGTGAGGATGGTGGTCAAAGTGTCAAAAATCGGCATGGTCCACTCCTACACTTTGATGTTCGTGAGAATGCGCATCACGAAGAGGTTCGCGGCCAGGAACATGCCCACGGCGATACAACCCATGATGAACAGTGGATGATCGCGCACGCCGTCATAATAGTTCGGGTCGCTGACGTTGATGAAAATCAAAGCGGCGACAGGGAAGCCTGACAGGAACTTGCCCGACCATTGCGCCTCGGCGGTGATGGCTTTCACGCGGCGGAACAGGCGGAAACGAGCGCGGATCACGCGGGACAGACCTGCGAGGATCTCGGCGAGGTTACCACCGGATTGCTGTTGGATCGCCACGGCTACGGCCAGAAAGCGCATGTCTTGCATGTCCAGACGTTCGGCCATTTCCTTCAGGGCCTCGGCCACATCGCGGCCATAGGCGCTTTCGTCAGCAATCATGCCAAACTCTGTGGCCAGCGGATCTGGTAGTTCCTTGGCAACGATTTGAATGGCAGAAGAAAACGGGTGACCAACTTTCAGGCTGCGCACCATCAGTTCAATCGCGTCGGGCAGTTGCTCTTCGATCAAAGCCATACGTTTGTTGGCTTTCATGCTGACCCAAGTATAAACGCCACCCACGCCAACGGCGGCGGCAATCACTGCGTTGACCATCGGGCCGGTATTGGTCGCGATAGTCATGGCCATAAAGGCCATGCCGGCCAAAACACCCATGATCATCATCAGTTGTTGCGGGGAAAATGCGATCGCTGCGCGCTGAGCCTTTGAGGCCAGCAGGGAATAGAGCGGAATGCCTCCGGTCTTTGCGTGGGCTGCCATTTCCTTGCGGAGTTGTTCCAGAACGTCTTGGCGTTTCTGGCCCTTTTCCATCATGTCCAGACGGCGGCTGACACGGTTGTTCAGGCTGATCGATTTGCCAAAAACGGTCAGATAGGCGCCTTCGACCAGAACGACGACACCAACAAAAATCAAACCATAGATTAAGAGTTCTGGGCTAATTGGCATCTGACTTACCCCGTAACCGGTTCATAGATATGGGCGGGCAGGTCATAGCCCCACATGCGGAAGCGTTCCGAGAAGTGGCTGCGAACGCCGGTGGCCGTGAAGTGGCCGATGATCTTGTTTTCCGGAGTCAGGCCAGTGCGTTGAAACTTAAAGACTTCTTGCATCGAGATAACATCGCCTTCCATGCCCGTGATCTCAGTGATCGAGGTCATGCGGCGGGTGCCGTCCTGCAAGCGGCTGGCCTGAACGATCAGGTTCACCGCCGAAGAGATCTGAGAGCGTACGGCTTTGATCGGCATCTCGATGCCGGCCATCGCGATCATGTTTTCCAAACGGCTCACACCATCGCGCGCAGAGTTTGCGTGGATCGTGGTCATGGATCCATCGTGGCCTGTGTTCATGGCTTGCAACATGTCGATAACTTCTTCGCCGCGGGTCTCGCCGACGATGATCCGGTCAGGGCGCATCCGCAGCGCGTTTTTCAGACAGTCGCGGGGGGAAACCTCGCCTTTGCCTTCCACATTCGGTGGGCGGCTTTCCATGCGACCCACGTGAGTCTGTTGCAGCTGAAGTTCGGCTGTGTCCTCGATGGTGAGGATCCGCTCTGCGTTGTCGATGAACGAGCTCAGTGCGTTGAGCGTGGTGGTTTTACCAGAACCGGTACCACCAGACACGATCACATTCAGACGAGTCGCAACGGCGGCTTGCAGATAGGCGGCCATTTCCTCGGAAAAGGCACCAAAACCCACGAGATCGTCGATGCCCAGCTTGTCCTTTTTGAACTTACGAATGGACACCAGCGAGCCATCCACTGCAATCGGCGGCACCATGGCGTTAAAGCGGCTGCCATCCGCGAGACGGGCGTCCACATAGGGGTTGGATTCATCCACACGACGTCCCACGGCCGAAACGATCTTGTCGATGATCCGCAAGAGGTGCTTTTCGTCTTTAAAGGTGATGTCTGTCAGCTCAAGCTTACCGGAGCGTTCCACAAAGATCTGTTGTGGGCCATTCACCAGAATATCGTTGACGCTTTCGTCTTGCAAAAGCGTTTCCAGTGGTCCGAGGCCTGTGACTTCGTTGTAAAGTTCCTGAAACAGTTGATTGCGTTCCTGGCGGTTCAGGACAATTGCTTTATCTTCAAGGACTTCGGTCGAGATTGCACCGATTTCGGTGCGCAGCTCGTTTTCCGATGCTTTTTCCAAAGCAGCAAGGTTCAGGTTGTCCAGAAGCTCTCGGTGCAGGTCGAGTTTGATTTCCTGCAGCCGTTCCTTGCGCTTACGGTCCTTGTCAGACGCCTGTGCCTGCGCGCGGGCCATCGGCATTGGCTTGCGCAGGGTTGCATCAACCGGCGCTGCCTCTGCTGCCTTTGGCGCAGGGGCTGCGGCCTTGGGAGTCGCATTGACCGGCTGGGCCTTGGTATCTTTTTTATAGCGGCTGAACATGCTCTTTATCCTCTACCCAACTCGCGCTGATTTTTCTTCGAGCTCGACAAGGCTCTTTGCGAGTTTTGCGATTTCCCGACGAAGCGGGTTTTTGGACGCTGAAAGCGCCAGTGGCTGTCCGTGGTCTCCGGACGCCGGAATAGCTTTGCCGCCGTCTGGCAACTGAATTTCGATCGAGATGCCGAGGCTTTCCGACATGCGCTTGACGCGGGATTTGCCAGCAAGATCGGTGAATTTCGGGGCGCGGTTCAGGACATAACGCAGTTTTTCAAAAGGCATGTCCTCGGCCTGAAGGGCGCGTTTCATGCGCATGGTGTTTTGGGCCGAGCGCATATCGATATCCGTCAGTGCGAAATAAACATGGGCGGCCTGCAGAACAACTTCGGTCCATTGCACGATGGTGGTTGGCATATCGACCACGACGAAATCAAAGTGGCGGCAGGCCATGTCCAGTACGCGCTGCACATCGTCATTGGTGATCAGATCCAGCGGCACCATATCAGTCGGCGAGGTCAGAACGTTCAGAGCGTCCTCGTATTTTTGCAAGGCTTGACCGAAGCTCTCACTGTCCATGCTTTCGGTGTCCGTCAACAGTTCCAGCACCGCGTCACGGCGAGGCAGGTCGAGGTAGGTTGAGACCGAGCCGAATTGCAGATCGAAATCAATGAGGCAGACAGAAGGGCTGTCTTTCTTGGAAACGGTGGCCATTTCCCAAGCCAGATTCGTGGCCAGAGTCGACGCCCCAACGCCACCGGCAAGACCGTGGGTGGCGATCAAGACACCATGCGCTTCGGGTGCGTCTTTTTTCAGGTTGACTGATTGGCCTTGTTCCGCTGCGGGTTCCGGATCAGGCACTGCCGCGAGTGTTGGCGCTTGCTCTTCGGGCTGCGCGGGTACCACTTCGACTTCCTCTTCGGCATGACGGAGAGTCTCTACGATCTCCATCAGCTCTCCCGAGGGCGGGGGATAGGGGATAAATTCGTCTGCACCCATGCGCAAAAGCTGGTGGAGCAGGGCGGGTGTGACGTCTTCGGCGATCAAAAGCGTGCGAATGCCGCGTTTCTTGGCCTCAATGACCACGCGCTTCAGCAAATCCGGCTCGTCTTCGTCCAGATCATCGATCGCGAGGGCGATAAATTCGAGATGTTGGGCTTCGGCCTGGTCAAAGAAGGTCAGCGCATCGGAAAAGCCCAGGTCGCCCCATTGGTCGCCCATGACTTCTTCCATATCCACGATGAGCAAGTCAAAATTCTGCACATCCCGACAGACCGTACAGGCCAGGATCGGGCGCGGATCAGTTTCGACTTTCAAACCACTCTTCATTGCCTATTCCTTAGATGCAGACGCTGCCTGTCGTTGTTTGTTTGGCGTTGCCTGTGTCTGACTCGTGCAGACATGGTCATCCTTCAGGATGTTTTTGACGTCGAACTGGGGCGGAAGTTGGGCAAAAAGATCGAATAAATGCGGTAATATCTGCGGTATTTCGTGATTGTTTCGCCTTTGGGTTGTGCGCCGTAGACCTGTGTTTACCAATGAAAAGACCCGCCAAAAGGCGGGTCCAGTTCAATTTTGCGACTTATGCCGTCGCTTGAAAACGGTTTACTTATTGGTGGACGGTACAGCACCTGTCGGCAGAGGCACCGCGCTTGCGACATACTCGCGATAGATAATGGCCGCGTATTTTCCGTCCAGCACATTGGGATGGCCGGCAACAAAGCCCGAGACCTCGGTGACAGTACGGCGATTCTTGCGCTCGCGGTCAGGGGTCGCGATGACTGGTTGGGTTTCACCAAAGGAGACCAGAGCCTCTAGGCGATCACGCGAAATGCCCTGGCTGGCAAAATAATTTACCACTGCATTGGCGCGGCGTTTTCCGAGACGTTTGTTGTAGCTTTCCGAGCCAACTGCATCGGTGTGACCATAGACGTTGAAGCGCACTTCTGGGAATTGTTTGATCCAATCCGCCTGTTGGCGCAACGTGGCGCGTGCCTCTGCATCCAGAACCGCCGAATTGAAGGCGAAGGTCACGGTGCTATCGACCTCAGCGGCAAAACGGTTGCCCAGATCGATCGCGTAGGCCTTGTCGCCATTGTGGATGGCTGTGTTATGCGCCGTCGCGGCTCCGAACTGCCCGGTGCGGTCCAGTTCCGCGCCGACTTCTCCGAACCAGTTTTTATAAGTGTCCTGAGGTGTCGAGCAGGCTGTGATCAAAACCAGAGCGGGGAGAGTGATCAGATGTTTCATGTCCACGCCCCCTTAGTCCAGCACGTAGCCATAAGATCCGCCAAAGTCTTGCTTGGCAACCTCGGC
Organism: Cognatishimia coralii; assembly: GCF_037478305.1. Lineage (NCBI taxonomy): Bacteria > Pseudomonadati > Pseudomonadota > Alphaproteobacteria > Rhodobacterales > Paracoccaceae > Cognatishimia > Cognatishimia coralii. Next base: position 138,291 of record NZ_JBBGAZ010000004.1, read on the forward strand.
AGCCGCGCCTTTCGGCTTTTTGCTGCGCCCAACTACACGGCCATGTAGGAAAAGATCCTGCTCTGACGGGGGCTTAACGTTATCCGTTGGCAATGCGATGGCTTCACCTATGGTTGGCGTCACCAGATGCGCGGTGACGATGATCACGAGTTCGGACTGGTTGCGCTGGAAGGATGCGCTGCGGAACAGAGACCCCAGGATCGGAATGTCGCCCAGCCATGGCAACTGGCTGGTTGCGTCCTGGAAGTCCTCACGCAGAAGGCCTGCGATGGCAAAACTCTCACCGTCGCGCATTTCTACTGTGGTTGAGGCCTTGCGTGTGCTGATGGCCTGAATTGTGATCGTACCGTTGGTGAAACCATTTGTGGAATCAAGTGCGGACACTTCGGTGTTCAGTTCCAGATTGATCAAATCGCCATCGACAACACGCGGTACGAACTGAAGGCTCACACCGAAGGGTTTGAATTCGACCGAAATCGTTCCATTGTCCTGAGACACCGGGATCGGATATTCGCCACCGGCATGGAATGTCGCTTGCTGACCGGACAGTGCGCTGAGGTTTGGCTCGGCCAGAGTGCGGACCATTCCGCGTTCTTCGAGTGCCTCCAGCAAGATGCCAAGCTGCACATTGCCCACGCCAAATTCAAAGGCGATGCCGCCAGCCACACCATCTGTGATCGCAAGAGGTTGGCCAAGAGCGTTGTCGCCCGCAAGCCAGGTGCCGCTTTCGCCGCGCACAGAGTTTCCGCCCACTGCAACCGAGGAAGAAAGTGATTTAGAAACAGAGCGTTGCATCTCTGCGAAGCGCACTTTCAGCATCACTTGCTGCACGCCGCCAACTGTCATCAGGTTGCTGACCCGCTCTGGCGCGTAGCGTTCGGCCAGATCAAGTGCACGCTGCAGTTTTTGCGCGCTGGATGCCGTTCCCGACAGCACAATGCCATCATTTGCAGTTCGCACGTCGATCTTTTCATTTGGAAGGATCTGACGCAGACGTTCTTTGAATTCCGAGATGTCCGCAGCCACGCGCACATCCACATTGGTGATCAACCGACCGCTGGCATCCAGCAGGGTCAAGGTTGTCGTGCCCGGTGCCTTGCCCAGCACATAGATCGTGCGGTCCGACAGGGTCGAGATATCAGCAATCGTCGGATTGGCGATGGAAAGTTCTGCAAAAGGGGTGTCGCTTTCTACGACCACGGCGCGGTTCATTGGAACGCTTAGAAGGGACCCCGTTCCATTACGCATCACGCGCAGGGTTTCTGCCGCACTAAATGTGCTCAGAAGGGGTGTACACGCCAGCGTCGCTCCGACGAGCGCCGCTTTCAGGATATTTCTATATGTCATGTGACCTGCCTCTCGATCACGCCTCTGTTGCGGGTCTTTGCGCCCACGATTGGCAACACCATGCGCTAATTTCACTTTTTTTGCAAGAATCAATGACTTCTCCTGCGTTTTGAATGTGTGAAATCGGTGGGATGTGCCTCAAATGCAAAGGGCGCCCGTGGTTGGCGCCCCGCTAATTGTTTGAAATGACTCAGTTTGAGCAGGGAATAGCGATCTCGACCACCTCGGCGCCGCGACGAGTGCGGATGGTGCAGACTTTCTCTTCCTCGACCACTTCGGCCACTTGTTCTTCTTCCTGGATTCCCAAGAGTGATTTCTGATCCACCTCGATGGTTTGCGCGATTGTGTCGTCCGCCGCGCCCACGAGGGAGAGGGACAAACGGCCGGAGTTCTGGGCTTGAGCGAGTGCTGCGACTTGAGCAGGGCTCACAGCAACAGTGACGGTGCGCGCAATCGTACCTTCAACAGCGTCAACGTCAGAGTTCTGATCAATCGCGATCAGATCTACGCCGGCTTGGATCAGCTTGGTGATGTCACGGTTGCCTCCTTCGCGGACCGCGCGGACAGAGCCTGTCCAGTACACGTCTACACGGTCACCCGGGCGCAGGAAGCCAGACACGCCACTGGCCACATCCACTCGGATCGCAAAAGCGCGCATGCCTTTGGACAGGCGTGTGGTCAAGCCAGCGCCTTCGCCGGGTTCAGAGATCTTGATGGCCATGATTGGCTCACCTGGTTCCATCGGACGCAGAACGTGCCGGGCGTCGGAATTATTGTTGGGGAAAAGCTCTTCGCTGGAATTGAACACACCAGCGGGCATGGAATTTTTCGGCCATTTGATCAGAACGACGTTTTCTGGATCGAGTTTTTCGCCATATTTCATGGTGGCTTTGGCAACCATGATGTCGACGGTTTCGATCGCAGGCTTAGCGGCTTGGCGTTCCTGAGCCAAAGCCCGTTGATAGCCTTCGATATAGTTTTGCGCCATGTAGACGGCGAAACCGGCAAGGCCGACACCGACAAGCAAAACGACTGCAAAAATACCACGCATGGGGTCCCTCATTTCTAGTGCCGCAGAGGCATTCGCAAACAAGGTGCCTGAAGAATGTGGCGAAATAACGGAAAGGGGGGGCTGGTTTTAAGGCCATTTGGCCGAATGAAATGCGCTATAGAACGCCAAAATCTGGCGCAGATCGGCCAGATTGAAAAGGTTTCATAATCTGTCTATTCGCTTGGCGTTGCGACTGTTGTCGTTGCGTCCCATGCTTGTACGGTCGCGCCGATGTCAGCTGCCAGTTGGTTGGTTTCGGTTTCCACAATCGTGCCCGCCGAAATCGCCAGCCCGACAAGGCCAGCTGTCAAAACGACCCATTCCACGGTAATTGCACCGGAGTCGTCCCGAAAGAAATGCTCGAAAAACTTTGCCATTTGGACCTCCCTCGTCAGAAGGTTTAATAGTTACGCGGAGAATTCTTCGTCCTGGGTGGGCCTGTGGCCGCTTTGGTCTTAGTGGGGCTTTTGCCCGGAAAGAAAAGCGGCCGCGCCGGGAAGGGCACGGCCGCACTTGGTAAAACCGTTGGGCTAAATTAGCCGCCTACAGTACCAGTTGGTGTAGAGGAAACCGCTACGTTTTCTGCGCCTACGGTTGCGCCGATGTCTGCTGCCAGCTGGTTGGTTTGTGTTTCGATGGTGGAGTAAGCTGCGACTGCCAGACCTACAACTGCTGCGGTCAGAACAACCCAGTCTACAGTTACTGCGCCGTTTTCGTCTTTGCGGAAGTTTTTGATGAACTTGATCATGATGTGTCCCTCCATAGGATCTCTAAGTTTGTGTTTCACCGCCCCGGGTCCGTTGTTGGCCGTCTCTCTCTTTGGCCTGTTCCCGACTTGGTATGAGCATATATAGCTGTGAGAATGCGGCACGATTGGGGCACGAATGGCACGATTTTTTGCGGCTCTGATTTTTTCCTGAAAAAACCTTTAACGCACTGAAAAATAACAAAATAAAAATCTGAATAATTAGTATCTTTTTCGATAGGGCTTGGATTTGGCCGTGTTTTTCAACCCTAAGGATTAGCGCTTGGAGGCCAAATCCCGCTCTGAGGGCGCAAATTTTCGCAAATAATTCCGCTGGCCGTGTCATAGTCTGCTCGAGCAGTTTCATTTGGGTGAAAAAACATGACTCGTTTGCTGATGATTGCGACTCTTGTGGCGTCACTTGTTTCTGCCGGCGGGTCTTGGGCGCAATCTGCACCAGCTTTTCCGGATTTTTCGGCCAAACGCGTTAAACCGCCTGCGCCGGGGGCGAAAAAGCGGATCAATGTTCAGATTGAGTCTGCTCCCGTCGTGCCTGCGCCGGTCTTGCCGGTGGATATTGTCGCGCCCAAGGGAGCGCCTGAGTCACTCTACGAATGGTTTTGGGATGCTGTGGACCCGTCGACCGCGACGTCTTCTGGCCCCGGACGGGTGTCTGATGCTCTAGAGGTTTTGACGACGCCTTCAGCCCAAGAAGCCTTGCCGCCGCCTCGTCTGCAATCGCTGCAGGATATTGTGACGCTTTACGGGCTGGACATTATGCTTGCGACAATCGGGACGGATGTCTCGCCCGCTTTGGCCTTGTCAGTGATCTATGTGGAATCGGGAGGGCAAATTGATGCGGTCAGCGGGGCTGGCGCACAGGGGTTGATGCAGTTGATCCCGGCAACGGCCACACGTTTTGATGTATCGGATGTTTTTGATGCAAAGGACAACATCACCGGAGGGGTGAGGTATCTGGATTGGTTGATGGGAGAATTTGACGAGGATCCGATCCTCGTGCTGGCCGCCTATAATAGTGGCGAGAACGCTGTCAGGAACAATCAGGGCGTCCCGCCGTTTGCAGAGACCCGCAACTATGTGCCGCGCGTTCTGTCGGCGTTTTCTGTTGCAAAGGGGCTTTGTATCACGCCGCCGCTGTTGGCCAGCGACGGCTGCGTGTTTGCGAACCTAGGGAACTAGCAGTTCGGCACGTTGACGGCGAGGCCGCCCAGAGAGGTCTCTTTGTATTTCTCATGCATGTCTTCGCCGATCTGGCGCATGGTTTCGATGCAGGCGTCCAGCGGCACGAAATGCTCGCCGTCGCCACGTAGGGCGAGGGAAGCCGCCGACACCGCTTTGACCGCGCCCAAGCCGTTGCGTTCGATGCAGGGGACCTGAACGAGGCCTTTGACCGGATCGCAGGTCATGCCGAGGTGATGTTCCAATGCGATCTCGGCTGCGTTCTCGACTTGCTCGGGCGTGCCACCCATGACGGCGCAAAGGCCCGCCGCTGCCATCGCAGAGGCCGAGCCGACTTCGGCCTGACACCCGGCTTCCGCGCCAGAGATCGATGCGTTGAATTTCACGAGGCCGCCGATGGCAGCAGATGTCAGAAGGAATTCATCAATCCGGCTTTGCGTAGCTCCGGGGACGTGATCAAGCCAGTAGCGGATGACGGAGGGCAAAACGCCAGCGGCTCCGTTGGTGGGCGCGGTCACCACCTGGCCACCCGCCGCGTTCTCTTCGTTCACGGCCATCGCATAGGCGCTCATCCAGTCATTAATGGTATGAGGCGCGGTGAGGTTCATGCCGCGTTCCGCCATCAGAGCGTCATGGATCGATTTGGCGCGACGGCGCACATTGAGGCCTCCGGGAAGGGTGCCGTCATGGGTGAGGCCTCGGTCGATGCAGTCGTTCATGACCTGCCAGATGCGGGCGCAGCCTTTGGACAGGTTGTCCGCCCCACCGCGCGAGATCTCGTTGCTGCGTTTCATATCAGCGATGGATTTGCCGGATGTCTCGGCCATCTGCAGCATTTCGGCGGCGGATTTGAACGGGTAGGGGACAGGGTCGCCCTCATCCGTGGCCTTCCCTGCGGTCAGTTCGTCTTCGGTCACAACAAAGCCGCCGCCGATGGAATAAAACGTCTCTTGCAGGATCACGTCGCCCTGATTGTCGGTTGCCATGAGGATCATGCCATTGGCGTGGCCCGGCAGAGCGGGGCCGAAATCGAAATGCAGGTCTTCCTTTGGATTGAACTTGAGCGTGCCGAGACTCACGGGCGAGATCTCGTGGCGTTGATGGATCTGCGTCAGGGCCGTTTCGGCCTTTTCGTGATCATAGGTGTCGGGCAGAAACCCCGCAAGCCCAAGGATCGTGGCGCGGTCTGTCGCGTGGCCGACGCCAGTGAAGGCGAGCGAGCCGTGCAGGCTGGCCTTGACGCCCGCGAAATGGAAGGGGCTGGCGCGCATGATGTCCAGGAACTTCGCGGCAGCCACCATCGGGCCCATCGTGTGGGACGATGACGGGCCAATGCCCACTTTGAACATTTCAAAAACCGAAAGGAACATCAGGCGGTCTCACTTTGGTACATGTAGAAGTTTTCGGGGTTGCTGAAAGGCGTCTGACCGAGGCCTTCGGCTTTGATGAGCTCTGTGACAGAGGCGCGGGTTTCCAGGCGTTGCGCAATTTGCAGAAGGTGCGGCCAGGTGTCAGCAGTGATCTGGCGGTAGTCTTTGGACGGGTAGATCTGAGACCAGCGAAGGGTTGCGGCGACATAGAGGTCAAGGATGCTGACCTCGGGGCCATTAAACCAAGCATGCCCTTCACCCGCGACGTCATTGAGCAAAGAGAAGGCGTGTTTGATGTTTTTGACAGCTCCGGCGCGCAGGGCCTCGTGGGCCTCGCTCGTATATTGATCCGGATAAAACCGCAGGTTCAAATTCGCATGCAGTGTGTTGGACACATAAAAGAGCCACTTCAGCGCATGTGCCCGCGCGGGATCATCTGACTTTGGGAACAGCGCCTGATGTTTGTCCGCCAGCCATAAGAGGATCGCTCCGGTCTCAAACATCACGCCATCGGGTGTTTCCAAGGCTGGAATGCGGCCTGCCGGGTTCAACGCCAGATACTCCGCCGATTTATGCGCCCGCGTTTCGCGATCCAGCAGAGCGCAGTCAAACGGTACCTCAAGCTCTAAAAGAGCGAGGCGGATGATCAGGGACGCATTGTCCGGTGCGTAGTGAAGGCGGTAGGGCGTGGTCATAGATTGAATTTAGTCAGATTCTGTAACTCAAATAGGATGATTTGCGACGTTTCCTATAGGAAACAAGACGGGGTTTCCACCTGCTCTTTGCACGCTCTTCCCAATGAGGCGGAATTCCTCGTGAAATGCCCCTCGCAAGCGGGTCTTTTTGCACTTATAACCTTAGCAACAGGTATTGATGGAGCTGCCAATGTCCACCGAACTCTCTCCGATTGATAAGGCGAAATTCGTTGCTGCGAAGAAAGCGGTCGAATTTGTCGAAGACGGGATGCGCGTGGGGCTTGGGACAGGATCGACGGCGGCGTGGATGGTGCGCTGTCTGGGCGAGCTGGTGCGCGACGAGGGGCTCAAGATCAAAGGCGTGCCCACCTCGACCCGCACAGCGCAGCTGGCGCGTGAGGTCGGGATTGAGGTCGTGAGCCTTGATGCCGCGAAATGGCTGGATATCACCATTGATGGCGCCGATGAATTTGATGGCGATCTGAACCTCATCAAAGGCGGCGGCGGAGCGCTGTTGCAGGAAAAGATCGTGGCCACCGCCTCAGATCAGATGATCGTCATCGCGGATGCGGGCAAAGAGGTTGAGACGCTGGGGCAATTCCCCCTGCCAGTCGAACTTGTTCCCTTTGGCTGGCAAACCACGCAGGCCTTGATTGAGGAAACCCTGGTGTCGCTCGATGTACTAGCGCGCAAATCCACACTGCGGATGAATGGCGACACGCCCTTTGTGACAGATGAGGGCAACCATATTCTTGACCTGCATCTAAAGCGGATCGGCAATGCGCAACAGACCGCCATGGTCCTGAACCAAATGCCCGGCGTCGTGGAAAACGGCCTGTTCATCGACATCTGTGACAGAGTTGTGATCGGCTATGGGGATGGAAGAGTCGAAGTGCGCGACATAAATGCAGGCACGATAGAAGAGAATATGCTGGATTTCGTCGAGAGCGAAAACGTGTTCTCGGATCTTGCGGACTAAGGACCTAATATGAGTTTTGACTATGATCTCTTTGTCATCGGCGGTGGCTCCGGTGGCGTAAGGGCCGCGCGTGTGGCGGCGGCTGAGGGCGCGAAAGTGGCTTTGGCAGAAGAGGACCGCTACGGCGGCACCTGTGTGATCCGGGGCTGTGTGCCTAAGAAACTGATGGTCTTTGCCAGCGAATATTCCGGGATGGTCGAGGACGCGCAGAGCTATGGCTGGGACATTCAGCCCGGTGCGTTCAATTGGGATGCCTTTAAAGGCAAGCTGCATGCGGAACTGGATCGCCTTGAGAGCATCTATCGCAACCTGTTGAAAAACAGCGGTGTAGAGAGCTTTGACCAACGCGCGAAACTCGCGGATGCCCATACGGTTGAACTGGCCGATGGCACCACTAAAACTGCGAAACATATTCTGATCGCCACTGGTGGCCGTCCAGTCTGGCCGGATCTGCCGGGGGCAGAGCTTGGGATCTCCAGCAATGAGATCTTCCATCTGGAGAAATTGCCTGAGTCGATCCTGATCGTGGGCGGTGGCTATATCGCGTCGGAGTTCGCGGGCATCATGAACGGGCTTGGCGTCAAGACCACGCAATATTACCGCGGCGCGCAGATCCTGCGGGGCTTTGATGATGAAGCGCGTGGGTTGGTTTCCGAGGAAATGTGCCAGCGGGGCGTCGATGTTAAACTCGGCACCAACGTGCTTGAGATGCGCAAAGAGGGCGACAAGATCTGGGTCAAAGCCACCAATGGCGATGAGCAGCTTTTTGATCAGGTGATGTTTGCGACAGGCCGGTCACCGAATTCGGACAACCTTGGCCTTGAAGGCTTAGGCATCGAGCTTGGCCGCAAAGGCGAGATCTTGGTTGATGACTACAGCCAGACCAAAGTGCCATCCGTCTACGCCATCGGAGACGTCACCGATCGTGTGAACCTCACCCCTGTGGCGATCCGCGAGGGCATGGCCTTTGTGGAGACTGTCTTTAAGGGCAATCCGACGAAACCCGATCACGAACTCATTCCAACTGCGATCTTCACGCAGCCGGAAATGGGCACCATTGGCCTGTCTGAGGAAGACGCGCGTGAGCAAGAGCCGATTGAGGTCTATGCTACCTCGTTCAAGCCGATGCAGCAGTCTTTTGCTGGCCGCAGCGAGCGCGTGTTGATGAAGCTGATCGTGAGCCAAGCGACGCGTAAGGTTCTGGGTTGTCACATCGTGGCCCCCGGCGCGGGCGAGATGATCCAGCTCGCAGGTATCGCCGTGAAGATGGGCGCAACGAAAGAAGACTTTGACCGGACCGTGGCCGTTCACCCGACCATGTCTGAGGAATTAGTCACAATGAAAGCCCCTGTGCGCACCGGATAGTGGGGCGCATGGGTTGATTTTCCTGACACATTGCACAGTTTAGTGTCAGGCCTTTTATGATGAGAAAGGGATAGACCTTTATGGCAGGCAATTCTGGCGGCCCCTGGGGGGGCGGCGGCAACAACGGCGGTGGGAACCGCGGTGGCAACAACGGGAGCGGCAATCGCGGTAACGGCGGTCGTCGTCCCGATGACCAGCCCCAAATCCCCGATATTGATGACCTGATGAAAAAGGGTCAGGACCAACTGCGCGTTCTGATGGGCGGTCGCGGCGGCTCTGGCCAGTCCGGCGGCTCTGGCGGTGGCGGAGATCTTCCGACCCCGGGTCGTGGTGTCATGACCTTGGGTATTATCGCCCTGATCGGCATCTTCTGGGTCTGGAACAGCTTTTACACCGTGCGTCCGGAAGAGCAGTCTGTAGAGCTCTTCTTAGGTGAGTACTCTTCGACCGGACAGCCGGGTCTGAACTTTGCGCCATGGCCGGTTGTGACCGCCGAGGTCATTCCGGTGACCCGCGAACAGACCGAAGATATCGGTGTGGGTCAACGAGGCTCTGACGCGGGTCTGATGCTGACCGGGGACGAGAACATCGTCGACATTGATTTCCAGGTGGTTTGGAACATCAATGACGCACAGAAATTCCTGTTCAACCTGCGTGACGCGCAGCTGACCATCCGTGCGGTGTCTGAATCGGCGATGCGTGAGATTATCGCTCAGTCCGATCTGGCTCCGATCCTCAACCGGGATCGTGCGTCAATTGCGGAACGTCTGCAGGATCTGATCCAGTCGACACTGGACAGCTATGACTCTGGCGTCAACATCGTCCGTGTGAACTTTGACAAAGCCGACCCGCCAACTCAGGTGATCGACGCCTTCCGTGACGTTCAGGCCGCCGAGCAGGAACGTGACCGGACACAGAAAGAAGCGGATGCTTACGCCAACGCCGTTCTCGCGGGCGCACGTGGTGAAGCCGCGCAGGTTCTGGAAGAGGCCGAAGCCTATCGCGCCCAAGTGGTCAACCAAGCGGAAGGTGAAGCGAGCCGCTTCTCTGCCGTTCTGGAAGAATACCGCAAGGCACCTGAGGTGACACGCAAACGTCTGTACATCGAAACCATGGAAGAGGTTCTGGGCCGCGTCGATAAAGTGATCATCGACGATGCCGCAGGAGGCGACCAAGGGGTCGTGCCATATCTTCCTCTGAATGAACTGCGCAAAGGGAGCAACAACTGATGACTCGTTCTGTAGCTTTGCTGGCCGTTCTGGCCGTTGCCCTGCTGACCGCGCTGTCCTCGATCTTTATCGTGGATGAACGCCAAAAAGCGCTGGTTCTGCAATTTGGTCGCGTTGTCGATGTCAAAGAAGATCCGGGCCTCGCGTTTAAACTGCCTCTGATCCAAGAGGTCGTTTACTATGACGACCGTATCCTCAGCCGTGACCTTGATCCGATCGAAGTCACACCGCTGGATGACCGTCGTCTGGTTGTGGACGCTTTCGCGCGGTATCGGATTGCTGACGTGAACCAGTTCCGTCAGGCGACTGGTGCGGCGGGCGATCAGTCTATCGCAGTGGCGGGCCGTCGTCTGGATTCGATCCTGCGCTCCCAAACTCGGGAAATTCTGGGTTCGGTCTCGTCTAACGACATCCTCAGCTCTGACCGTGCGGCTCTGATGCTGCGGATCCGCAATGGCGCGATCCGTGATGCCGAGGCGCTGGGCCTCGAGGTCATCGACGTGCGTTTGAAACGCACCGACCTGCCGCGTGAAAACCTAGACGCGACCTTCGCGCGTATGCGGGCGGAACGCGAACGGGAAGCGACCGATGAGCGGGCGCGTGGTCAGGAAGCCGCGCAGCGGATCCGTGCGCAAGCGGATCGTACTGTGGTCGAGCTGACCTCGGATGCGCGTCGTGATGCGGAAATCATCCGCGGCGAAGCGGACGCGAACCGGAACGCGATCTTTGCAGAGGCTTATGGTGCCGATGCCGAGTTCTTCCAGTTCTACCGCAGCCTCGCGGCCTATCGCGCGTCTTTGCTTGAAGGCAACTCGACCATGGTGATCTCGCCAGATTCCGAGTTCTTTAACTATCTGAAATCCGACCTCGGAACCCAATGATCGAAACGATCCTCTTGGCCCTTGGGCTGGTTTTAATTCTGGAGGGGCTGGTCTATGCACTGGCCCCTTCGCTTATTGAAGAACTGCTTAAGGCGCTGCAAAGCCTCTCCATCGCGCAACGGCGACAGATCGGGATACTGGTTCTGGCGTTGGGAATCGTGTTGATTGTCATGGCGCGTCAATTTCGCTAGCGCTTAACGCGCCGCAGAATTTAGGCGCGCTAAACCTGCACCTCAGATATCACAATGTGTGGCAGTTTATGGGGCGCTCTGAGCGGTTGTGCGGCTGAAGTCAGGGAAGTGCAGCGCGATAATATCTGCAGTTTTTTGGCACTCAGTCTCCAACATATCGGCTGCTGCCAGAAGTTGTTCCGCCGTGGCGTCCAATCCTTCCCGCATGGCCTGTTCCGCGCTTAGCCGAATGACTTGGTCTAGGGCTTTCTTGGACTGCGGGTCTCCACTGCCAAGGTATTCATGTGTCGCAGAGTGTGTGAGCACCAGATGTGCTTCGATCACCGGGTGCCGGCAATAGCGCGCAACCTGGATGAATTCGTTCAGTTTCTTAATATACCATTCGTACATAGTATAAGCCTCTCTGCAGGGGCGGGCCAAAGACGGACACATAGATATTTCGTGATGACTTGGCTCGTTCCAGGCCTCGTTTTGAAACGAAACGGCACTGGGTTCACGTTGACTGAGGGGGAAACGGGCCTGGCTCCGCGCTATCTATGGCTGGGGCCGGGTATTCGTAAGTTTACATGGCCACAAGTCTTAGGGACTTTTTACATGCGATCAAGAAAAAGTTGCTTGTGTCACCAAACCTTCACAAATCCGCTCACGCGCTGTTGAAGGAAGGTGGGCAAAGTTGTGCAGCATTTAATTTGTCCTATGTTACATCTAAGATTGTCGCGTTTCGGGGACACGGCACTCAGGAGCAGAAATCCAAAAGGAGTTTTTAGGTGAAACCAATCGCTGTTTCCGCACCCGTTCAAAATGTCAGCCAGATGCGTGCTTTGTGGCTCTCGGCCCTCGCGTTTATGTTTATTCTGGCCCAAACCCTCGTGGCCCAAGCCCGCCCCGATAGCCTTGCCGACCTCGTCGAAGAGGTCAGCCCGGCTGTGGTCAATATTTCCACCTCAACTGTGGTCGCCAGCCGATCCGGCCCGCAGGGCATCGTGCCCGAAGGCAGCCCGTTTGAGGATTTCTTCCGTGAATTTCAGGACCGTCAGGGTCAAGGCGATCAAAATCGCCCTCGCCGCAGCGCGGCTTTGGGCGCGGGATTCGTGATCTCTGAGGATGGCTATGTTGTCACCAACAACCACGTCATCGAAGGCGCGGATGAGATCCTGGTCGAGTTCTTCTCTGGCGAAGAGCTGCCCGCGACTGTGATCGGCAAAGATCCGAATACCGACATCGCGGTTCTCAAAGTCGAAAGCGACACGCCGTTGCCGTTTGTCAGCTTTGGCGACAGCGATGTGGCCCGCGTAGGTGACTGGGTGATGGCCGTGGGTAACCCGCTGGGTCAGGGTTTCTCTGTCTCCGCCGGTATCATTTCGGCGCGCAACCGTGCTTTGTCCGGGTCCTACGATGATTTCATTCAGACCGATGCTGCGATTAACCGCGGTAACTCTGGTGGCCCACTGTTCAACATGGATGGTGAAGTGATCGGTGTGAACACTGCGATCCTGTCTCCAAATGGTGGCTCGATTGGCATCGGCTTCTCTATGGCGTCCAACGTCGTGACCAATGTGGTCGACCAGCTACAAGAATTTGGCGAAACCCGCCGTGGCTGGCTGGGTGTTCGCATCCAAGATGTGACCGAAGATATGATCGGCGCAGTCGAAGGTCTTGAGACTGCTGCCGGTGCGATGGTCACAGATGTGCCAGACGGTCCTGCTAAAGATGCTGGTATCGAATCCGGTGATGTGATCCTGACCTTTGATGGCACTGACGTTGAGGACGTGCGTGGCCTCGTCCGCACCGTTGGCAACACGGCTGTTGGCAAAGCAGTCCGCGTGATCGTCCTGCGCGGTGGCAAGACTCAGACGCTTCTGGTGACTCTGGGCCGTCGCGAAGAGGCCGAAGCCGCTGTGCCAGCAGCTCAGCCTGTGACGCCTGAAGAGCCAACCGAGAAAGACATGCTCGGCCTGACCGTTACTCCGATGACTGAAGAGCTGCGCACAGAGCTTGGTCTGGACGAAGGTGCCGAAGGCTTGGTGATCACCAATGTCGATGAGTTGTCCAAAGCCTATGAAAAAGGCATGCGCGCCGGTGATGTGATCACCGAGGCGAGCCAGCAGAAAGTGGTCTCTGTGTCCGATCTGGATGCACGTGTGGCCGAGGCAGAAGAAGCAGGGCGCAAGTCGATCCTTTTGCTTGTGCGTCGCGGTGGCGAGCCACGGTTTGTCGCTCTGGCGCTTGACGAATAAGCCCGAAACAAACTCACAAGAAAGGCGCCCTAAGTGGCGCCTTTTTTATTGGTCGGTTCGACTTGCCGAGATCAAGCCAAGCTGTCGACCGGTTTCCGAGGACAAAAGCCCCGAGTCGAGCCCATTGGCCGACTGATACCGCCGGATCCCCGCACGGGTGCGCGCATCCATTTGGCCATTGATCGGCCCCCGATAGGCTCCGCGCACTTGCAGCGCGCGCTGAACCGAGGCGATGAACTCGGGCGTGAGCTCCTCAGGGCAGGGGGTCTCAAACCAGGTCTCACGCCGAGGCGTCACGATGCGTTGCTGCGTTTCGGTACGATAGATCGCGGGCGTCAGAACAGAGCCATCTGCCATCAGCTCGGCAGGCTGCACCAGGATCTGCTCTTGCACCGTTTCAATTACCGCAGGCCGGATCGATTTCCCCCAGCAACTGCCGGGCCGCGCGCCGGGTGGGCCGGGCTGATGTTCCAGCACGACTTCGGGTTCATTAAATCCCGCGAGACTCGACGCGAAATCAGGCACGACCTCTTCGCAGCCCCAAAGGGCTGTTGCCATTACGCCAATCAAGAGTGGCCGAGGTCTCATCTGCTCGCCTTCGCGGTTTTTCCCTTTTTACCGCGTTTTAAGGCGCGTCAAAAGCTCTATTGCGCGGGGGTCTCGACATCGGCCTTCCAGGTGAGTCCCGGTTGCACCAACTGATCGAGCATGGGCGAGATGTCCTCAATGTGCTCGGCAATCACATGGGTCACGTTATTTTCGCGCTGAATGCGCCCCGTGATGCGCAAAAGCCGCCCTGCGATGACCGCCCGCCTGAAGGCCTCATAGATCTTGCGCCAGACAACGATATTCACCACGCCCGTCTCATCCTCAAGCGTCAGAAAGATTACGCCGTTCGCCGTCCCCGGCCGCTGCCTCAGGATCACCAGACCGGCCACCGTCACCCGCGCGCCTTGTGGTGGCAGAACCAGTTGGCGCGCCATGATCGCCGAGGGTGGGCGCGGCCAGTTCGTGTCTGCAGACAAGGGGCGGTGCGGGTGATGTGTCATGAGAACAAATATAGAACAAATTCACGCTGTCGCAAGCGTGACAGGAAACTGACGAAAACGGGCTGGCATAAGGGGGCTTGGCGCACTAACTACGAAAGGGAATCGCAAGGGAATACACGGAAATGGCAAAAATCACTTATGTCGAATTCGGCGGTACCGAGCACGTTGTAGAGGTCGCAAATGGCCTGACCGTGATGGAAGGCGCACGCGACAACAACATTCCGGGCATCGAGGCCGACTGCGGCGGTGCTTGTGCTTGCTCGACCTGCCACGTTTATGTGGACGAGGCCTGGGCCGACAAACTGTCGCCGATGGACGACATGGAAGAAGACATGCTGGACTTTGCCTTCGAGCCAAAGCCGGGCCTGTCGCGCCTGACCTGCCAGCTGAAAGTCAGCGACGCGCTGGACGGTCTCAAGGTCTTTATGCCTGAGAAGCAAATCTGATGATGGCGCAGGCGCGGCGTCTGGCGATGCGAGAGTGGCGCGGTTTCGCGCGCCGCGCGTTGCATGTGTCGCGCCTGTGGCCACTGGCTTTGGCGGCGAGCGTCACGGCGGCGCAGGCCGAAGTGGTCTCGGCTCGCTACCTAGAGCCCACGGACCGCTATGCCCACGGCGTGCTTGGCGATGCCATCGAATGGGGCACGCTTGAGATCCGCCTAAAAGACAATACACGTCGTCGTCTCGTGCTGCCCGAAAGCCGCGTGTTCGAAGATCTGGAACCGCGCCTCTTTGACGTAGATCTGGACGGAGACCTTGAAGTCATCGTGATCGAAAGCAGCGCCACCCAAGGCGCGCGTCTTTCGATTTATGATGAAAACGGCCTTTTGGCGGCGAACCCCTATATCGGCACCCGCAACCGCTGGCTCGCGCCGGTTGGGGCTGCGGATCTGGATGGCGACGGTAAAATCGAGATCGCCTATATCGACCGTCCGCATTTGGCGAAAACCTTGCGCATTTGGCGCTATGAAAACGGAGCACTCACCGAGGTTGCTCAGAAACCGGGTCTGACCAATCACAAGATCGGACAAGACTACATATCCAGCGGCATTCGCGATTGCGGCAAGGGTCCAGAGATGGTCACCGCTGATGCCAACTGGCGCTCGGTGATCGTGTCCAGCTTTGACGGCAAGACAATCAAGAGCCAAGCCGCCGACGGCTTCTCGCAAGAAACCCTCGCAGACGTATTAGCCTGCAAATAACCATTTTCTCTTGCTGAAAATATCCCGGGGGCCAGCCCCTTGCCAAAGGCTCAAAGCGCCCGCCAGCCGATGTCTTTGCGATAAAACCCGCCCGGCCAATCCACGCTTTCCACCATCGCATAGGCGCGATCGCGAGCTTCTCGTAAAGATGCCCCGCGTGCAGTCACGTTCAAAACACGCCCACCGGACGCCAAGACCGCAGCGCCGTCCGCCTTGGTACCCGCATGAAACACATAGTTCATGCTGTCGGATGGCAGATCGCCAAGTCCTTTGATCTCGGATCCCTTTTCATATGATCCCGGATAGCCATTGGCCGCCATCACCACCGTCATCGCGTGATCATCCGCCCAATTCACCTGCGCCTCAGCCAAACGTCCCTCAGCCACCGCCTGCATCAAATCCAAAGCCTGCGCCCCCAAGCGCATCATCAGAACCTGACATTCCGGATCACCAAAACGCACGTTGTATTCTACCAGACGAGGCTCCCCGTCCTTGATCATCAACCCCGCATAGAGAACACCTTGATAGGGCATCCCGCGCTCTTTCATCACGCGCATGGTGGGTTTCACGATCTCTTCCATCGCTTTGGCTTCGATCTCGGCCGACAGAACGGGAGCAGGAGAATAAGCCCCCATACCGCCCGTGTTCAGACCTGTATCGCCTTCGCCCACACGCTTGTGGTCTTGCGCTGTGCCGACGGACAGAACCTCTTCGCCGTCGACCAGAACGAACAAAGAGGCCTCTTCGCCCTCCATGAATTCCTCAATGACGACTTCAGCGCCTGCGCCACCAAAGGCTCCACCAAACATGTCGTCAATCGCGTCCAACGCGGTTTGTTCGTCCATCGCCACAATCACGCCTTTGCCAGCGGCTAGACCGTCGGCCTTGACCACAATCGGCGCGCCGTTCTCGCGAATATGCGCTTTGGCGGCCTCGGCATCGGTGAAATGCCCATAGCCTGCGGTCGGCGCGTTGGCCGCGACGCAGATTTCCTTGGTGAAGCTCTTGGAGCTCTCCAGACGCGCCGCCGCCTCGGATGGACCAAAGGTCAAAAAGCCCGCCTCGCGTAGACGGTCCGCAACGCCAACCGCCAAAGGCGCCTCGGGCCCGACGATCACAAAGTCGATGGCGTTCTCGCTCGCGAAATCCACGACCTCTGCGCCATTCTCGATATCAAAGTTCGCGCATTCGGCAATCTGCGCAATCCCCGCGTTGCCCGGCGCCACAATCAGACGATCACATTTCGGGTTCTGTTTCACCGCCCAAGCCAATGCGTGCTCGCGTCCGCCACTGCCGAGAATAAGAATGTTCATGGGGTGTCCTTTTATGATCGCGCAAGCGCTTGGCCTTTGTTGACGCGCGTTCTAAGCTCTGCGCAGCAATACATCAAGCGAGGCCAGATGTCTGACCTGATCGACGACCCACGAGAGGGCGAAAATGCCCCGGAGTTTTCCGTTACTGAGCTTTCTGGAGCCATTAAGAAACTCATTGAGGGCACGTTTAGCCATGTGCGGATCCGGGCAGAGATCGGGCGGGTCAGTTTTCCACGGTCAGGTCACGTTTATCTGGATCTGAAAGACGACAAATCGGTGATTTCCGGTGTCATCTGGAAAGGCGTGGCGTCGCGTTTGCCGATGCGTCCTGAAGAGGGGATGGAGGTTGTGGTCACGGGGCGGCTGACCACCTTTGGCGGGCAGTCCAAATACCAGATTGTCATTGAGGACATGAAACCCGCAGGCGTCGGCGCTTTGATGGCGATGCTGGAAAAACGCAAGGCGCAACTGTCGGCCGAAGGGCTCTTTGACCAAAACCGTAAGAAGCCGACTCCCTATTTGCCGTCGATCATCGGCGTCGTGACATCGCCGTCAGGCGCGGTGATAAGAGATATCTTGCACCGCCTGCGTGACCGGTTCCCCAGCAAGGTCTTGATTTGGCCCGTAGCTGTGCAAGGCGAGAAATGTGCGCCCGAAGTGGCGCGGGGGATCGAAGGGTTCAACGCGCTCACGCCCGGCGGGGCCTTGCCGCGTCCGGATCTAATTATCGTCGCCCGTGGCGGCGGCTCGGTCGAAGACCTTTGGGGCTTTAACGAAGAGATCGTTGTGCGGGCGGCGGCGGCCTCCGACATTCCCCTGATCTCGGCGGTAGGACACGAGACAGACACGACCCTGATCGACTTTGCCTCTGACAAACGCGCACCGACGCCGACCGCGGCGGCTGAACTCGCGGTGCCTGTGCGGCTGGAACTGATGGGCTGGACGGATGAGCAGGGCGCGAGACTAACGCGGGCGCTGACCCAGTCGATCACGCAACGCGGACAACGTCTTCGCGATCTCGCACGGGCAATGCCGCGCGTGGACACTCTGCTGGATTCGCCGCGCCAACGGCTGGACCGCGCGTCAGAGAAACTGCCAGAGGCCTTGCGGCGCTCGGTCGATACGCGACGTTTGAAATTGACCGAGGCGGCAGCCTCGTTGCGCCCCTCCAATCTGCGACGCGCGGTGGATGCGAAGCGCGAGGCACTGGGACGGCGCGCCGACCGGCTGTCTATCCGCCCGATCCAGCGCGACATTCAGATTAAAAAAGACAAGTTGGACGCTCTGAATCAGCGGTTTGTGACCACTGCGACCTCTCAGACTAAGACGCTTAAGGATCGGTTGGAAAGCCTTGACCGTCTGCGGCAAACGCTCGGCTATGAGGCCACGCTTGAGCGCGGTTATGCGGTGGTCTGGGATGGAGACAAGGTGGTCACGACGGCCAAGGCTGCTGGCAAGGCCAAAGAGCTTGAGATCCAGTTCGCGGATGGACGGCATGCGCCGGATGGCGTGGCGAAAGCCCCACGCAAGGTGGTCAAGTCACCGAAGCCAGATGCACCCGACCAAGGCAGCCTGTTTTAGACGCCAACCTCTGGCCCGAGGCAGAGCATTTCTTCGTCTGCACCCGTGATTTCGTAAAGCGTGCTGTCCGAGGTGTCGCCACTAAAGGTCGCGCTCAACCCGCCGGGTTCCAGAAAGAACTGCCAGCATTGTGGCTCGGGGTTGTCTTCATAGACAAAGCAAATGTCCTGCCCGCTGGCGTACCACGTGCCTTCTTTGCATTGACCGTCCAGAAAGCTCCAGCGCACGCGTCTTTGGCCGAAATATTCCTCAGCGCCATAGCGGGATCCATTGCTCGAATAATAGAGCGTTTTGCCACGCGTATAGCGATCAAATGCATCAGGGCTGAGCGGCGTTTCGGCCAGAGTGAAAAGCGGGAAAAGAGCCGCCGTGATCGTGACAAAAATTCTCATGCCGGGAGCCTGCCAAAAGCCCGCAGTGTTTTCCAGTAAACTTTTAGGTGCACTAGGGCTGGGTCACGCCATTCACAGCAGCAACCCGCTCATCCATCATGTGACGCCACAGGGGCGGCCAAAGCGCGATGATCCCCATGACCGGCAGAGATTTCGGCAAGATCGGCATGCGGTCTTCTTCGATGCGCAGGTTCGGATAGGGGCGGTTAGGGTTCAGATGGTGATCCGAATGGCGCGGCACATTCAGCATCATCGCAGAGCTAAAGACCTGCGGGGAATTCCAGCTGTGTTGTGCGCCGACCGGTTCCAGTTTGCCATTCGCCAGTTTGCGACGTTTGAGGCCGTAGTGCTGGATATAGTCGCTCGCAAGGTGTTGCAGCGTGGCGTAGAGCGAGACCGCGACCAAAGCGCCAATGCCCGCCCAGCCCGCCAGCAAAAACGCGATAATGACCGTGGTCAAAGTGCCAAAACCGTACCAAACATAGGGATGTGTCCACTTTGGGTTTGGCGTTTTCGCTCGCGCCCGCATGGCGTTCTCAGCGCGCAAGCCGGCCATGAAGGATCCAAACCAAGCGCGCGGCCAGAAGCGATAGACGCTCTCGCCAAGACGCGCGGTATTCGGATCACGCAGGCTGCCGACCCAGGTGTGATGAACTTTGGTATGGGCCGACGCATGATGGCCAAAAAAGATCGAGCTATAGACTGCGACGCCCAGCCGATTCAGCCAACGAGACCCGCGGTGGATCAACTCATGCGCATTGGCATTGCTGACTTGCCCAAAGTATTGACCGAAAAGAACAAAACAGGCGAGGCGTTCCCAGATGTTTAGGCCCGTCTCACCGCTGAGCGCAAGAATGGCGATGACAATCAGGATCAGATGGGTGAAGCCCAGAAAAATGCAGAGCGCGGTGCTTGCGGGGAACTCTTCATGCGTGTCTTTGTCGGTGGCCGCATATTCAATCAGCCGGTCCATGATGAAGACAAAAGCCGTCAGGTAGAGCACAGCCACAATGGCCCAAACCCCGCCCAGAAACCCGGCGAGGGCCAGCAGAAACACCGGTACCGCGGTGGCCAAAGTGAACCAAAGCATCGTTACGACTCCATCAGAACGCGCGTTCTTATCGGGGTATCTCCTCTAACTTAGGAAATTTTGTGCCACAAGCGAGGCCAGTCTTGGGTAAATGCAACGCGAAAGAGGCAATGAATGTCGTTTTGAGGATAAGACCCGCGTCGCTTAGGGTATATTGCCTAGGCAAAGACGAATTGTGGAGCACCCAAATGGCACTCGATGAACGCAAAGGTGTTTGGAAATCCGGCAAAGGTAAGGGCCGGCACACCCCGAAGGGGCGGCAGCTTGATGATGTCGCGCTGGAAGAGGTGCGTGGCCTGATCGGGGATCGTCCGCGCGATCGCGATTTGCTGATTGAGTATCTGCATTTGATTCAGGATGAGTTTGGGCATTTGTCGGCGGCCCATCTGCGCGCTTTAGCTGAAGAGATGCGCACCGGGCAGGCTGAGATCTATGAGGTAGCGTCCTTTTACGCGCATTTCGATGTGGTGCGCGAGGGCGAGACGCCGCCACCTGCTTTGACGATCCGTGTCTGTGACAGCCTGTCTTGTGAACTCGCGGGCGCGCAACAGTTGCAAAAGGCGCTTGAGGATGGGTTGAACCCTGAAGAGGTCCGCGTGGTCCGCGCGCCTTGCATGGGCCGCTGCGACACCGCACCTGTGCTCGAGATCGGCCACAATCACATTGACCACGCGACCCCTGCAAAGGTTGAGGCTGCGATTGCCGCGGGTGACACCCATGCGCATATCCCCGAGTATGAAACCTTTGCGGCTTACGAGGCCCAAGGCGGCTACGCCACGCTCAAAGACCTGCGCGCGAATGGCGACTGGGAAGCGGTGCAGGAAAAGGTCAAAGAGGCCGGTCTGCGCGGCCTCGGCGGAGCAGGCTTCCCGTCTGGCACCAAATGGGGCTTTGTGCGCGCCAATGACGGTCCACGCTATCTCGCCGTGAATGGCGACGAGGGCGAGCCGGGTACCTTTAAGGACCGTTACTATCTGGAACGCACGCCACATGTCTTCCTTGAAGGTATGCTGATCGCCGCCTGGGCGGTCGAGGCCGAGCGCGCCTTTATCTATATGCGCGATGAATATCCCGCCGTGCTGGAGATCCTCCGCCGCGAGATCCGTGCGCTCGAAGAGGCCGGTATCGTAGAGCCCGGCTACATCGACCTGCGTCGCGGGGCAGGCGCCTATATCTGCGGCGAAGAATCCGCGATGATTGAGAGCATCGAAGGCAAACGCGGTGAGCCGCGCCACCGCCCGCCCTTTGTAGCGCAAGTCGGCATCTTTGGCCGCCCGACTTTGGTGCACAACGTCGAAACGCTCTATTGGGTCTGCAAGATCAACCGCGAAGGCCCAGAGTGCCTGAACGCGGTCGAAAAGAACGGCCGCAAGGGTCTGCGCAGCTATTCCGTTTCGGGGCGTGTGAAGAACCCCGGCGTGCATCTCTTGCCCGCAGGCTCCACCATCACCGATATCATCGAGGCTTGTGGTGGCATGCTTGAGGGTCATGCCTTCAAAGCCTATCAACCGGGCGGCCCGTCTTCCGGTCTCTTGCCCGCGTCCATCAACGACGTCCCGCTGGACTTTGACACGCTGCAGCCGCTTGGCACTTTCATCGGCTCGGCTGCTGTTGTCGTCCTGTCCGATCAGGACAGCGCCAAAGAGGCCGCGCTCAACATGCTGAAGTTCTTTGAGGACGAAAGCTGTGGCCAATGCACGCCGTGCCGTGTTGGCTGTGAAAAGGCCGTCAAGCTTATGAGCCGCGACAGCTGGGACACAGGGCTGCTTGAGGAGCTCAGCCAAGCGATGGTCGATGCGTCGATCTGTGGTCTCGGCCAAGCCGCTCCAAACCCGATCCGGCTGACGATTAAGCATTTTGCGGACGAGATTTAGAGCTTCGGTTTAAGCAACACCGCCAAACGAACGTAAAGTAAAGCGCGCGAATCTCGCGCGCTTTGCCTATTCTGGGCTGACGCAAAGACAGAGCCGCCATGACCTTCCTCGAAGAAATCGCCTTTCGCCAAAGCCTCTTTTGGGGCGGAGTCACCTTTAGCCTTGTGACCGCCGCGCTTTTTGCGATCTTTGCCTCTTGGCGTGGGCCGAGTTGGTGGAAAACCATTCTGAAAGCCATGCCCGTCGGCGCTTTGGTCTTCGCAGGCTTCGCGAACTTCGCCAACCCGCTGGTCATCGCTGCACTTGCCTTGTCCCTGATCGGAGACATCGCCCTCTCGCGCCCCGGAGATCGCGCTTTTCTGGTCGGCCTGATCGGCTTTGCCGCCGCGCATCTGGCCTACATCGTGCATTTCTACGATCTGACCAGCGGCACGCCGCCTTTGACCGCGGCGGTGATCCTTGTCGCCCTCGCGCTGTCGACAGAATTCTGGCTCAGGCCGCATACCAAAGACCTCAAATGGCCGGTGCGCATCTATGTGGTTCTGATCACGCTCATGGGATTGACCGCTGCCGCCATGCCCGCGCGAGAATTGGCCACCATGGGGGCGTTTCTGTTCATTTTCTCTGACCTGCTTTTGGCCATTCACCTCTTTCGACAAAAGGAAAACTCGGTCTTGCAGGTCCCAATCGCCATCCTGCTCTGGCTGGCCTATGCGTTGGCACAAGTCGCAATCTTGATTGGTGCTGGCTTCGCGCAGCCTTTGATCGCGCTCTAAGGCCTCTTTTCACCCCCGCCTTGATTGACTACATGTGTTTGAAATCAAGACGAGGCCCCAATGGCGTTATTTTCCAAGCTCCGCGAGCGTTTGTTTAAGTCTTCTTCCCGGCTCGAAGAGGGGCTTGATGCGATTGTCGAAGAGGGCGGCGAAGAAACGCCGGTTGAGGCGCCTCAGCCCGAGGAGGCGCAGCCCCAACCGGAAACGCCTGTCGCCGAGGCCGCTCCGGCTGCGCCCGAGGCCCCTGCGCCTGTGGAACCGGAAAAACCCACCCGCAGTCTGCTGAGCCGTCTGACAGGCGCAGCACCTGCGAAACCCGTTGTGCGGCGCGAACTTGACGACGAGATGCTCGAGCAGCTCGAAGAACTTTTGATCGCCTCGGACATGGGTGTGGATACCGCGCTGCGCGTCACCGCAAATATCGCTGAGGGCCGGTTCGGCAAACGCCTGTCGACTGAGGAAATCAAAACGCTCCTTTCTGACGAAATCACCCGCATTATGGAGAGCGTCGCCAAGCCCCTGCCGCTCTATCCGAAAAAACCGCAGGTCGTTTTGGTCGTTGGCGTGAATGGTGCAGGCAAAACCACAACAATCGGTAAACTCGCCAGCCAATTCACCGCCGCTGGCAAATCCGTCGTGATCGCAGCCGGAGACACCTTCCGCGCCGCCGCTGTCGAACAATTGCAAGTTTGGGGAGACCGCGCCGGCGTGCCCGTTCTGACAGCGCCCGAAGGATCCGATCCTGCAAGCCTCGCTTTTGATGCTATGACTCAAGCTGAGGAGATGGGCGCAGATCTTCTTATGATCGACACCGCAGGCCGTTTGCAAAACCGTCAGGACCTGATGGAAGAACTCGCCAAAATCGTCCGCGTCATTCGCAAGAAAGACGAAACCGCGCCGCACAACACAGTGCTTGTTCTGGACGCCACCACCGGCCAAAACGCGCTGTCCCAGGTCGAAACCTTCCAAAAGCTCGCCGATGTCTCAGGCCTCGTGATGACCAAACTCGACGGCACTGCCAAAGGTGGCGTGCTGGTTGCGCTCGCGGACAAATTCGGCCTTCCGATCCACGCCATCGGCGTTGGTGAAAAGATTGACGATCTAGACGCTTTTGATCCCAAAGATTTCGCACAAGCCCTCACGGGCCTGACAGATGAATAGGCTTTCTCTTGCTGAAAATATCCTCGGGGGTCCGGGGGTGACACCCCCGGCACTCAAACCGTGAGCGCTTGGTTCACCTCCCTCGAAGGCACCGAGGCCGGGCACCAGCTTGCTCTCGCGCTCGCGCTCTTGGCGGCATTCCTGCATGCGGTCTTCGGAGCGCTTCAGAAGGGCCGTCACGACCCTTGGCTTAGTCGCGGCGCCATTGATCTGAGCTATGGCCTCATGGCCGCGCCCTTTGCGTTGTTCGTTGTGCCATGGCCTGAACCGCATATGTGGCTGATCTTTGTGGGCGTTTTCCTCATCCATGTAGGCTACAAACTCTTGCAGGCCTTCACCTACACAAAAGGCGACTACACGGTGGTCTATCCCGTGGTGCGCGGCACAGGGCCGCTGTTCGCGGTCATCGGTGCGTATTTCCTTTTTGGCGAGACCTTTACCGGCATCCAATGGCTCGGCGTTGGCGTTTTGCTCTCAGGCATTTTCGGCCTTGCGGCCTATAATCTGATTTTCCTGCAATCCAACAGAGACACGCTCCCCGCAGCTTTAGCATTGGCGCTTTTCACAGGCCTCTTTGTAGCGCTTTACACCACCTATGACGCCTACGGTATCCGTGCGACGGCTGATCCGTTCACCTTTCTGGCGTGGTTCTTCATGATCGACGGGATCTTTATGCCACCCATCGCGGCTGTCATGTATCTGCGTATGAAAGACCGCCCCGCGCTCGGGCCTCTTGCGGTCCGAGGGTTTTTCGGAGGACTTACAGCCTTCGCCTCTTTCGGCTCGATCATGCTAGCCACACGGCTCGACAAAGTCGGCGAAGCCGCAGTCCTGCGAGAGACCTCGACCATCTTTGCAGCGCTTATCGGCGTGGTGTTCCTCAAGGAAACCGTTGGCCCGCGACGCATTGCTCTCATGGCTTTGATCGCGCTTGGGGCGGTAATAGTTGAAATGGGCGGCTGAGGCGATATATCGGCATGAGCCCTCGAAAAAAGGACAGGCACATGGCAGGCAAGACAATCAACCCGATGCTGAAATCAGCTTTGGAATTCGGCCCGATCATTCTGTTTTTTATTGGCTATCTGCGTCTGCGGGATCAGGTGTTTACCATTGGCGGCACCGACTATGACGGCTTTATCGTGGTGACCGCGGCCTTCGTGCCCCTCATCGCTCTGACCACCTTCATCCTTTGGCGACTAACAGGGCATCTGTCGAAAATGCAATTGGCGACTGTCGTTCTGGTCGCTGTCTTCGGAGGCCTGTCGGTCTGGCTGAACGACGACCGCTTCTTCAAGATGAAGCCAACCATGATTTATGTGCTTTTTGGTGGCATCCTTGGCGTCGGCCTGTTGCAAGGCAAAAGCTATCTGAAGTTCGTGATGGAAGAGGCCCTGCCTCTGCAGGATGAAGGCTGGATGATCCTGACCCGTCGCCTTACTGCGTTCTTCATTGGCCTTGCCGTTCTGAACGAAGTCATTTGGCGTACCCAGTCCACGGACACCTGGGTGTACTTTAAAACCTTTGGCCTGACGGCGGCGGTGTTCGTGTTTTTCATGACCCAAGCCGGCGTCTTCACCAAATACGGGATCGAAGAGGATGAAGCGGATAACGCGTAAAGCCCGCACCGCTTTCAACCTGAATAAACCATGCCTCGGGGAATAATGCGCCACCCGCGTCACATATGAGGCAACCCACGAATTTCTCCTAGTATCAGGAGGGTTATACCCCTAGGCCTTTGCGGCAGTTGCCACACAGATGGCAAAGGATCGAGGAGGTTACATGGGTTCCATTCATCGTATATTGCCAGTCGCTTTGCTGGGCTTTGGCCTGAGTGCCTGCGACAAGTCAGAGTATCTCAGCCCTGAAGTGGTGTTGGAGACAGAGAATGGCCAGGTAAGCTGTCAGCTCTATACGACAGACCGGCTCTATTGGGATGAGGCGACGGCGTATCCTGAAACCATGACCAAGAGCGAGGCCGATGCCTATTGCAAGGCCGCGGGACGTGAACGCAAGGATGCGGCAGCCACGCAGGTCTAAACGTGATCCGGAAACAGATCGCGCACCACCCAGGTGTCACTGCGATCTCCGCGCAGGTCAGCCAGCAAGCCGCGTCCGCGTCGCACGGCAGGTCGCGCCCAGACGGTTTTCAGCCAGCGCGCGAGGTTGGGTTTGTCGTCTAGCGTCTGTTCCTGTCCTTGCCATAGGGACGCCCAGGGCCAAATCGCCATGTCAGCGATGGTGTAGCTGTCACCGGCAACATACTCGTTTTCGGCCAGTCGCCGGTCCAGAACGCCATAGAGCCGCGCGGTTTCACTGCGGTAGCGATCCTTGGCGTAGGCGATGTCCTCGGGGGCGTATTTCAGGAAATGGTGGGTTTGCCCTGCCATAGGGCCGACGCCGCCCATTTGCCACATCAGCCATTCTTCAACGGCAACGCGTTCACGCTCACCCTCGCCATAAAACATGCCGGTTTTGCGCGCCAGATATTGCAGGATCGCCCCGCTCTCGAAAACGGAAATCGCGCCGTCCGGCCCGTCATGATCCACAATCGCAGGCATCCGATTGTTCGGCGCAATGCGCAGGAAGTCCGGCGCGAATTGATCGCCTTTGCCGATATTGATCTGATGCACCTCGTAAGGCAGGCCAAATTCTTCTAGCGCAATCGAGGCCTTCCAGCCGTTGGGCGTGGGCCAATAGTAAAGGTCAATCGGTGTCATGCGTTCTCCCCTTCGCGGAGGGCATCATGCCTGAGGAAATGCGTTCGGCAAAGAGAGAAGTTTACGTCAACGGCAAGGGTGGCGGTGCAAAAGTTCAGACCGCGCTGTCCGTAAGACTACGAAAATCGCGCTCAGGTTGCGCGACTCAGTTGACCCTGTTGCTGCAGCGCAGTAAGAGAGCCCCGTGGCGATTTGTTACCGGATTGCGGGCCACGTGGGGCAGGGATGTCTCCGAATTCCGCTAAAGAGGTCAGGACGAAGGGACCCCCTTACGCTTGGCCGTACGGGGGTTTTTTAATGCCCGAATGGTGTCATCCAGAGGGTGCGCCGGGCGCGAAGGAGTTGAAGATGAGCGACTGGAACAAGCGGACGAAACTTGTGCATGGCGGCACACGTCGGAGCCAGTACAACGAGGTCAGCGAAGCGATCTACATGACGCAGGGCTTTGTCTATGACAATGCCGAGCAAGCAGAAGCGCGCTTTATAGAGACCGGTCCTGATGAGTTTATCTATGCCCGTTATGGCAACCCGACCGTGGATATGTTCGAAAAACGTATCGCTTTGCTTGAGGGCGCAGAGGACGCCTTTGCGGCGGCGTCTGGCATGGCAGCCGTAAACGGCGCGCTGACATCTTTGGTGCAGGCGGGCGATCATGTGGTGTCCGCGAAGGCTCTGTTTGGGTCTTGTTTGCATATTCTGGAAAACATCCTCTCGAAGTTCGGCGTCGAAGTGACCTTTGTCGACGGCACCGATCTGGATGCTTGGCGCGCGGCCGTGCGGCCTGACACGAAGGTGTGTTTCTTTGAGTCTATGTCCAACCCGACGCTTGAAGTCATCGACATCAAAGCCGTCGCGGACATTGCGCATTCCGTCGGCGCGACAGTGGTCGTGGACAACGTATTCTCGACTCCAGTCTATTCCAAAGCCATCGAGCAAGGCGCCGATGTGGTCGTTTACTCTGCGACCAAACATATTGACGGGCAGGGGCGTGCTTTGGGCGGCGTGATCCTTGGCACCAAAGATTACATCCGCGGCACGCTTGAGCCATATATGAAACACACCGGCGGCTCCCTGAGCCCGTTCAATGCGTGGATCATGCTCAAGGGTCTTGAGACCATCGATTTGCGCGTGAAAGCGCAGGCCGAAAGCGCTTTGGCGATTGCGGAAGCGGTGGAAGGCAACCCAGCCTTGGAACGCGCGATCTATCCGGGCCTGAAAACCCACGCACAGAATGCTCTCGTGCAAAGCCAACTCAGCGGCTGCGGTGGCACGGTTCTGTCTTTGGACGTCAAAGGCGGCAAAGAGGCCGCGTTCAAGTTCCTGAATGCTCTGACGATCCCTGTGATCTCAAACAACCTCGGGGATTCCAAATCCATCGCCACGCATCCGGCGACCACCACCCACCAGCGTCTGAGTGACGAGCTGAAGGCCGAGCTGGGCATCACGCCAGGTCTCATCCGCTTCTCTGTTGGGCTTGAGGACACAGACGACTTGATCAAGGACGTGCGAGTCGCTTTAGAGGCCTCTCAGGTCTGATTGACGCCTGCCCAGCGGGGCGGGATAGAATAAGATACTGGAAAAGGGCATGATCCGTATGCCCTTTTTCTGTTTTTCCGGCCCTGCGCATGCAATCGGTTGGTTAAATTGGCAATTTCAGCCGTGACGCACTAAGTTAGTCGCACGCAAGCGTTAGGGAGGTGCCGA
Organism: Cognatishimia coralii; assembly: GCF_037478305.1. Taxonomy (NCBI): domain Bacteria; kingdom Pseudomonadati; phylum Pseudomonadota; class Alphaproteobacteria; order Rhodobacterales; family Paracoccaceae; genus Cognatishimia; species Cognatishimia coralii. Next base: position 166,439 of record NZ_JBBGAZ010000004.1, read on the forward strand.
TGAACATGCACCCATCCAAGTCAAAGTCCGAGCTCAGCCGGGACGAGGCCCAAGAGGCCCTTGAGAAGCTGCGCGCTTGGGCCAAGGACGCGAGCCCTACTGAGATTGCCGAACTAGAGCCTGCCATTGCGCGGCTATTGCCCGGCCAAGAGGTTGCGAATTATCCCGAGCTGTCGCGTGAGTACCCCGAGGATTTCACTGTCGATTCCGCCTATCGCGAGACTCTGCCGGATCTGCAAAACGGGCCGACCAGCCTGATCAAAGGCGCTAAGAAACAGATCCAGCACGTCGGGATCTCGAATTTCCGTCTGCCGATTTCCTACCGCACCCGCGAGGGCGGCGATGTGACCCTTGAGACCTCTGTTACCGGCACGGTCAGCCTTGAAGAGGACAAGAAGGGCATCAACATGTCCCGCATTATGCGCAGCTTTTATAAGCACGCGGAAAAGACCTTTAGTTTCGAAGTGCTGGAACATGCGCTGAAAGACTACAAGGCAGACCTCGGCAGCTTTGATGCGCGCATACAGATGCGCCTGCGCTATCCAATGAAGATCCCGTCCTTGCGCTCGGGTCTTGAGGGGTATCAGTATTACGATATCGCTATGGAAAAGGTGGATGTGAACGGCAAGCCGCTCAAGATCATGCACCTGGACTATGTCTATTCCTCGACCTGCCCCTGTTCTCTGGAGCTGTCCGAGCACGCACGCCAATCGCGCGGACAGTTGGCGACGCCGCATTCCCAACGCTCTGTGGCGCGGATTTCGGTGGTCACGAAACCGATCCAGAAACTGTGGTTCGAAGACCTCATCGACATGGCCCGCCGCGCCGTGCCAACCGAAACGCAGGTCATGGTGAAACGCGAGGACGAACAGGCGTTTGCGGAGCTGAATGCCGCGAACCCGATCTTTGTTGAAGACGCCGCACGCCTGTTCTGCGCTGAGTTGCAGCAAGACGAGCGCATCGGTGATTTCCGCGTCATCGCCAGCCATCAGGAAAGCCTGCACAGCCACGATGCGGTCTCGATCCTGACCGAGGGCGAGACATTTGAGTCAGGCTCCATCGATCCCAAGCTCTTCACAACACTCTTCCACGTTGGCTGATCCCTGCTAAGCTGGGATTAACCAGCTTAGGGGGTATTATGCGTAAGATTTTGATTGCTTTGGGGCTTTTGGCCTCGCCTTTGGCCGCACAAGAGGTCGATTGCACCAACGCCACGACACAGATGGAAATGAATTTTTGCGCGGCGCAGTTTTATGGCTATGCGGACGAAGACCTGAACCTCGCCTATAAACTGGCCATGGCGCAGGCCAAGGAAATGGACAAATACATCGCAGCAGACGAGCTGCCGTCGGCCACAATGCTGCGCGATGCTCAGCGTGCCTGGATCACCTATCGCGACCTCGCTTGTGCCGCGGAAAGCACCTTGGTGCGCGGGGGTAGCATGGAGCCGCTGATGTACTATAGCTGCATGGAACGCGAGACCCGCAGCCGCACGGAAAGCCTGCGCATTTTCGGAGAAACGAACTAACCCACTCGCTATGAGTTGACACTGGGTGAGGTTCACGCCAACGCTGCGCCTATGATCGACCTAAGACCAGTCGGATATGTCATTGGCCTCATGGTGGCCATGCTGGGTGTTGCGATGCTGCCGCCCATGGTGATGGATATCATCGACGGGCAGGGCCATTGGCCGGTCTTTGGCGAAAGCGCGCTGTTTACCGTTCTTGTAGGCGGACTCGTGGCCCTGGCCTGTCAGTCGGGCAACCAACAAGGGCTGACGCTGCAACAAACCTTTATGCTGACCACGGGCGTCTGGCTGGCTCTGCCGATCTTTGGCGCATTGCCCTTTGTATTGGGGGCGACCGAGGCACGATTTGTCGATGCCTTTTTTGAGGCGATGTCAGGTCTGACCACTACGGGGTCTACAGTTCTGACGGGCCTAGAAACCCTGCCGCGCGGGCTCTTGCTCTGGCGCGGTATTCTCCAATGGCTCGGCGGGATCGGGATCATTGTTGTGGCGATGGTGTTTCTGCCAGAACTGCGGGTCGGCGGCATGCAGATCTTCCGTTCCGAAGGCTTTGATACCATGGGGAAAATCCTGCCTCGCGCGACGCAGATTTCCGCGCAGATCTCGAGCATTTATATCTTTCTGACTGCTGTCTGCATCGTGGTCTACCTGATCTTTGGCATGTCATTTTTTGACGCCTTAGTGCATGCGTTCACCACCGTTTCGACCGGAGGCTTTTCGAACTATGATGCGTCCTTTGGCACCTTTAGCGGGCCGACGGAATATGCGGCCGTTGTGTTCATGTTCCTCGCGGCCTTGCCCTTCGTGCGCTATGTGCAGTTGGTGAACGGCGCTTCATCCCCGCTGTTCCAAGATTCTCAGGTGCGCAGCTTTCTGGCGATCATTCTTGTGCTGGTCGTGCTTTCGTCAATTCTGCTCACCACGGTTTTTGCAAAACACCCGGAAGAAAGCTTCCGCGAGGCACTGTTTAACATCACCTCGATCATCTCGGGCACGGGCTACGCCAGCGCGAATTACATGACTTGGGGCAGCAGCCTCATCGCCATGTTCTTTTTCATCGGCCTGATCGGAGGCTGCGCGGGCTCGACTGCCTGTTCGATCAAGATCTTTCGCTATCAGCTGTTGTTTTCGGCCATTCGCGTTCAGATCCAAAAGATCCACACGCCAAATGGCGTGTTCACCCCGCGCTATGCGGGTCGCGCGGTCAGCGACGACGTGCTGAGTTCGGTGATGGTGTTCTTTGTCTTCTTTGTGGTCTCACTAGGGCTCTTGTCTGTGTTTCTGGCAATGACCGGTTTGGATTTTCTGACGTCTGTGTCCGGTGCTGCGGCGGCCATCGCAAATATCGGCCCGGGGCTGGGCGATATCATCGGGCCGTCCGGAAATTTCAGCACGCTCAATGATACCGCCAAGTGGCTCCTGGCCATTGGAATGCTGGTTGGACGGCTCGAGCTTTTGGCCGTCTTTGTAATCTTTACCCCCCAATTCTGGAGAGCCTAGATGCCCAAACGCCCTCTCGGAGCGCAAATTTCCCATATGCTGAAGGCGCGTGGCGTCGATGTGATTTTCGGGATCCCCGGCGTGCATAATGTCGAGATGTATCGCGGCATCGAAGAGGCTGGCATCACGCATGTTCTTGCGCGTCATGAACAGGGTGCGGGGTTCATGGCCGATGGCTATGCGCGCGCGTCGGGCAATCCCGGCGTGGCCTATGTGATTACGGGGCCCGGCTTGTGCAATGCGATGACGCCGATGGGGCAGGCCTATAGCGACTCTGTGCCTGTGTTGGTGATTTCTTCCTGTCTGGACGAGACTGCCTCCTACAAAGGTCAGTTGCACCAAATGAAAGACCAAGAGGGCGCAGCGGCGACGGTCTGCGACTGGAGTCATGAGGCCTATACGGCCGATGCGGCCTATCAGTTGATCGACCGCGCCTTCAGCGAGTTCAAAACCGCTCGGCCGCGGACCAAACATATTCAGGTGCCGATTGCTTTGGCTGGGTCAGAAGCGGATGCAGCGCCCGCGCCGCAGAACTGGTCTGGCGCTGAGGCATTGGACGTAGGCAAGGTTTCGGATGTCGCCTCGCGGCTGGCCTCGGCTAAACGCCCGCTGTTCGTTTTTGGCGGCGGCGCGAAGCACGCCTCTGACGAGGCGCGTGCAGTTCTTGCGAAAACCAGTGCGGCGTCTTTTGTCACCTACGCTGGCCGCGGAGTTGTGGACCCCTCGGATCCTTTGACCTACGGCGCTACTTTGGCACGCCCCTCAAGTGCTGATGTAATCGCGACTGCGGATCTGGTGATTGCGGTGGGTACGGAACTGTCTGAGGTCGATCTCTGGCGGCGCGACTTGGGTCATGTGTGCGATCTGGCGCGCGTCGATATCGATCCGATGGTCCTTGGAGATCTCCATCGCAATGATGTGCAGGTGCTGAGCGACGCGAAGAGCTTTCTGGCGGCTTTGGACGCACAATTAGCGGAACAAACGTCCGAATGGACAGCTGCCGAAGTCGCCAAGTCCCGTGAGATCTGGCGCAATGAGACGGATTCAGAGCGCCCGGGCATCGTCGCGATCTGTGATGCTCTGCGCGAGGCCATGCCGGATGATGCGATGTATTTCTCGGATATGACGCAATTTGCCTATGTCGGCAAAGAGGTCTGGGACATGGAGCGCCCAGGCCATTGGCACCATCCGTCAGGCTTTGGCACGCTGGGCTATGCGCTGCCTGCTGCCATCGGAGGCGCTATGGCGCGGCGTGGCAAGCCTACGGTCTGTATCGCGGGCGACTATGGGTTTCAGTATACGGTGCAAGAATTGGGCGCGGCCGTGGAAATGGGCCTCGGGTTCCCGATCCTCTTGTGGGACAATGCCAAGCTTAAAGAGATCGAGGATTCCATGGTCCGCAGCCAGATCGCGCCAAATGCGGTGACGGCTTATAATCCTGACTTCTTGGCGTTGGCTAAGGCTTATGGCTGCCTCGCGGTTGAGCCTGCGAGTCTGTCAGAACTGACGACTGAAACTCTCAAGGCCTTTGACGCAGATCGTCCGACATTGATCAGAATGACACCTGCGCTGGCGGGGTAGGGGCTTTGCCCCTCGACCTGCGGTCTCACCCCAGGATATTTCTGGCAAGAGTATGAGGACTAGCCTTTAACGATTTCTATGAACTGGTCGATGCGTTCGTCACTGATGGACCAGTCGCAAACCAGTCGGGCTGGCAGAAGGTTTTCGTCGGGGCCGTCTAGTGGGCCGTCCAGCAGATAATACATAGCGCCCGCCGCTTGCAGACGCTTATGTGCATCGCGACGCAATTGGCAGAAGATCATATTGGCTTGAGGCTCGAAGTCGAACACAACGCCGGCGTCTTTTAGGCCCGCCGTCAGACGTGCGCAGTTGTCGTTGGCTTGACGTGCCGTTGTCTTCCAAAGGTCACCCGCCAGATAGCCCTTCATCTGCGCCGACAGGTAGCGCAGCTTGGAAAAGAGATGTGCTCCGCGCTTGCGCCTCAGTTCAAACTCCCAAGCTTTGGCCGGGTCAAAGATCACAACGGCTTCGACGCCCATACAGCCGTTCTTGGTGCCTCCGAAACTGACCGCATCGACGCCCAAGCGCCAAGTCATGTCCGCGGGGGAGCAGTTCAGCGCAACCAGAGCATTCGCAAAGCGCGCGCCATCCAGATGCACGGGGCAGTCGAAGTCTTTGGCGACGGCTGTTAGCTCTGCAAGTTCTGTGAGCGTGTAGATCTGGCCAAATTCAGTAACCTGCGTGATCGAAATAGGGCCACGCTGCGCGCCATGCACGCCAAGCACGCCGGTTGCGGCGATCTTTTTGCGCAGCACTTTGGGATCGAGTTTGTCGCCATGGCCCACGGTGGTTAGCTTGGCGCCGCTGTAAAACTCGGGCGCGTTGCATTCGTCCATCTGGATATGGGAATGGCGGGCACAGAAAATCGTGTCCCATGGGTTTGCGAGACAACCCAGAGCAAGAACATTCGCCGCTGTCCCCGTTGGAACGAAATGCACCATCGCTTCGGGCGCTTCAAAGAGGTCGCGGATCTGCGCCTGAACCTCTGCGGTTAGAGGGTCATTGCCATAGCCCATGGCATAGCCGTCATTGGCCTCGGCCACAGCCGCAAGCACCTGAGGATGAACAGGTCCTGCATTATCTGATGCGAAATACATTTACAGCGGCTCCTCGATAATATGATCTTCCCATTCGTCCTCGGAAACCTCCCACTCCGAGACCGTCATACCCTGCACCGAAATGCCCGCGTCGTGAACTGTTTCGGCGCGTCCCGAAATCAGGGGGTGCCAGTCATAGAGCGGCTTTCCCTCCCACAATAGGCGATAGGCGCAGGTCTTGGGCATCCAATAGGCATGCGTGTCGATATTGTCGGGGCTTAGAACGATGCATTCCGGGATGAACTGATGGCGGATTTCATATTGCGCGCAGCGGCAGGTGCTGTCGTCCAGCAGGCGGCAGGCGACGCGGGTGAGGGCGACCTCTCCGGTGTCGGCATCTTCGAGTTTGTTCAGGCAGCATTTGCCGCAGCCATCACACAGCGCTTCCCATTCTTTCTGGGACATCTTTGTGAGGGGCTTCTTTTCCCAAAATCGCTTGCCCAGCCCGTTGCGATCAATCGGGTCCGTCATAGCGCGCTCAGGATCTCGCGGCACTTTGCGCAATCGGCGTCCATTTGGGCGACCAATGCCTCCAGGCCGTCAAATTTCAGCTCGGGTCGTAGGAAGTCCACCAAGGCCACAGAGAGCTGCGCGCCATAGAGGTCCCCTTTGAAATCAAAGAGATAGGTTTCAATATTGGCGGTGTTCTCGCCGAACATTGGGCGCACGCCGACAGAGCTTGCGCCGTGATAGCTGCCCGCATGGGGGCCGTCCAGAACGTCAACAAGCACGGCATAGACGCCGAACTTTGGGGGATGCAAACCGTCGATAGACATATTGGCCGTCGGAAATCCCAGCTCGCGCCCGCGTTGTTCGCCACCAATCACGGGGCCTTCGATGCGGTGCCAATGGCCTAACATCGCGGCGGCGTCGCGTGGGCGGCCGTCGCTCAGTGCATTGCGGATGTTGGTCGACGAGACTTGCTGGTCGCCACCCGTCACAAGCGGTGCAATGGTCACCCCAAACCCGAGCTCTTCCCCCAAAGCGATCAGATCATCAGCAGTGCCTTTGCGCCCTTTGCCAAAACAGAAATCCGCGCCGACGACCACATGGGCCAAACCCAACCCATCGACGATCACATCCTGCGCAAACTCGCGAGGTGTTAGGCTCGCCAAAGCCTGATTGAACGGCAACTCATAAAGACGCTCGACGCCAAGCTTCTCCAACCGCGTTGCGCGTGCGTCCGGACCGGTCAGGCGAAACGGAGCCATGTCAGGTGCGAAATAGGCACGCGGATGGGGTTCAAAACACATGACACCCAAAGGCGCATCCGGCGCGGCGGCTTTGGCCAGAGAAATCACAGATTGATGGCCAATATGAACACCATCAAAATTTCCGATGGCGACGGTCGCGCCGCGGTCTTCATTCGCAATGAACTTATAGTCTCGGAGTATCCGCATAGGCCAAAGCGTTAGCCCTGTCAGACACCCCGTGCAAGGGGTATCGTCCCGTCGGCTTTCATCTTGCCAAAAATACTCAAATTCCCCGCGACCCGCGCGCGCTGCCCTCAGTCGAATTTGCGAGACGGTGCCATGACCATCGCTTCGCCGATGAGAACCTTCTTGCCATCCACGATACAGCGGCAATCCAATTGCACACGGCGTTTGCCGATCTCGATCCCGGTGACCTCGACCTCTGCCGTCACCAAATCGCCAGGTCTCACGGGGGCGAGGAACTTCAGGTTCTGGCTCATGTAGATCGTGCCGTGACCAGGCAGCTGTTCCCCAATGACTGCCGATACCAGCCCAGCGGTCAGCATACCGTGGGCAATGCGACCCTGAAAGATCGTGTCTTGCGCATAGTCATCGTCCATATGCACCGGATTGTGGTCGGTCGAGACCTCTGCGAATTTCTGAATGTCGTCATCCGTGACCACTTTACGCACATAGCGCATCATGCCCATTTCGATGTCTTCGATACAGATCGTACCGCGTGGGAAATTGTCCAACATTTGGTCCTCCGCAGATCGAGCGCAAAACAAATGCACGCGATTCATCCTTCCTGCGAAATTTTATTACTTCGCAGGTGCAGAAAATCAAGAGGAATTAGAGTGCCCTCTGGGCGTTCGGTAAAGAATTTGACTCAGAGCGTGATGTAAAAAGCTCAGGCTTTACCGCGCCCTTGGGTCATCTCAGGAAGCCGATGGAGTATTGTGGATGGCGCGCCTCTTTGGCAATATAGGCGTCCAGAGCGTCTGGATCGGGTTGCCGGTCGGTTTTCGTCTCGGCCGCCGCGAGGCCGCCTGTGATGAACAAAGCATCGATGTCCTCGCCCATTGCGCCTGCAATATCCGTGTGAATGCCGTCACCAATTGCGAGGATCTTTGTGACGGGGATGTCGGCCAGATTGCGTGCGTTTGTGACCTCGGCCAGTCGGCGGCGCGCCAGATCATAGATCGGTGGATGCGGCTTGCCGAAGTAAAGGCTCTCGCCGCCCATCTCGGTATAAAGTTTCGCGAGCGCACCCGCGCACCATTCCCGCACCTCGCCGCGGTCGACGATGATATCGGGGTTGGCGCAGAGCAGTTTCATGCCCTTCTGCTTGGCATAGAGGAAGGCCGGGCGGTTCACCTCGGGATCGGCCATCGTGTCATTGGGGCCGCAGCAGACGATGCCTTCGGCCTCTTCGAGTGGGACGATTTCGATGTCGAGTGGGTTGTCGAGCACGTTGAGGGGCTCAAAGAAGCCTTCATCGCGCGCCCATTCACCCATGAAATGCACCTTTTGGCCGACGGCGCCCTGATACATGGCCGAACGCGCGGAATCGCCCGAGGTCGAGATCGTGTCATAGGCATCGGCCGGAACCCCAAAGCTTGCAAGTTGCTCCCCCACACCTTTGCGGGGCTTCGGAGAGTTCGTGACCAGAACCACGATGCCACCACGCGCGCGGTAATCCTGCAGCGCTTTGACCGCCTCAGGGAAAGCCGTGATGCCGTTATGCACACAGCCCCAAAGATCGACGAACAGCGCGTCGTAGCGGTCAGAGATATCAGCGAGGGTTTCGATGATTTGGGTCATGTGTTGGTCCAATTTCGTAGAAATTTACTGGCCAATATCATCTGGGTCTGAAATCCACCAGCAGACAAAAAACCCTGCCATAATTTTTTCAAATTCCGAGCAAATTTATGACGAGTTTGATGCGTGAGCTGCACGCCACCAGCGTCCTGGGGCGTTGGAGTAAACATGTGAAAGGTACTGCAATGAAACATCTGACCGCTGCCACGGTCATGGCGTTGCTGGTGTCCGGTCCGCTCTTTGCGGCCAATGCAACAGATACGCCCGCTGATACGTTACACCCGAATATTCATGACAAAGTGGGCAATGGCCCCGGTGCGAACTCTAATGCCAATCCAAATGGGAACAATGGGCAGGGGTCCAATGGCGGGGCGATACACGGGATCGGAAACGTGCCCGGGCAATCCGGTGCCGATCCGAGTGACGGTGAGCCTGGTTTTGCCGACCAGTTGGAAACGGTGCATGGCGGCATTGGCGCGAAAAACAAAAACGCGGCCGATGGTGGCCGCGTTGAGATTGAAGGGTAAGGCTTAAGGGTGCCGCCTTAGGCACCCTTGGTTTTTAGACCTTGAGGTTCGGAATGATTTGCTTTTTGCGGCTCATGATGCCGGGCAGAACCACAGTGTCGCCCGCGACAGTCGCGCCAAAGCTCTTTTCAGCAACGCCTTTAACCAGATCGTTTGGCACCAGAAGGGTGGCTTCTTCTTTGAGGATGTCCACGACGAACAAGAGAACCTCGTCTACGCCGTCCTCAGTTTTGACGGTGGCATAGGTCTCCATCAGACTGTTTTTGCGGTTCAGCGGGATTTCTGGCGCGGTGGTTTCCAGAACCGAGACGCGGAACTTGGTGCCGTCGACTTCGTATTCCTTAGAGTCCATGCGGATCAGCTCTGCGTCAGAGAAGGCCGAGACATCGGATTTCGCGGCGAACATTTCAGACGCGTAGTCGGTGATGTTCAGACCCAGATCGGCGGCCAGTCTCTCGGCCACGGCCTTGTCGTGGTCGGTGGTGGTTGGAGAGCGGAATTCCAGCGTGTCAGAGAGGATGCAGGTCAGCGCCGCGCCTTTGATGGCGTCGGGCATTTTAGCGGCGTCCTCGCCCATCAGGTCGATCAGGATGGTGGCTGCGCAGGCCAGAGGGCGGACGGTGATCTCAATTGGGCCTTTGGTTTCCAGACCGCCGACCAGCTTGTGGTGGTCGATGATGGCTTGAATGTCGGCGTTGTTGATATTGGCTGGCAGCTCGGCTGGGTTGTTGGTGTCAACGATCACGATGGGCGCGTCATCGGCAACGTCTGCGATGATCTCAGGTTTCTCAAAGCCCCAGCGGGTCAGCATGAAAGCGGCTTCGGTGTTTGGCTCTCCGAGCAGCACAGGTTTGGCCGGGGTGCCTTTGACTTCGTTCAGGTACCAGGCCCAAACGATGGCAGAGCCGGTGGAGTCGGTGTCGGGGGATTTATGGCCAAATACTTGGATCGTCATCGGGTATGTCCTTGGTGGTGCCGGGGAGGCGTACGATTTTGCGGGCCTTATAGGCGGGGATTTCGGTGTTGTCACGTGGAGAGATGTCGCATTGAGGGCGCTGCCCTCTTGGCCTTGCGGCCAATTCACCCGGGATATTTTGAGCAAGAGAAAATGGGTGGGATTGGAGGCGGTCGCGGGGTAGCGTGGGTGCATGAAAGAGACGGATCTATATCTGCCGGTGAAGGCTTGGCTAGAGGGGCAGGGGTTTGAGGTGAAGGCCGAGGTCGGCGCTTGCGACGTGATGGCCTGTCGCGAAGGTGAAGATCCGGTGATTGTAGAGCTGAAGGTCGGGTTTTCCTTGGCTCTGTTGCAGCAGGCGGTGGCGCGGCAGCGGGTTTCCGATTGGGTCTATGTCTGTGTGCCGCGCTGGAAGGGGAAATCTGGGTGGCGGACGTTCAAGGGCAATGTCGGGCTGTGCAAACGGCTGGGCGTTGGGGTGTTGTCGGTCAAGTCGGAGGACGGTCATGTGCAGGTGCATGCTGACCCTGCTGAGTTCAAGCCGCGCAAGAGCAAGCCGCGCAAAGGGGCGCTCTTGAAGGAGTTTGAACGGCGCGAGGGGGACCCGAACCTTGGCGGTACGCGCGGGAAGGTAGAGACGGCCTATTTGCAGGAAGCGCGGCGATGTGCGGCTTATTTGGCGGAGCATGGGCCGAGCCGGGGGGCTGAGGTGGCAAAGGCTGTAGGTGTGCCCAAGGCGACGGCAATAATGGCGGCGAACCATTATGGGTGGTTTGAGAAGTTGGAGCGTGGGGTTTATAGCGTCACAAAGGCGGGTGTGACGGAGCTTTCCAGCAATTAGTGCAGGCTTAGAAGAACCTCAATGTCTCGGTGCCCAAGACGTTCCATGATTTTTCGTTCTTCGCCATTAAGAGTTTTCCCAGCATCGATCAGGTCGCGGATCAATCGAGCGATCTGACTTGTGGATTGGTAATATAAATCTGGGTAGCTGTTTGAAAGTTCTTTGACCAAACGCGTCAGTATGACCTTTTGTTTTTCCGCATCTGTTTCTGATCTCTTGTCTTGCAGCATGTCGAGTCCAATTCTGTTCTAGTGTGTAAGATAGAGCGGTTTTGCAATCGGCAAAAACTTTCCACACACCGTTGACTCCTCCCAATCCAACTCCTAACTATTCGCTTGTTAGCACTCGCCGACTGGGAGTGCTAACGACTCCGCTGAGGGAGTCAGGGAGACACTTTGTTAGGGAAACCTATAATGGCACTTACACCTCTACACGATCGTGTGCTGGTTCGTCGTCTTGAGAGCGAAGAGAAAACCGCAGGCGGTCTGATCATTCCAGATAGCGCAAAAGAAAAGCCTTCTGAGGGCGAAGTTGTTGCAGTGGGCGCAGGCGCGCGCAAAGACAGCGGCGAGCTGATTGCTCCGGCAGTTGCGGCTGGCGACAAGGTTCTGTTCGGCAAATGGTCCGGCACCGAAGTCACCGTCGACGGCGAAGAGCTGCTGATGATGAAAGAATCCGACATCATGGGCATCCTGTCCTAAGTCGTCGATCCAATTTCAAGAATTTCAAAGAGGTAAAGCACAATGGCTGCTAAGGACGTAAAGTTCGACACCGATGCCCGCAACGCAATGCTGCGCGGCGTAAACATCCTCGCGGATGCTGTTAAAGTTACTCTGGGCCCCAAAGGTCGGAACGTTGTTCTGGACAAATCTTTCGGCGCTCCTCGCATCACCAAAGACGGTGTATCCGTTGCCAAAGAGATCGAGCTTGAGGACAAGTTCGAGAACATGGGCGCGCAGATGGTCAAAGAGGTTGCGTCTCGCACCAATGACGAAGCGGGCGACGGCACCACCACCGCGACCGTTCTGGCGCAGGCGATCGTTAAAGAAGGTCTGAAGCAAGTTGCAGCTGGCCTGAACCCAATGGATCTGAAGCGCGGCATCGACCTGGCAACTGCGAAAGTTGTTGAAGCGATTGTTGCTTCCGCACGCGAAGTCAAAGACTCTGACGAAGTTGCTCAGGTTGGCACCATCTCTGCAAACGGCGAAGCAGAAATCGGTCGTCAGATCGCAGACGCGATGCAGAAAGTTGGCAACGAGGGTGTGATCACCGTTGAGGAAAACAAAGGCCTCGAGACCGAGACCGACGTTGTTGAAGGTATGCAGTTTGACCGCGGCTACCTGTCCCCATATTTCGTGACCAACCCAGACAAGATGACTGCAGACCTCGAAGACTGCATGATCCTGCTGCACGAAAAGAAACTGTCTTCTCTGCAGCCAATGGTGCCTCTGCTTGAGTCTGTGATCCAGTCTCAGAAGCCTCTGCTGATCATCGCAGAAGATGTTGAAGGCGAAGCGCTGGCAACTCTGGTTGTCAACAAACTGCGCGGCGGTCTGAAAATCGCGGCTGTGAAAGCACCTGGTTTCGGTGATCGTCGTAAGGCGATGCTGCAAGACATCGCGATCCTGACCGGCGGCCAAGTGATCTCTGAAGACCTCGGCATGAAGCTTGAGAACGTCACCATGGACATGCTGGGCACCGCCAAGCGCGTCAACATCACCAAAGACGAAACCACTGTTGTGGACGGCGCTGGTGAGAAGGCAGAGATCGAGGCACGTGTTGGCCAGATCCGCGGCCAGATCGAAGAGACCTCTTCTGATTACGACCGTGAAAAGCTGCAAGAGCGTGTTGCGAAACTGGCAGGCGGCGTTGCGGTTATCCGCGTTGGCGGCATGACCGAAGTTGAAGTGAAAGAGCGCAAAGACCGCGTTGATGACGCCCTGAACGCGACCCGTGCGGCCGTACAAGAAGGCGTGATCGTGGGTGGTGGTGTTGCTCTGGTACAGGGCGGCAAGGCTCTGGACGGTCTGGAAGGCGCAAACGCTGACCAGAACGCAGGTATCAACATCGTTCGCAAAGCTATCGAAGCGCCTCTGCGTCAGATCGCTGAGAACTCTGGTGTCGACGGTGCAGTTGTTGCGGGCAAGATCCGTGAATCTGACGACACTGCCTTTGGCTTTAACGCGCAGACCGAAGAATATGGCGACATGTTCGGCTTTGGCGTGATCGACCCTGCCAAAGTGACCCGCACCGCTCTGGAAGATGCGGCGTCGGTTGCTGGCCTCTTGATCACCACCGAAGCAATGGTTGCGGACAAGCCTGTCAAAGATGCACCAGCAGGTGGCGGTATGCCAGACATGGGCGGCATGGGCGGCATGATGTAATCATCACCGCACATCTGTGTGAATTGAGGGTCGCTCCGGTTGGAGCGGCCCTTTTTTGTGGCTAAGGGTGGGATGCCTTCGGCGAGGATATTTGGAGCAAGAGAAAAAGCGATGCGAATTTTTGTGCTGACCCTTGTGACCATGGTGGCCTTTGCCGCGAACTCGGTTCTCAATCGTGTGGCGATTGTGGATGGGGGAATGGATGCGGTTGTGTTTGGCGCGTTGCGGCTGGCGGCGGGGGCGGTGATGCTCGCGGCTCTGGTGGCTTGGCAGGGCAAAGGATTTGCGCTGGGCGGTCGCGCAAGGGCCGTTGGGGTGGCCTCGTTGTTGGCCTATATCTTTGGATTTTCGCTGGCCTATCAGGCGCTTGATGCGGGTGTGGGGGCTTTGGTTTTGTTTGGCGTTGTTCAGGTGACGATGTTTGTCGCAGCGCTGACGCATGGCGACGATGTACCCGCACAGAGGATGCTTGGGGCTGGGATCGCGGTTGCGGGCCTGGCATGGCTTTTGTGGCCGAGTGAGGCCTTGACCTTGCCGATAGGGGCGGTGGGTTTGATGGCAGCGGCGGGTGTCGGCTGGGGGATCTATTCTTTGGCCGGGCAGGGGGCGAAGGATGCAACGCAATCCACGGCCATGAATTTCATTCTGGCAGCGCCCGTGGGTTTGGCCGCGATGTTCTTGTTGCCGGACTGGGGCGTGTTGAGCGTGACCGGCGTGGCTTTGGCGATTGTGTCAGGTGCTGTGACCTCGGGGCTGGGCTACGCCTTGTGGTACGCCATCATCCCGTCGCTCGGGGCAAGTCGGGCAGCCGTTGCGCAGTTGACCGTGCCGGTGATTGCAATGGGCGGTGGCATGGTGTTTTTGGCCGAAGATTTGACGATCCGTTTTGTGATCTGTTCGATCTTGGTCTTGGGCGGCGTGGCCCTTTCCATAAGAAAAGGGTGAGCCGCGAGGACCCACCCTTTACGTGATTTTTCAGATGCTTATGCCTGCAGGGCGCGGACTTCGATCTCGCCTTCTTCGCGCGCTTTGATGGCGCGGGCGGCGGCGTGAGAGGCCGCTGCGGTGGTGAAATACGGGATCTTGTCGTTCAGAGCGATCGAGCGGATGTCGCGGCTGTCGTCGATGGCCTGCTGACCCTCGGTGGTGTTCATCAACAGAGCGATGTCGCCGTTCTTGAGGTTGTCGGTGACGTTTGGACGGCCCTCATAGACCTTCTTGACCACACCACAGTCCACGCCATTTTCCGCCAGCCATTTCTGGGTGCCAGAGGTCGCGATAATCGAGAAGCCGAGGCCTGCGAGGATCTGGGCTGCGTCCAGCATCTCCGCGGTTTTGTCGGAGTCTTTGATCGAGATGAACACGGTGCCTTCACTTGGCAGAACCATGCCCGCGCCCATCTGCGCCTTGAGGAAGGCGCGCGCAAAGCTGCGGTCCCAGCCCATGACTTCGCCGGTCGAACGCATTTCTGGGCCGAGGATCGTGTCGACGCCAGGGAAACGGTTGAACGGCATGACCGCCTCTTTGACCGAATACCAAGGCATCATCGGATCCGCCAAGGTCATCTGATCCGCGATCTTTTGCGGCTTCGAGATGTCGGCGTCCTCAGCATAGGGTGGGCGCTCTGGGAAGTTCGACAGTGGCTCGCCCGCCATAAGGCGTGCCGCGATAGAGGCGATAGCACTGTCCGTGGCTTTGGCCACGAATGGTACTGTCCGCGAGGCACGTGGGTTGACTTCGATCAGGTAGATCACTTCGCCCTTGACGGCGAATTGGACGTTCATCAAGCCCTTCACGTGAAGCGCTTTGGCCAGCGCCACAGTCTGTTCCTTGATCTCGGCGATCACGCTGTCAGAGAGGCTGTAGGGCGGCAGCGAACAGGCGGAGTCCCCAGAGTGTACGCCCGCTTCTTCGATGTGCTGCATGATGCCTGCGATGTGGACGTTTTCACCGTCGCAAAGCGCGTCGACGTCGAGTTCGGTCGCGCCATCGAGGTAGCTATCGAGGAGAACCGGGCTGTCGCCGGAAACCACCACGGCCTCAGAGATATAGCGCTCCAGCTGCGCCATATCGCGCACGATTTCCATCGCGCGGCCACCCAGAACATAAGAGGGGCGGATGACCAGTGGGAAGCCGATCTCTTTCGCGATATCAAAGGCTTGCGCGTCCGTCGATGCGATGCCGTTGTTTGGTTGCTTGAGGCCCAGTTGATTGACAAGCGCTTGGAAACGCTCGCGGTCTTCGGCCAGGTCAATCGCGTCAGGCGTGGTGCCGAGGATCGGGATGCCTTCGGACTCCAGAGCATTCGCCAGTTTCAGAGGGGTCTGGCCGCCGAACTGAACGATGACGCCGTGCAGCGTGCCGTTTTCCTGTTCAACGCGCAGGATTTCCATGACGTGTTCAAAGGTCAGCGGCTCGAAATACAGGCGGTCCGAGGTGTCATAGTCGGTGGACACGGTCTCTGGGTTACAGTTGACCATGATGGTCTCGTAACCCGCGTCGGTCAGCGCGAAACAGGCGTGACAGCAGCAATAGTCAAACTCGATGCCCTGGCCGATCCGGTTTGGACCGCCGCCGAGAATCACGACCTTTTTCTTGTCGCTTGGGCGCGCTTCGCATTCTGCTTCGCCAAAGACAGGCACTTCGTAGGTGGAGTACATGTAGGGCGTCTGCGCTTCGAATTCGGCGGCGCAGGTGTCGATGCGTTTGAACGAAGCTTTGACGCCTGCGGCGACACGCTTTTTGCGAACATCGTTTTCAGAGAAACCGGTAAGTTTCGCCAGACGCGCATCGGTAAAGCCGAGCATCTTCAGCTCGCGCAGGCCCTGTTCGTCATTCGGCAGACCGTTTGCGCGTACGTTTTCTTCGGCGTCGATGATTTCGCGGATACGATCCAGGAACCATGGGTCAAACATAGTGGTCGCGAAGATCTCATCGTTGGTCAGCCCGTGACGCATGGCCTGCGCGATGGTGCGCAGGCGGTCTGGGGTCTGTTTGCTGATCGCTTTGATCACTGCCGCTTTGTCTGGCGCGCCTTCGATCTCGATCTCGTCAAAGCCGGTCAGGCCGGTTTCCATCGAGGCCAGCGCTTTTTGCAGGCTTTCGTGGATGGTGCGGCCGATGGACATGGCTTCGCCCACGGATTTCATCGCGGTGGTGAGGTAGGGTTCAGAGCCTGGGAATTTCTCGAACGCAAAGCGTGGCATCTTGGTGACGACATAGTCGATGCTGGGCTCGAAAGACGCAGGGGTCACTTTGGTGATGTCGTTGTCGAGCTCGTCCAGCGTGAAGCCAACCGCCAGTTTCGCAGCGATCTTGGCGATCGGGAAGCCGGTTGCTTTGGAGGCGAGCGCCGAGGAACGGGACACGCGCGGGTTCATCTCGATCACAACCATACGGCCGTCAGCCGGATTCACCGCCCATTGCACGTTCGAACCGCCGGTTTCTACGCCGATCTCGCGCAGAACCGCAATCGAGGCGTTCCGCATCATCTGGTATTCTTTGTCGGTCAAAGTCAGCGCAGGGGCCACGGTGATCGAGTCACCGGTGTGCACGCCCATCGGGTCTACGTTTTCAATCGAGCAAACGATGATCGCGTTGTCCGCGGTGTCGCGGACCACTTCCATCTCGTATTCTTTCCAACCCAGCAGGCTTTCATCAACGAGGATCTGGTTCACAGGGGACGCGTCCATACCGGTGCGGCAGAAGTGCATATAGTCTTCGCGGTTGTACGCCACACCGCCGCCAGTGCCGCCAAGCGTGAAGGCCGGACGGATAATCGCAGGCAGGCCGATGTCTTCGAGTTCTTCCAGAGCGATCCGTACGCCTTCGTCCAGATCCGCGTCGCCGTTCTCTTTCTTAGGCGCGGTCACAATGGTCGCTCGCGGGTTCTCAAGGCCCAGACGGTCCATCGCCTCGCGGAACAATTTCCGGTCCTCGGCCATTTCAATCGCGTCGCGTTTCGCGCCGATCATTTCTACACCGAATTTTTCAAGCACACCCATTTCTTCCAAAGCCAGCGAGGTGTTCAGACCAGTCTGACCACCCATTGTTGGTAAGAGCGCGTCGGGGCGTTCTTTTTCGATGATCTTGGCAACCACATCGGGTGTGATGGGTTCGATATAGGTTGCATCCGCCAGTTCCGGATCGGTCATGATCGTCGCTGGGTTGGAGTTCACGAGAATGACGCGATACCCCTCTTCTCGAAGCGCTTTACACGCCTGTGCACCGGAGTAGTCGAACTCGCATGCCTGGCCGATCACAATCGGACCTGCGCCGATGATCATGATGGATTTGATGTCAGTTCTTTTGGGCATGGCGGACCTCGGGGTTCAAAGCGGCAGGAGAGCGCACAGGGCGGCGCGCAAATTGTCCTGCCTTATAAGGATCGGCGGGCAAGGTGCAAGGGGTTTATAGCGAGTTTTGCGCCAAAGGTCTTCTGGGCCGATTTCAACTGAGAAAAGCCGCTTTTCACCCTGTTCAGCGAGAGCGAGAGCGCTATACCAATTTCGTCAAACACTTGCAGGAGATGCGCGTGCAGATTCGCTTTGATCAGGGGCCCTTGGGCGCTGGGACGTGGTTCGGGGATCCGTTCCGCGTGATTGAAGCGTGGGAGCCCGCGGATGTGCCGGCTGCGTTCGACGAAATTGAAGCGGCGCAAAGCGAGGGGCTTTGGGTCGCGGGCTACGGCACCTATGAGCTGGGCTATGCGCTGGAGAAGCGGTTGTTGCCCCTGATGCCAGCCGAGCGGCGATTGCCGTTGCTGCGCTTTGGCGTTTATCAAGCCCCGTCGATACGGCCTTTGCAGCACGGATCGACGGCTTTGACAGAGCCTTGCCCTTTATGGACGCAAGTCCGCTATGAAGAGGCTTTTGATCAGGTCAAAGCCTATATCGGCGCAGGCGACACTTATCAGATCAACCTGACCTTCCCGATGGAGGCCGTTTACGAGGGCGACCCTTCGGCGCTCTATGCGGCCCTGACCGCGCGGCAGCCGGTCGGGCAGGGGGCCTTGGTGTTGCAAGAGGACGGGCCGGATCTGCTCAGCCGCTCGCCTGAATTGTTTTACCGCACGCTCAGCGATGGCACGATTGAGACGCGCCCTATGAAGGGCACGCAGCCGCGCCTTGAGGATCCTGAAGAGGATGCCAAACGGGTTGAATGGCTGAGGAATGACGAAAAGAACCGCGCGGAAAATTTGATGATCGTGGATCTTTTGCGCAATGACATCAGTCGGGTTGCTGAAACCGGATCGGTCGAAGTGCCCGAGCTCTTCAAGATCGAAAGCTACGCTACCGTGCACCAGATGGTGTCGCTTGTGCGCGCAAAGCTGCGCGCCGATGCGGGCTTGGGTGATATCTTCAAAGCGCTCTTCCCTTGCGGATCGATCACCGGCGCGCCGAAACTGCGAGCCATGGAGATTATTCGCGAGCTGGAACCCGAACCGCGCGAGATCTATTGCGGCGGCATTGGCTGGGCGGCGCCAGACGGGCGCAGCAATTTCAATGTGGCGATCCGCACGTTGATGGTGGAGGATGGTCTGGCCAAGCTCAATGTGGGTGGTGGCGTGGTCTGGGACAGCACCGGCCCATCTGAATATGAGGAAGCCCTATGGAAAGCGCGCTACGCGACAGCCTTCCGCGTGACGCGCGACTGATCGAGACCTTCCGCTGGGAGCCTGAGGCCGGATTTATCAATCTGGACCGGCATCTGGCGCGGATGGCGCGGTCGGCAGGGGTTTTGGGCTTTGACTATGAAGATCTTTGGGCGCTCTATGTGATTCAGGCCAGCGGGGATATGCCCCTGCGGTGTCGGCTGACTCTTGGTGACGAAGGGTTCGCGTTTTCGTCGGCGCCGCTGGGCAACACGCCGGATGTGTGGCGTGTCGCGATCAGCGATGTCAGGCTGCCGTCTGAAGACGCGCTTCTAAAGCACAAAACCACGCGCCGTGACCTCTACGACAAGGCGCGCGAAGAGAGGCCAGAAGGCATCGATGAGGCGCTTATGCTGAACGAGCGTGGCGAGGTGTGTGAGGGCACGATCACAAACGTCTTTGTCACACTTGAGGACGGGCAGATCGTAACGCCTCCGCTGTCCTGCGGGTTGCTGCCCGGCATTCAGCGCGAAATTGCCTTAGAAAACGGAACCCTCGAAGCTGTAGTGACCGTCGACATGCTGAAAACGGCGAAGGCCATTCACATGGGCAATTCCCTTCGGGGCATGATCCCTGTGGAATTGGTCTGATCAGGTGCGATAGAGATAGTCTCTACTCAATGGCACGGCCTTTTGCCGGCGTGAGATCTGAAACTGAAACACACATTGCCGATGCAGGCGGAAGGTGAGTTCGCTCGCGATCAAATAGAACCGCCACATGCGGCAGAACCTGTCGTCATAAATCTCCCTAGCTTCATCAATCCGTGCCATAAAGCGGTCGTGCCAATGTTTCAGCGTCTCGGCATAGTGCAGCCGCCAGACCTCGACATCCGTCACCCAGAGGTCTTCTTTCTCGACCGCTTTCAAACATTCCGACATCGACGGCACATAGCCGCCGGGGAAGATGTATTTGGTGATCCAGGGGCTCGTGCGACCAGGCGGGGCTGCGCGCCCGATTGTATGGATCAATGCCACGCCGTCTTCTGACAGTTTGTCGTGCACATGGCGAAAATACTCGCGGTAATGTGGCACGCCGACGTGTTCAAACATGCCCACGGACACGATCCGGTCAAAGGTCTGGTCGACCGCGCGATAGTCCTTCAACAGGATTTTCACGCGATTCTCTAACCCCGCTTGGCGGACACGCTCGGTCGCCACCGCGTGCTGTTCCTCGGACAGGGTGACCCCGGTCACCCGAGCGCCGTACTCTTGCGCTAAGGTCAACGCCAGACCGCCCCAGCCACAGCCGATGTCCAGCACATGCATGTCGGGCTCGATCAATAATTTCCGCGCGATATGGCGTTTTTTCGCGACCTGCGCGGCCTCAAGGCTCAAGTCGGGGTCGGTGAAATAGGCGCAGCTGTACTGCTTGTCTTCATCAAGAAAGAGGTCATAAAGCCGCCCGCTGAGGTCGTAGTGATGCGCCACATTTTTTTGCGCGCGGCCGACCGGATTGAATTGTTCGACATAGCGTTTGAGTGGCGCGATCCGCGACTCCAGACCTTCGCCGTGACCGACCGCAAAATTGCGCACGCCCAAGGCGATAAACCCGTAAAGATCGTCCCCAGCGATGGTCAGAGTTTCATCCATATAGGCTTCGCCGACGGCCAGCTCAGGATTGAACAGAATGCGGCGGGGCAAGTCAGGATCTGAAAGTGTAATCCGGATAGGATCGCTCCCGTCTCCAATCCGTTCGATCTGCCCATCCGGCATCGTGATTTCCAAAGCGCCGTCCCGAATGAGCCCCCGCATCATTCGCAAAAATAAGGTCGCCCACATGCGCAAAGCCCCCTTGTTTACTCACTAAAACAGGTCAGTTGACCCGCAACTCCCGAGGCAAAGTCTGCCGAAATTCCCCCCGTTTTGTAAAGATTTTCGAATTTCGAGCGAAATTCGACGCAGCGCACGTGGCCACGGATGCGCAAAAACGGGTCATTTGGTCAGCATTTGCTTGACTTCCGGCCGCGTTGACTGTGTATCACCCCAGACGAATTTCGGGCCCCATCTGGGCGGCCCTTAGGAAAGGCATCGATATGCACGCTTACCGCAGCCATACCTGCGTAGATCTGAACAAATCCAACGTGGGCGACACCGTGCGCCTCGCAGGCTGGGTCCACCGTGTCCGAGATCACGGCGGCGTTCTGTTCATCGACCTGCGCGACCACTACGGCATCACTCAGGTGATCGCGGATGGCGACAGCCCGGTGTTTTCCGAGCTGGAAAAGGTGCGTTCTGAGTGGTGTATCCGCATCGACGGCAATGTGCTTGAGCGTGACGAGAGCCTTGTGAACCCGAACCTGCCAACCGGCGAGATCGAAGTTTTCGTCCGTGACCTCGAAGTGCTGGGCGCGTCTGATGAGCTGCCGCTGATGGTCTTTGGCGATCAGGAATATCCTGAGGAAACGCGCCTCAAGTACCGCTTCCTCGACCTGCGCCGCGAGCAGATGCAGAAAAACATGACCCTGCGGTCGGACGTTGTGTCCTCGATGCGCAAGCGGATGTGGGACAAGGGGTTCAAAGAATATCAGACCCCGATCATCACCGCATCTTCCCCGGAAGGCGCGCGCGACTTCCTCGTGCCATCGCGTCTGCATCCGGGCAAATTCTATGCGCTGCCGCAGGCCCCTCAGCAGTTCAAACAGCTGATGATGGTCGCGGGCTTTGACAAATACTTCCAGATCGCGCCGTGCTTCCGCGACGAAGACCCGCGCGCAGATCGCAGCCCGACCGACTTCTACCAGCTCGACCTCGAAATGAGCTTTGTGGAGCAACAAGACGTCTTTGACACCATCGCGCCGGTTCTGGCGGGTGTGTTTGAGGAATTCGGTGGCGGCCGCAAGGTCGATGCGCCAAGTGAATGGCCGCAGATTTCTTATCGCGACGCAGCACTCTGGTATGGCTCTGACAAACCCGACCTGCGCAACCCAATCAAAATGCAGGTTGTCTCTGAACATTTCGCGGGCTCTGGCTTTGCGATCTTTGCGAAGCTGCTGGAACAAGACGGCACCGAGATCCGCGCGATCCCAGCACCGAAAGGTGGCAGCCGCAAGTTCTGTGACCGCATGAACAAATTCGCACAAGGCGAAGGCCTGCCAGGTATGGGCTATATCTTCTGGCGTGATCAGGGCGAAGGCCTAGAGGCCGCGGGGCCTCTGGCGAAAAACATCGGCCCAGAGCGCACCGAGGCGATCCGTCAGCAACTGGGTCTGGGCGTGGGCGATGCGGCCTTCTTCCTTGGCGGCAAACCCAAGGCCTTTGAAAAGGTTGCGGGCAAGGCGCGTGACGTCATCGGGGCCGAGCTTGGTCTGACCGAGCAGGACCGTTTTGCCTTTGCATGGATCGTGGATTTCCCGATCTATGAGCAGGACGAAGAAAGCGGCAAGATCGACTTTGAACACAACCCGTTCTCGATGCCTCAGGGTGGCATGGATGCGCTGAATGGCGATCCGCTAGAGGTGCTGGGCTATCAGTATGACCTCGCGTGCAACGGCTACGAGCTGGTCTCTGGCGCGATCCGGAACCACAAGCCAGAAATCATGCTGAAGGCGTTTGAACTGGCAGGCTATGACGAGGCCGAAGTGAAATCCCGTTTCGGCGCGCTTTACAAAGCGTTCCAATACGGTGCGCCGCCACACGGCGGTTGCGCGGCAGGTGTCGACCGCATCGTAATGCTTTTGGCCGATCAGCAAAACATCCGCGAAGTCATGCTCTTCCCGATGAACCAGCGCGCGGAAGACCTGATGATGAACGCGCCAAGCGATCCA
Source organism: Cognatishimia coralii (assembly GCF_037478305.1). Classification (NCBI taxonomy): domain Bacteria; kingdom Pseudomonadati; phylum Pseudomonadota; class Alphaproteobacteria; order Rhodobacterales; family Paracoccaceae; genus Cognatishimia; species Cognatishimia coralii. Next base: position 189,282 of record NZ_JBBGAZ010000004.1, read on the forward strand.
TCCTCTGATCAACTGATGGAGCTGGGCCTGCGGGTTATTCCTCAGGAATAACAACGACCTAAAGCGCAAAACATGCAGGGCCCTTCGGGGCCCTTTTGTTTTGCGCGGCACCGCGCTTGGCGAAAAATCGCGTGGCTGCCGACGGAACGACCCAATTGTGCCGTATTATGGACACAAGGATTTACGACGCATGTGCGCAGGGAGGGTCGGATGTTCAATACAGAGGTTGCAGAAATTCGGTTTGGAACAGGTCTTTCCCCACGTGTGTCCGCGCCTCAGAGTGCTGAGGAAATGCTTGATGATCTTGTGGGGCCTGACCGCATGATGCGCGCTTTTCCAATCGAAGGTTTCGACGACTTCCGCCACCGCATTGTGGCGTTTCAAAAGGCGCGGCGCAGCGAGCGCAAAGCCAAGACTGAGGACGACCGCGCGGCAGCCACCAAGGCTAAGAAACGCGCGAATACTGCGGCGCGCAAAGCCTATGCAGGCATGATCCGCGATACTCTTTTGCGGCGCACCCAAACATCCACCGGCTTTCGCGAACGGCTCGCGTTTTTCTGGGCCGATCATTTCACCGCGCGGGGCAAGAGCAATATCGTGCGCTTCGCGACATCGCCTTATATCGAAGAGGCGATCCGCCCCCATATCGCAGGCCGTTTCGAGGATCTGCTGATCGCAGCGGTCACCCACCCGTTGATGCTGCACTATCTGGATCAGGCGCAATCCGTTGGACCCAACAGTAAACTTGGTAAACGCCGGGCCCGAGGGCTGAACGAAAACCTCGCGCGCGAGGTGATGGAACTGCATACGCTGGGCGTCGACGGTCCTTATACGCAGGACGATGTGCGCCAATTGGCGGAACTTTTTGCAGGGCTAAGCCTTAACCAAGAGGGTGGATTTAAATTCAAACCTGCCCATGTCGAACCGGGCGCGGAAACCGTTTTGGGCAAGAGCTATGGTCGCAAAGGTTCTTTGGATGACATCCATGCAGCCCTGCGCGACCTCGCGCGCCATCCGGCGACCGCGCGGCACATCGCGACCAAACTGGCGCAGCATTTTACGGCGGATACGCCTGATCCCGACCTGATTGACAAGCTGACAGCGGCCTACCACGAAAGCGATGGGAATTTGCTGAACGTCTATGTCGCCCTGCTGAACCATCCCGCAAGCTGGCAGCCCGAGATGACCAATATCAAACGTCCCATCGACTTTGTCGCCACCGCCATGCGGGCGCTGGACGTGGGTGAGGCTACATTGGCGCGTAGCAATCAGAAGTTTCTTCTGAACCTGATTGTCACGCCGATGCAGATCATGGGGCAACCCTGGCAAACGCCAAACGGGCCCGACGGCTGGCCTGAGGAAGATAGCTTTTGGATCACGCCGCAATTCATGGCTGCACGTCTGGCTTGGGCCCTATCTGCGCCGCAAGAGATGCTGCGCGTGCTGCCGGATCCGCGCGAATTTGCGCAAACTGCTCTGGGGCAGAACGCCCCTGCCGAGGTTGCCTTCGCGGCCTCTGCTGCCGAAAACCGATGGGAAGGCATCGCTCTGGTGCTGACCTCTCCTGCCTTTCAGAAATTTTAGGGGGAACGATATGACACATGAAATTTCACGCCGAAATTTCCTTGGATCTGCCGGGGCCATTGGCTGTTCATTGGCCGCCAGCCCACTGCTGACACCGGTCAGTCTGGCTGCTGCGCCCGGCGACAATCGACTGGTGGTGATCATCCTGCGCGGAGGCATGGACGGCATTGATGTGCTGCGCCCCTGGGGGGATCTGAGCCTCGCGTCCCATCGTCCCAATCTCGCGGTGTCCCGTGACAATGAACTGCATCTGAACGAATTTTACGGCATTCACCCCGGCTTGAAATCGCTTAAGCCGCTTTGGGATCGTGGAGAGCTGTCCTTTGTGCAAGCCACCTCGACGCCCTACCGCGACAAGCGGAGCCACTTTGACGGGCAAGACTTGCTTGAGGCCGGAACCGTGGATCTTGCGCCTATGGGTCGCCGCGACGGCTGGCTCAACCGGATGCTGCCCTACCTGGGAGGCGCTCAGGCGCGGACGGCCTTTGCCTTGGGGCGCGAGAATATGTTGATCCTGACGGGGGAAACGCCTGTGTCCAACTGGTCTCCGGATGTGGATCTGGGCATGAGTTCGCAAGGGCTGCGCCTGCTGGATCTGGTGATGAAGGGCGACCCGACCATGGCTGCTTCCATGCAAGAGGCCATAAGTCTGGCCAGTTCTGATGGGGACTCCGTTGCTTTGGATATGCACGGCGGGATGGTCGACCAAGAGGATATGATGAACGCGATGGCCGATGACGTTCAGAATGCACGCAAAGGCAAGACACACCTGAAAATCGTAGACTTCGCGGCCGAGCAATTGCGGGCTGAAACCCGGATTGCATCCTTCTCAATTGGTGGCTGGGACACCCACGCGGCGCAGAACCGGACCCTGAACCGACCGCTGCAGGAACTGTCTGAAACCATCCTGCGTCTGCGCAAAGAGCTCGGCTCGATTGTCTGGGGACAGACGACCGTGCTTTGTATGACCGAGTTCGGCCGCACCGTGCGCGAGAATGGCACAAAGGGCACGGATCACGGCACCGGAGGCACGATGATCGTGGCAGGTGGCGCGGTGCGCGGTGGGCAAGTGCACGGGCGCTGGCCGGGGCTTGAAGAAGCAGATCTTTACGACCGGCGTGACCTTATGCCGACGACCGACATTCGGGCCTGGGCCGCCTGGGCGATGCGGGAGTCCTTTGGGATGTCGAAATCTGCGTTGGAAACATCTGTTTTTGGTGGACTGGATATGGGGTCGGGTCCGAAACTCTTGCTTTAGACGCTTTGTTGGGTGGCGAGGCGTTGATTGAGCAGTGACGCCAGTCGCGCGATGATTTTATCGCTTGGTTTTCGGGCCTTCTGCGTGGCCAACAGTGTTTCGGCAGCGGTTTGCAGATCAATGTCACCCGCACTGCGCGCGATGCCAGAGACAAATCGACCAAGGTAAACCAACTGGCGTGCTTCGCTGTTTGGCGAAAGGCTTGAAGCCGCTTTGCGCAGGTCATCGTTATAGGCCAAAGCATCCGGGTGTACTATCTCTAGGTTGGCTGCACGGGGGCGGGCGGATGTAGCCAAGGCCGACAGGTGTTTTAGTACGGCTTGTTGGAAGACTGCGACTGACGTTAGAGGTTTCGACAAGAACCCATGGGCTCCGGCTGATATCGCGGCATGGGCCAAGGTATCATCGCCTGAGGTCGCTAAAATCGCCTGAATACCGTGATCATAGCGATGCAAATCCCGGATCAGATCGAGGCCGGATCCGTCAGGCAACCCAAGATCCACAATGATCACAGAGGGCCGATAAGTGCGCAGATGTTTGCGTGCCGCCGCCAGCGTATCTGCCCGCCTGATCCGAGCCCCACTTTTCAGACAGAGCAACCTAAGGGCCTCGCAAGCGAAACGGCTGTCTTCGACGACCAGAACCGTCACGCCCAACAGCGGGCGCTGCGCAGTGGGGGAGATGAGGGGCGGGAATTGCGGGAGATCATCCATGAGTCTTTCCTTTCCGATGGAGGAAAGCCTAGGCGCATATTGCCTAATGAGCCGTTAAGTTCAGCATCCTCACCCATTGCGCGCCAAATGGTCGCGAGGAACGTCACGGCACGGCGGTTGCTTTGCTAAAGGGGATGCCGGATAAGTCTGGCAAATTCGCAGCCATGCCAAGAGGTTTATTATGATCGGTCGCCTGAACCATGTCGCTATCGCAGTTCCAGATCTGGAGGCCGCATCCGAGCAATATCGCACGGCGCTTGGGGCTAAGGTCGGCGCGCCTCAGGATGAACCTGATCATGGGGTGACCGTGGTCTTTATCGAGCTGCCCAACACCAAGATCGAATTGCTTTATCCGCTGGGCGACGCGAGCCCGATCAATGGCTTTTTGGAGAAGAACCCAGCCGGTGGCATTCACCACATCTGTTATGAAGTCGAAGACATCTTGGCCGCGCGCGACCAGTTGCAAGCCTCTGGTGCGCGTGTGCTTGGGTCCGGCGAGCCAAAGATTGGCGCGCATGGCAAGCCAGTGCTGTTCCTGCACCCTAAGGACTTTAACGGCTGTTTGGTGGAGCTCGAACAGGTCTGACCCATTGCAGCGCGCATCGCGCGTGCTATGTGCTTTGGGGTAGGAATTAGGAAATCACGCTCATGGGTATCACCTCTGCAATTGTTCTTTATGCCGTGCTTTGGTTCATGACGTTCCTCTGCGTCATTCCGTTTCGCCTGCAAACGCAAGGCGATCTCGGAGAGATCGTGCCAGGCACGCAGGCCGGAGCACCAGAGGTGCACAACCTGAAACTAAAAGCCTGGATCACCAGCGGAATTGCTGCGGTTTTGTGGGTCATTCTATATTGGGTAATCACGCAGGGCATTATCGACGTGCGCGATTTCAATTGGATGGACAGCCTGCCGCCTGTCGGCGAAAGCTAAGAGGCGCTTTGCCCGCTTGGCGGATGGCCAATTCCAACGGAGTATTTGCTGCAAGATGAAATCCGAACGCGTCCCGCGCGCGTCAAGCTTTTCCTTGCCAGGTTAAGTGCAATGCTTATGCTGCACGGACAGCAGGAGAAATGCCGCGGTGCAGAATAATAGTTCCTATATCACGCTGATCACACCGGATGCACCGATGTCGCCTGATACCCACGGCGGGCGGGCGAAGTGTTTGCAACGTCTGGTGCGCATGGAGATGCCTGTGCCCACGACTGTGGCGCTGTCTTTTGAGGCCGTCCATAATATAGCGGCCGGTGATATGCCGGATCTGGCGCGGTTGATTTCGCCCTTTGAAGAGGGGCAAATTCTTTGTGTGCGGCCGAGCTCTCAGGATCCTGACTGGGGCGGGCCCGGTGCTGTGTTGAATATCGGTATGAATGCCGAGCGTCATGCGCATTTGTCCAATACGCTGGGCCGCGAGGCGGCGGATGAGCTCTATTTCCGGTTTATTCAGGCTTATTCAGTGCATGTGGCACGGCTTGATCCGGATATGTTTGATGACATTGACCCCACAGATGCCAATGCGGTGAATGAGGCATTGGATGCCTATGAGGATGAGGCCGATGAGGCCTTTCCTCAGGATCCGAAAGAACAGCTCGGCGGCGTTTTGCGCTCGATGGCGCGGGCTTGGGAAGGCACCTCGGCGCGGCTCTTGCGGATGGCGAAAGGGGCGCCTGCGGATGCGGGGCTTGGTCTTGTGGTTCAGGCGATGGTGCTTGGGCTGGGGCAGGGGGAATGCGGCTCGGGCGTGTTGCAATTGGTGGATAGCGTGTCCGGCACGCCGATGATCAAGGGGCGCTATCTGTCGCAATCTCAGGGCCGGGATGCTTTGGAGGCGGGCGAGAAGTCGCTGTTCCTTGAGAAAGATGACCGCGGCCCGTCGTTGGAAGATCAAGCACCAGAGGCCTTCTCTGAGCTGATCAAACACGCCGAAGCCATGCGCGTGCGCCTGCGCGAAGAGATGCAGGTCGAGTTTACGTTGGAAAACGGCGGCGTGCATATTCTGGACGGGGTGCGAGTTCAGCGATCTGCGCGCGCATCGGTTCGCATCGCTGTGGCTTTGGCCGAAGACGGGGTGATCTCGCGCCAGGAAGCGCTGTTGCGGGTGGAGCCGCGCGCGTTGAATGAACTTTTGCACCGGCAGGTGGATCCTGATGCGGACCGCGATGTGGTCGGATCAGGCGTGGCCGCGAGTCCGGGGGCTGCGACGGGGAAAATCGTGTTCTCTGCGGCTGATGCTCAGGCCTCGGCGGCGCGAGGTGAGGCTGCCGTTTTGGTGCGGCGTGAGACAAACCCTGAGGATATTCGCGGCATGCATGCGGCGGTTGCTGTTCTGACGGAACGTGGTGGTATCACCAGCCACGCCGCAGTGATCGGACGCGGCATGGGTCTGCCCTGCGTAGTGGGCGCGAGCGAGATCCGATTTCAGGCGCGACGCAAGCAATTGATCGCGCCGGATGGGCGGGTCTTTGGCGAAGGCGATATCCTGACCATCGATGGATCCAACGGTCAGGTCTTGGCGGGACAGCCGCCGATGCTTGAAGCCGCCTTGGATGAGAGCTTTCAAAAGCTCATGTCCTGGGCCGATGAGAACCGCGATATCGATGTGCGTGCCAATGCTGACACGCCGGCAGATGCCTTGACCGCGCGTAATTTCCAAGCGCAGGGCATCGGGCTCTGCCGCACCGAGCACATGTTCTTTGAAGAAGACCGCCTGACCGCCATGCGTGAGATGATCTTTGCGGATGAAAGCGATGATCGCAAAGCCGCTTTGGAGCGTTTGTTGCCGATCCAGCGTGAGGATTTCGTCGACCTCTTCCAGATCATGCAGGGACGCCCCGTTTGCATTCGTCTGTTCGATCCTCCTTTGCATGAGTTCCTGCCAAGCGACCGCACCGGCTTGCGCGATCTGGCCGAGGCCTTGAACCTGCCGCTTTCAACGGTGGAACGTCGCGTTGAGGCGCTCTCTGAATATAACCCCATGCTCGGCATGCGTGGCGTGCGTTTGGGCATCGCAGTACCCGAGATCTATGACATGCAGGCGCGTGCGATCTTTGAAGCCACAATCGAGGCGTCCAAGGATGGCGATGCTGTGGTGCCCGAGATCATGATCCCTCTGGTCAGCGCGAAACGCGAGGTCGAACTGGTCAAAACCCGGATCGATGCGGTGGCTGCAGCCGTACGGACGGAACATAGCGATGCCTTTGAGTTCAAACTGGGGGTGATGGTGGAAACCCCACGGGCTGCGCTGCGCGCCGAAGAGATCGCGCCGAACTGTCATTTCTTTAGCTTTGGCACCAATGACCTCACGCAGATGACCTATGGTCTGTCGCGCGATGACGCGGGGCGGTTTATGTCGGCCTATGTGCAGCAAGGTGTTTATGCAGAGGATCCGTTTCACACGCTGGATACTGACGGCGTGGGCGAGTTGGTGAAGCTTGGCGCAGAGCGCGGACGCAAGGAACGCCCCGACTTGGTGCTGTCGGTTTGTGGCGAACATGGCGGCAGTCCCGAGTCGATTGCCTTCTGCCGGAAGGTGGGAATGAACTATGTTTCCTGTTCACCATTCCGTGTTCCGGTGGCGCGATTGGCGGCGGCACAGCTGGCCATACGGGATCAAATTGGAAGCTAAGTTTCTGTTTTGATTTAATAAGTCACACAAATCGCTCAAAAACTGTGCGAAATTGTCACGGGGCTAGACCCGTCACGGGCTTTTCTGTAAATCGCTTCGATGTCTGGCCGGACCTGGGGAGGATCCGGCATTTCTATATGAGAGAATGCAATGCGCATCTTGAGAAATGCAATTATGGCCCTTGCGCTGCTGGCGACTCCGGTTGCAGCAGACACACCGGCTTCCCCGCTTGAGCAGGCCCTTGCGGTCGAGCAATCCCGTATGGCGTTGCTGAATGGTGACCGGCTGAAGGGCTTTTTGCTGTTCCGCAACAAACGCGGCGCGCAGCCCGTCGAACGCACCACCGAGTGGATCGACGCGCAGCCGTTCTTGGAAGGCGACAAGCAATGGGCCTGTTTGGCCGAGGCGCTTTACTTTGAAGCGCGCGGCGAAAGCACTGCCGGTCAATTCGCTGTGGCCGAGGTCATTTTGAACCGCGCCGAAAGCCGCCGCTTCCCCAACACTGTGTGTAAGGTGATCAACCAAGGCACAGGTCGCAAGCACCGGTGCCAGTTCTCCTATACCTGCGACGGTCTGGCAGAGACCATCACGGATCAACGCGCCTATGAACGCATGGGCAAGATCGCGCATATTATGCTGAATGGTGGCCCTCGGGATCTGACCGATGGGGCGACGTTTTACCATGCGAAATATGTGAACCCTGCCTGGGCGCGCCAATTTACGCGCACGGCCACTGTGGGCCAGCACCACTTTTACCGCCGCGCGACCCGCCTGTCGCAAAACTAAAGGTAGGGTTTCCGCTCTGGTTCTGATGGTGCGCCGCTGCTATAGCGGCGCAAATCGTTTCAGGAGCCCCCATGAGCGCATCCGCCTTTGATCATCCCGAAGCCCGCGCCAAGGCGACCGCGCCCAAAGGCGTGCATGATCGCCTGTCTCTGCGCGACCATATCGTCTCTGTGGAAATCGGAGCGTTTCAGGCCGAGCGGGATATGGAGCAGCGGCTCAGTTTTGACGTTGTGGTCGAGGTCGCGGCCCCCGAAGCGGACCTTGGCGACGATGTGGATTTGATCCTGTCCTATGACCGGATCACTTGGGCGATTGAGCATGAACTGTCAGCAGAACGCCTGAACCTGCTTGAAACGCTGGCCGAGCGGATCGCGGATCGCATTTTGGCGGAGCCTTTGGCGATGCGGGTCTTTGTGCGTATCCAAAAGCTCGACAAAGGCAACGGCGCGCTGGGAGTAGAAATCGAGCGGGTGCCGGGGCAGGGGGATGGGCCGGTCGCGGCCGCGCGTGCTCCGGTTGTTGCGTTTCTGAGTAACGCCGCCCTCACGTCGCCTCAAGTCTCGACTTGGATTGCACAGCTTGACGCGTTGGATGCGCCGATGGTGCTGTGCCTGGACTTGCCCGAGGGCCGTGAGGCCGTGGATCTGGAACGGGCGCAGCTTAATATCGACCTTTTAGAGATCGAGCAGGCCGCGTGGCGACTATCTGCAGACTACCCTGCGTTGACCGTTGCGGGGACGCGGACGGAGCTGGACTGGGCGATGAAGAACCAACTCTCTGTGGTTTGGGCGCCTTCGAAGCTGGTTCTGGATGCGACCGACTCACCTGATCTTGCCCCAAAAGCACTCGCATGTTGGTTTGCTGAACAATGGCAGGCATCCCGGATGATTTGTTTCGGCGACACGTTGCCGACACCCCACACAATTCCCACACAGACTGTAACACTGGATCAAAGCGAATTCTGAGCGCTTGCCACAGCGCGTTTGATCGCACATGCAAAAGATATGAAGACCTATTACCGTGCCATACCGCAAGTTGATGCGGCCCGTCCTGAAGGTGCCTTTGACCTCGCCGGAGGCTGGGCGTGGTTTTCTCAGGTCGAAGTTCTGCGGCGTGGGCAAGCGCCCGAAATCATCCCTGCGGCCCAAGCGACGGAAGAGGCGCTTGCGCGGATGACGGAGCCGCGTGGCACGCTCGCGGGGCTTGATATGGCCACACCGCAGGTCATGGGCATCCTGAACGTGACGCCTGACAGTTTCTCGGACGGCGGCGAATTTAACGCCCCCGATGCGGCCATCGCGCGGGTGGCCGAGATGGCCAACCAAGGCGCGACGATCATCGACATTGGCGGAGAATCCACCCGTCCGGGCGCAGGTCATGTGGCCGTGGTCGAAGAAATTGCGCGCACAGCACCCGTAATCGCCGCGGTAACGGCAAAATCAGACGTACCGATCAGCATCGATACCCGCAAAGCCCCCGTCGCACGCGAAGCGCTTTCGGCAGGTGCAACGCTGATCAATGATGTGTCCGGGTTCACCTGGGACGGAGATCTCGCGCCATTTGCAGCAGAGGCGGGTGCACCGGTCTGTGTCATGCATGCGCAAGGTGATCCGGCCACAATGCAGGACGATCCGACCTATGACGACGTGCTGCTCGACGTTTATGATTTTCTAGAGGCACAGGTCGGCTATCTGACCAGCCTCGGCATTCCACGACATCAAATTCTGGTCGATCCGGGCATCGGCTTTGGCAAGACTTTGACGCATAACCTCGCGCTTTTGGCGCGGCTCAGCCTGTTTCACAGCCTGGGCTGTCCGATTTTGCTGGGTGCGTCACGCAAACGATTTATTGGTACATTAAGCAACACCGAAGACGCCCACGACCGGATGCCCGGCTCCGTGGCCGTCGCTTTGGCAGGCGTGGCGCAGGGCGTGCAGGTTCTGCGCGTGCATGACGTGGCAGAGACCACGCAGGCGCTGACGCTTTGGCAAGCGGTGACGAAAGGGACGAATTAAATGACACGTAAGCTCTTTGGCACCGATGGGGTGCGTGGGACCGCGAATACCTATCCAATGACCGCCGAAATGGCGCTCAAGATTGGCGCGGCTGTGGGGCGGTATTTCCGCAAAGACAAATCCGACGCGCACCGTGTGGTGATCGGCAAGGACACTCGGCTGTCAGGCTATATGTTTGAACATGCTCTGACGGCGGGGCTGACTTCTACTGGGATGAATGTCTTTTTGCTGGGTCCCGTGCCGACGCCGGCGGTTGGCCTGCTGACAACCTCAATGCGTGCCGACCTCGGTGTGATGATTTCAGCCAGCCACAACCCGGCCTGTGACAATGGCATCAAATTCTTTGGCCCAGATGGGTTCAAGCTGTCTGACGAAGCCGAAGCCGAAATCGAAAGGCTGGTATTTGAGGGCGTCGAGCCCGCGCAGGCCCAACATATCGGCCGCGCGAAACGGATCGATGACGGCCGCTTCCGCTATATCGAGCGTGTAAAGAGCTCACTGCCATCTGCGCTGCCCTTGAGCGGTCTAAAAGTGGTGGTCGATTGCGCCAATGGTGCGGCGCACCGTGCAGCGCCCGAAGCCTTGTGGGAAATGGGCGCCGAAGTCGTTTCGATTGGCGTCTCTCCGAATGGTTTTAACATCAACGACAAATGCGGCTCGACCTATCCGGCCACCATCAGTGAAGCCGTGGTGCGCCATAATGCCCATGTGGGCATTTCGCTGGATGGGGACGCGGATCGCGTGATGATCGTGGATGAAGCGGGCATGGTGGCTGATGGCGACCAGATCATGGCGCTTTTGGCGGATCGTTGGGCAGGCGCTGGGAAACTGGCCAATGACACCTTGGTTGCAACCGTTATGTCCAATCTTGGGCTGGAGCGGTTCTTGCAAGCGCGTGGCCTCAAGCTTGAACGCACCAAAGTTGGCGACCGCTATGTCGTTGAACGAATGCGCCAAGGTGGGTTCAACCTTGGCGGCGAACAATCGGGCCACATTGTCATGACCGATTACGCGACCACAGGCGATGGCCTTTTGGCAGGCCTTCAGTTCCTTGCGGCAATGGTGGAAACTGGTCGCCCTGCGAGTGAACTCACACAGAACTTCGAGAAGGTTCCTCAGCTTCTGAAGAATGTGCGCTACGGCGCTGGGCAAGATCCGCTTGAGGTGGCTCAGGTCCAAAAAGCCATTGCGGATGCGGAAACCAAGCTGAACGGCTATGGCCGCCTGTTGATCCGCAAGTCCGGCACCGAGCCTCTGATCCGTGTGATGGCGGAATGCGAAGATCCGGTACTGCTCGAGCATGTAGTGGACGGCATCGTTTCGGAAGTGGCCGCGAGCGTCTAGCCGCGCGTGAACATCCGTTTGAGGGCGCCGTATTGTGACACTGCGACGCCCGAGAGGATCAGCAATAGCGCCAGGAGCATGGTGGCCGGCAGAGGCTCGCCAAGAATGAGCGCGCCCATGACCACGGACCAAACCGGTACCTGATAGTTCACGAGGCTCATGAAAGTGGAGCCCGCCTCTCGGATCACGCGCACACGCAAAAGGTTTGCCGCAGCCGTCGGGATCAGGCCAAGCACGGCGATCACGATCAACGTGTCTTGCGGAATCGCCGGAGGGAGGCCCTCGACGATCAGAGCAATCGGCAGAATGACTGCCGCGCCAATGAGAAGTAGCACAGCGGACAGGCCAACCGGATCCGCTGCAGGCATTTTGCGCAGCACGATGGAACACACAGCATAGCACGCCGTCGCACCTAGCAGGGAGAACCGCCCCCACGTTTCCATCGAGCTGCCGGATGAGGCCAGCACATCGCCGCCCATCAAAAAGGCCACGCCAATAAAGCCCACGACAAAGCCAAAGACCTTTCGCAGGTTCATCTTTTCATCTGGCAAAAACACATGAGCGAGGGGCAGAATCATCAGCGCAATTGCCGCCATGCTGATCCCTGCAAAGCCCGAGGTCACATATTGTTGCCCCCATCCGATCAGAAAGAAGGGCACGACCGAGCTGAAAATCGCAACGAAAGTCATGCGTCCCCAAGCGCTCTCTTCGGGGAAGAGTTTGAAGCCGCGCAACCCCCAAAACAGCGTCAGGAGGATAGATCCAAGACAGATACGGCTGGTCGCCAGCCACAGCGGAGAAAGGTCTTCGATCGCCAGTTCTGTAAGGAGAAACGTCGATCCCCAGACAAAGCCAAGCGTGGCCACCATGATCCAATATTTAACGGGAATGTCCGGCATCGTACCCTCGTAAATTCCCGCGCACGTTCTGCCTGTTTCAGAGCGGCGTCAAGCCAGTTTCCTGTGTGAAACCGCTGTGTTGGAGTCAGTTGGCAATGGATCCGATTCAACCAATTGTTACACCGCTGCCTAAGAATTAAGCTTTAGGTTGATTTTGAAGATGGAATGCGTACCATAGTTGAAAACAAAATTGAGCGCAGAGCAGATTTGAACATGTATCACCGAAAGACGCGGGCGATGGCCTAAGTGTAGGGATTGCATGTGAAAATTAGAAGGAGACCATTATGCCTTCACCGATACAGAAGAGAGTCCTCGTCGAGTGCGACGCAGCGACGGCCTTTGATATTTTCGTCCTTCATTTAGATCGCTGGTGGCCCGTTAGGGAACATTCGGTCTCGGGTGCGCAGGGTCAGGTCCCTCTAGCGGTCCATGTTGATGCGCAGCCCGGAGGGGCCATCACTGAAACCAAATTCGACGGTTCAGCCACAGTCTGGGGGCATGTGATGGAAATCACGCCGGGCGCACGCTTTGTGGCGTCTTGGCATCCGGGGCACGGATCCAAAATGGCGACCAAGCTGGACGTGAGCTTTCAAAACGCACCGCTTGGCAAATGCAAAGTCACGCTGGTGCATGGCGGCTGGCGCGTCTGGGGTCCAGAGGCCTTTAAGCGTCGTGATATGTATCTAGGTGGTTGGGACTATGTTCTTGGCAAATGCTATACCGAGAGCGTGGCAGAGCTTTTGGCCTGACGCGGCAAAAGAAAAGGCCCCGCCGACGGGCGAGGCCTGATCAATCGGAAGAACTCCGAGTTAGTTCTTGGATTTGTCGACCATTTTGCCAGCCGCGATCCATGGCATCATGCCACGCAGTTTCGCGCCGGTTTCTTCGATCATATGCTCGTCGTTTGCACGACGGGAGGCTTTCAGAGTTGGCTGACCAACCTGGTTCTCCAGCATGAAGTCGCGGACGAAACGGCCGGACTGGATGTCTTCCAGAACTTCTTTCATGCGCGCTTTGGTTTCGTCGTACTTCAGGATGCGTGGGCCGGTGACGTACTGACCGTATTCCGCCGTGTTCGAGATCGAGTAATCCATGTTCGCGATGCCGCCTTCGTAGATCAGGTCTACGATCAGCTTCACTTCGTGCAGACATTCGAAATAGGCCATCTCAGGCGCATAACCCGCTTCGACCAGAGTTTCGAAACCGCAGCGGATCAGTTCGACCAGACCACCGCAGAGAACAGCTTGTTCACCAAAGAGGTCGGTTTCGCATTCTTCGCGGAAGTTGGTTTCGATGATGCCGGAACGACCGCCACCGATTGCTGAGCAATAGGACAGGCCGATTTCAAGCGCTTTGCCGGTTGCGTCGGTGTTCACAGCTACAAGGCAAGGCACGCCGCCGCCTTTGGTGTATTCGCCACGAACGGTGTGACCTGGGCCTTTTGGCGCCATCATGATCACGTCAACGCCTTCTTTTGGCTCGATCAGACCAAAGTGCACGTTCAGGCCGTGGGCGAACGCGATGGCTGCGCCTGGCTTGATGTTGTCGTGGACGTATTTCTTATAGGTCTCTGCCTGCAGTTCGTCGGGCATGGTGAACATGATGACGTCGCACCATGCTGCCGCTTCCGCGATGCCCATCACTTGCAGGCCTTCCGCTTCGGCTTTCGCCGCAGATGCAGAGCCTTCGCGCAGCGCAACAACAACGTTCTTCGCGCCAGAGTCGCGCAGGTTCAGCGCATGTGCGTGGCCCTGAGAGCCATAGCCCAGGATAGCAACTTTCGCTTCTTTGATCAGGTTCACATCGCAATCGCGGTCATAATATACGCGCATGATTTTCTCCTCATTGTCCCATCGGGGGTTGAATTGACGCCAGCATAGGGATGATTGAAGGGGTTTCGAGTGCATTTTGCGCGAAATTCTGAGTATGAATGCACTGTTCATTCGCAAAAATTTAAAATAATGAAGTATTCATGCTTGATGATCTCGACCGCCGCATTCTGCGGCGCATGCAATTCAATCCGGATCAGTCGATTCCTGATCTCGCCGATGCTCTGGGCGTCACATCCTCGCGCCTGACGCGACGGCTGGAGCGCCTGCGCGAGGCAGGCATCCTGCGCGGCATCCGCGCGGTGATTGACTGGCGTGCCTTGGGATTTGAGGTCGAGGTGTCTTTGCGCGTGACGCTCGACAAAACCCAAACCCGCGCCTTTGACGATTTCATCGAAGCCGCCCGCGGTATTGCCGAAGTCATCGAAATCCAGACCTTCCTTGGCCGCGTCGACGTGCGCCTCTCGGTGATTGCACGTGACATGCCGCACTACCAGCAGATCTATCGCGACAAGATCCTCGCCTTACCCCATATCGCCGACATCGAGGCCCTGATGCATGTCGCCCGCATCAAAGCCGAAGAAAGCCTGCCGCTATGATGGAGCTGGACGAGATCGACCGCGCGCTGATCAAAGCGCTGAGCAAAGACGCCACCCAATCTGCGGGCGCCTTGGGGCGGAAGCTTGACCTCAGCCAGCCAGCCACATGGCGTCGCATCAAACGGTTAGAGTCCGAGGGCATCCTTGCTGGACGAACGCTCGATCTGGATCGAGAGAAACTGGGCTTTGGCGTGACCGTTTTTCTGGGCGTCAAACTCGCCACTAAGGGACGCGTGAGCCTTGATGACTTCGAGCGCGCCGTAACGGCCATCCCCGAAGTGCAGCGGGTCGAGCACGTCCTAGGCATGTATGACTATCGCCTGCGCGTCACCGCCCGCGATATCGCTGATTTCGAACGTGTGCTGCGCCGCCGGATCATGACACTTCCCGGCGTCGGCGATGTCGAGGCCAACGTGTTGCTCAGCGAAGAACGCAGGCCCGGACCGCTTTAGGTCTGATCCAAACCAAGAAAGCGTCGATTTAGCCCTAGGCAGCTTGGAGTTTGGCCGCCACTATAACTAGGTAGATGATTTCGGAGGAACCTATGGCATTGTTGAACACGATTGATCCCGACGGCTTGGACGAATTTTCCGTGGTCTTCACAGACCGGTCACTCAACCACATGTCCGCGAGCTTTCAGCAGGTCATGCGCGACATCTCGGGGATGCTCAAAGAGGTCTATAATGCCGACGCGGTGGCCCTGATCCCCGGCGGTGGCACCTACGGCATGGAGGCCGTCGCCCGCCAGTTCGCCCGTGATGCCAAGACCCTCGTGGTGCGCAACGGCTGGTTCTCCTACCGTTGGAGCCAGATTTTTGAATCCGCAGGATTTGCCGCTGAAAGCACGGTGATGAAAGCGCGTCAGACCGGCAATGGCGCCACCGAACCTTTCGCACCTGCGCCGATCGAAGATGTGGTGGCCAAGATCCACGAGCAGCAGCCGGATGTGGTCTTTGCCCCGCATGTGGAAACCTCCGCAGGTGTGATCCTGCCCGATGACTACGTAACGGCCATGGCCGCCGCGGCCCATGAGGTTGGTGCCTTGATGGTGCTCGACTGTATCGCCTCTGGTTGCGCTTGGGTCGACATGAAGGCGACCGATGTTGATGTGCTGATCTCTGCACCGCAAAAGGGGTGGTCAGCGTCTCCGTCGGCTGGTCTTGTGATGATGGGCGAACGCGCTTTGGCGCGGCTGGATCAGACCGAAAGCGACAGTTTCGCCATCGATCTCAAAAAATGGCACGCCATCATGCAGGCCTATGAGAACGGCGGCCACGCCTATCACGCCACCATGCCGACCGATGCGCTGAAAGCCTTCCGCGATACAATGCTAGAGACGCGGGACTACGGCTTTGAAAAATTGCGCGAGGCCCAATGGGAACTGGGCAATCAGGTGCGCGCTATGCTCAAGGGCAAGGGCGTGACCTCTGTCGCCGCCGAAGGGTTCGGAGCACCGGGAGTCGTGGTCAGCTACACTGGCGACCCAGCCATCCAAAACGGAAGCAAATTCAGCGCTTTAGGCATGCAGATCGCGGCGGGCGTGCCATTGGCCTGTGACGAGCCAGAGGGCTTCATGACCTTCCGGCTTGGGCTCTTTGGTCTGGACAAGCTCTATGATGTGGACGCCATCGTGGCGCGACTAAAGGCGGCCTTGGATCAGGTGCTCTAGGGCTTTCATCTTGCCAAAAATACTCATCAGACGGTTTGCCATGCAAACCGTCTTACCGCACACCAAGACCCATTTGCATGAGGGTCTTGCGCACCGGGGCCAGCCCGTAAAGCGCATTAAGCCCCATAGCACGCGCGTCGCGTAAAAGCGGAGCTTCAACCATCGAGGCGCGGTTCAGCATATCGATGCCGCGCACCCGCAGACTGATGTCGCCATGGCGTTTCCGATGATAGGTGTCCAGCATGTCGCGACTTCCGAGGGCATCCGGAGAGGCCTGTGCCAGATCCAACAGAGCGCCAAGATCCGCCAAGGACATATTCAGCCCCTGCGCCCCAATCGGCGGCACCACATGTGCAGCCTCTGCGATCAGAGCGATGCGTTCACCAGACATGCGAGAGGCGACTTGGCTGATGATCGGCCAGATCGTGCGTTGCGAGGCGAGTTTCAGCGGGCCGTAAAGCCCCGCGCTGCGGGTCGTCATCGCGTCTTCGAAGGCTTTGTCCTCTAGATTAAACAGTGCTTGTGCTTTGGCACTACGTTCCATCCACACAAGGGCGGAGCAGGGCTGGCCGTCGCGGTCTGGAAGCGGCACTAGAGTAAATGGTCCACCAGTGCGATGGATCTCGGTTGAGACATTTTCATGTGGGATCGGGTGGGTCACCGCGAGGGCCAGGGCTTTCTGGCCATAGCGCGTGGTGCGCACTGGAATACCGGCCGCCTCGCGCATCGGAGAGCCTCGCCCATCGGCGGCGATCACAAGTTTGCAGGTGCTGACGCTGTCATCGCTGAGGGTCACGCGGGCTTGGGCGGCTCGGGTGAACAGTGCTTTGGTGCCTGTGCCCAGACGCAGATCCACATTGGGCAAGGTTTGAAGATGCGTCACTATTTCGCGGCGCAAGAGCCAGTTGGGCAGGTTCCAGCCAAACGGCTTCTCCGAAATTTCGGATGCATTGAATTCTTTGACGATCCGCGCTTTGGGCGTTTCGCCCCCCGCGTCCACAATCCGCATGACCTGAAGCGCAGCGGCGTGGTTCTCGAGCCGCGACCAGAGCCCGGCGCGCTCGAGCAATGCCTGTGCAGGCTGCAGGAATGCCGTGGTGCGCATATCCGCGCCCTTGGTCTCGCGGTCCGTGATCGGGGGCATCGGATCCAGACATTGCACGGTGAAACCCGCTTGCGCCAAAGCGGCTGCTGCGGTCAGGCCAGCGATGCCCCCGCCCGAGATCACGATATCGAAATGCTGCACGCTCATGGGCACTCCTCTTTGCCTGACATTTAGGCCTGTTGCGCGAGGCGGGAAAGGGGCAACTTGCCGCTGCGCGAGCGGCCCGCGAAGGATTTGAGTATTTCGGGCAAGATGAATGCGGGTCAGAGAAGCTGGCTTAGGAACGCGCCGAGGTCGTTTGTGTGGTGCTGGAGGTGCGGCTCGTTTTTGGCGTCTGGTGCGACGAGTACGGTTTTTAGGCCCATGTCGTGTGGAACCTTCAGGTTGCGATGATCGTCCTCGAACATGGCAGCTTTCGTGGGGTCCAGCCCGTCTTTGGCAAAAACAGTTTCAAAGGCGATGCGTTCCGGTTTCGGAAAGTATCCAGCGTGTTCAATGCCATAGATCTTTTCAAAAGGGGCGCTGAGCCCGCGCGCTGCAAGAACGTTGCGCGCATAGGGGGCTGAGCCATTGGTGTAGACGATCTTGCGTCCCGGTAAATCTGCGATCATGTCGGCCAGCTGTGGATCGGGATCGAGCACGGAGAAATCGATATCGTGGACTTCGTGCAGATAAGGATCAGGATCAATGTCGTGCACACGCATGAGGCCAGCAAGCGTGGTGCCATAGTCGCGCCAGTAGGTGGCGCGAAGCCGGTCGGCTTCGGCTTGGTCTACGCCGACTTCGCGCATGACATAGCGGGTCATGCGGTCTTCGATCTGATCGAAAAGCCTCATTTCGGGCGGGTAAAGCGTGTGGTCCAGATCAAAGACCCAGGTGGTCACATGAGAGAAAGCGTGTTTTGGCATGTGCGAGACCCTAGGAGGCTTGGGTGCGAAGTCAATCTGTCCCTTGCAAGTTAATCAAGGGGATGCATAGTCTGTCGCATTCTGAGGAGTGACACCATGAGCCAAAACCGCGGGCAAACCCGGGACGCCTATTCGCTGATTTTGGAGGCGATTGATCATGGCGAATATAAGCCAGGGGATCGTTTGGTTGAAAGCGATCTGGCAGAGCGCTTTGGGGTCTCGCGCACGCCAATCCGTGAGGCGTTGCAACGGTTGGAAACGCAATCCTTGCTGGCACGCGATGGGCGGAGCTTGATTGTCGCATCCCTAGATCACAACCAGCTTTCAGAGCTTTATCTGGTGCGTACCGAACTCGAAGGTCTTGCGGCGCGGCTGGCTGCGCGCCATGCGGCGGTCGAAGAGGTTAAAGTGCTGCGCGACATGGTCGAAGAAGACAAAGCAATTGTCGACGATCCTACGGCTCTGTCTCGCGCGAACCGGCGGTTTCACAAAATGATCCATCTGGCGTCCCACAACCGTTATCTGGTGCAGCAACTGGATCTGGTGCACCGCACGATGGCGCTCATGGCGACCACGTCTTTGGCCGTCGAAGGGCGGGGCGTTGTGGCCTTGCAAGAACATGCTGCAATAGTTGAGGCTATTGCAAACCGTGACGAGGATGGCGCCTACCAAGCGCTCAAAAGCCATATCTCCGAGGCATTTGAAACACGCATCAAACTAAGTGCTGACAGCTGAATACCCCGCTGTCTGGCCTTCGGCAGTTTGCCCGTGGGTGGTTTTATCCCAGAAAAATGGCAGAAAGATCAGCTCAAATAGGGCCTTATAGGCCGCAATCGTCGCCATTGGGAAATAGATCACAAAGCAGGTGACCCAAGGGATCAGGCCTCGCCTGTTTTGTCCCCGCATCGAGAGGCCTGCGATCGTGAAATCAATGAGGGTTGCGGCCCCAAGGGTCACCATTGAGGCCCCTATAAGATGCGGCGACAAATCTGCGAGACCGAGCGGCTCTGAAAGTCCAAAGGCCAAGAGCCAGAAACACCACAGAACTGGCGCAAGCAGGAACTGCATAAGGGCCGCGAGAAGGATGACATTGAGCCCGATGAACCGCCCGGGCCCAAGGGATTGCAGCAGCAGACCCGGGCGTTTCATATGCACCAGATAGGTGATCATATAGCCCTTGAGCCACCGCGACCTTTGTCGAACCCAGGACCGAAAGCGGTAGGTGGCTTCTTCTTGGGTGACGGTGAGGGACAGTTCGGTGCGATACCCAAATCGCGCCAGACGGATGCCGAGGTCCGCGTCTTCGGTGACGTTATGCGCGTCCCATCGGCCAATACGTTCCAAGACATCTCGGCGCATAAAAAGCGTTGTACCACCGAGTGGGATCGGCACGCCAATGCGGGCCATGCCGCGCAGGATAATTCGAAACCACATGGAATATTCGAGCGTAAAGCAACGTGAGATCCAGTTGGTGTCGGGATTATAATAGTCCAGAACCCCCTGCACACAGGCCACATCTGGTGCGGCATTGGCAAAATGCGCGGCGATGGTTTCTAGCTGGCGTGGGTCCGGCGCGTCTTCGGCGTCCCAGATGCCGATGATGTCGCCTCGGCAGAAATCCAGGGCATAGTTCATGGCGCGGGGTTTGGTGGTAAGCCCGCTACCCTGAGGCACTGTCACAACGCGCATCCACTGCGGCAAAGTCGTGCGTGCAAGCGTGTCCTGTGTAAGCAGGTCTTTTTCTTCGAGCACCAGCACGACATCCAAAAGTGCCCGCGGATAGGTGAGCGCGCGGAGCCTGTGGATCAGGGCACCCGCGATCTCGGTTTCTTTGAAAAGCGGCACCAGAACAGAGATTCTGGGCAGGCGGCCAGAGCGTTTTTGTGCCTTTTTCTCAAGTGCGGGCGTGGCCTGTCTGCTGGCGGCCAAAGCCACGCATTTCATCGCAACACCAATCAAGAGAAAACCCATGGTCAACAGAACCAACAGGCTGATACTGAACTCTGGGGCAATGTAGAACAAAGCAGTCATCGCCAAGCAAAGCGTCGCGACACAGGCCAAACGAAGCCAGAGTGTCTGCGCCCAGCCTCGGCAGCTTAGCTCTATTGCCAAACGCGTCTCACAGGCTCGCGTCAGAGAGGTTCCGTGCATCTGGGCCACCACATGCTGGATGTCGCGTTCCTTGGCCAAAACCATTTTGGGCAGGCGGATATTGGCGGGCAAATGGGGGCGAAGGCGCTCAAACTCCTCGGGCCGACTTGTGGCCAGGATCAGCTGCCCCGGCGTCTCAATCCATGGCACTGCTGCGTGTTTCAGGCACATCTCGGGTCGCAGAAATTGTTTGAGGCGTGGGTCCGGTGGCGCTTGTCCAAGGTCGATCACCTGGGTCTGAAGCTCTGCCGCCAAAGCCTCCAGAGCCTGGGTTTCTGTGATCCACCTATTGGAGATCAGAACGTCCGTTAAGCTGGTGTCCCAGACCTTGAGGCGTTGTTTCGCGTAGATGAACTGTAGAGAGCTTATGTGCCCCGCCTCAAGCAATCGCCGACCAGCGCCAAGATGCGGATCGTCCTGTGCGCGTTGTGTCAGGTCCGAGAGGGCTGCGTTTTGATAGCCCATAAAACTTCGCCTCCAGAGTGCTGACGTTACTCTGGAGGCGAAAAATTACCGAATGCTTAAAGTTTTACGAGAATTCGCGCGGGTCAGGCCGCTTTTGCCTCGTCCATATAGGCTGCGAAACGCTCAAACAGATAGAAGCTGTCCTGCGGGCCCGGGCTTGCCTCTGGGTGATGCTGCACGGAATAGACGGGCTTGTCTTTGATGCGGATACCACAGTTGGACCCATCAAAGAGGGACGTATGCGTTTCCATGACATGATCGGGCAGGGTGGCGCTGTCGACTGCGAAACCGTGGTTCATCGAGGTGATTTCGACCTTGCCGGTTTCGTGATCCTTGACCGGGTGGTTCGCGCCATGGTGGCCGTGGTTCATTTTGATGGTTTGACCGCCAAGCGCCAGAGCCAGCATCTGGTGGCCCAAGCAGATGCCAAAGACCGGCAGGTCCGCTTTCAGGATTTCCTGGATCATGGGCACGGCATATTCGCCTGTTGCCGCAGGGTCGCCAGGGCCGTTGGACAGGAAAACACCGTCCGGGCTATGCGCGAGGATTTCCTCAGCGGTTGCTGTAGCTGGCAGGACAGTCACATCGCAGCCCGCTGACGCCAGAGACCGCAGGATGTTGCGTTTCGCACCAAAATCGATGGCGACAACCTTGTGACGTGCGTTTTCCTGACGCTTGTAGCCCTCAGGCCAGGCCCACCGCATTTCGTCCCACTTATAGCTCTGCACGCAGGTGACCTCTTTGGCCAGATCGAGGCCTTCAAGGCCCACGAACTCGCGGGCTTTGGCGACAAGAGCGTCGGTGTCAAACTTGCCCTCAGGATCATGTGCAATCGCCACATGCGGTGCGCCAGCCTGACGGATCGCGCGGGTCAGGCGGCGGGTGTCGACGCCTCCGATGGCTATGCGGCCACGAGACGCCAGCCAGTCCGACAGATGCCCGGTGGAGCGCCAGTTGGATGGCTCTGTTGGATCCCATTTGACCACCATGCCCGCGGCGACCGGATCAGCGGTTTCGTCATCCTCAGGGGTCACGCCTGTGTTGCCGATGTGCGGGAAGGTGAAAGTCACGATCTGGCCCGCATAGGATGGGTCGGTCATGATCTCTTGGTAGCCGGTCATCGCTGTGTTGAAACACAGTTCCGCCACCGTCTCGCCGGTTGCGCCAAATCCGCGTCCGTAAAACAGGGTTCCATCGGCCATAGCAAGGCAGGCAGTCGGTGCTGAAGTGGACGCAAGGGTCATGAGGCGAGTCTCCGGGCTGACAAATTGTCGGGAAACTAAGATTGAACCCACCGGGCGTCAAGGTCTGGGGTGAAAGTAGAAAGTGTTAAAATACAACAACTTAGCTTTTTTCTTCACAAGTTGCACAGACCTTTGCTTTCTTCTATGGTTCAAGCTTCGTATCTGAGACGCATCAAAAGGTGGGCAAACATGCGTGACACGATCAATGAGGCTTTGAAGCAAGCCATGCGCGACAAGGCCAAAGAGCGCTTGTCGACCCTGCGTCTGATCAATGCAGCGATTAAAGACATGGACATCTCTTTGCGTGGCGAAGGCCGCGAAGAAGGAGCCAGCGACGATGACATCCTTAAAATCCTCGCCAAGATGGTGAAGCAGCGCCAGGAAAGCGCGCGCACCTATGAAGAGGGTGGTCGTCTGGATTTGGCAGAGCGTGAATTCGAAGAGATCAAAGTGATCGAAGAATTCCTACCGCGTCAGCTGGAGGAAACCGAAGTGGTGTCCGCCATCGACACTGCGATCTCGGCAGTCGGCGCGAGCTCGATCCGCGACATGGGCAAGATCATGGGCGCATTGAAATCCAAATACACCGGCCAGATCGATTTCGCGAAAGCGGGACCGATGGTGAAAGAGCGTCTGAACCAGCTTTGAGCGGACTGAATTTCGAGCCATAGAAAAAAATCTCTGTCGGCTCGAAATTTTCACGATTCAGGTCTTGCGCCTTGGCAGATCACATCGTATTCAGCCGCTCACCGTTGGGGTGTAGCCAAGTGGTAAGGCAACTGTTTTTGGTACAGTGTACCGTAGGTTCGAATCCTACCACCCCAGCCATCTTCCTTTCTTGAGTGTTTGCTAGGTGCGGCCAGGCTATTGAGGCCCAGAATGCCCCCGAAAATGCCCCAGTTCGGGTGTGGCGGGTGTGCTCTTTGTTAATGCGGCCGCGCCTCACTCACGAGGTAGCAAGGCGTGATCCACCCCATAGGCCGCTCTGGTCCAATCGTCATGCTTGTTGTCCCGGCGATCCCCCCGCGTGAGGTGGTGTGGGTTGATGCAGGTGCGCGTTTGTTGAACCACCGCATGTCCGCAGCATTCAAACGAGTTATTGGCTATCCGTTTGTACCAGAGGATATCCAAGCGCGTGCAGTGCTCAGATCTCGTATCCCGTATCACACGTAAAAGGGGTGCTTGTCGCCCAGACTACATCGCCAACGAACAATCTCTGCCAATGAAAAACTCCCTCCCTATCGAACTGAGTACAATTGTACTTGTAGAAGATGACGAAGACACACTAGTCGCACTGTCTGATGCACTTGTTGACGAAGGGCTAGTTTGTCGCCCATTCGCAAGGCCGGAAGACGTGCTAGAATACATTTCAGAAGGTGGGGACTGCTCCGCCCTTGTCACTGACATTAAAATGCCGAAAATGTCTGGGCTTCAGCTTGTGTCGAAGCTTCGGGATTTACCGAACCCAACGAGCGAGACGCCCGTTATCATCGCTTCTGGGAATGCGACAAAAAAAGAGGTTCAGGAGGCTTTGCGCCTCAGTGTAAGTGAGTTTTTAGATAAGCCGATACAGCTTGATTATCTCGTTGATTTGCTTCGCCAAATGCTCAGCAAATCGCGTTCAAAAACCTCCGAACACGAAGGCGATTTGAACGAGACCAGTGACAACGAATTATCCAATACTCTGCGATTGGTGGCGCATGAAATGCGTACGCCTTTGAATGCAGTGATTGGATTCTCTTCGTTGCTCCTTGACGAGCAAATCAAATTCGAAAGAGAGGCTGTCATGTCAGTGGCAGAGTATATTTTCGAAGCTGGAAACGAACTACTGTCAAAAACAAATTTGGCAATTGGAACCCTTTCCATGAGCGAAGGAAATCCGCCTGAGCTTAAAGCCGCACACGCCGAAAGAATGATGGTCAGCGTAACCGAACGCAAGTCGGTTCGCGACGCCGCAAAACAAAAACACATTGAAATCATTGATCATATTGGTCTCAAGTTGTGGCGTCTTGACCCATATTCAACGATGAACGCCTTAGAGCAAATCATCCTCAATAGCCTTAATGTAACCGAGCCTGGCGGAAAGATCGTTGTGGAAGCCAGAGAGCGCGAAAATGGTTTGGAGATTAGAGTTACGGATGAAGGTCCGGGCATGTCATCAGATCAAATCGAAAGAGCTTTACGCCCGTTTTCCAAGTCGGACTTGTCAAAAAACGGCGTAGCCGAAGGGCTTGGCCTCGGATTGCCATTCGCTAGGAAATGTATGGAAAGACAGGCTGGAAACTTACGCGTTGCCTCCAGTGTCAACAATGGGACAGCGGTCAGCTTGGAACTACCAAAGCACGAGCTGCTGCCGGAAAATCCCCAACCTTTGATGAAGGAGAGCCAGCAAGATGCCCTTTAGGACTTTATCAAGTATTGCCGCGTGTTTCTTTGCACTGCCATCACTTGCATCTGAGGCAATTAATCATGAGGCAATTGTTGCAGAGGCTTTGAGGCCAGCGTCGAGTTGGAATTTCCCGGTAGAAGACGCAGCGGCTCTGTCAAAGAAGCACGTGGTTTATCTAGCAGCGAACCTGCAAAATTCGGGAATCCTCTCAGTTGCGGAGGGGCTGAAGGAAGCTGTTTCGAAACTCGATTGGTCTTTGGAAATCATTGACGCCCGAGGAGATCAATCCAAAATCGAAGAGGCGTTGGACCGCATCGCACGGCTTGCTCCAGATGGGTTGGTTTTGGGGGGCTTCAACGCAACAGACCACTTAGGCCCCCTGAACGTGATTTCGGGAGAAGGAACTAAGATCATAGGATGGCACGCTTCGGCCTATCCCGGTCAAATTCACGGAACACCTGTATTCAACAACATTACAACAAATCCTTTGCAAGTCGCACAAGTTGCAACAAGTTATGCAATTGTCGCCACCAATCGTAGAGCAGGTGCGGTCATATTCACGGACAGCCGTTTCGAAATCGCTCTGGAAAAATCAAATGAGATGGCTCGGATAATTTACCTATGCGCGACATGTCAACTTCTGGAAGTTGTAGATGTCCGCCTAGACCAAACCTCCGAAGTAATGCCTGACGTTGTTTCGCGCTTGCAAGATACATATGGGGATCTTTGGAATGTCAGCTTGGGCATCAACGATTTGTATTTCGATGGCGCATTCTTACCGCTCAGTCTTTCCGAGGACCGTGCCATTGGGGATTTGGTTAACGTATCGGCAGGCGATGGTAGTGCATCTGCTTATCAACGTATCGAGAGTGATCTTTTTCAATCCGCAACCGTTCCGGAACCACTAAACTTTCAGGGTTGGCAATTGGCCTATGAGCTTAACCGGAAGATGCAGGGCTTGAACACACAGCTGTTCGTGGCTCCGACGAAATTGGTAACGAAAGTCAATTCCAAAGAGGACGGTGGCGTAGATTGGCGTTTTGATCCCTCGAACGGGTATAGGGCATTATTCAGCGACAGCTGGGTGGCTAAATAAGTGTCGTTCAGCAAACGCTTTGCGCTGAAAGAACGCGTCATTGTTGTCGTGGCGATCGGCTTCGTGGCGCTGATCTCTACCTCCTTGCTTGTTCAATTGAATTTCTCGCGCTTTTCGGATTTTGCCGAAAATTTCTACCAAACTCAGCTGCCACTGGTTGAAACCGCATACGATCTTGAACACGCCAGTATCCGGATTTCCGCCCTTGCGAAAAACTTGCGATATACGGACAAGCAAAGCGACCTAGACACACTTTATTTAGAGTTCACGCGAGTAGTGAAGGAGCTGGAAGAGCTCACGGCTAAGCTGTCGGTCCAAGGCGGCTACAGCGACGTTCTTGCCTTAAATCGTTTGAGTCAGGCACTCGCACAGGAAGCAAAACAAATATTTGCCTCTAAAGTTAGGCAACTAAATGGCTCCGGCATCACAGGCACGTCGTTTGCTGACAAAACGCTAGTTGGCAACTCTTTGCAAAAAAGCACGAAACAACTTGCGGATTTAGCGACTGAATACAGGGCTCAAGTTGAAACGAAACTGCTGAAAAATTCTAGTGATTTGCAGGCAACGCGAGTTAGATTCAGCTTCTTGAATCTCTTTGTCCCATTTCCAATTTCATTGCTAATGTTTCTGTCAATCTGGGGACTTATGAGAAGGTTCAGTCTTAGAACCGAGAACTTGCATTCGGTTCTCTTGGGCGAGACTGCAACCCTCAACAAAGACTTTTTTAAAAGCTGGGACGAATTGAGTGATTTGGGGCTGGTCGCGATAGAATTTCAAGACCAAAAGAGAGCCCTAGAGCTTTCAAAGTTGGAGTACGAGCGACTAAATAATGATGTGCAAAACATCATTGATGGCGCCAACAGCCCCATTTTCGCCTTCGATATGACTCAGCGAATTACAGTTTGGAATAGAAAAGCGATTGAACTCACAAAAATAGATATCGATCGCGTGAACGAGGGAATGTTTCTGAAAGACATTCTGTGTGACGAATGTTTGAGTGAATTCGAAACACGGCTGATTGCGCTTTCGCAAGATGCCGACTTAGACGCGTGGGAAAGCTACTTGGTGGCAAATGACGGACGTCGTATCCCAGTTCTCTGCAGTTTGACCAGCCAGCTACAATCGAGCCGGAACAAAGGCGAGATTTTCTGTATTGCACAGGATTTAACCCAGAGAAATGCGTTACAAGCTGAAGCGATTCAAGCATCAAAGCTTGCAAACTTGGGAGAAATGGCAACCGGGATGGCGCACGAATTGAACCAACCCCTCAACGCCATGAACATCACGTTAGCCTCTCTTCGGAACACTCTTAAACCTAACAAGTACAATCCAGAAAAGGCCAGCACACTAATCGATAGGGTCGCAAATCAGGTAGAAAGAGCATCTAACATCATTGACCACATGCGCATCTTTGGAAGGCGCGCAGACGACCCAGCCCAAGTTTTTGAAATGGGTAATTGTATCAATCGCGCAGCCAACTTGCTTGCGCCCCAACTAAAGCTTGCATCGATTGATCTCAGTCTGAGGATTGAAAGCAATCTTTTAATTTGTGGTCATGCAATCTTGTTCGAGCAGGTCATCCTTAACCTACTTTCAAATGCCAAGTTTGAACTGGAAAAACGACAGGTCCAGAACCCCTGGATAAAAGTAGAGGCTGCACGAGTGGACCAGCATATTGCTATTTCTATCGAAGACAACGCAGGTGGGATAGATGAAGAAGTCTTGCCAAAGATCTTTGAGCCATTTTTTACGACCAAGGAAGCTGGAAAAGGTACAGGTTTGGGATTGTCTATCAGCTATGGGATAATCGAAGACATGTCCGGCAAGCTGGCCGTCAATAACTCCCAAAATGGGGCGAAGTTTGAAATTAGGTTTGCGGCGAACTTGGACGTCGTATCAACTCAGAATGAGGTTGCATAACGGCAATCCCACAGCTTTCCTGAACTGGAACCGTACCTTGCGCGGCTCCTGAGTGGGCGTGGGGAGTGGCCGAAAAAGCCCCAGATTTTGCACTTTCGAAAACCCTTAAAAATAGGGGCTTTTTACAGGGGACCCTTCCCCGGTAATCGTAAGGGATTTCGCGACTGAAAATTTCGGCATTTTTCGACACCTAAACAGGTCGCTTTTTCACTCTTTCGACAAACGTAAAACTGGGGATTTCAAGCAACCATTTTAAGAAAGAAATTTTATGCAAAATCATAACATTCAGATCAATGATCGACGGGCCAATGCCGCCATTAACGAAGAGGACGTCCACAGGCTCGCCCGAGCAATGTCGAGCTGGTATGTCCGCCTCGATGGCAAGTATTACGATGCCAGTGATCCCAAGAACAAGTACTCTCGGGACGACGTGCAGGCAGCATCGACCTTCCGCTTCCAGGAAGACTATCCAGAGATCCCACTTTCGGAAGAACTCCTTCGAGAGGTCTTCGAGACCGCTCTGACCAAGAAAACCTTCGACCGAACGCTCGCAGTCCCAACTTGGAACGGAAAAGTCCAGTGCCTTCCAGGGCAACGGGATCGGTTCAGCTGGAAGCAGGGTATGGTGACCATCAACACCTGGACCGAGCCGGTCTACCGCAGCGTCGAGGTTGCTGAAGGTGCCCTCGGGACGATCGGTGACTTCCTCGACTTCATCTTCGACACCGAGCGAGAAAAGGATATCTTCCTGAACTGGCTTGCATGGTGCCTCCAGAATGAGGATGAGAAGCCCACGTGGGGTCCGTTGCTTTACTCGAAAAGCAAAGGTACCGGCAAAAGCACGCTGTGCGACATTGCTCGAGCGTTGTTCGGCAAGGGCAACTCCATCCGCCAGAACAACGTCGATAAGCTGACCGGGCAGTTCAACCTTCAGGTCTTGCTGTCCAAGCTGGTGATCTCGGAGGAGCTCGACATCCGACCCGGCGCCAAGGCAGCAAATGCGCTGAAGACCTTCATGACCGAGACTGATGCGAGTGCCGAAGCGAAGGGACGCGAGCTGCAACGGATCGAACAGTGCTTCGCTGCGATGTTCACCTCCAATCACCTGCCTCTCTGGATCGAAGAAAACGACCGTCGGTATTGGGTTGTTGGGATCGAACATGACGGGCGTGCTGGTGGTACGAGGTCGGCAGAGTTCGGAGAGCTCGTAGGGAACCTCTACGCTTACCTGGAGCACGATGCCCACCTTGCAGAGGCCTACGCCTATCTGATGCAGCGAGAGCTTCCAGAGGGCTTCTCAGGAAAGGCCTTCAATGTTGCTGAGCTGATGACACCCGCCATGGAGTTGATCTTCGGCAATGGTGCACGCACCTCCAACGAGATCCTTCAGGAGTATCTGGACGAGAACGAGCTGAACTGGATCCCGCAGAAGCAGCTGAGTGAGTATATCACCGGCGAGCTGCGCGGGAACGTGAACGCGCTACGCCACTCGATGACTGAGTTGGGCTGGAAGAAAGCTGAAGTGAAGTACGGTGGTCGAGACTACCGCCGATCTGTCTGGGTGCGTCCAGGGTTCACTGCTGCTGGTGGGAAGTTGATCCATCCCGATAGTACGAGTGAGCTTCTCATTAACGAGGACGAACGGACCCACGATCAGATCATGGGGCGCAACCAAGTCTTCGAAGTCGCCATCTCGGAAGAGGACATTTACTGATGTACCGAGAAAAGAACGAAGCCTGGATGCAGGACGTGCTTGATAACCACTACGAGGAGGCCCTTGCGAGGGCCAACTCACTCCTTGCCGAGGTCGAGCAGGATCCGGTTACTGGATGTCTCCCCACACCCACTCAGGAGCCGCGCAAAGTCCGGTTCCGAGGGATGCAGCTGGAGGCCTATCGGTTCATTTACTGTGTGGCGGAAGGCGTGGCGTTACCGTGGGGTATCGTGGTGCGCCATCGGTGCCATAACCGCACCTGCATCAACCCACACCACCTCACGCGGGGGGATCGCCGGGACAACAAGCATGACGATTGGACCAGAGCGGCCTACGGAGTGGATCACGCCTTGCTACCTCGTGAGTGAGGCGCGGCCGCATTAACAAAGAGCACACCCGCCACACCCGAACAGGGGCATTTTCGGGGGCATTCTGGGTCTCTAAGGCCTGACGGCACCTAGTAAACACTCAAGAAAGGAAGATGGCTGGGGTGGTAGGATACCTTGCTTCTCGATACCGTTCTTCGGCTTTACCCAAGCACCTAGCAAACTGGGGCATTTTAGGGGGCATTTCTTAGGCTCGGTGACATGGGGCACTTCGACATCCCAGCCATACCCTAGGGGGCCTCTCTGGCCCTCTCTGGGGGTGCTGGGGGCTTCTTTCTGAGTCATTGTCTGGGGGAGGATCTGTGCTGCGTAAGGAGGTCTCTCTGGCCTTCCCTTAGGGTTTCTCCCTGTGGCTTCAACTCCCTCCTAATAGGTACCAGTAATGGGAGATAGGGGAGAAGAAAGAAGAAGTGGGGAGGAAAAGAGCAAGCAGTCAATGGCGTTCTGGGACAGTCGCCTGCTACGTAGGGGTTGGGCTATAAATAAGTACCAGTAATGGGAGATGGGGGAGGGAAGAAGAAGAAATACAGAAGGACAGAATGTATCAGTAATGGAACTTAGGCATTGCGTTCCTTCTCGGGGAAATGGGTACAAGTAATGGGTTGCTGGGAAAGAAAAT
Source organism: Cognatishimia coralii (assembly GCF_037478305.1). NCBI lineage: Bacteria > Pseudomonadati > Pseudomonadota > Alphaproteobacteria > Rhodobacterales > Paracoccaceae > Cognatishimia > Cognatishimia coralii. The sequence goes on from NZ_JBBGAZ010000004.1 coordinate 219,597, forward strand.
ACTTCCTTGCACTATCTGTAAGGCCGTAGCGAAGTACGTACTCCATCAGGATGTTCATCAGTTTATCGTGCTCGTCCACTATATCCAACCTCCGTTATGTACGGTGCGAGGGTAGGAAGGAAGTGCTAACGAAGTGTTAATGGGAGGCGCTAAGTGTCCAATTGGAAAACTTTGCTAAGGTGACGCTATCCAAGAAATAGTTTAACATAATCGCTCAGTGAGCAGTTACAGGTCGCTCGAATGAAAATCATATTTATTTCAGTGCTTCTATCTATCGTAGCCTCCCTCGCATTCGCAAAAGCTCCAGTCGTACCCAAAGGGCAGAGTTTCGATTGTACTCCAACACACGTTTGGGACGGAGACGGACCAGTGTGGTGCAGCGAAGGACCGAAGGTTCGCGTTTCTGGTATCAATGCTCGAGAAACCGACGGGACCTGCAAAGAAGGCCACCCGTGTCCCGGACTGGATGCAACTTGGGAAATGGCGCGTGACCATTTGGTGAGTTTAGTAGGCACACCAACTGGCCGTAAATCGAAACACGGGCATATTATTGTGCATGGGCCAACTATGCAGTGCATTTCCGTTGGAAGAGCTGGGCGTGACCGCACAGGTGCTTGGTGTGTCTCGCCAAGAGGAGGTGACATCAGCTGTGCCATGATAAAAAGTGGACTCGTCGTGAAGTGGAAAACGTATTGGAAGCAACACGATTGTAGCGACTGATTGTGCTTTACTGGCTCAGCAAGCTGGCCTCCCGGCGAGTTTGTTATCAGCCTGCAAAGTCAAGAATTCGTGACCAAGCAGGACCCCCGACCTTTTGCAGCGCCGTCTTTTCATCAACAAACCTTTCGCCTTATGCACACTCGATAATTTCATTCAACCTACCGCGTGGCCGTGAGCTTGAAACACAGTACCCGAATGCGTTCATAACAACCTCAAGATACTCTGAACGTTCACAGGCCAAATCGCTGCCCGTTGCGCAATTTCTTGTTGATTGCGCCCAATCAAGAAACATCCCTTCTGGATCAGCCCCAGTGCGACTAATGACTGAGCTATCTTCTCGGGAAATTCTCAGAGTTCGAAGATCTAAGTCGAACGAGAATTGCGCGATTCCACTGCTCTTGCGATTAATTTCACTACCGAACGTGAAGTAGTCATTTACACCCTCAATTGTACAACGCGCCGAACCACATGTTATCGAAAGTTCCTCTTCACGGAGCGAATAGGAACGGTAGTTCCATCGGTTTGCAAAACTCACTTTGTCATCTGCAATCGCAGCTCTACTGAGGTTTTTGCCGAAATACCGAACCCGATCCCCGTACACTTGGTCAACAAAGCTCAAAGCTGCCGAGTTGGGAGAAGACCAAGCTTCTTGGTACAGCTGCGTGAAAGCGCGAGCCCATGTTTCCGCCCCGAACGCGCTTAAAGTAAACTCGTTGAACCCAAGTTCGTCTCCAGTTTCGGGTCCACATTCTATATTGACTAGGCTTTCTTGGATCCGATTTGCTGTACTGTTTACACTGAAATCGTGACCGTGAGATGCCAATAGTAAAGCTATGTAGCCTGCCTTCGCTACACGTGCTGTTTCCCGGTTGTCTTCCCAGCCAGAAACAACACCAACTAGGGCCGCATCAGAGCTCAACACAAACTGAGTTAGGTTTCGATTTTCCCGAGCGTGTGGGATTCTGAAGTAACTTGCATCACCTTGCGCGCCCGTTGTCGATGCCACACGCCTGTTTCGAACCGTTAAACCAGCCCCACTTTGGTTCTGGAAAATAACTGATAGACGCTCGCCTTCTGCTACTCTCAATTCTGGTCTTAAAGCGACGGCGTTTCTAACACTAAATTTAAACAGACTCAGGTTGTGAGAAGGGTCATGAATTATTTCGCTGGCAGACCCATACCTAGGCGAAGAAACCGTTCCACATTCATTGAAGCCACGATCTGAACTGACTACCCAACCATCAGATGTCACGAACGCACCTAGACTGTCGGCGTTAGCTGAAAGCGCAGACGAAGAGCAGAATATAGCGCTGCAAAATGCTACCCTTGTAAGACTGAGTAAGGAATGGCGCTTAGTGATATCGCGATGCATTGTGTCCTCCGGAGTGCAAATTTCTCATCCTTTCGACAGAATGAGAAATTGCCCATTGATATTCAATAACAGTAGAGTGTGAACAAATATCAGCGACCTCTTTAAGAAGATCATGCAAGCGTTAAAGGTTCGCGCTTCCCTAACTTCATGTCATTTAGCAAAAAAACAGAGAAGGTCCCCCGCCCGAGCTTTAGCCCGGACGGAGTGAAGATCATGGTGGTAGCCTCTCGGTGAGCACATACTCAGCCAGCCAAGCCCAGTAGTCCTGCCGTGTTGGAAAGCCCTGTCCCTGAGCCGCGACATCCTCAGCGCGCTTTCGGGACAAGCCACCATCAAACTCAGCAATGGCAGCGCGTTCCTCAAAGGCTTCGATATCAGGGATCATGGTGCCGTGACCCGATCCACCAAGTCTCGCTTTTGCTGGTCAGAGATGCCTGCGGAGTAGAGCGAGTAGGTGATACCGTTCTCTGAGCGAGCCGCTGAGTGCCCCACGATGCTGGCGGTGAAGTGCTCCGGAGCTCCAGTCCGCTCACACTGGGTGATGAACCACTTACGGGTGCTGTGGAACACCAGACCGGGCCTCTCGATCTTCAGCCTTTTCCGAAGAAGAGCAAAGCGCTTAGTGATGTCGTTCACTGTGAGGTCAGGAAAGAGCGGTCCCTGCACTGGCTTTCTTTTCAACAATGCCAGAAGCTCAGGATGCACCGGGACCCACCGCTCTGCTGCCTCGGTCTTCAGAAGACGCAAGTGGTTGGGACGAAGATGGAAGAAGAACCCTGCTGGCCCCTTGTCCACGATGTCCTCCCCAAGGAGACCCGCTGCTTCACCTGCTCGCATCCCAGAGAAGAGACAGAGCTTCATCACGTCAGCAATGACATGCTCCCTTGCATTCAGGAGCTTCTTCACCTCGTCATCCGTTGGCACAGCGTAGGGCTGAGGACGGATCTTGGCTTCGAAACGAACATGCGCAAAGGGATTGGCCTCCAGCAGGTCCTCATAGACACACCACGTGAGCCACTGGTTTACCTGCGCCCAGATACGCCTCTGGGTGCGCCCCGAGATGTGATCTCTGCGTCCCATCGACCACGTGACGGCTGCATCCAAGGAGAGACCCCGCGTAGTCTGGGACTTCCCGATGTTGGCACTGAGCTTAGAGATGAGGGACAGGAACTCCTTCCCATCCTCCTTCACCAGCTCTGAGAGCTTCTTCTCTCCGTGCTTGGAGGCAAAGAGCTCCACCGAGTAGCGCACACTCTTAAAGCCACCGGGCCGGAGTTCTCGGATACGTCGGTGTAGATAACGGCGAGAGGCACTCTCCACCGTGGTGTTCTTCGCGATCTTCTTCACGAAGCCCGCTTGCTCAGAGTGCTGCAGACTGTCACGGAGACGAGCAAGAGCCTCTTCGGAATGGCGGGACCATCCAGAGGAGGAAGGCAGCAAGAGAGCGCCAGAGAGGGCCTCCTCGACAGTCTTCTCGTACTGGGTGTTGACCTCTGCCGCTCGTTTCCGAGCAAGCTTCAGGTCTCCGGTCTTCAGGGATTGCTTGAGGGCTTTCTGGCCCAGGAGGGCAGCAACATCCTTGGGGTAGTTGCGGCGGTAGAGCCATGTCTGACCTTTCAGATAGGCATAGCGGATCTGTGCTGACATCTGTCAGGTTCCTTTCGGTTTAAAAATGGGGGAAGTGATCTTTCGCAAGATCATGTCGAAGTCTGGCTCGCCGTACTCACCTTCGAGCGGGCCAGTTAAAGAGTAGCCACCAACGCAGTCGTCATAGACCTCATCCACGAGGAAGAGGTGTTCTGGGATATCGTCGAAGGCCCTGATGACCACATGGTCTCCGGGATGGAGGTCCATGTTAGGATCTCGCCAGCAAGAGGTCCGGCAGGACGAAGCCAAGTGCCAGAGACATCGGCACCGGGAGCGGTACTGGCTGCATCCACGAAGGCATCATCGCCAGCAGGACAATGCAGTAGGACAGTCCGTTGGGGATGAGTGGCCTCACGCCCCACTTCCACCGAAGGAAAAGAAAAAGGGCCAGCCTCAAGCTGACCCCCAACACGCACCACAGCGTGAAAGAGCTGAACATCTGAATATCTCCTCTAAGAGTTCTCTTTATTCAGATGCTTGGTTTTGCGCGGTTTTTTGCAGAGCGGGCGAAAGCTCGGGCGGGGACCTTCGTTGTTTTTTGTTGAATGGCTTTGATGCGGATGAAGCGGACATTGGATCGGCCAAAGTTAAGTTCCGCTTGCAGAAGCAAAGCTGCTACTGGCTCCGTATCAACATTCTCTGCAAGCCTGGCTACGGGGTTTTGTGATTGCATCAGTTGCAAAATTGGTCGAATTCATGCTCTAGCAGGTTTTGAAACGCGCTTTTTGTGACGAGGGACCGAAGAGGATTGATTGAACGGATTGAAACAGTGGACGTGCTCGTCATTGGCGGGGGAACAGCAGGGTTCGGCGCGGCCATTGCGGCAGGTCGCCAAGGCTTGAACGTCACGCTAATGGAAGCAACTAGCAAGATCGGCGGTGTAATGGCCTTTTGCCCAGGAATGCCTTGGGGCGGGGGTTATCCTGTGGATCAGATCATCGGTGGTATATTGGAAGAGCTGACCGCGCGCCTTGAGGCAATGACCCCACCTGCAGCAGAAAAACGCTCCTGCACCCTCGAAAATTTCGGCCCGGAAATCATCTACGACCACGACATCGCGACATTGACGATGTTCGAGATGCTGGAAGAAGCCGGAGTGCAAGTCCGTCTGAATGCAACGGCAGTTGAGCCGCAAATGGAGGGACCTCGGATCAATGCGGTTCGCTGTTTTGACCGAAATGGCACGTTTGAGGTTGTACCGAAGATGGTCATCGATTGCTCTGGCGATGGTGACATTTCAGCCAAGGCGGGCGTGCCTTACGTCCTAGGCGATGAGAGTGGAAACATGATGGCGGTGACCATTTCGTTCCACATGATCGGTGTGGATTGGGACGCGGCCTTTGCCCACCCTGATCCGTATTTCACAGAATATGCGGCCAGAGGCATTGACGAGGACCGGCTGCACCCCGATCTGGCGAAGCTCTATCTGATGAAAGCGTTTCATCACGGAACCGTCTTTTGCAATTCTGTACATGTCCGCGGTGTTGACGGGACCGACCCAGTGGCCGTTGGTCAAGCCACGCAAGAAGGTCGCAGACGTTGCCTGCAACTGGCGCGTTTCCTCCAATCGGACGTTCCCGGCTTTGAGACCGCGCATATGTCCATGCTTTCGCCCACCGTGGGCGTGCGGGAAACGCGTAAACTGCAAGGCGTCATCCGAGTGACGGGTGCTGATCTTGCGCGGGCCACCAAGTTTCCAGATGGCATCGTAAGCTGCGACAATCCCATTGATGACGTCATGCGCAGTGATGGGGGCATGACTCATGACGCGGCGATTGAGAAGGGCAGTTACTACACCCTACCGTTTCGCGCTTTGATCCCCGAAGCCGTTGAAAACCTGATGTTCGCTGGGCGCATCATATCGGCGGATGCCACAGCCTTCGCTTCGGTTCGTGGGATGCCACAGTGCATGGCGATGGGTCAAGCGACGGGCACGGCTGCGGCGCTTGCCTTGGAAAAGGCGTGCCCGGTGCAAGAGGTGGACACCAATCTTTTAGTAGCGGAGCTCGCGAAACAAGGCATCAATCGGTTGGGGCCAGCCAATTGAAAGGATTTGACCCGCAATACACCGACCTCCCGGACTATATCTTGAAGTGCACGCGCATGATCTGGGAAGGGCGAGGGATTTCGGAGCTGGATTGGCACTATGGCGACAATCTTCTGGTGCGCACACCCGCGGGGATCAGCCGGGGTAATGCGGCGGGCAAGGCTAACACCATAGCTACGCTGGCGGAGTTCCCAGACAGGCAACTCTTAGGGGAAGACGTGATATGGAGCGGTGATGAAGATACAGGGTTCCTTTCATCCCACCGCATCCTATCTACTGCCACCCACCAGGGTGGCGCATTTGGGCCGGCCACTGGCATCACATGCACCTTTCGCACAATCGCGGACACCTTTTGCAAGGACAACCGCGTCTGGGATGAGTGGCTGATCCGCGATAATGCTGCAATTGCTGTTCAACTTGGTCAAAGCCCAAGGGAAGCCGCACATGCCGCTATTCTTGCGGGCGACACCAAAATGCCGCTCACGCCAGACACGGATATTGAAGGACCTTACAATGGTCGTGGCAACACGAATGAATGGGGTGAGAGACACGCGGACGTGCTGCGCAGCATCATGGCAGCAGATTTCTCAGTTATCCCGAAGCACTACGACAGAGCCTGCCATGTCTCGTTCCCTTGTCGGCAAGAAAACTATGGTCATGAGGCGGCGACTGAATTCTGGCTTGGTCTTCGTAGTGCCTTTCCCAGTGCGAACTTCACGGTTGAACATCAAATAGGCCGCGTTGATCCGATGATGTCCCCGCGCAGTGCGATCAGGTGGTCTCTTACAGGCACGCACGAAGGCTGGGGACGGTTCGGCTCGCCAACCGGTGCCCCCATTCATATTATGGGTGTCAGCCATGTTGAGTTTGGCCCTTGGGGCATTCGCCGCGAATTCACATTGTTCGATGAAATCGCGATCTGGAAGCAAATTCTGTTGCAAACGCAGCATGCTTAGGCCGTATTCGCCGTACTTGGACTATTTTCCGCCGGAGGTTGCACAGACTATCGCGCACGTCAGCTTTCTATCATCGCATGCCGTTTGCACTCTGTGCAGCAAACGGAACTCTGGACTCACTGCCGCTATTCGCTGCACCCGCCTTTTCATAGATACTTCTTTTCTACCCTCCCACAACACATCACGGAGGCTAACGAAGATTGACGACCACGACAAACACCTGGTCCAATAACGCAAAGAATTTAGCACTCAGATTACTTACGCCACCGCTTGAAAAACCGCGGGTTGCGGCGGACAAATTCATCTATCAATCCTGTAAGGCCGCCACGCTCAACGCCATGCAAATAAAGATAGCCTGCAGTTGCGCCGACAGCCGCACCTAAAGCGTCAACGATCAGATCACTCATTGTGTCATCAAGACCAGATTTTTGCATGTTCAAACCAAGCAGTTGATCCATGGTGAACTCAAACACTTCCCAACCAACTCCAATTGTCACCGCGAAGCAAAATGAAAAGGCTGCAACGCCAAAAGCAGGAGCTGCGAACCGATCGCCTTGAAACATCATAAAAATCAAAAGAAAGCCGGTCAGGCCGAGAGCTACTGCAGAACTACCGTGCATAGCCACGTCCCACCACCAATATCGTTCATAGAAATCAAAGACTTCCCCCAAAAAGAGAGTTCCGCCTGTGAACAAAACAACCCCAACAACAAAGCTGTCTGGCACCTTGATGTCTGCCCACTTCGAAATAACCACCGGAGCCAGCGACAACAGCAAAGTGGCCATTGTCACAAAGGCAAATTGCCAGCGGGCGAGAATAGCCGCAATGACTGTTAGAACGGCAAGTCCAAGCCAGATCAGTCTTGCTAGGATTGGTTGGTTGGCAAACATAAGGTGACAACTCCTGCTGGCTGTGGTGAAATTGGTGCAATGAGTATACCTCGCCTGCGGATTGCAACCTATAACCTTCAGAAATGCATAGGCATGGATCTACAACGTAGGCCTGATAGGAGCTTGCAGGTAATCAATGCGCTACAGGCCGATATCGTCGTGCTTCAAGAAGCGGATAAACGGTTGCCGCCCAGGCCGGCAGCTCTGCCACACAGAATGATCAAAGAACATGGGTGGCGCATACTCTCGTTTGGTGCTCCTGGCGGCTCGCTAGGCTGGCACGGCAATGCTATGCTGGTTTCAGCCTCCGTAACAGTTATGAAGTTAGGGCACATAGATCTTCCAGGTCTCGAGCCCAGAGGCGCTATTTTTGCTGATGTAAAGACGGCGATAGGTGAAGTTCGCGTTGTAGGGTTGCACTTGGGGCTACTTCGCTACTTTCGGTTATTACAAGTCGCAGCGATATTGCGATATTTGCAACAGCTTTCTCCTACTTCAACCATATTGGCCGGCGATTTTAACGAATGGGGAAGTGGTAAGGATCTCGATGCCATAGCCAAGGGCGTTACATTTATTAAGTCTCCCGCTAGCTTTCCTTCGCTACGTCCAATTGCGAGGCTTGATCGTTTCGCACTGCCTCCTGACTTAACCGCACTCGGTACAGATGTTCACACCGCTCAACCCGCGAGAATAGCATCGGATCATCTTCCCGTGTGGGTCGAAGTGACCAGAGTTTAAACTAAACCGACCATAGACTCAGTTCTTTTCCGCCATATTGAAGCCAACTCTCCCCCATCTCCCATTACTGGTACCTATTAGGAGGGAGCACACACCCACCTACGGAGTGAGCCACAGACAGCACCTCAGGGAGAGGCCTTCAGAGAGCCCTAAGAGAGGGCCGCAGAGAAGGCCAGAGAGACCTCCTAAGGCTCCCCAACAGCACCTCCGAGAGAAGCCCCCCCCAGCACCCCCAGAGAGCTCCAGAGAGGGCTCCTAAGGTATGGCTGGGATGTCGAAGTGCCCCATGTCACCGAGCCTGAGAAATGCCCCCGAAAGTGCCCCAGTTTGCTAGGTGCTCGGGTAAAGCCGAAGGGAAGTATCGAGAAGCAAGGTATCCTACCACCCCAGCCAAACACTTCCTTATTTTGATACGCTGTATAGTTGCCGCGCGAATGTCTCGTGATTTCGGGCGATTGTCAGACAGGGTTTTCTGCAGAGACGCGGGCCGGAGCATGAAAAGGGCATATTTCAGGCCCAAGTCTCTGTATGCGACTCCTGCGGTGCGAGTTTGCAGATTTCGGGTGTGTTTTCAGAGGCTCGCGACTTGATCGCGCTGTTCTGACCAGACCGCAGAGAAGCGAGTCTTGATCAGATAGTCTGTGGTGAGGCCATCAGGTTGTTCACCGGTGGAGATGCGGTCAAGAACGTCAGGCGCCAGCAGCGCCAGATTGGTCACATCCTGAACACGGCGCTTAGAGACACCTTCGGAATTGGCAATCTCTGAGAAGGTTTTGCCCGCAATTATCATTGCCAACCAGCTACGCCCCTTCACTATGTTCTGCACCAGCGTTTTGTCGATCGCTGCCGGCGCGTCGCCCAGATGCAGTTTCAGCTCAACGCCACGCCTGCGCATCTGGAAGGGAGCTTCGATGGTCAGCTCAACCAGATTGATCTGCTCCGGTTTGCTACCAAGACGTTCAGCAAGCATTGACTCGTCCAGCCGTACCGTCAGGGAACCCGGTCGCAAATCAACGCGCTCAATTAAAGCCAGCCGTTCCTTTCCTCCAAACTGAACCTGAAGCTTTTCCGTTACGACTGATAGTTCGGCTGCCGTCAAATCCGCAGTCAGCATTGCTGCGGCACCGGGTCTGGTCAGATGTTGCTTAATAAGCTCAGCCAGCAAGCTCTCCACCTGATCTGCGGGCAGCCGCCAGGCGTCCGGATGTTTCCGGCTGCGTTCTTTGACTAACCTTCGAGAGATGTAATAGCGAAGTCTCTTTCCGTTCTTTCGGCTGTGGCTGGGTGTCAGACGATCGCCGGTTTCATCAAAGAGCTTACCTGCCAGAAAGGATCTGATTGCCTTTTGTCTGGAGCCGCGAGCCACCGCTGCCCTACTCTGCATCATATCCTGAACTTTGTCCCAAATCGCCGGATCAATGATGGCTGGGTGCTGTCCCTCATAGACCAGTTTCTTGTGCCGGATGCGGCCGGCATAGATCGGGTTGCTCAAAATATGCTGGAGTTGACCGCGGTCGAAATGCGTTCCACCCGACATTTGACCGCCTGCTCGTTGCCGGCTCCGGGACTTGAGATCGAGTTCCTCCGCCCGTTCTTTTACATCCCGCAGGGTGCCAAGTTTCAGATAGAGGCCAAATAGCGTCCTGATCGTTTCAGCTTCAGTCTCATCTATCTTCAACGTTCGGCCATCCGGCTGATAGCCCATTGGCACACTACCACCCATCCACATACCCTTCTTCTTGGACGCGGCGATTTTGTCCCGGATACGTTCTGCCGTGACCTCGCGTTCGAACTGAGCAAAGCTGAGCAGCATGTTCAATGTCAGGCGCCCCATGCTGGTGGCGGTGTTAAAGCTCTGGGTGACCGATACGAAGGAAGTTTCTGCCGCGTCTAGCCGGTCAACCAGCTTGGCAAAGTCGGCCAGCGAACGTGTCAGTCTGTCGATCTTGTAGACCACAATCTGTTCGATGCGTTTCTCGTCCACAGCCTGCATTAGGCGCTGAAGCGCCGGACGCTCCAGATGGCCGCCCGATATGCCGCCATCGTCATAGCGATTTGGCAGCAGTTCCCAGCCCTCGTGTTTCTGGCTTAAGATATAGGCCTCACAGGCCTCACGCTGGGCATCCAGCGAGTTAAAGTCCTGCTCCAGACCATCTTCCGAACTCTTGCGGGTATATATTGCACAGCGGATCCGTCGCATCATTGAACTCCAAAGAAGCGTGGCCCGGACCAGCGAGTGCCCGTGATGTATCGCGCAATGGCGGATAAAGAACGCCATGTTCTGCCATCCATGACATAGCCGCCGTTGATCACCTCAACCAGATAGGTGCGCCCGTTCCATTCTCGAACCAGGTGCGAACCCGGCTTAGCCTGTGTAGATGGCGTCGTGCCTGACGCGATTTGTTTCAATCGGCGACTAGTCGTCACCGATAAGCCTCCCAGCTCCCTGTTTTGCAGTTCCCAGATCAGCACCCGCTTCATGAATTGAAGGGATAGATGTTTTGGCGGTGATCGCTCGAATATCTCCCTCCAGCGTTCAATGCAGCCTAGTCGATCCAGTCGCTCAATGTCATTGACCGCTCGTTCGAGCTGGAAAGTGCATGCACTCATCATTGCCTTACACCAGCGCAACGATGTGATAGACAGCACCTCTTTTGGCGTCGGTGCGTTCTACTGAAACTCCCGCCTTGCGCAGTGTCGATATCGCGGCCCGAGCCGTATGCGGCTGCCAGCCAAAAGCCTCCTGCATCTGCTTAGTCGTAGCGCCAGCCTTGCGGCTCAGCAGATTGATCAGCTGTTCCTGCCGCTCGGGCCCCGACTTTACGGCCTTAGCTTTCGCGACTTTGCTTTCTTGTGCGGATTCCGTCATCATCTCTCTCCACTCATTTGCGAAGGCCAATCCTCCGCCAGTACTGAGTGGAGCCCGGCGATCCCGGGCGATGTGTCGTGACGACAGTACCGCTCTCATTGGTCAGGAAGTCCAGTGATAATTAACAAGAAAGGCGTGAGGCCGACATTCGCTGCAGGTTGCGCCAACGTCTGAGATGCGGAACAAAGCCGCCGTCCAGGTGTGCCTCACCAAAGTCTGGTCCTTAGCCATAAGCGGATATGCAAGAAATATACGTCGGACAGGAATCGAATTCTTTCTGTTCCAATTGGACAAGGTTTTGAGCTGCCTAATGGTGATGATGTGGATCATTCCCTGATGCAATTTCTAAGTGATGTGCTTGATGATGGGCTCCAATGGTCATGATGCCAAAGAAACCAAGGCCTAGGACGCGAGCTCGATCCTCGTCTGATTTGACTGCAATTCGCATGATAGCACCATCTTTTGATGGCTCTGCGGTTACCAACTAGCCGGATGAGGCTTGCAACATTGGCGCATGGGCTAAAGTCATGCGCTGAACGGCCTGTGCGACGTCCCCAGCTCCGAAAACAGTGAACTCAGCTGAATTGCCATCAACCCGAATGTCTACAGATGCCTCAGTCGTGACGAGTTCCATGTCACGCAGATGATCTCGGAGCGCCTGAATGTTCACCTTTTCCCAGTCTGTCTTAGGATCCTTTGAAAGGATTTGAACGATTTCAGAAATCGCTGCGAATGCCGACTGGCCTGCCTCAACAGGATGGTTTGGCATGCCATGGACATGTTGAGCAAAGACAGGGTTAGCAAACAGAGTCACGATGATAGGGATGGAATATTTGATCATGAGGTATCCGCTCTTGCAGTGTAATCAGCGCAGTTGATACAAGCTTTCCACCAAATCGCTTATGATCGAAATCATATGTTACCTACGCCGTTCAACTCTTTAGATGAGCAAGAGCTCTCAGTTTCACACCTTTCAAAGGGCGATTATGTGTTTAGGCAAGGCGATCCAACAAAGGGATTGTTCTTCGTCATTTCCGGTGAAGTCTGTTTGATGCGTGTAACAGAGGCAGGAAACCATGTGACCATCTACAATGCTCGTGCAAATGATACCTTTGCCGAAGCGTCAATCTACTCTGAGACGTACCACTGCGATGCGGTTTGCCTGTCATCTTCGGAGATCGTTCAGATTTCAAAGAAAGCCGTTCGAATTAGACAGCGGAAAGATGCTGCGTTCTCTGAGGCCCTTACAAAACGAATGGCATTGCAAGTACAGAGCTACCGCCAACTCCTGACGTTTAATGCGGTAAAGTCTGCGAGTGATCGGGTTTATCTGGCAGTCACATCGGGAATGCTAAGTGGCCCAGTTACCCAATTTGCCAGTCAAATCGGACTAACGAAAGAGGCTTGCTATCGCGCCCTGAGAGATTTGACCGGAAACGGTATGCTGATCAAAACGGGTCGAGGCAGATACATCCCTTCGCGTCGGAACGATGATCGTAAAAATTAGGAAATCAGCCGAGAATTCCTGGCCAATTTTTCAAGCCAGCAGCGTTGTTTATTGGAATGTCTTGCCGAACTTCACAGTTTCGGCGTTCCGGACTCGACAACTGGTTTAGTGACGCTTTACGGCAAGACAAGCATCTAAGGCTCCGCTAAGAGCTCTCTTTATTCAGATGCTTGGTTTTGCTCGGTTCTTTTTTAGAACGCCTAACTTTTCAGACATTCAAATTTACTTCAATCACCCGTGCTTAGACTAACGGTGAAGACACGACCAAGAGATTGGGATACGACAATAGAATGAAAGTTGTGCTGCTTGCGAAAACACTTGGTTTATTGCTGCCTATTGCATTGATCTCGCTTGCCCTTGCCACCAGAGCGTCTACCGAACCAGAGGATGTAGGGCACGTTGTAGAAGATGCAGGCGGTCAGATTGAAAACGTGGCAGTCATCGTTCAACGCCAATCAGATGGACAGGTGTGGTCGAGCAACCTTGAACGTGCTCATCAGCGCTTCTCGCCTGCCTCCACGTCGAAGATCCCACACACGTTGATCGCGCTGGAACAAGGATATGCGAAGCCAGAGACGAACTTTTCTTGGGACGGAGTGCCCAGGAGTGTCAGAGCTTGGAACCAAGACCACTCTTTAGCAACGGCGTTCAAGGACTCTGTGGTGTGGGTTTACCAAGAAATTGCTCGAACTGCCGGTCGCAGCGCGTTGGCCGAAGCGCTAGAAGATTTCAGGTACGGAAACAGCAGTGTAGGGTCAATAAATCAGCTCACAACTTATTGGCTCGACAATACACTTCAAATCTCTGCCGTCGAACAAGTGGGGTTCCTATCGAGACTTGCTCAAGAAAAGCTTGAGCTTTCGGGCGACACATACACGGCGATAAAAGGTATGATGGTAAGTGAGGCCAGAGAGAATTGGGTTTTGCGATCCAAAACAGGGTGGTGGCATAGCAAAAGCGCAATGGACATTGGATGGTTCGTCGGATGGTTAGAATGCTCTGGCGAGACATACGTATTCGCTCTGAACATGGACATGCCAGATACCAGGTTTCTCTTAATGAGAAAAACCATCGTCTATGCAATCTTGGAGCACATTGACGCTTTCAACTGTGATTGAGTGGCGAAAGTTCGGTAAGCTAGTGCAACATCCTAGACTAGCGACACCTTAAGCTATGGCTTCTTGTGAACGCAAAGGTTCGGTCACGTTTGCCTTGTTGGTCAACCATGCCAAGGCATCATTGCGACTGTTAAAACACTTCGAGTTGCTCTCTTCTCTCAAACCGCACCTGTCAGCGAACATAGATGCAAACCTGATTTTAAGCGTCGTCTCAAAGTTTTCAGCTACAAATGCTATCCGCTCGTTCCGTTGAAAAGGGAGTAAAGAACCTCGTCGAATAATGAGCTGTCGGATTTCTGACACTTCAAAGTACTTCAGGTCAGAAAGCAAAAAGTTAAACAGTACTTTGGGACGGGATACGGCAACATCCGAGCTTTTCGCTTTTGAGATTAGTTCGGTAACATCATTTGGAGTAAATGGATCTAGCGCTGTTAGTTCAACGATGCCGGTTGTTGGTGAGTAGTTGCTTAGGATTGGCATTTTTTCTGCTCGAGTCTCTTATGGCTGCTCTAAGCCTCAAGCCTCAAGCCTTAGGCCGTCCACTAGGTGGAGGGTAAATACCCAAATTTCAACAGTTACATTTTGCGACAAAACTAGCTGTAGTTGCACGGGTTGGAATGGAGCTAATCTTAGCACGGTTTGAGACTTAAAGGTATGTGGTTATGGAATTCAGAAGAAACCAGCGACATTGGCAAATGAGCTCTCTTAGTAGACGATCTGTTTTCGGGGTCTTGCTTGCAGTCGCTGCTGCACCGCAATTTGCATTTGCACACAAGAATCAATTTCCCGACCGTTTTCTTCCTCAGTTGGTCAACTCGGGTCGACGGGATTGGGAGGCTGGTTCAGTTCACGTGGTACCAGATGATTACTTCCTCTACTTTATGTTAAATGACGGTTTGGCAATCCGCTACGGTGTCGGGGTCGGGCGCAAAGGGTTGTACAAATCGGGGACGTTTACGGTCGCACGGAAAGCAAAATGGCCTTGGTGGAGGCCCACAAATGCCATGATACGAAGAGAGCCACACAAGTACGCGCGATACAAAAATGGCCTGAAAGGCGGACCAAATAATCCGTTGGGTGCGAGGGCGATCTACCTATACGATGAGGCCGGTCGCGACACGTATCTACGTATTCATGGTACTAATGAGCCTCGAACCATTGGCTCCGCTGTCTCCAATGGTTGCGCGAGACTTACGAATGAACACGTGAAAGACCTTTACGAAAGGGTAGAAATTAGTGCCAAAGTTCACCTCCACCCTAAGGGCTAGGCGCACCAGCTAACCCTTGAACGACCGACAGATTGTATTGAACTGCAGCTACTCCAAGCTATTGCAGTAAAGCTTCAGATGGAGAATGGTGCATCAGAGAAATTGGTTCAAATTGGCAGGCTCAATTGAATTCGTTGGTCAATGCACATCAAAGAGGAATGAAGCAACGACTTGTTCTGAATTTCCTGAAAATTTAAACGTTCTAAGGTTGGGGCAAAGGCTGCAGTTCTTAGCGGTGGTTTGAGAGTGTCTATTTTCTCTGACTTGGATATGTTAAGTACTCTTTTGATTGCTTCAAAGGGAAGATTTGGTCAAAACCAGTAATTTAATTCTACGGCCAATCGTAAAAACAACCAAACTGGGCGACAAAGTGCGGAGTATTTGTTTAATCGCCTAGCGCAATTTAGCCTAACACGCATGTTTGTGGCCAATTCGATTTGCATACAACAGCAGGACGCTAATCCTTTTCCTACAACTCGATTGGATGTCGATGGAAACATTGAAAAAAAAACGCCTGAAGGGCACCAAAACCTGCACATCATGTCAAGCTTTTTCGGTGAGGTTTGGCTACAGGTAACTGATCGTAGCTTTCAGAGATAGAATTGGCAGGTTGGTTCGCGACACCGAAGGGGCCGTATGGACTAGTCCAACAAAAATAAACACCGGTTAGCTAGAACCCAGGGAGACCAGAGCGTGGCACGTCTATCGTGAGAAAGATCACCAAGTCGTCCTTTCGTTTTGGTGTGGCATTGAAAGCTTGGGATGCGTCGCTCCTCAATTTCTGCTTCGCAACTTCGTCAACACTTTCATAAACTCAACTAGATGGACCAAAGTTGGTTTTCTAGCTTACTCAGTGCGACGTCAATTAACGAACGCCAGATCTTTGTCAGGGCTTAGGCAGGTTGGTAACTAGGTTTGGAATGGGACGCCTTGACTGTTACATTCTGCGACAAAGTCTTAGCGGCGTCAGACGTATCGCTAATGTATTGGCAAATGATGGAACCTAAATCGTACATAATAGTCGTAGACGATCATCCCGAGATCCGTGACTCCGTCGCGCGGTACCTAAAACGCAATGGAATGGAGGTGGCAACCGCACAAAACGCTGCTGAGATGAATTTTCAAATAAGGGCTAGAACGCCTGATTTGATCGTTCTGGATGTGATGATGCCGGGCGAGAGTGGGCTAACTGCCTGTGCACGTTTGCGAGAAACGACGTCAATTCCGGTGCTGCTTTTGACGGCCTTGGACAGTGATGCCGACTTACTGAAAGGTTTTGAAAACGGTGCGGATGACTACATTGCAAAACCGTTCAATCCGCCTGAGCTATTGGCTCGCATAAAAGCGATATTACGGCGTACAAACACAGCGGCTAACAAAAACGATCTGGCAGGTCAAAAGGTGCTCCTAGGCGGAGCCACATATGATGTTGACGCACGCGTGATTGAGCGAGAGGACGGTCGCATGGAAGTATTGACCTCTGGTGAAGCGATGCTGCTTCTCGCATTGATCGAAAATGCGAGAGTTACCTTGAGCCGTGACGACTTGTTGCTCAAAACGACAGGCAGATTACCGGGCCCTTTCGATCGCACCATTGACAATCAGGTCAGTCGATTGCGCAAGAAGATCGAACCTGACGTTCTACGTCCGCGGTTGATCGCAACAGTCCGAAACGGAGGCTACGTATTGTCCTGTGATGTCGAGATACTTCCATGAAGCAGTTCAGTCTCTCTTTGCGCGTTCAACTTGTGCTTCTAGTTGGGGCAGCTTTTCTGGTTGGCCAAGCACTAAGCCTTGTGTTCTTCGCAGACGAACGATCTTCAGCGGTGCAAGCTGCGTTGGGAGCAGAGGCAGCGAGTCGTGCCGCAAATGTTGCTCTCCTGATAGAGAGCGCGCCATCTGAATTACATCAGCAAATTGTCATGGCCGCGAGTTCCCCGTTGGTGCGTTTCGAAATTGGGCCAGTTGCACAGGTGATGGATGGAGAACATCATGAGGATGCGGCGGTTGAGGCCCGTATTCGCGCATTATTGAACGACAGTTTCAGCCGAGCCATAAGGGTGGAAGTTCATGAAATTGATGGGATCGTCCTGCCAGTTCCAAATCTAACTCCGGAATTGGCGGAGATGCACGCCGATATGATGCGCGGTACACTTGCGGCGCTTGAGCTCGAAATCTCCATCGCCCTTTCCGGTGGAAATTGGTTGAATGTGGCAACGCGTTTTGAAAGGCCGCCATGGCAGCTATCGTCTGCCACGTTTTTATCGGTTCTGCTGTCTGCCGGGCTGGGCGCACTTGCTGTATTTTGGTTTGTCATCGCTCGGTTGACACGGCCACTGACGGCCTTGAAGCAGGCGACGGAAGCGTTAGGACGTGGAGGCCAGGTTGTGCCGCTCACCCCTGCCGGGCCACCAGAGGTGAAGGCGCTGACGCAAGCTTTCAATGTGATGCAGGATCGGTTGCATAAGTTTGTTGCGGATCGAACCATGATGCTGGCGGCCCTGGCGCATGATTTGCGATCTCCGCTTACGGCGATGCGGGTCCAATCTGCTATGGTCGATGACGTCGAGACTCAGGCAAGTATTGTGCGTTCGACAGAAGAAATGTCCGAAATGGTCGAGTCGACACTTGCTTACGCGCGTGGGGTTGGAACCGAAGAGGCCGTGGAGGACGTATTGCTTTCTGAAATAATGGAACGCGCAGGCGCGCGACCAGAAGACTGGCCCAACGGATTAGTGGTCGCAGCACGCAAAACGGCTGTTATTCGCGCGCTGCGCAATCTGATTGAGAATGCTCAGCGATACGGCAGTGTCGCCGAAGTACACTGGTCTGTCACGGGCAGCGACCTCGCAATCTGTGTGAAGGACAATGGTCCGGGAATTCCAGAAGAGCAGATCGAACAGGTGCTTGAGCCCTATGTGCGACTAGAGCAAAGCCGTTCTCGTGAAACAGGTGGGGCGGGGCTCGGTCTTTCCATCGCACGAAGCGTTTTCCTAGCGCACGGTGGCACACTTGCTTTGTCAAATCGGCAGGCTGGTGGACTCTGTGCGTGTGCAACGCTTCCGGGCGCTGTGGTGTCGCAACAAACTAGCGAGCTATCGCTGTCGTTACAAAATGATACGCAACACCACGAAGCCGAAGTGTTAAGCCATCCTCGATGAATACGGAGGCAGGCAATGACCGAACCGCCCAAATCTATCAGCCGACGAAGTCTACTCGTTGCGACGGCAACGGCGCTCGCTGCGCCTTCGGTGGTTCTGGCACAGTCTAGTGGAAATGGTGGGGTGCGGCGCAACGTGTCGTCTTTTGTTTTGCACGATTGGCAGGACCATTTTGAAAGCATCGGCAAGGGAATCTTGCTCTCAAATACAAATACGAGAGTTTTGCAGCACTGGACTGCGGATGGCAAAATGAGAGTATACCCAACGTCGGTGCCATTGACAGATGAACTGACCAAACGGGGCTATACAACTGTCGTCGAGAAGCGGAAAAATCCCAGTTGGCGTCCTACACCATCGATGCGCGAACGAAACCCGGAGTGGCCCTTGGTAATAGAGGGCGGAGCGCCCGAAAACCCCTTGGGCACGCGAGCGCTTTACTTGTCCTGGACCTATTACCGTATCCACGGAACACAGGACACCCGCAAGATCGGGCGCCGGTCGTCAAACGGGTGTATTGGGCTCTTTAACGAACAGATTGAGGAAGTATATGAACGGACTCCTATTGGCACGCAGGTGAAATTGATTTGATGAGCAAAGCAGGATTGTTCGTGGGCTCCGTCTTGGTGGCGGGTATCGCGGTGTTTGGCTACCAACTGATGAACCCGTCGCAGCCGGCGGGGCATTCGATGACGCCTCCGGATCTAAGTGGAATAGAAGATGGTGCGCCTATTGCCACGGTCGCCATTCCAGTGAGCTTTTCGGAGAATGCTGTTATTGGACAACGTATTTTTGAGGCAAAATGCGCCGACTGCCATGGTGCCAACGCCGCAGGTCAAAAGGGTGTCGCACCTCCCTTGGTTCACAAGATTTACGAGCCTTCGCATCATTCCGACATGGCATTCATAATGGCGGCGAAGAACGGAGTACGAGCGCATCATTGGGATTTTGGAAACATGCCTCAGATCGAGGGCATCACAGATGGTGAAGTGAAGCTTGTGGCCATATACGTTCGCGAATTGCAGCGCGAGAATGGGATCAATTGAAGGTGAACCGAAGCGCCTCGTATATTCGTTTCCTGCTGCTAACGGCCATTGCGGCGCTGATTTTTGTTCTTTCGCCGACCGATGCAGCGGCACATTCATCGCTCTCTCCTGACCTGGTCGCAGACGTTTATTTGGATGGTCCAGATGGCGACGCGCATTGCCATCGTGCAATTGAATGCGTCGTAACCTTTTACTTACAAGAGACGTTTGAACATACACCAGCCGACACGCCTTTATCTAAACCAAACACTCCAGCGGGCACAAATTTGGTTGGGGTCAAGCTGGGACGCGATCCGCCGATACCGATCGGATTTTGATGACTGAATAGATCTGAACATCAAAAACGGAGAAAAAGATGAAAACGACAAACGTAACTCTGGTCCTGTTGGCCAGTATAACTGCCGGTGTAGCACTGGCACACAGCGGTGCGACTGGCGTCGTAAAGGAGAGAATGGACGGTATGGCGGCCATGCAGAAAGCTGTGAAAGCCGTGACACCGATCATGCGCGGGCAAGTCGAATATGATGCGGATGCGGTGCGCTCTTTTGCTGCTGCGGTAGAAATGCACTCAGGCGAAGCCATGACCAAGCTGTTTCCGGAGGGAACCGGGGGCAAACCCTCGGAGGCCAAAGATCAAGTCTGGTCCGATTGGGAAGAATTTGAGTCTCTGGCAATGAACCTCGAAACCCTCGGCAAAACTCTGTCGGAGGCTGCGAACAACGGATTGGCCGTACAGGCGTCCGGCGGAACCAGCGGGTCCATGATGGGAACGGGAAACATGATGGGTTCGGGAACCATGATGGGAGGGAACTCGGCAATGGGCGGCATGATGGGTCAATCAAGTGACGGCATGATGGATGCCGACATGTTGGCCTCCATGCCCGCTGATATGCTTTTCACCCGGATTAGCCAGACCTGTTCAGCCTGCCATTCCAAGTACCGGCTGGAGTCGAACTGACATGCGTCGCCTGTTTTTGGGCACCGGAGCGATTGCCGTCTCGGCGGCAATCGGTTTCGTGGTGCTGACCGTCTGGCCTATAGGAGCCACACCGTCACCTGAGCTCGCCAATCTGACAGGCGATGTGAACAGGGGAGCCTACCTCGCCCGGGCCTCCGGTTGCATCGCCTGCCATACAAATCCGGAGGGTGGCGCGCCGCTGGCTGGTGGTGTTGAACTCGATACACCATTTGGCACGGTCTATTCGCCAAACCTGACCACCGATCCTGAGCAAGGCATCGGCAACTGGACGGTTGAGCAGTTCGCCGTTGCGGTGCGGCAAGGTATTTCGCCCGCGGGAGAGCCTTATTATCCCGCATTTACTTATTCCTTTTACGCGGATTTCACTGATCAAGAGGTTGCCGATCTCTGGGCTGCGTTTCAGACACTTCCTGCTGTTGAAACCCCATCGCGCGCGCCGGAGATGGCGTTTCCGTTCAATCAACGTGCGGGTTTGAAGTTGTGGCGTGCGCTGTTTCAATTCGACCCGCTAACAGAACCAGTTGAAGGCAAAAGCGACAGCTGGAATCGGGGCAAATGGTTGGTCGAGGGAGCGACGCACTGTGCTGCGTGCCACACCACCCGCAATCTGCTGGGCGGACGAAAGGTCGCAACAGCAAAGTTTGCAGGGTCTGATATGCTGCCCGGTGGGGGAAAGGCACCTCCGATTGACACCACGTCGCTTGTACAAGAGGGCTGGGACGCCGGAAGTCTGGCATACGCTCTGAAGACCGGTATTACACCGTCTGGCGACGCATTCGGCAACGCGATGGGGGAGGTTGTTCTTTTTGGAACTCAATTCCTGTCAACCGAAGATCTGGACGCTATGGCCGAATATCTAATGGACCAACCGTGATGATAGGAGACTTTGGATGAACCCGACACGGAGACAGGTGCTTGGCGGATTGGCCGCGAGCAGCGCCGTTCTCGCGTTGCCTGCTCGGGCAGTGGGCACAACCGCTCTGACAGCGCAGGTTGCGGATATGCAGCTTTTGCCCCAAGAGTACGGGCGGACGACGATTTGGGGATTTGGCGGCACCATGCCCGGCCCTGAAATCCGTGTCGCGCAAGTCAGCCGGGTACAGCGACATTTGATCAATGACTTGCCGCAGGCAACGTCGATCCACTGGCACGGAATTCGCATCGACAACGCGATGGACGGGGCCAGCGGATTGACACAGGACGCCGTTGAACCGGGTGCCGCCTTTGATTACGACTTCATCGCGCCAGATGCTGGCACCTACTGGTATCACGCGCACAATCGGTCATTTGAGCAAGTGGCGCGTGGCCTGTACGGCGCTTTGATCGTAGAAGAACCTTCCCCGCCCGATGTAGATGCAGAAGACGTGCTTGTGCTGGACGACTGGCTGGTCGATCCGGCCACTGGCCAGATTGATAGCGCCTTTGAATCGCCGCATGACCGCAGCCATGCAGGTCGAAACGGAAACTTCATTGCAACCAACGGGGTGTCAGGTCTCGCGAAGACTGCACGCAAAAACGAGCGTCGGCGTCTGAGGATTATCAATGCGGCAAATGCCCGGCTCTTTCAATTGCGGTTGGAAGGACTTGATGGTTGGGTCGTCGCGCTAGACGGGATGCCCCTGTCCCAACCCAAGAAAATTGGAAAGTCCTTTATTCTGGGCCCTGCACAACGCGCAGATGTTTTTGTGGATGTGACCGCTGATGTGGGATCATCTGCATACCTTCTTGCAATTCTGGATGGGGAAGCATGGCCGCAAGTTCGCTATGATGTGACCGGTCAATCGGCCAAGGCCAAACGAAATATGCCCAAACCGCTCCCGGAAAATTCGCATCAGAGGGTGAAACTTGAAGGGGCCACGTCGCTTTCCTTGAACATGGAAGGCGGCGCAATGGGAAGTCTTAGAGCCGCAACGTTTAACGGCGAGCGACTGAATTTCCGCCAGTTGGTTCGGGAAGGCCAGTTTTGGGCATTCAACGGTGCCATTGGGACAATGAACAATCCGCCGCTTGCCAAGCTCAGTCAGGGAGAAAACGTTCGACTGCGGATTCACAACGACACAGCTTTTCCTCATGCAATGCATCTGCACGGCATGCATTTCCATGAGGTCACCGAGGACGGTCGTTTGGGCCCGTTGCGAGACACGACCTTGTTGTTTGGAGACCAGACGCGGGAGATCGCCTTTGTCGCAGACAATCCGGGCCAGTGGCTTTTGCATTGTCATATGTTGTCGCATGCAGCGTCCGGCATGATGACCCGTATCGAGGTTGCCTGATGCGCTACTCGGTGGTCATTTTCATAATGGCCGTCGCAGCGGGCGGTGCTTGGTTCTGGTCCGGACCAGAACAACTTTCAGCACGTGCGGCAGGTAGCGGTGCAGGGGATATCGTTGCGGGTGAACAGATTTATGCTGAGTATTGCGCTGCCTGTCATGGCGCAAACCTTGAAGGACAGGAGAATTGGCGTAGCTCCGGCGCGGATGGACGATTGCCTGCGCCACCGCATGATGAGACCGGTCACACTTGGCACCATCCGGACAGTCTGCTCTTTGACTATACTAAACTCGGCGGCAAAGCTTTGATGGCGACGAAGGGCATTGAGTTCGATAGCGGAATGCCCGGCTTTGCCGACCAGCTGACAGACGCCGAAATTCACAACGTTCTGGCCTACATCAAATCGACGTGGCCGGAGCGCATTCAGAAAATTCAGGCCGAACGCTCAGAGGCCGAAGAACAACAGGATTGACAATGAAGCTTGCCAAACTCGCCCCTTTCGCAATCTCCGCAGCCGCGCTGATTCCTCTATCAGCATATGCTGATGACAAGTCAGACGAACGGATCAAGGAACTGGTCTATGAAGCCATCCTCGAAAATCCGCAGATCATCATGGAGGCAGTGCGCTTACTGGAAGAGCGCCAGCAACAGGATCAGGCCGCCGCCGCTGCCACTGTTCTGAAGGCTGAACGAGATAGGTTGGAACAAGACCCCAATGCCATCGTGCTGGCCAACCCTGACGGCGATGTCACGGTGGTAGAATTCTTTGACTATAACTGTCCCTATTGCCGCCGCGTCATGCCGCAGGTCGATGCGCTTGTTGAACAGGACGCAAACGTGCGTCTGGTCTATCGTGAATGGCCCATTCTGGGGGAGGGTAGCGTATTTGCTGCGCGCGCGGCTTTGGCCGCCCGTGAACAGGGAAAATATGAAGAATTTCACGTCGCAATGATGAGAATGCAGGGCCGGGCCGAAGAGGCCAGCGTGCTGCGGATCGCGCGCGACGTCGGGCTCGATATTGACCAGTTACGCCGTGACATGGACGCCCCTGAGGTGGATGAACATATCCAGACCTCGATGGAGTTGACTCGCGCGTTGGGCTTTAACGGAACGCCCTCCTTTGTCATCGGAGATGCCCTGATCCCGGGGTTTGTTGAGGCAGACGTTTTGATCGAGCAGGTTGCAGCGGTCCGGGAGGCCAAGAACCAGTAGATGAAATGGACCCGGCGAGAAACGCTAGGTGGCGGTCTGGCGGCGCTGTCGGCCGCAGGCATGCCCACGTTTGCGGCGACACGTAGTTACACTCTGCGCCCGGAACCGATCATGGCTTCTGTGGGTGGGATGCGGCAGGAACTGCTGGGATTCAACGGGTCTTGGCCAGGTCCGGAGCTGCGTGCGGGGCAGGGCGACCACATGCGCGTCCGCGTTGAGAACGGCCTGCAGGATGGTGTTCTGGTGCATTGGCATGGGCTCCGGTTACCAAACCGAATGGATGGCGTAAGCGTGCTGACGCAAGATGTGATCCCGCCGGATGCGAGCCACGACTATCGTTTCCCCGTGCCGGATGCGGGCACGTTTTGGTACCATTCGCACTACCTGTCGTACGATCAGGTCAGCCGCGGCCTTTTTGGTCCGCTCATCATTGATGAACAGCAGCCACCGGATGTCGATCATGACATAACGGTCCAGTTATTTGATATGTTGACCGACGACAGCGGAGTGTACGACGAGGATACAGGTGCCGAACAGTTTGCGGCAACTGGCAGAATCGGAAATGTGATGACGGCAATTGTCAGCCGGGAAACGGTCCAGCGTGGTGATCGGGTGCGGTTGCGGCTGATAAATCCGTCAATTGACCGCGTCTATAGCCTGCGCATCAATGGTATCGAAGGCAAGATTGTTGCCCTTGATGGTATGCCTCTCGAACAGCCGCAACCGTTCGAGGATATCATTCTGGCGCCGGGGCAGCGCTGCGACGTGATTGGTGACGTTTCAGACGCGATTGCGTTTGCCGATGACGACATCGGACAAACCTTGGGGCAGATCGCAGCGCAAGGCCAACGGCAGCGCAGGACAACTGCCATTCCTGCACTTCCTCCAAACCCGATGCCCCAGCCAAAGGGCCGCGAAGTCAAAGCGCGGCTTGTCATGCAAGGTGGTGCCGGAGGTGGAAAGCATGACGGTTTCGGGACTTGGGCGCTGAATGATGTGTCCGGGCTGCCGCGTGAGCCGCTACTCAATGTGCGGCGGGGAACAACCGCCCGGATTTCGTTATACAACGCCACGGCCTTCGACCATGTCATGCATTTGCACGGCCATCACTTCTGGGAAAATTCGGAGACAGGCCAACCGGGGGATTACAGAGACGGAACCTTCGTGCGTGCAGGCGAGGCGCGCGACATTCTGTGTGTCCTGGACAACCCGGGCAACTGGATGCTTCACTGTCACATGCTCAGCCATCAAGCGGATGGGATGGCGACATGGATCCGCGTTGCATGACACCCTTTGTCAGGCCAGTTCCGTTGGAAGTCCACTTAACGCGGCCTCGGCGCTCACCGTGGGAAAGGCTGAAGCGATCCAACCCGGTCCACGCGGGGAACCCATCATCCCTTCCGACACATCGATGAAGCCGCTGTATCCAGCCTCGCGCAAACTGCGCATGACGTATCCTGACCGTCCTCCGGTTGCGCAGATCAACGCCACTGGCCGACCATCCGCAAGTGTCTTGGCGGCGAACAGGCGCTCTGGAAAGCGGTCTTCGTGCAGGCTGATTGGCCATGCTCCGAGTGCCACGCCTGTTTCAGCCCATTCTTGACGCGAGCGGACGTCGACAAGCCGGATCAGGTCGTCTTTCAAGGCATCATGTGCATCCTTGGCAGACCATATTTCAGCTTGCTGCGCCCATACGCCTTGGCCGGGCAAGGTTCCCATCGCAGTCGCACCGACGATGAAAACGCGCCTTCCGATAGCGTCACGCAAATTAGTTTTTTTCGTCATCTGTCATTCCGCTGTTCATCATGGCACCTGCCTTGTGCGCAGCCATGCTTACGCCATTCCGAGCCGCGGCAAGTTCGTCCATCGAAATCGCATCGGCCCCATCCGAGTCGATAGCTTGAAAACGATCCACCAACACGGCGTGTTGCACGTGTGTATTCCAGCTTTGGAATTCGGAAAGATCAAGCGCTCCATTGCCGTTTGCATCGAAGCGGAGCATGATGTCTTCGTTGGTTAAACCACCCGCAAACAAGCCAGCTAGCGCGTCTGATGCGCGACCGTGCATCTGACCCATCATTGACATATGCATTTGCATCATCATCTGCACCACTTGCATATGATAGCCATCC
This sequence comes from Cognatishimia coralii, assembly GCF_037478305.1. Classification (NCBI taxonomy): domain Bacteria; kingdom Pseudomonadati; phylum Pseudomonadota; class Alphaproteobacteria; order Rhodobacterales; family Paracoccaceae; genus Cognatishimia; species Cognatishimia coralii. The sequence continues at coordinate 245,527 of NZ_JBBGAZ010000004.1, forward strand.
ATTTCCCCGATACCGGACATGCCTAGCATCCCCTTACCCGACATTCCCTGCATGCCGGATTGATCAACAAAAGGAGTATCGCCCTTCTGTGTTTGGTCTTCACCGTCATGATGATCCGGATTTGCCGTTGCAGGAGACGTCAAAATCGAAATGAGTGTGAGAACGGCGATCTTGTTTGAGCGGGCCATAATTTCTACCTTTGGCAATCATACGTGATGAGAACTATATATTTACGCCACCAAGATTTTACGCGCCCGAAGACGTAATGATTTGTCCGCGCAAGTGATTACAAAAACATACAAATTCCAGATCATAGACCACCTTGTCATCTGCTAAACCACAAGGGTGAAACGGTGAAGGAAAATCCGAATGATTCCAGAGATTGGACATTTTGCGCTGGTGTTGACGCTTGCGCTGGCTCTGGTTCAATCAGTCCTGCCGATCTGGGGGGCCGCACGGAGTGATCTGATCTGGATGAAAAGCGCGACTTGGTCGTCGCTTGGACAGGTCTTCTTCACCGCGATCGCTTTTGCCGCTCTTATGACCAGCTTCGTGCAAAGCGACTTCACAGTGGTTAACGTCGTAGAGAACTCTCACTCGCTCAAACCGCTGCTTTACAAGGTTTCGGGCACCTGGGGCAGTCATGAAGGGTCTTTGCTGTTGTGGGTACTCATCCTGACTGTGTTTGGGGCCATGGTGGCCGTGACCGCCAATAACGTGGCAATGCGCACGAAAGCGCGGACACTTTCGGTTCAGGCATGGATCAGCGTTGGTTTTCTGACATTCATGCTGTTTACGTCGAACCCGTTCGACAGGATCTATCCCGCGCCACTGGACGGGCAGGACCTTAATCCGCTTTTGCAGGATGTGGGGCTAGCGATGCATCCGCCGCTTCTCTATCTCGGGTACGTCGGCTTTTCGATTGTGTTCTCATTTGCCGTTGCTGCGCTAATCGAAGGCCGGGTTGACGCTGCCTGGGCCCGGTGGGTGCGGCCTTGGACGCTGGCGGCCTGGGTATTCCTGACCGCAGGTATCGCCCTGGGATCCTGGTGGGCCTATTATGAGCTGGGTTGGGGCGGCTGGTGGTTCTGGGACCCGGTCGAAAACGTCAGCTTCATGCCGTGGCTCATGGGGACAGCCCTGCTGCATTCCGCCATCGTGACTGAGAAGCGTGGGGCGTTTAAAAGCTGGACGATCCTGCTGGCGATCCTGACATTCTCTCTCTCGTTGTTGGGCACGTTCATTGTGCGCTCCGGTCTGCTAACATCCGTGCACGCGTTCGCCGTCGATCCGGAACGTGGGCTGTATATTCTGGGGCTTCTCGCTGTATCAATTGGCGGGTCTTTCGCGCTTTACGCGTGGCGGGCACCTTCCATGGAAGGCGGCGGCCTGTTCAAACCGGTCAGCCGTGAAGGCGGTTTGTTGGTCAACAACCTGATCCTTGCGGCCTCAACTGGCACCGTTTTGTTCGGAACCCTGTACCCGCTGTTCTACGAGGCCCTGACTGGCGGAGAGAAACTCTCGGTCGGACCTCCGTTTTTTAATGCATCATTCATTCCGATGATGGTGCCACTGGTGTTCGTAATGGGGTTGGGACCGTTTCTTTCATGGAAGCGCGCAACAGTTGGCGACGTTGTTGCGCTAGTCAAGATTGTGGGCCTGCTTGCGATCGGGTTTGGCCTTGTGGCCTGGTATGCTTTCCAGGGCGGGCCCGTGCTTGGCTATCTGTCACTGGGACTCGCAGCCTGGCTTTTGCTGGCGACGCTGCGCGAGTGGGCATTTCGCATCCGGCTTTTCGATGTACCCATGGATGAGGCCGTGCGGCGTGCCCGCGGGCTGCCCCGGGCGGCCCACGGCATGACTTTGGCACATGCCGGGTTGGCCGTTGCGATTTTCGGTTTTGTCGGGTCGAGCGTCTGGAAATCCGAAGAAATCCTGTTTGTCACACCGGGCAAGGTAATCCAGATCGCTGGTTTTGATGTGACCTTTGCGGGGGCTGAAAAGGTCAGAGGGCCAAATTACATCGCTGACCGTGGCACGTTACTGGTCAGCCGGGATGGCGCGCGCATCACGACGCTCTATCCTGAGCGACGGTTCTATCCTGTGGCACAAAGCACCACGACTGAAAGCGCAATTCGCTCGACGATGGCGGGCGATCTCTATGCATCGCTTGCCGAACCTGCCTCAGATCAGGCCGGGGCTCAGGGGGCCTGGACGCTGCGCATCCTCTATGAGCCACTGGTGAATTTCATCTGGGTCGGTTCGGCCATGCTGGTCCTGGGCGGGTTGGTTTCCCTCAGCGACCGGCGGTTGCGGGTGGGGGCACCGAGACGGCGCGCGGCTGCCGCGCCGGCCTTGCCTGCGGAGTAAGCCATGGTTCGTATTCTGGCATTCTCGCCGCTTCTGATCGCGGTCGTGTTCGGAGCCTTCTTTCTGTGGGGGTTGGACCCTGACAGAGACCCAAATGCAATCCCGTCAGTTCTGATCACTCAGCCAGCGCCCGAATTCGCGCTGGAGCCGGTCGAGGGGCTGGAGGTGCCCGGTCTTGCACGTGCAGACTTGATAGTTGCTGATCGCCCGGTGATCGTAAATGTCTTTGCGTCCTGGTGCGTGCCGTGCCGCGCTGAACATGCGGTCCTGACTGCACTCGCCGAGGACGAAGGCCAGACGCTCTACGGGATCAACTACAAGGACAAACCCAAGGACGCGGTGCGCTGGCTGAGTGATCTTGGCAATCCATACACGCGCATCGGATCAGACTTGACGGGCCGCGCCGGGATCGAGTGGGGGATCTCCGGTGTGCCGGAAACCTTTATCGTTGGGGCAGGTGGCATTGTGCTCTACCGCTATGTCGGTCCGGTCGTGGGCGATGAGGCGGTCGCCACATTTCGGGCCGCCCTCAAGGCCGCAGGCGCGCTGTCAGCGGGGGCCGGATCATGAGGCGCTTTTTGTCCTACATCGCGCTTAGCGTTGTTCTGGCCGCGCCGGTGCATGCGGTTGAACCCGATGAAATTCTTGCGGACCCGGTGCTTGAAGACCGCGCGCGGGACATCTCAAAGGGATTGCGCTGCGTCGTTTGTCAGAACCAGGACATCGACAGCTCCAACGCCGGAGTGGCACGTGACCTGAGGCTTCTTGTGCGCGAGCGCCTTGTTGCGGGTGACACTAATGAAGAAGTCATGGCCTACGTGCGGGCCCGCTATGGTGACTACGTTCTGATGTCCCCACCGCTGACACCTGCCACCTATGCGCTTTGGTTCACACCGGTTGTTCTGGCGGGGTTTTCCCTAATTGCATTCGTGGTGGTCACGCGCCGACGGCGAAACGCGCCGCTGGAAAAGACGTTAACGCCGGTTGAGGAAGAGCGGATCGCGTCGTATCTCAAGAAGACGGATCAAGGTGTAGCGAAATGATCTGGTCTGTAATCGCCGTACTAGCACTCGGGTCAATGGGCATTTTGGCGCTGTCGCTACGCGCCAAGACTGAGCTGAACAATCAAGCGGACAGCTCTCCGGCCATTTTTGCGGACCAGTTGGCAGAGCTTGACCGGGATGTCGCGCGCGGCGTTGTTTCGGCTACCGATGCCGACGCCGCGCGGATCGAGATCAAGAAAAATATTCTGCGACAGGCCCAAAAAGATCAAAGTGGGCCGCTTGTGTCGACACGCGGCAGCCGGATCGCGCTCTGGATTGCTATAACTTTCGTTCCCGTTGCCGCAGTCGGATATTATTCGCAATTTGGCAATCCTGCTTTGTCCCGCGTCGCCGTTGCCGAGCAACGACAGGCCCGAGAAGAGAACGCACGTATTGTCGCGCTGACCGAGCAGCTGAAAACCCGTCTAGAGACCGACGCTGAAGGCGGGCCGAGTGACGGCTGGATGCTTCTGGGCCAGACCTATATGCGCTTGGGGCGTTTCGGTGATGCCGCCGCCGCCTTCCAAATCGTGTCAAAGCGCGAAGAGGCGACCTCAGCGGTCTTTTCCATGCTGACAGAAGCTCTGGTCGCGCAAGAGAATGGCATCATGACGTCGGCAGCGGAGGCCGCGATCAACGAGGCTGCTGCCCGGGACCCGTCGAATCCTGCGGTGACCTATTATCGGGCTTTGGCGTTGCAGCAAGCGGGCCGGTCGGCTGCGGCACACGATCTGGTCATGGCACGCCTTGATGCGGCGGATGGATACTACCCCTGGATGGATACCCTGGTCGCGCAGGCCAACCGGATCGGGGATGGCATTGGCCGTGATCCGATCTCTCTGGCGCGGTTTGCGCCGATGCTGGCAGGTCGCGGGCCAAGTGCTGAGGATGTTACAGCCGCTCAGGAAATGAGCCAGGAAGATCGGGCGGCCTTTATTCAATCCATGGTTCAGGGGTTGGCCGACCGCTTGAAAGACGAACCTGACGATCTGGACGGGTGGTTCCAGTTGGGACGCGCGTATTCTGTTCTCGGCAACGCGGAAGGGGCAAAGGACGCATACAAGAATGCGGCAGCTTTGTCGGCTGATCTACCGCAGACCGACCCGAGAAAAGCAATCGCCGCCCAAGCGCTTGAATCGTTGTCGCAGTAATTCTCAGAGTTCCGCCAGATCCTTGAGACGTGCTCTTAAGTCGATAGGTTTGGCCGCCTCAATTGCGTCAAGCACCGATTGCGTGCTCAGAACTTCTGGGAGAATAATTCCCTCCGGCGCGCCCGGACCATAAATGGCATTGAAAGGAATTCCAAAGCGATTGTTCGCCTTCAAATAGCGGGCAATGACGTCACTGGGCCGTGTCCAATCCGCCTGCATCGCAATGATCCCATCCGCCCGTAGCGCAGAGACCACCGGCTCTCGATTTAACACGAGAGCCTTGTTGGCTTTGCAGGTCACGCACCAATCTGCAGTCACATCCACAACGACAACATGGCCGCGCGAAACGTGGCGGGCGATGGCGGAACGCTCGAACGGTGCCCAGATTGAGGTTGTGACATCTTGGTCAATCGGAGTTGGTTCAGACGGCGCAAGGCTGGGCGCCCAGAATAGACCAAAGGCAAGAACCGGGATTGTCAGCAAAACCGGAATGCGCCCGTAGCTTCCTGCGCTGGACAAAAGACCAACAATCACTGCTGCGATGACCAGGGTTGCAACAGTGGCCATCTGGCCGGCAACGCCGATCATGACCCAGGCAAGCCAGGCAACGGTTCCCAAGAGCAGAACGCCCATCGCGATGCGTACCCAGACCATCCAGGGACCGGGCTTGGGCAGCTCAGACGCAAGGCCGGGCTTCAGCGCAAGCGCAAGGTAGGGCAGGGCTAGGCCGAACCCCAGTGCTGTGAAGATAACCCCGATGTCGGCGTTGCTTCCTGCCAGCGCAAATGCAACTGCAGTTCCCAGAAACGGCGCGGAACACGGTGTCGCCAGCATTGCCGCAAAAAAACCCGTGAACACATCACCAAGATGCGACTGCCCGCCCGCGCGGCTCATGGAGGTTTGCAGTGTCGCCGGCAACGATATCTCGAATAAACCGAAGAGATTGCCCACGAAGGCTATCAAAAGCGTAATGAGTAGGATCAAAAAAAGCGGGTTCTGAAACTGGATGCCCCAGCCAACCGATATGCCGAAAACTTTCAAAGCCATCAGCACTCCTGCGAGCAGCCACATGAAGAGCATGATCCCGAACGTCGTGGCAATCAAACCGGTTCGGATCTGCGCGCGATCTTTGCCGCCGCTGGACACCAGGGAAGATACCTTTATCGCCAGCACAGGCAGCACGCAGGGCATCACGTTGAGGATGAGGCCGCCAAGGACAGCCACAAGTGCAAACCAGACAACCTTGCTCAAACCATTGGCTTCGCCCGCTGGATTGAACGGTGGCTCAGGAGCGGCCGCAAGCGTCGAAGGACGCAAGGTAAAAGCGCCATGGTTCTCGTCGGTCACCGTCAACGACAATGGTGCTGCGATTTCGCCAACCGTGTTGATCGGGAATCGTGCCCAGAGCGCTGTTCCGTCTTGGTTCAATCTGAGGTCAGGCTTTCCAAACGCAGTCCCTTCTCCGAACTCCGGAAACAAACCAACTTTACCGAACGGCTGCGTTCCAGTCAGGGAAACGATCAATTCGGTCTGATCCACGTCAACAAAAGCCTGCACTGAGGAGACTGTTGACGGCATCTCTTCTAATGGAATTGTGGCGAGCGCTGCCGATATGACCTCGGCAGAGGCTGGGTCCAACTCACTTCCCAAAGGAAGTTCGTGATCTAGCGACAGCTTCTCGGGAACACAGACATCGGAGCAAATAAGCAGATTGAGGTTCAGTGCGATCCGAACGGGTTCCCCCGGCGTGTCCAGAGAGAACTCGATTGGAAAGACAACACGGGTCTCATAGCCAAAATTCTCTATCCCAAATGCGGTGAACCGATCTGGCGCAGGCCAAAGATGGCGTGCTTCTTTCAGGTTCTCCGATCCGTCCCAGTCGAATTGAGGGGGAATGCCGACTTCGCCGGGCGACCGCCAATAGGTTTTCCACCCTGGCTCGAGCTCCAATACCAGAGCACCAGAAACGGTTTTTGCGCCAGGTGCGATGCCGTCTTGCGCAAATACAAGCGTTGCTTTGGTCGCCGGTGTCTCAACAGTGGTGCTTTGCGCCGCGGAAGCAGGTGACGCAACAAGCCCAAATGCTACGTTGAGAAACGCGAGGATGCCAATTGCCCAAAGGATGTATCGTGGTGCTTTCATCTCACTTGCCCGAGACACGGAAACCGGTACGCCCGTCGTCGCAAACAACCGTCTGAACAGACGCGCTTTGCTCATCCGCAATGCGACATCCAGCTATTTCCTTCAATTCTTTTGGCGCAGACCTGCTGGACAGCGTCGGTTGTCGATCCTCCGGTATGCAGGCGCAGCCCCCGAGGAACAGAAACAGCATCATGCGGCTCGCAAGCAAACCTACCTGCTGCGCACAAACGCCGGCATCCGGGACGGCTCAATCGGTGCATCCTGCACGGCGGGTTTCTTGGTTTTCTTTTCTCCGTGGCAGGACTTTCCCATCAAGGCAAACATTGCCACGTGAACGCCGACGCACAGAGCGATGGGGGCGAAGACGGCAAGATTGCTTGTCAGGCCTGCCAGCGTGCCACCCGCGATGAAAAACCCGGCGACGGGTATCAGCATGACCGTGCAGCAGACCGCCATGCCTGCGTGCATTAAGCCAAAGCCTTTTTTGCCGTTGTTTTCGTTGGTATCCGACATGAGCTTCTCCGTTGGTTTGCAGGTTTATGGCCCCTTCCCGCACTGTCAGGTCAAGGATACATTTCGAGACATTTGACGCGTTTGTCTTTCAATCCTGCGCGCAGATTGATTAAGACGGTCTGGATCTGAAGGAGACCTTTGAATGGCAGGGTTAACACGTCGACACTTTGTTGCAGGTGGTGCAGCGCTGTTTTCAGCACCATTGGCAGGGCTAGGCATTGCGGCTCCGTCATCGCCGCGAGAGATGTGGGATGTCTGGGACCAGCAAGTCACACCTGCTGACTACGATCCGGCGTCTTCAAATCCATGGGGCGTTCATCCACGATTTCTGCCGGTTCGTGTCGAGGCCAAGTCAGGCCTCGTGCCCGGTGACATCCATGTCGATGCCGTTGCACGGTACCTTTATCATATCGAACCGGATGGCCGCACCGCGATGCGGTACGGGGTAGCTATCGCAAGAGGGTCACTCTACGAGCCGGGCGTCTACTCGATGCGCTTCAAGAGAAAATGGCCGACCTGGACCCCGACGCCGGCGATGATCGAACGTGATCCCGGGCTATATGCGCAGCATGCGGATGGTATGGATGCAGGTCCAAAGAACCCCCTTGGCTCACGCGCCCTTTATCTATTTGTCGGGAATCGCGACACCTATCTCAGGATTCACGGATCGCCCGAACCGCGCTCAATCGGCGGTCGTGCAAGCTCAGGGTGCGTGCGGATGATCATGGCACACATTAATGATCTCTATCCCAATGTGGAGCCCGGCAAGACTGCGCACCTCTACCCGCCGGAGGACGTGATCGGGGGCTGATCCTAGCTTTGTGCCTGACAAATCGGGTTGCCGTTGGCAGTCCTCAGCGGCAGCCAGGTTTGCTCAACCGCGCCATCATGCAGATACCAGAAACAATTGTCGATCTGATCCAGTCGCACCTTACTGAGATTTTGGTAGGGCGCCGCCAAGGCCAGAAGCGGCTCTGGTAGCTCCCTATAAGCGCCATCAGCATCGAGAGGTGGCGTTGTTGCGCATCCTGTGAGGGCCAGAGCTCCAGCAATTAGAATGACGATCTTTGGACTCATGGAACTATGCACGCGTTTCCCTTCATTCAAACTGCAGTTGACGGATAGCCTGCGCCTTCCAAAACCTCAATGACGGCGACAGTAGAGATCGAAGTCTCGATCTCCGCGGTATGCGAGGCCAGGTCTGGCCTTAGAATTGCCGAAGGGTCACTCGCCTTCACCGCCTTTTCGATGGTCGCAACGCAATGGCCACAGCTCATGTCGGGGATATGCAATTTCATTCAGGGAATCTCCTTTAGCTCAGGGAAATCTACAGATTCCACATGGTGGAAGGTCAACCCAGAGAGTTCAAAAGATTGCGGCTCTGACGAAGTCGCAATAGTCGGCCATTGGTTACAATTTATGACATTTCGGTGGATTTACGCATGCTGCAGAATGCTCCTATACGGTCGACATGAAAATGTCGATCAGCGTGCAAGTGCGAAAGAAGTCTTTATTTCGTTCTTTTTTAGCGGCAGCAACGATACTAGCAGGCTCTTATACGGTGCGAGCCCACCCGCATGTATTCGTTGATGGTGGCTTCGATTTCGTTGTTTCGGAAGCCAAACAGTTCACAGCAATCCGCGTTACCTGGCGGTATGACGCTTTTGAAACGCTCTATATGTTGTCCGAGATGAATGTGTCCCTGGCTCCAAGCTTAGAACTTAGTGATTCGGAGCGCGAGTTAGTGGAAGCAACTCTCAGCAGCTTTCCTCCCGATTTTGATGGCTCAGTCCACATCAGCTTGGACGGCTCTCCCGTTGCGTTACAAGACCCGCGGAATTTAACAGCGCGGATGATAGGCGACCGTTTGGAGATTACTTTTCTGCGTGACTTGAAAGTCCCCGTGGGTTTGCGTGGGCAAAAATTTAACATTGGATTCTACGAACGTACCTATTTCTTTGCGTTCAGCCTATCCGATATCCCGGATTTTGGTCGCGCCGCAGATCATTGTTCGTATCAGGTGACGCCGTACGATACTTCGGCGCAATCCGATGAAGTGTTGCAAGAACTGGAAAAGCTAGGACGTGAGGAAACTCCAGAAGACAGCAATATCGGGGCTACGCTTGCCGACCGGATGGTTGTGTCATGTTTCTGAGACCGACAGTCATACTAGCAGTTTTCTTGGCATTGGCTTGGGGTCTTTATAATCAATGGCCGTCCATACTTGCCTGGACATCAGACAATCAACGCGGGTTTCAAAACGCGATGGCGTCAAGTTTGCGCGCGGTCCAAAGTGGTGACTCCTTTGCTGTACTTACATTGTGTGCGGCTACATTCCTTTATGGTTTGGTTCATGCAGCTGGGCCAGGACATGGAAAAATTGTTCTAGGGGCAAGTGCTGTGGCATCGAGAGCAGGGATGCTGCGGATGGTCTTCCTGTGTTTTTTTACAGCGATAGCGCAGGCGATTTCCGCAATCCTTTTGATCGGTTTGATTGTAGTTGCCCTGCGTTGGATGGGTGGCAGCGATGCTGTCCAAATAACGGAGGATTGGCTGAGCCCGATTAGCTTTGTCCTGTTTGCAGCCTTCGGCGGAGTCCTTTTAGCGCGTGGCACAAAAATAGTAAGTCAATACCGCAAAACGGCGCTTTCACTTGGAGTGCATTGCAACCACAAACACGGCCCGAATCTGGCAGAAATCGATGCCTTAACGTCTTTGCGCGACTCATTGTTGTTGACCGCTAGCATTGCTGTCCGGCCCTGCACTGGAGCGTTGTTTCTTTTGGTGATAGCAGGTCAGCTCGATGTGTTCTGGCAGGGCGCTATTGCCACGTTGGCGATGGGTGTAGGTACAGCTGTTTTCAATTCCGGAATTGCGGTCTCGGGTGTATTCGCGCGGACTCTGATACATTTGGGTAATAGCGACAAGATGTCGATTTCGACAGGCGTACTTTATCTATGTGCGGGCGTGTCCGTTTTGACCATTAGCCTGTCTCGACTGATCATTGGTTAATTATTTTTTGTATTGCCTCTTGAGCTTCCAGTGACTGGAAGCCCTATATCATCCAGGAAATCGCAAAAGGAAAACCGTTATGCCGCATACCATGCAAAAGACTTTGAAAATCGAAGGTATGTCCTGTGCGTCTTGCGTCGGTCGTGTGGAAAAGACTTTGGCAGCGCTGGATGGAGTTAGTGGCGTCTCGGTCAACCTCGCATCCGAGTCGGCTCATATATCTGTTAATGAACCTGTTCGCTTACAGGACGCAGCTCAGGCGCTCGAAGAATTGGGGTACCCAGCGCGAAAAGCGCGGATCACCCTGAGCATTGCGTCAATGTCTTGTGCGTCCTGTGTTGGAAGGGTCGACAAGGCGCTTGCAGATGTTCCGGGAGTTTTTTTTGTCACCGTGAACCTCGCGGCTGAAACCGCGGTGGTTGAATATCTTGAAGGTGCAGCGACGCCTGCGGACCTGATGGCAGCAAGTGCAGCGATCGGCTATCCGGCCGAAGTCTCTGAGGAAAATACCAGTCAGTCGCGCGCAGAGCGCAAGGCAGAGGAATCCGAGGCGCTGCGTCGCAACGTCATCGTAGCAGCTGTCATGACCCTGCCGGTTTTTGTGCTCGAAATGGGATCGCATCTCATCCCGGCCTTTCATATGGCAGTGGAAAACAGCATCGGAACACAGGCGTCCTGGATCATCCAGTTTGTTCTTGCGTCCTTCGTACTGTTTGCCCCGGGGCGGCACTTCTTCACGAAAGGCATCTCGGCGCTGCTGCGCGGCGCACCCGACATGAACAGCCTCGTGGCAGTTGGAACGGGGGCAGCGTGGAGTTACTCTGTGGTCGCTACGTTTATGCCGGGCCTCCTGCCAGATGGCGTGCGCGCGGTCTATTTTGAGGCTGCAGCGGTCATTGTTGTTCTGATCTTGATAGGTCGCTGGCTTGAGGCACGCGCCAAGGGGCGCACCGGCGCGGCGATTCAGGCATTGCTTGGGCTTCAGGTGAGAACTGCGAACGTATTGAAGGATGGTGTGACTGTCGAGGTAGACGTTGATGCTCTTGCGGTCGGAGATACCATTCTAGTGCGCCCGGGCGAACGGATCCCGGTCGACGGCGACGTGATCGATGGCAGCAGCAATGTTGACGAAAGCATGATCACCGGAGAACCCGTGCCGGTCTCAAAAGCCGCCGGCGCGGTCGTGACCGGTGGCACGGTCAATGGCACCGGCAGCCTGACCTTCAAAGCTGGACGTGTGGGATCTGACACGACACTGGCCCAAATCATCCGCATGGTTGAAGAGGCGCAGGGTGCTAAGCTGCCGATCCAGGGCCTGGTGGACCGCGTGACGCTTTGGTTTGTGCCCGCAGTCATGTTTCTTGCCGCACTTACTGTTGCGGTCTGGCTCATCGTTGGTCCGGATCCCGCTTTGACCTTCGCGTTGGTGGCAGGGGTATCTGTACTGATCATTGCATGCCCCTGCGCTATGGGGCTGGCGACGCCCACCTCGATCATGGTCGGAACGGGCCGTGCCGCCGAGATGGGGGTGCTCTTTCGCAAAGGGGATGCGCTGCAGGAGCTATCTAACGTCGATGTTGTGGCACTCGACAAAACCGGCACGGTTACAGAAGGAAAGCCGACCTTAACCGATGTCGTGATGGCCGAAGGCTTCGACCGTGCAACCGTTCTTGCGTTGATTGCAGCGGTGGAAGATCAATCCGAGCACCCAATTGCAGAAGCAATTGTCCGTGGCGCTCGGAGCGAGGGCATCGCAGTCCCGCCCGCCTCCGGGTTTCGATCTGTGACGGGCTATGGCGTTGCGGCCATGGTGGAAGAGCAGGAAGTGATGGTCGGCGCGGATCGTTACATGACCCGCGAGAATGTTGATATCGGGGCTCTCATTGAGATGGAAAAAGACCTTGCCAATCGCGGTCGCACCGCGCTCTACGCCGCGGTTGACGGCAAACTTGCCGCCCTAATTGCCGTCGCCGACCCGGTGAAATCCGCCAGCCGCGCGGCAGTCTCTGCCTTGCATGATCGCGGTTTCAAGGTCGCGATGATCACCGGGGACAAGCAGGAGACCGCGGAGGCCATCGCGCGCGAGACCGGGATCGACCATGTGATCGCCGGTGTGTTGCCGGACGGCAAAGTCGCTGCCTTGGATGAATTGAGGGCAGGGGGGCAAAGGGTTGCGTTTGTCGGGGACGGGATCAACGACGCACCGGCGCTGGCGCATGCTGATGTGGGCATCGCCATCGGGACCGGGACGGATGTGGCCATTGAGTCCGCTGATGTGGTTCTGATGTCAGGCGACCTGCGCGGCGTCGTGAATGCGGTCGAGGTGTCCAGGCGGACGATGGAGAACATCCGGCAGAACCTCGTTTGGGCTTTCGGGTATAACGTCGCCTTGATTCCGGTAGCCGCTGGTGTGCTCTACCCGGTGTTTGGCCTGCTTCTGTCACCGGTTCTTGCGGCAGGGGCGATGGCGCTTTCATCAGTATCCGTCTTGACCAACGCGCTGCGTTTGCGCGGCATCAAACCTGCCATGAACGAGAAGCGACCGATCGAACCGGCAGTCACAACCGCCCGATCACAGCCGGCGGAGTAGGGGGATTCACGTCATGAACATCGGAGAAGTTGCGGAACGTTCCGGCATACCACCAAAGACTATCCGCTATTACGAGGATATCGGGCTGGTGCGCCCGCAACGCAGCGGCAACGGCTATCGGGCCTTTCGGGAAACCGATCTGCATAAGCTTGCCTTTCTTGGCCGCGCGCGGGCGCTCGGGTTCTCGATTGAGGATTGCCGCAATCTTCTCGGACTCTATGAAGACGAGAACCGAGAAAGCGCGCAGGTCAAGGCGGTCGCCGAGGAACACCTGACCGCCATTGATGAAAAGATCGCGCAGCTTCAAACAATGCGAGAGACGCTTTCGCATCTGGTCAAATCCTGTCATGGCGACGCCCGCCCGAACTGTCCGATCCTCAGCGATCTGGCGGGCGACAAATCATGATACAGGCAGCTGTCGGGCACTGATGCTAGCACGACTTCTTGCTGCCATGATTGCTCAAAGATTCAGTTGTTATGATGAATATTACTAGGGAACGTTTTAGATGACAAACTTAGCTTTTGCCGCGCTAATCGCCGCCCTACCTTCACTTGGGGCGGCCGCTGAAATTGTTCCCTTTGATGGGAGTTGGAAAGAGCAAGGGTTTTTACGTCTTTTTTCAAATGACTACTTCCAGCGCGGAGGGCAATTGGATGTGGTCTCTGATGGCACGGTCTCTTTGCTTTGGCGCCCATTAGATCGGTCTCAACGGTCTGCACAGGCGGCGAGTTGGGCGTGGCGTGTGCAGGAAGGTGTTACCCCGACTGACCTTACGTTCAAAGGCGGCGACGATCGGAATCTGGCGGTCTATTTCGTCTTTGTAGATCCGGATCGCGCCGAAGCGCTGGCAGGTGGCAGTGCGCGTCGCATACTGCGAGAAGGGTCTGCGCGGGCTTTGATCTATGTTTGGGGTGGCCAACACAATCGCGGGGCAATCTTGCTTAGCCCGTATTCCAGCCAATTGCGCACAAAGGTTCTACGGGGAAGCGGCGCTGGCGCGCATCTGGAGACAGTTGATCTGGTTGCGGATTATCGAGCAGCGTTTGGAGGCTCTCCGGGTACCTTGGTCGGGCTTGCGGTTTCGGCCGACAGCGACGATACGGAAGGCAAGATCGTGGCGTCGATTTCCAACCTTATTCTGACGAACTAGCCCAATCAGCCCTGAATACGAAGTATCGCCTCCGCGAGGATGGTGATCAAAAATGCTGTTGCAACGAAAATGGCAGCAGCGAGGAAAAACGGGCCCACAACAAAAGGTAGGGGTTCAACCGCCTTTCGAAGCACATTCGACTGTCTGATTGCTGTCACGTACAGTGGCATCGCACTGACGAAGGTTGCATAGAAATAGACCCCAGAAACATTCTCGAAATAAGCAGACCGAGCCAAGGTTGGTGCCACGACTGAAATCGCGATCAGTCTGTCGCCACCAAAAGAATCGTACCAGTCCGCGGACAAAACATAGACCAAAGTATGCAGACCGAAAAACAGGGCAAGCCTAGCAACAACGTCTGTTGCGGCAAACACAATAAGGTCACGCCCCCGCATCTCATTTATGGATAGTGCGTATAAAAAAAGACTGACGTAGTTGATCACGAACACAACCGGGAGGCCATTGGTCAGAACTTGACGCAAGAACCTCAGCAGAGCCGGCCCACCCTGGCCCAATGCGGTCGATAGGCCTGGTGATAAGACAACGAAGAGCGCCAGCGGAGGAATCAGTCCTGCGATACTTACCAGCAAGACGTTTCGAAGAAACCGAAACCCAGACATGTGAAGTGAGAAGTAAGCTTTCAATCTACCAACCCGGATGTCTCTGACTTGTATCAGGGATTGGTCATGCTTTGAATACCGCTGCTTGGGCGTATGATTCTCGACCGAGGCATGTTGTACACTTGAGACCAAAGCCTAACTGATTGCGACAGTTAGTATTATTCCTTATCATGAATATTTTTGTTGCTGCGAAACTGTTACAAAAAACTACATTTTCCGACATGGCAGTCACTCAGAAACTAGACTAAGCCCTGGCTCTAACGTTGGAAGGAACCTCCTATGTCTTTTTTTGACAACCCTCGGAACATGGCTCTGACTGCCGCATTTGGCTCGGCTCTCCTGCTCGGAGGAGCGTTCATTTTTCAAGCGCTCGACTATTCCCCTTGCACGATGTGTATCTGGCAGCGTTATCCGCACGTGATAGCGATCGTAGCAGGGTTGGCTCTTTTGGCTGGGGCACCTCTAGTAATATCTGTTCCTGTTGGCGTAGCTTCTACTGCGACTACGTCAGCAATTGGCGTTTTTCATACGGGCGTTGAAAATGGCTGGTGGGAAGGCCCAAGTTCTTGCACAGGGTCGGGCGTGGATCTTTCGAGCATGGCTATCGCAGACCTCCTACCAGGGGCGTCCAACGAACCAAGCAATCTTGTCATGTGTGATGAAGTCGTGTGGCAGTTTTTGACTCTTTCCATGGCTAGTTGGAATGCACTGTTAAGCGCTCTCTTGGCTGCTCTGTGGTTCCACGCATGGATTACAAATGCTCGCGCAATGAGGCCGGGTCGCGCGCAAATCACCGCTGCGGACGGTTCATAAAGCGCCATGGTTCTCAACTTACGTTCACTCTTCTGGCTGGCTTTCTTCGGCATTGTGCTTTGGGCATGGTGGGTCATGTTCTCTATGGCAACTAGCCCGATGATGATGCCTTCAAAATTTGTGAGCTTGTTTCTTATGTGGTCGATAATGATGGCTGCGATGATGGGGCCAACCTTTGTTCCGACGATGAGAGCTTACGAGGATCTTATCACTTCGGCAGATGGGTCCCGTTCGGGATCACTGGGTGTCGTGCTTGGTTTTTTTGCAGTTTGGGTTGGGTTTGCGGCGATCATCGCTTTTGCACAGAACACATTGGCTGAAATTGGACTGCTAAACGCGATGGGCGCTTCTGTTTCTACAGCTCTGTCATCTGGTCTATTGATTGCCGCTGGACTCTATCAGTTCACGGCATTGAAACAAAGTTGCCTCAAGCATTGTCGTTCGCCAATAGTACAATTCATAGCCCACTGGCGGCCGGGATTCAGCGGTGGTCTACAAATGGGGCTTCATCACGGCGCGTATTGCGTCGCGTGCTGTTGGGGATTGATGGTTATTGGTTTTGTCGGCGGAACAATGGACCTACTGTGGATGGGAGGCGCAACGCTCATGATGACTCTCGAGAAACTCGAGAGTATTGGACGATGGCTTACTAAGCCAATGGGCGTTTCACTAGTTTTGTGGGGTTTGACGGTCGCAGCTTTTTAGGGGTCGGTTAAGCAGTCAAATTTCAAATTCTTGCGTCGCATTTCGCAGTGCAAATATCTTAAAACTGCACCTTCAGCTCAATAGTGGATTGAAGTGCTTGAACATACTCTGCAAGTCCACACCAGAAGTTGTAATTCAGGAATTAGCCTCTTGTGGCGGAGGTTGGAGGGACACTCCTCTCGCCTCGTAGAATGGTGCGTTTTTCAAGTGAAAAAGACCACCGTTAGCATTGAGACCTAGAATGCTGAGACATCCGGGTTATTGATGTGCGCTTTTGGCTGCTTCCGTGTTCTTCAAGTAACCTTCGTTGATTGTTCCTCTATGTTGCGCAAGTACGCACCAATACGGACCTAGTTTAGTTTGGCGACCGCCGGTATTGGGGCAACTGAGTAAATGGACGATAACAATCGCAACCGTCAGCGTTGCCTAGGAGACCATTGACGAGTGGTATTGCACTGAAGCCTGGTTCCTTCTCCAATGCGTCTTGCCTCTTCTTCGGATGTTCGATTGTTGGAAGCAGAACAAACTTTGGGAAATTTGAACAGGTTCAGCATTTGAATTTGTAGATTTCATAAGTTCCCAATTTCTGCAAATGGACAGTGTTTAAACGAACTGGCGAACAAAGTGGAGTGCCTCAATACCAGCGGCCATACGACCACGGGTCCCTCCAATCACGGTTCTGCCGATTTATGTTAATGTAGGTAACGGTGCCTTTTTCGACGCCATCGTAGGCAAGCGCTTGCACGATTGAGTCCACTTGATCATCGTGCCGGCCAGCAGGGAATGCAAGAAGCTCAGTCTCTAACTCTGACAACCAAGGTGCCTTTTCAGGAAGCCAAACGCGTCCTGACTCAAACTTCGGAGTTTGAATGTTGGCCCGGGCTTCTTTGGCTTGAGTCGCTGAGATGTCAATGACGTCAAAACCGTGTGAACGCAGGTCCTCAATCAGGCCTGTTCCAACGCCTGTATCTTCGATTAGAATAAGCCACGGTTTGTGCTTTTCTGCAGCGGCTATCATGCGAGCTTTTAGGTCAGGGTAGTTCAGCTTGTCACGAACGACATCCATTAAATAGTAGTGTCCATTTTTATACAGCCATGTTGTACCAACTGACCAATCGTTCTGAAGTCCGGTTTTGGAAGCTGTGTCCCAGCTTTGGAAAACGGTGTCGTCGTCGGTGATTTCTGGCAGAAATGGATAGTACTTGAGCCATTCTCGTTTGAACAAATGGCCGCCCGGTGGAACGGGCGATTGCTGATACTGAGCTTCAAATGCGGCGGAGCCAATATTGAGCTTGAGTTCGTCTAAGACAGACTGTGTTTCACGGGCGGGATGTAAGAGCGTACCTTTGCTGCGTTTATGATACTGCTTTGGTCCCACCAAGATCCGCTGATCTTCTTGAGCGATGGCTGGTAGATTCAAAACTGTCCAGCTGTCATCAAACTCAGTAACGTGCCCAACTAGGTCATCTACATGTAAGCGCTGAGTAACAATCACAATTGCCCCGGTGGTCTTGTGATTGATGCGAGACACCAAGGCGGAACTATACCATTCGTTGACCTTGTTCCTCAGTGCCTCCGAATGAGCATCGTCTGCCTTCAAAGGGTCATCGATGATAATTATGTCTGCACCACGCCCTGTGAGCACGCCGCCTACAGACGTTGCCAAGCGCACTCCTCGTTTTGTTAGTCGAACTTCCTGCTCAGTTTCTTTCTTTGGATCTATCCGCGCATCTGGGAACAGTTCCTTGAACCATTCCGATGTTAAGATTGTTCGATAATCGTTGTGGAGCTTTGACGCGAGGCTTTGCGCGTAGGAGACTGTGATGATCTCCTTTGTCGGGTCATGTCCATGTATGAAAGCAGGAAAAGCCACGGACGCTGATATCGACTTTGCTGACCTCGGTGGCATTGTGATGATGAGGCGCTTAATATGGCCTAACCTGACTTGCTCCAGCTTCCAGGCTATTGCCTCTATGTGCCAGTTGGGAAGATAATCAGTACCAGGATTGAGCGTGCCAAAGCACTTTGCGATGAACCACTTTAGTTGTGTGCGAAGTTTCAGTTTCAAAAGCAGCTCAGGGTTCTTGCGGATCATATCCTGCATTTCAACGCTCAATGTCGGGTTATGCGTCATTGGAGTTTTCCTTTTGCTCGTTCAGGTTAGCGCTCAAGGTTTCGATAGGATGTCCAATACCTTCGTTTGGTGCTGGCAAATCGAAAGGTGGGCTCAACTCAGCCATCATTTGCTCAAACAACGCCAAGTCTTCGTTTGAGAGTTTGTTCTGGTCGATTGTGTCGCTTTCTGAAGCTGCGTCGGAGTTAAGCAGCCCCAGCACAAAACTTGCGGCTCTGAGGTCGCCTTTGGCGGCCTTGTTTGCAATGTTGCGTAGCATTACCTCTTGAAGGGTAAGGCGCTTTGTTTTCCCGCCTTCTGAGATTTCAACTTTCTTGGAAAGCACCATGCGCATTTGTTCTTGAACGCTTTTGGGTTTTGCTTTCCGCCCTTTTGGATTGCCGCTCTGACCAGGTTTGAACTGTGTCGCTTTCGGCGGCCGACCATAGCCTACCTTGTAGTCTTGTGGCTCAGAGTGTTCATTTTCTGGAATGTCCTCGCTCATGGGTTTTGTCCAACGGTATTTGGCGCTCGACTGGACAACTCATCGAAGGTCAGTTCTTCGACGGCATAACGATCGCAAACCTCTTCCAAACGACGGCGTAGAATTGCGTCTTTGCCTGTAAAAAGCTGCCACCGCCTGATTGCTGTATCGATATATTCTGGTTCATATTCAACGCCGTAACATCGACGGCCTACCTTGTCTGCTGCCAGTAAGGTCGTTCCCGAACCGAGAAAGGGATCAAATACGACAGCCCCTCTTGGTGATGCATCCTTGATGGCTTCGGCAATCATTGCGACGGGCTTAACCGTTGGATGTAGCGCAAGATCGTCACCTTCCGCGGTTTGGAACGTGTTTACTCCAGGATAGGTCCAAACATTGCTTCGGTTACGACCGTACCGCCCAAGCTGCACGTTGTTGGTGCAGGCATTTCCTGGTTTTGTAAACACTGCAACGAGTTCATGTGCTGAACGATAGAATGATCCTTGTCCTGGAGTGGTTTTGTTCCAGATGCAGATATTTTTGAGACTTAGGCCTAGATCTCGGCCGACTGAAAGCAAAGTCTCGATGTGGCGCCAGTCCATGAATATGTAAAGCAGTGTACCGTCATCCACTTGGAGCAGCATGGCAGAAATGCTCTTGCTCAAAAACTCTGTGAATTCGTGATCTGACATCTCTCCAGATGCAAAAGCGAACTCTTCGTGTTTGGTTTTGCCCCTACCACCAACGTGCCCTTGAATCCGAACGTTGTATGGCGGGTCCGTGATGACCAAGCTCGCGCTTCGTCCGGCAAAAAACTCAGAGATTGCTTTTGCGTCGCGAGCATCCCCGCACAGAAGTTGGTGCTCGCCAAGTTGCCATATGTCTCCGGGTTTAGAGACCAATACCGAGGCATGCTCGGGCAATGTGTCTTCTTCGGTCTGAGATGGGGCAGGGGCTTCGTGGTCGGACAACAGAATGTCGATCTCGCCGGTGGCAAAGCCGGTGATCTCTAGATCGATGTCTATCGCTGGTAACATGTCAGCCAGATCGCCGAGCTCGATTGAGAGAAGTTCGCTATCCCAACCCGCGTTGAGAGCAATCTTGTTGTCTGCAAGGACGTAAGCACGCCTTTCAGCATCACTCAAATGGCTGAGACGCATCACGGGAACACGAGTAAGTTCTAATTTCTTTGCAGCCTGCAACCGGCCATGCCCGGCGATGACAACACAATCATCACCGATCAGAATTGGATTGGTGAACCCAAACGCCTGAATGCTTTCCGCATTTGATTGATCTGTTTCTTAGAATGGGTGCGCGCGTTTCGAAGATTGGGTTTGAGTTTACCTGTTGCGACAAACTCGATATTTTCTGGTATGGGTGGTCCAACGGGTAGTTCGCTGGCGCTAACTTGTGCTCGTGGTACTTTATTTTCCATTACTGCCTCCTGATTATCAACGCCGAGGAATCGACGGTGAATACAGAAAGTCAAAGTTTAAGAAATGATAATATGCAGCACTGATACTTTGTTAGTTCTGCATGTATAGTGGAGTGCCAACTGTGAGCTTCTTAGGATCAATTTTCCTTTTTAAAAGAACGATTTGAGTAACTTGGATACTTTTGAGAGAATTTGCTCTGCAGTCGTCGCAAAACGCTTTCCTCAGAAGATTTGCGGCGCTTTGGTGCCTTTGCGAGTACCGCCAGCGCGGCTTGGGCTACATTGGGCTGACGTTTCTCATCGATCAAGGATTTCATCTCATTGATCAATTCCGCATCTTGTTCGTGAAACGAGCCGCGAGGCCCAGCCTTGGATAGTGACGGTTTGCGCATTTGGACTTGAACATAGCTATAGACCGCTTGGCTAAGTCTGTTTTTAAGTTCGTTTCCATTAATGTCGATGCGAACCACATCCTTCAAACCTTCAGGCGGCAATTTCTTCTCGTCAGCAAAGACGTCACCGTTTGGCTTACAATAGATGTCGAACGCTGGCTGCTCGCTCTCCGTCAAATGGCGAAGGAAACGGTTTTGGATTTCTTTGCAGCAGTTGAGCACGACAGCGTGAACTAGATCTCGACATTCTCGCTGCTCTTTATCTGTTAGGTCTGACTGCGCGGCCGTCTTATCAAACGGATTTCTACCATTCCAGTTGCTTAGGACCGGTATGAGTTGGTCCAAAAATAATGGAAATTTGCCAATTTCGACATTCGAAAACGTCACAGTGACAGATGCCTTTTGGACCTGAAGTTCAAGATTAGCGGCCCAAGCGGGAGGCTCGCCTTCCAAGTGTCCGGCTTTTTGGAACACTTTGTAATCCCCCGGCGAATACAGGTGTTGCCTGATTTCCGTTTCCAAGTCAGATCGCCAATCAATTCCTTCGGGGAACAAAACAAACCAGTAGTGCTGCCAGCCGGCATCAAGAGACAGCTTTCGATTTCGATTGGTACCAGTCATTTGAACACCTCAGATACTCGGCATTTTCGAACCCTGCATCCATGCTACAACGTTAATTGTTCCCTGCATGCAAATTCAGTTTCCCTGCAGCGGAGCTTAGGGAATACGCTTCCTATAGTGCTGAATCCAATAATTTTCTTGGGGTTGGTTGGTTCGAAGTCAGCCAAAAAATTGAAACTTCCCTGATGTCTTCCCTGTAAGCAGGGAAAAGTTGCGAGACTAGTTAGCTCAAGACTGTGCGCACAGCCATCTTCCTTTCTTGAGCGTTTGCTAGGTGCGGTCAGGCCGCAGAGGCCCGGAATGCCCCCGAAAATGCCCCTGTTCGGGTGTCCCCACCAGAACACCCCGCGCGCCTCACTCACGGGACCTAGGAAGCTACCTACTTGGGAAGGGTGCATACTGCAGGGAAATAGGTACCAGTAATGGGAGATACCTAATAGATACCTTCCTTCCAGCTATCTGTGGACAGAAATTAAATCAAAACGTTCGGCAGGAATACTACGTCATGGTTTGGCCAATTGTTGCATGTATGACGCAAATGATTGAGCACACATATAGCTGCCTTGCCGCGTTAACTCCTAGATGTTTGTTTGTCCTGAACTTAGGTTTCAGGGTCAGAGATGTTGAAGATTATTCGCCTATTTGTCGTTGCAGCTGTTCTAAGTGGCTGCGTTGAAAACTCGGTTCAAGAGAGTTCGCAAGTACCAGTCAGTCAATATTCCCAAGAACTTTCCTCTTTGGCAGACAAAGGCTTTTCGCAGTGTGTTGAATTTGCTGCGAACGGTTCGGGACCAAACTCAAGCACATTGCTTAGTGCAGGATTCAGTGAGCGGAAAGTGCTAGGCTTTCCGGTTTTTGTACGCTCAGTTTCGGGACAAAACTCGCTATTCGACAATCAGTGGGTTTCATTCAGCTTCCGACCAAAACAGCAATCCTGCTTGTTCACCGCAACAAATGTCGG
The DNA here is from genome assembly GCF_037478305.1 of Cognatishimia coralii. Lineage (NCBI taxonomy): Bacteria > Pseudomonadati > Pseudomonadota > Alphaproteobacteria > Rhodobacterales > Paracoccaceae > Cognatishimia > Cognatishimia coralii. The sequence goes on from NZ_JBBGAZ010000004.1 coordinate 267,643, forward strand.
TGGAGGATTATGGGTTTCTGCCAGCTATGTTCGCACTCAGCTAACAAATGCTGGATGGAAAGAAGTTGATGATGGTTCTAATAAGACATTCACTTACACACGCGGTGCCAATTCGATCGTGATGTCGGGGCTTTCTTCCGGAGGACAAACTCAGTTCACGCTCAAAGCGAGCAACACCTGATTGTTCAACAGGAGAGACTGATCTGTAGGATCCGATCAGTCTCCCCATATATTGTCTGGATTGTAAAATCAGGCTCGATGATGTTCAGAGTCAAATCTAAAAACCGTGACGATAGCTGGAAGGAAGGTATCTATTAGGTATCTCCCATTACTGGTACCTATTTCCCTGCAGTAAGCTTCTTTACTAAGTAGGTTGCTTCCTATGTCCCGTGAGTGAGGCGCGCGGGGTGTTCTGGAGGGGATACCCGCCACACCCGAACAGGGGCATTTTCGGGGGCATTCTGGGCCACTACGGCCAGACCGGACCTAGCAAACACTCAAGAAAGGAAGATGGCTGGGGTGGTAGGATACCTTGTTTCTCGATACGTCCCTTCGGCTTTCCTGCAGCCCTTAGCAAACTGGGGCACTTTCGGGGGCATTTCTCAGGCTGGGTACAGGCTGTTCTAGGGAGCCGTAGGCGGACTTTCTGGGTGGGGCACTTCGACATCCCAGCCATACGGGTGCCTAGGGTGTTCCTTCTGTCTGCGAGAGGAACAGCTGTCTCACGGGTGCTGCCCTGGGAGCCCTCTCTGGCCCTCTCTGAGGCGCTGTCTGTGGGTCCCTCCTAATAGGTACCAGTAATGGGAGGTGGGGGGAGGAAAGAAGAAGAAAGAAGAAAGAAGAAAGAAGAAAGAAGAAGTGGGGAGGAAAAGAGCAAGCAGTCAATGGCGTTCTGGGACAGTCGCCTGCTCTGTTGGGGCTGCGCTATAAATAAGTACCAGTAATGCGAGATGGGGGGGGTATGGCGAATGGTAGCGGTTGTGAGCAATGAGTCCACAACTGCACATTTCTGCCGTGAGGCGAATGACAGCTATGAACAGCAGGACTTACCTTCCTGTATCGGCGGGCATGGAACGGTGGCGTAGGAGCAATAAACACAGCAATCCCCGTCGAGTGGTTTCAGCACTGTGTTGCAGGACGTGCACTCGTAGAACCACTGACACGAATCTGTTGGCATCATTTCTTCGGCCACATGCCCGCATTCGGGACAGGTGAGAACAGATTGAAGAACTACTTCGTTCGTTTGGGTCGCCATAGCGCGTATCCTGTAAGAATGAGAAAACCTGCGAGAAAAGGTAGCAACACGCCGTCACGATACACGTAATCAAGCATTCCACTGATCCCTAGCAGAGAGAATAACCACGGCAAGAAAGGTGTTAGGCAACAGACAGCTGCCAATCCTGTGCCGCCAAGACTTATGGGAAGCAGCCAGCTATTCATCCGTGACGCCTGAACAAAGCAAACATGGTGCGTGCCGCGTCTTCCTCCCACAAAGGAGAGCTCGCTGTTAGAAGGAAAGTAATTGTCGCAAAGCAGAGAATTGCGACTGTTGAACGGATGCGGCTTACACATGACCAACGCTTCCATAGCCGTATCCATCCCCAGGTGATGACAAGGCCTACGACCACGATAATTTCGATGCGATAAGCGACAAAGGGGCCCAGCAATAAAAGCCAAGAGCCTCCTAATCCAATAATTGATAGACCAATAGGCAATACGCAGCACGATGCGCTAAGCAAAGCAAGCAGGCCGGCGCCACCGATCAACAATCGGTTCGGCCCGTTGGCATCATTTTTATGTGTTTCGGTGTTAGACATCATGCCAGAGAATATGCATCCTGTAGTAACTACAGAAGCAAGTGGAGTCTGATCACATGATTGCGATTGGCGAAGCATCCCGCCTTAGCGGCGTTTCGATTGAGACCATCCGCTACTACGAGCGCGAGGGTATCATAGCGAGAGCCGAGCGTTCCGCGTCCGGACGACGAGCCTATTCAGACACTGAAATATTCGAGCTTCGGTTCATAAAACGTTGTCGCGATTTGGGCTTCTCATTGCCAGACGCAGTTGCGCTCCGCGATTTGGCCGATGCGCCGAACAACTCGTGCGAGACCGTAGAGAGGCTTGGGCGAGCACACCTTACGGAGGTTCGGTCGAAATTGAGGGAGCTACGGCAACTTGAGAAAGCTTTGTCTGAACTGGTTTCAAACTGTGCTAATGGCAATAATGACTGTCCAATGCTGGACGCACTAAGAGCAAGTTGACGGAAAGCTAAAATCGTTAGCACAGAAGGCTTCGTCCGCAAAGCAGACATCAACAAAAAAACCGAGAAGATCCCCTTCCCGAGCTTTCACCCGCTCTGTAAAAAACCGAGCAACTTCAAGCATCTGAATAAAGAGAACTCTTAGAGGAGATATTCAGATGTTCAGCTCTTTCACGCTGTGGTGCGTGTTGGGGGTCAGCTTACGGCTGGCCCTTTTTCTTTTCCTGCGATGGAAGTGGGACGCGAGGCCGATACTGCCCAACGGCCTGTCCTACTGCATTGTCCTGCTGGCGATGATGCCTGCATGGATGCAGCCAGTACCGCTCCCGGTACCGATGTCTCTGGCACTCGGCTTCGATAGTCGACATCGACTCCATTTGGCACTGCTCGCGATTGCATGTGGATTGTCCGGCAACCAATCCTTGAGCCTGTTTTCAGGGTTTCTTCATCTGGCGAAAGCAAATACGTAGGGTATCCCGCCGAGTTTACTAGCGTAGCGAAAGTTCCAGCCTCAGGTCCCTTTCCAAACACAAGAAAACGAATCTCGGGATCGAGACGTATTTTTATCGACGCCTCAAGCCTGGCAGTTTCCTCGTTGTTCGCAAGCGACATAGTTCCTGTGTTGAAATCAATTTCCAGCGTGCAACTTCGGCGGTTACTTCGATTGTCTTCAATTGCTTGCAATACTGAGACATCCGGATTTGGGATTAGCAATATTTCAAGCCCGCCACCGCATGGTAGTTCGATGTCAAAAAAAGGTGACCCGGCACCGTATCGCAAAACACGCGTCGTGTTTTCTGCAAGTGCGTCCACCGCATGCAATGCAATATCTGCTTCAACACAACCAGATGAAAGCGTACCGACGTAATCTCCACTCGCGAAGATGGTCATCATTGCACCAAGAGGGCGATAAGAGGGGCCCTCAATTCCAACTATCACTGCAAATGTGCATGGTTGGGTTGCTGTCAATGCCGCGATGATAGGATCCGTGCCTGTCGAATTTAGGTCGATCATAGGGTCCATAGTCCGGTAGTAGCTGTCAGGTGGGGTGGGCTTCTAATTCCCGCAGCGAAATATACCTACCTGGCAAGAATTTCTGTCCAGGTAGGCAATCTTAATTTTTGTCTTTAGCAACAGGACGATACAGCCCTACGTGTAAGTACACCGACAAGATGGGCGCGATATGCCGACGATCCATGCAGGTCCTCAATCATATCAGACGGATCACCCGACATGCCATCAATTGCAGAGACAGAGAAGTCCGTGCTCAATGCAGCTTCCGCTTCCCGCCAGCGGTACACACCATTATTCGATGCACCCGTTACAGCAACGCGAACCCCACTGGATGTTTTAGCGACAAAAACACCCACGAGTGCAAATCGTGACGCTGGCTGTTCAAATTTTTGGTAGTTGGCAACCTCCGGAACAGGAAATGTCACAGAGGTGATTATTTCGCCTTCGTCGAGCGCTGTTTCGAACATCCCTTGGAAGAACTCATCCGCCTGGATTTCACGTTTGTTTGTCTGAATCGTCGCCCCTGACGCCAAAGCGCCGGCTGGGTAACAAGCGGCGGGATCGTTGTTCGCAAGTGATCCACCAATCGTGCCTCGATTGCGAACCGCAGGGTCGCCAATTTTGCCAGCCAATTGCGCTAGCGCGGGATAAGTTTTCGCCGACTGTCTAGCTACTTCAGCATGCGTCGTAGCACCACCAATGCTAACGGTACCATCGCTTTGGCTAACACCCACCATTTCGGAAATACCGCTGAGACTAACCAAGACCTCTGCCGACGCCAAACGTTGCTTCATCGTTGGGAGCAAAGTCTGACCCCCGCCAATTGCTTGAGCGTCTGCTGATGACAGTGCCTTAGTGGCATCTTCGATTGTTTTTGGGTTTGAGAATTCAAAATTGTACATGTTTTTCTCCTGTCTGGTGGCTGGACCGGTTGCACCGGTCTAAGCCTTCCCAGATCATCCGTTCATCGCTTCCCAGACACGCGCGGGAGACACCGGCATGTCGATATGTTCCACGTCGTGTCCACCGCGTTGCAGCGCGTCTACAACGGCATTGACCACTGTTGGAGGCGATCCGATTGCCCCTGCTTCGCCGCAGCCCTTAACTCCAATCGGATTATGGGTGCATTCAGTTGCGTAGCTGTGATCAACAACAAGGTTGGGAAGATCATCGGCGCGTGGCATAGCGTAGTCCATCAGAGAACCGGACAGTAGCTGACCGTTCTCGTCATATACCCCATGCTCTAAAAGTGCCTGACCAATACCCTGCGCTAAACCGCCTTGCACCTGGCCCGTCACGATCATCGGATTTACGACGTTGCCGAAGTCATCCATGGCAACCATTGAGCAAATGTCGACTTTGCCCGTATCTGGATCCACCTCGACCTCGCAGGCGTAAGCGCCTGATGGATAGGTGAAGTTCGCAGGATCGTAAAACGCGGTTTCTTCCAACCCAGGTTCAATATCCTCAATTGGGAAGTCATGGGGGATGTAGGCTTTTAAGGCAACCTCGCCAAAGCCAACTTTCTTGTTGGTGCCCTTTACGGAGAATTCGCCATCCGCAAAATCAACATTCTCTGCGCTGTCTTCCATCATATGAGCGGCAATGAGAGTTGCTTTTTTGATGATCTTTTCGGTGGCCCGATAAACAGCAGATCCACAAACCGCAAGGCTACGTGACCCATAGGTGCCCATCCCAAACGGGATCTTTGAGGTGTCACCATGTACAATTTCAACCGACATCGGATCTACGCCAAGCATATCTGCAACCACTTGAGGGAATGCCGTTTCATGCCCTTGCCCGTGACTGTGCGCGCCAACCATGACGGAGATATTGCCGGTGGCATTTACGCGTACCGTTGCTGCATCGTAGAGACCGACCCGCGAGCCAAGTACCCCTACTAGATTGGACGGCGCAATTCCACATGCTTCGATGTAGCTATTGACGCCTAAGCCGCGAAGCTTGCCGTTCTTGGCACTCTCTGCTGCGCGTGCTTCAAAGCCTGCCAGATCTGCATGTTTTTCAAGGCCGTCCATAAGGGCATCATAGTTGCCACTGTCGTATTCAAGACCCGCAGCGGAGGCGAAGGGATATTGGTCGGGTTTAACGAAGTTCTTTCGACGAATTTCCACTGGGTTGATGCCAAGTTCCCGCGCAGCCTTGTCTATCACACGTTCAAGGCTAAACGTGGCCTCCGGACGACCAGCGCCTCGATACGCGTCAACGGGTGCTGTGTTGGTGAAAACAGCCTTGACGTTCACATAGACGTTCGGAACCGTATAATTTCCCGCCATCAAAGTTCCGTGGAGGAACGTCGGGGTCGCGGTTGAGAAGTTCGACAAATACGCGCCCACATTGGCCATGGTCTCGGTTCTGAATGCTATGAACGTCCCATCTGTTTCACAGGCCAACTCGATCTTTGTTACATGATCCCGCCCATGGGCATCGCTCAAGAAGGCCTCGGTCCGGGTGGATGTCCACTTTACCGGCCGCCCCAGCTTCTTGGCGGCTGCGAGTACCAACGCTTCTTCGCCATAGTGATAAATCTTTGATCCGAACCCTCCACCAACATCAGGTGCGTGAACGGTGAGCTTATTTTCGGGAATACCCATTACAAAAGCACTGATCAGCAAACGCGTAAGGTGAGGGTTCTGCGAGGTCGTGGTCAGCTTGTAGTCACCAGTGCCCGGGTCGTATTCCCCAATCGAGCAACGTGGTTCCATCGCATTCGGAACAAGACGATTATTGACCAGCTCAAGTGTTGTCACATGCGGAGCGTTTTTGATCGCCTCATCAGTGGCAGCACGATTGTCTTCTATCCAACCCCAGTCGAAACATTGGTTCGTACCTATCTCATCATGAACCAAGACATCATTGTTCGCCAAAGCATCGGCCATGTTGACGACGGCTTCCAGCTCTTCAATGTCGGCTTCGATGGCCTCAACAGCGTCCATCGCCTCTGCGAGCGACTCGGCGATAACGGCCGCATAGGCATCACCGACGTGCCGCACTTTTCCATGTGCCAAAACTGGGCGCTTTGGCTCTTTCATTGGGTCGCCATCTCGGCTCACAATTGCCCAACCTGCTGGATTGCCACCCACTTCAACGAAATCTTCGCCTGTGAACACGGCCACAACGCCTGGCATTTCTGCGGCTGCGGACACATCGATACTCTTAATCGTCCCGTTTGCGACGGTCGATCTCGCAAAGGCGCAATACGTTGTATTCGCAGGCGAATAGTCATCAGTGTACTTTCCACGGCCGGTTAGGAAACGAACGTCCTCACGTCGTTTCGTGGCAAAGCCCATTCCTCCATCTGCTGCCATATCCCTGACTCCTATTCTGCGGCCATAGCGACCGATTGACCGCTCGCTGCCATAATTGCGTTCACAATGCCCTGGTAGCCGGTACACCGGCATATATTGCCTTCGAGGTGGTTGCGGATCTCTGCTTCTGTTGGCTTGGGGTTCTCTTTTAACAGTGCTGCCGCGCTCATAACCATTCCCGGCGTACAAAACCCGCATTGAAGACCGTGGTGGTCTTGGAAGGCTTGCTGGATAACATTGAGCGACCCGTCGGCATTCGCCTGACCTTCAATTGTGTCCACATCAGCGCCGTCGGCTTCAACCGCAAGCATCGTGCAGGATTTCACAGCCTTGCCGTTAACATGCACTAGGCACGCACCACATTGGCTGGTGTCGCAGCCGACATGCGTACCTGTGAGGTTTAAGTCCTCACGCAATGCAGCGACAAGCAACGTTCGGTTCTCGACGTTGGCTGACATCTGTCGCCCGTTAATATTCATAGTAACTGTTGGCATCTTTTTCCTCCCTTTAGATGACTAGATCGGCGCGCTAGTTGAACATGCGTTTGAGCCAACCTTTTTTGGGTTTCTCTCCCTCTTCGTCTGCGTTTTCTGTTTCAACAGGCTCTTCTAAGCCGTCTTGAAAACGCTCAAAAAACTGATCGGCGAGCTTCTTCGTAAAGCCGTCAATGATGCGACTACCCAACTGGGCCAACTTGCCGCCGACCTTCGCTTCAACATCATAGGTTAGTCGCGTTCCGCCTTCATCTGTATCAGCGAAACTGACTTTGGCCGCGCCCTTCGCAAAGCCAGCTGGGCCGCCTTTCCCTTCTCCAGTAAGAAGGAGACTCTCAGACACTTTAATATCTGAAAGGGTGACCTGGCCTTTGAACGTTGCTTTTACAGGGCCAACTTTTTGGATGACGACCGCTTCGAAACCGTCCTCAACGCTTCCCGTGAGTTCTTGGCAGCCTGGAATGCAGGTCTTTAAGACCTCTGGGTTCAAAATCGCTTCCCATACCACTGTGCGTGGCGCTGCGATGTCTTTGGTGTCTTCTAGCTTCATGGACGGCCCCGTCAAAAATATTGACGTAGCGGAGCAAATTCAAAAAGCCCTGTGAAGACAGGGGCAGACAATTGCAGTGTGGAACTGTCTCAATTCTGAGACACGCGGCTTCTAACCTTTGATTCCAAACCGCTTCATTCGCCGATACAACGTTGCACGCGATACGCCCAGTTCACGGGCAGCCAAGCTTACGTTGTGATCTGCACGGATAAGCGCGCGTGTGATGGCCGCGCTTTGCGCGCGCGCAAACCCCGTTGATGCGCTATCTCGGCCAATCAAATCACCGAGCGGTATCGGCTTTAAGTTGCCAAAGGACTGAAGATCGAAAGCGCGACGCGCAGCGCGGGTCGCTCCGATAACGATATCATCGGCATTTGTCGCGAGAAGAGATACGCCGTCACTTGAGTCACTAACAACCATCACCCTTGCATCGCTGAACTTATCTTGAAACGCATCGGCCTCTATATTGCGAGCAGCTTGTCTAACGAGCTCGGCAATTAGGCCATTTAGTGCTTCTGTTTGGTCAGCGCGCGCAGAGGACACATCCAGAGCCGCCACGATTTCACCGTCAGGGCCATAAACCGGAGCATCAATACAGCTCATTCCGATATTGGTTGCCATAAAGTGCTGATCCCGGTGAACGATCAACTCTCTACCTTCTGCTAAGCAAGTGCCGATGCCATTGGTACCTTGCGCAGACTCGCTCCAATCAGCGCCGGCACCAAGTCCCCAAGCTCGAAACGCATGTTCGTCAGCCATCTGATATCGGTGGTCAATCACAATGCCATCTCGATCGGTCAATAGAACACAGCATCCGGAGCCACCAACTACAGCAAAAAGTTGATCGAGCTTAGACTCGGCTATTGTTGCTACACGTCCCAGTTCACGCTTTCTCGTTTCGATTTCTAAGTTGGTTAAGTACTCTGGGCCGTCTTTTCGGCCTGGATCCAAACCGTGTTTTCTTTGCGACCGCACCCAGGATGCCGCAAGTCTCGATCGCGCACCTGCTGCGCCCGACTCAACAGCACGGGCGACTCGGTCGATATGGAACTGAAAAGACGTAATCGTACAGATTCCCAATTTAACAACGAACAGTTTAGCTCAATTCGCAATCAGTTCAATCCGCGTGAATTTTTGTGCTTCAGTATTCGACTTACACCGAACTCTAACGAATTGTGTTGTCGAGCTTGCAGTCGGCTTTTCCGGGCAGAGCGAATTACGAGTGCAGCATCAGTTGTTCTAAACCTTAAGGCGCCATTCGCCACCGTATGTAAATCCTTCCAAGTCCGGCTGACCAAGCAACGGAAGCTAACGAAGATGGACTAGCACGACGAACATCCAACTGGGGTACATCCAAGCTATGTACTTACAGCTAGAGCTTTTCTTCCCTATCTGCATTGCTGGTTACTATTGTGAGCACTTCTTAATGTTCTTGCACAGTGTACATACCCATTCTGCGGTCCCGTCCTTTGGGCGGCCTAGGCTTTCCAAGTCATGGTGTGAAACAATGGATTGGGTTCTGCAAAAAGGGCAGGTTCCGATTGCAAAATAGTCCGGCACATGTGTGACCTTGGGTGGTGCGGGATTGCAAACCAATCGTTCCTCCACGTGGCGCTTTAGCGGCAAGTTTATATCGACTGCCAATTTGTGGCAACTTGGGCCAAGCCACTGTCGATGGTGCGACAGATCGAAAGGCTCCGAAGCGTCCCATTACTGGTACTCATGAGGAAACAGCAGACGGCACCAACCGAGGGAGAGGTGTCAGAGAGGCCTCCTAGGACAGCACCCGTGAGACAGCTATTCCTCTCGCAGACAGAGGGAGCACCCTCTGCACCCGTATGGCTGGGATGTCGAAGTGCCCCTATCGCGAGCTCCCTGATATGCCCCCGAAAGTGCCCCAGTTTGCTAGGTGCTTGGGTAAAGCCGAAGAACGCTATCGAGAAGCAAGGTATCCTACCACCCCAGCCATCTTCCTTTCTTGATATTTTGATAGGATTCTAAGCCGCCTTTGGGTTCAGAATGCCCCCGAAAATGCCCTGTTTGGGGGTGGCGGGTGCGGCCTTTGGTCCACGAGAGGCAGAGCTGTCTCAGGGGGCAACTGTGCCGCTCTGGGATACCAATCGATATGGACTTGCCAATCAACTGCTGTGGGTGGAAGTCGGACTATCGCTGAGGGTGCGATCCAAACTTGCCTGAAACAATCCGCAGCAAATTGAAATAGGAATCCTGAGAACTTTAGCGCGCTGATTTCGAAATTGAAGCGTCAAGCCGAATCAGTGTCTTTCACGCACATTGTAAGAGACAATTTGACCGTGATTTCGAGACAACGAACCATTGGAAATGGTCATTGTTTCCGCCAATTGCGTGTCCGCCACACTTTTGCCATAAATTGGTGACTTCGGCAGGCCGCGACGCTTAGCGTTTCTCTTCGGGGAGACAATTATGTCAAGTATCGGGGACACCGTTGGTAAATTAAGCAACCAACTTCAAAAGTTGCTTAGATTTTCTGTGTCCTGTTCGCTTTCCATTTCGCTCGCATGTTTTCCATTTTCATCGAAGGCATATTCCGTAGACAACTCGTCTACTGGAGCCAATGGTGTCGATGGTGTCAGCGTGTTGGGCGTAGTGGTGGTTAACCCGGGAACCGGCGGCGTTCCGGGTTCTATTAACCAGGGCATTGGTGGAAACGAAACGGGGGTTTCAGTCTCTGGTTTAGGGGGGCGAGGAGGTGGTGGCGTCGAGGGATTCATCGGGCTTGTACCCGATGGAAAAGGTGGGCTGCGATTGGCAATTCAGAGCGGGTTCGCTGGGGGCACTGGTGGTCATGGAGGCAATCATTCTGTAACGGTCAATGCGGGTGCCAGTTCCACAACCAGTTCACGGGGGCAACACGCGGTAACCATCAACAGTCGCGGCGGCACCGGAGGTTTAGGCGGTGGTGGCTTCAGTGTTGAAATTCTCAAAATTGGTTACAGCGTCAATGGCGGTAACGGTGGAACTGGCGGCGCAGGCGGAAATATTTCGGTCACCAATAACGGCTCTCTAAAGCGTCCGACCTTTAATTTGAGACATATCCGGCAGCCGTAAAGTAGTTCCAGCACTCTTGTGGCGAGTAGAGATCGCAAATCTCGGACAGAGCATTGAACATGTCAGTGAAGTTGCGCGCACC